>JAUMZD010000016.1 GCA_030528325.1 Lautropia sp. | reverse complement strand
AATGGGCCGGCGCGGCCGGTTTGCAGCCCGCGACTTTCCTGCCGCCCAAGCTCCTCAGGCGTCGTCCGGCTTGACGATGGTACGAACCCGCTTGTGGCGCACGACGACGACGCCGGGCGGCGCTTCGGCCGGACGACGCGGCGATACCGACAGCCGGCCACGACCGATACGGCTGCCGGAAGCATCATCATCGTCCCGCGCGGGACGAGGTTCCCGAAGCGGCCGGTCGATGGTGACGGTACGAGGGGTTCTACCGGCCGGGAAGCCACCCGTGCGCTCACCCCCGGCAGACGGCACGCCGCCAGGCCCCTTGCGATAGGGCTTGAAGCCGCCCGGTCTGGCCGACGTTCTGGAAGAACCGGAACGCTTCTGCGCCCGGATCACGCTGCTGATGGCGTGGTGATACAAGGCCACATCGCCAGTGCGGGTTTGCAGCAGCAGCATGTTGGCATCGAAGGAGCGAATCTGACCGTGCAGACAGGTTCCGGTGATCAGGTAGACATCCACCCAGGTGCGAGCCCGACGCAGGGAATTGAGCGTCGTAAACTGCTGATTGAGCAGTGATTTCGACTTGCTGCCCTTGCCCTCGGCCCTGGCATCACCCCCGGCGGCCTCTGCCGGCTCAGCCTGCGTGTACGGCTCTTGCTCCCTGTCGGCAGGCTCCTTCACGCTCACAGACTTCCTCCTATCCTAGAACCTTGGCTGATGTGGCCCATGCACCATAGAGCGTGTTATGCACTGATTCGTCCCCGCGCTGGCCCAAAACCGCGTGTTGATAAGTGCATAACACGCTCTAAAAGTTGGCTATTGCCTGCATTATCAGGCCGATGCCACACTTTGGGCAACTTGCAGTCAACCCGCTCATGCCACCGCTACCCACCACGGAGACACGAATACCCATGAATCCAGCCCATCTCGACCCAGCCCTCATTCAGGAAATCGCACCCACCGGCCGCCTGCGCGCCGTCATCAACCTGGGCAATGCGCTGCTCGCCCATCAGGCGCCCGGCGCCAGCGAGCCCAGTGGCATCTCGGTGGATCTGGCCCGCGCCTTTGCCCGGCTGCTGGGTCTGGAACTGAGTCTCGACGTCGTGGACGTCGCCAGCAAGGCCGTGGCGGCCGTGACCGAGGAACGGGCCGACATCGGCTTCTTCGCCATCGACCCCGTTCGGGGCGCCGGCATCGCCTTCACGGCCCCCTATGTCCTGATCGAGGGCGCCTATCTGGTGCGCAACGACTCGCCACTGCAGGACAACTCGGAAGTGGATGCCGACGGCATCCATGTCGTCGTGGGCAAAGGCAGCGCCTATGATCTGTATCTGAGCAGGGAGATCAGGCATGCCACCCTGGTACGGGCCGCCTCCTCCCAGGCCGTGGTCGACACCTTCATGGCCGAAGGGCATGAGGTGGCCGCCGGCGTTCGCCAGCAGCTCGAAAGCGATGCGGCCCGCGTACCGGGCCTGCGGATGCTGCCCGGGCGCTTCATGGTGATCGAACAGGCGATGGGCCTGCCCAAGGGACGGAGCGAAGCGGCCCGGACGCTGCTGCGCGCCTTCGTCGAACAGGTCAAGGCCAATGGCGAGGTGGCAGAGGCCATGAAGCGCCATCAGGTCAGCGGTGCGACCGTAGCCCCTCCCGCCACCTGAAGCCCCGCCCGGCCAGCTTGCCGATGAAAGAGCCAGCGATATACTGTAGGATTGACTGACCCGCAACCCTGAAAGGATTCACATGGCCCAGTTTGCGCCTCAAAGCAGTTACACCAAAGAAGAACTCATCGAGTGCGGCAAAGGCAACATGTTCGGCCCGGGCAATGCGCAACTTCCGCTGCCCAACATGCTGATGTTCGACCGCATCGTCAGCATCAACAAGGATGGCGGGAAGTATGGCAAGGGAGAGGTCATCGCCGAGCTCGACATCAATCCTGACCTGTGGTTTTTCGGCTGCCACTTCGAGGGCGATCCGGTCATGCCCGGCTGCCTCGGGCTCGACGCCATGTGGCAGCTCGTAGGCTTCTTCCTCGGCTGGGGCGGCGCCCCCGGTCGCGGCCGTGCGCTGGGCTGCGGCGAGGTCAAGTTCAGCGGCCAGGTTTTGCCGAAACACAAGAAAGTCACCTATCATGTCCACATCAAACGGGTGATGAACAGCAAGCTGGTGCTGGGTATTGCCGATGCCGAAATGAGCGTCGACGGCAAGAAGATCTACGAGGGCAACAGCCTGCGCGTCGGTCTGTTCACCAGCACCGACGATTTCTGACCCAACGGGTTTTAGCCCCATCCGCTCCACTGTGTATTCGAACAACTGCACTTCACTCCTTGGAGACGAGGCATGAAACGAGTCGTCGTAACCGGCATCGGCATTGTGTCGAGCCTGGGCAACAACTGCCAGGAAGTGCTGGCCTCCCTCCAGGCCCTGAAATCGGGCATCGTCTTCGATCCTGTCTATCAGGAAATGGGGCTGCGCTCCCAGGTGGCAGGCAACATCACCGCCGACACCCGGGCCCTGATCGATCGCAAGGTCATCCGCTTCATGGGTGATGCCGCTGCATTTGCCTATCTGGCCATGCAGGAAGCCATCCAGCAGGCAGGACTCAGCCCCGAGCAGGTATCGAACCCGCGCACCGGTCTGGTCATCGGCAGCGGTGGCGCATCGCCGGCCTCTCAGGTCGAGGCGGCCGACATCCTGCGGGAAAAGGGTGTCAAGCGCATCGGCGCCTATGGGGTGACGAAGACGATGGCGTCGACGGCGGCGGCCTGTCTGGCCACCCCCTTCCAGATCAAGGGCGTCAACTATGCCATCAGCTCGGCCTGCTCCACCAGCGCGCACTGCATCGGCCATGCAGCCGAGCTGATCCAGCTCGGCAAGCAGGACATCGTCTTTGCCGGCGGCGGCGAGGAGGTATCGTGGCAGATGAGCATGCTCTTCGACGCGATGGGCGCACTCTCGACCCGCTACAACGACACCCCCACCCAGGCCAGCCGGGCCTATGATGCCGACCGCGACGGTTTCGTCATCTCCGGTGGTGGCAGTGTGCTGGTGATGGAAGAGTACGAGCACGCCAGAGCCCGCGGCGCCAACATCCTGTGTGAACTGACGGGTTATGGCGCCACCTCCGATGGCTACGACATGGTGCAGCCGTCGGGCGAAGGCGCCGTGCGCTGCATGCAGATGGCCATGAGCCAGCATGGTGGCAAGGTCGACTACATCAACGCCCACGGCACCTCCACCCCTGTCGGTGACACGAAGGAACTGGAAGCGATCCGCACCGCCTTCGCCGGTCAGGATGTGCCGATGATCAGCTCGACGAAATCGCTGTCTGGTCATGCGCTGGGGGCCGCCGGCTCCAACGAGGCGATCTACTCGATCCTGATGCTGCAGAACGACTTTGCCTGCGGCAGTGCCAACATCCAGAATCTGGATCCGGATGCCGAAGGTCTGCCGATCCTGCGCGAGAATCGCGCCGGCAGGCTCGATGCCGTGATGTCGAACAGCTTCGGCTTCGGTGGCACCAATGCCACACTGATCTTCAGCCGGGTCTGAACATCGTAGCCCGGCCGGACACAGCCATGTCCGAATCGGGGCCTCAAGCCACGACATCAGGGAAGCCGTCTCGAGGAACCGCCTTTTCAGCAAGGCGGTTTTTTTTGGCCCGCGCCGACGTTCGGGCTATCATTGCCCACCGTGACATAGCCACCCTCAAAGAAGGTGGCACCCCCTACCCGCCGGTTCTGCGGCCCGGCATGTTTCCACCACCGTGTGTCCGCCCGCGCCCCGCCCTCACCGGCCCCCGCCTGCGCGATACGCAACGGTATTCCTGACAGGAGATTCTCATGGCTTACACGCTGCCCAAACTCGACTACGCTTACGATGCGCTCGAACCCCATATCGATGCGCGGACGATGGAAATCCATCACACCAAGCACCACCAGACCTACATCACCAACCTGACCGCAGCCCTGGAAGGCGCCGGCCAGGGTACCGACACCCCGATCGACGAGCTGATCACGAAGCTCGACAGTGTGCCGGAAGGCATCCGGATGGCTGTTCGCAACAACGGCGGCGGCCACGCCAACCACACCCTGTTCTGGACCGTGATGAGCCCGAACGGTGGCGGCCAGCCGGGCGCCGAACTGGGCAGCGCCATCGACCGTGACCTGGGTGGTTTCGACGCCTTCAAGGACGCTTTCACGAAGGCCGCACTGACCCGCTTCGGTTCGGGCTGGGCCTGGCTGACCGTCTCGCCCGAAGGCAAGCTGGCCGTCGAAAGCACCCCGAACCAGGACAGCCCACTGATGGGCAAGGCTGCCGGCACCAGCGGCAACACCCCGATCCTCGGCCTGGACGTGTGGGAGCACGCCTACTACCTGAACTACCAGAACCGTCGTCCCGACTACATCGCAGCCTTCTACAACGTGATCAACTGGGATGAGGTGGCTCGCCGCCTGCAGGCTGCCAGGGGCTGATACCTTCCGTCCCTATCCTGACGATTCCGTCAGCCCGTCGAAATCCGGTGGTTTCGACGGGCTTTTTTCATGGGCGAATCAGCCGGGCACGGTTTGCGTCTGGTTCATTTGGCACCAGACATTTTGACCCTGGGAGCTTGGGCTGCAGGACGCTGAAGCAGAAGTCTCAGGGCAGCACCCCCCTGTCCTGCCAAGCCGTGCCGTCCGCCTGAAACAGCGCCATTCCCCCTGTCCACCATCATCAGCCGCTTATCAACTCGCCTCCTCAAAGAGGATGTCACCGTTCATGAAGTCCGTGAAAATGAACGAAGGACACGTGAAGCCAGCGCAGACGAAGACACTCGATGACATGCTTCGAATGCGGGCCAGACGTCAACGAGTTCTGTGATGACCTGACTCACCGGCCGTGAGTTCCCCCCGTCGGCATCCCGATCGGGATCCGGAACCTGTCGCGCCATCGCCAGGAGCATCACGCCCACTTACCGAAATAGAGGGGCCGAATGAGCGGCGATCGACAGCGCAACCCGAGCCAGACATTCCACTGCTCGACCAGACAGCATCCACGCTGGGCTGCTCCATTACTGAGCATCTACGCTCTCGCGCCGGTTCTGGCATTTGCCTCGGGCATGGACACCGGACAGGCAACGGTCGACACCCCCCTGCCCCGACTGCCTGTCGGCGTGATGGCGCCGGCCAGTACCGTCCACGCACACGATGCCATTCGCCGGCTGACGGTCGAGGTCGAACAGAACAACCTGCCGGCTGACGGGCAGACCCCGGCCAAACTGCGCATCCGTGCCTTCGATGCCGACAACCAGGCCGTTCGCGGTACCGCCATCGTCACCATCGAAGCCTCGGCTGGACGCCTTCAGCTGCCGGGCGCCGGCAGCGATGAAAAAGGTTTGATGCCTGCCGACCTGAATCCGCTGGAACCGGGCATGCAGGTCGAACTGCACAACGGCCGGGCCGATGTCTGGCTGCTGGCCCCCGCCACCCCGCAAAGCGTGGACATCCGTGTCCACGCCGGCCAGGTGCAATTGAGCGGCCAGATCGATTTCGTGCCGGAACTGCGCGACATGATCGCGGCCGGCCTGATCGAGGGCGTGATTTCACTGCGCCGGGACAGCCGTCTGTCACTGGAAGACACCCGTCCCAACGACGGCTTCGAGGATCAGATCCAGCAGTGGTCGCGAACCAGCAACAATGGCAAGTACAGCACCGCCCTGCAAAGCGCCTTCTTCCTGAAGGGCAAGATCCGCGGCGACATGCTGCTGACGATGGCCTATGACAGTGAACATCCGGGCAACAGCCGGCTGTTCCGTGATCTGGATCCCGAACGCTGGTATCCGGTCTACGGTGACAGCTCGACCACGGGCTTCGACGCCCAGAGCAACAACCGTCTGTACGTCCGGATCGACAAGAACCGGAATTACCTGCTGTATGGCGACATCGTGACCGGCAGCGGCTTCAGCGAGATGGCCGGTCAGGGCCGCGTGGCACGCATCCAGAGTCGTGATCTGGGCCAGTACGACCGTTCGCTGACCGGTGTTCGTGGTCACGTCGAGGGCAGCAAAGGCTTTTTCGACAGTTTCGCAGCCCACGACAGCCTGCGTCAGGTGGTGGAAGAATTTCCGGGCCGTGGCATTTCGGGGCCTTATAGTGTCACCAATGCGGCTCATGCCGTGGTCGGCTCGGAACAGGTCGTCATCCTGGTACGTGACCGCCACGCACCGGCCCGCATTCTGGAAACCCGTCCGCTGACCCGCTTCGTCGACTACAGCTTCGAGCCATTCAGCGGTCGCATCCTGATGAACCGGCCCGTGCCCTCGGTGGACGAGAACCTGAACCCGATCTCCGTTCGCATCACCTATGAGGTCGATCAGGGCGGCGAGAAATACTGGGTCTACGGGGTGAATGGTCAGTATCAGCCCGCGCCCGCCGTGAATGTCGGTGCTTCGTGGGTGAAGGATCGCAATCCGATGGCGCCGTATGAGATCGCCAGCGCCAATGCCGGCGTGATGATCGGTGAGCGTGGCTGGGTCCGAGCCGAAGTGGCCCGCACCCAGTCGGCGGCCGACTCGGCCAGCGGACACCATTACCGGCTCGACCCTGGCAGCCGCACCGGCGAGATCAGCGGCAAGGCCTGGCGTGCCGAAGCCGGCTATGACGGTGAACGCAGCGCGGCCGGCGCCTGGTATGGCGAAAGCGACGTGGGTTTCAACAACCCGGCCTCCTCCTTCGCCGGCGGGCAACGTCAGGGTGGTGCCGAGGCCCGCCATGTACTGCGGGATATCCGCAGGGCGGACGTGCCGGCGCCCGCCGATGGCCAGTACACCAGTGAGGCGGCGGAGGGCTCTGATAGAGGCACAACCTCGCAGACGACGCAGGTGGGTCTGGCCGTCTTCGGCCGTGGTCATTATGTCGAGGACCGTCGGACCGGTGCGGATCGCACCCAGGTACAAGCCGGCATCCAGATCGATCCGACGCCGACCGTTCGTGTCGAGATCGGGGCGAACCACGTCTCGGAACACGCCGGCAGCAGCCAGCAGGGCGGCCTCAGCACGGCCAGCAACCTGAATGCGCCCTACGGCGTGGGTGTGGTCTCGCAGGGTTTCGGCGGGGGGCTCTATGGCAGCTCGCCCAGCGCGCTCGACCCGGTGCGGGGAGAGACCCTCTACAACACCGGCTCGGGCTGGAGCACCGGTTACGGCAGCAGCGTGGGCACGGGGCTGGCCGGTGTGCCGGTGGAATACACGGCCGTGCAGCTCGGCCTGTCGTGGCTGCCGCTCGAATACCTCCGTCTGGCCGCCGAAATCGAGCAGGATATCGACCATGCCGAGCATCGCCGTGCCGCCGCAGGCGCCAGCTGGCAGGTGCAGGAGAAAACACGCCTGTTCGGTCGCTACGAATGGAACACGGGGCTCTCGACCGTGGCCACCAGCGCAACCATCACCGATCCGCAGACCGGCGCCCAGATCCGCAGCCCCTACCGTTCGGACGCCTTCGTCTTCGGTCTGGACACCGAATACATGCAGGACGGCACGCTCTACAGCGAGTACCGGATGTACGACGCCATCAGCGCCCGTCAAGCCCAGTGGGCCAACGGCCTGCGCAACACCTGGCGCGTGTCTTCCGCCCTCAGCCTGCAGACCGGTGCCGAGCATCTGAAAGTCCTCGATGGCACCGATCGCGACAGCACGGCTCTCACCTTCGGCCTGCAATGGCGTCCGACGGAACGCTGGGTACTGGGCAAGCGGCTGGAATGGCGACATACCTCGGGCCAGAAAGTGGTCTCCGGCATGAGCACGGCCCAGGCCGACCCCTACCTGAGCAGCTATGACAGCTGGCTGTCGACGCTGACCCTGTCGCGCAAGCTCAACCGTGACTGGACGGCGCTGATCCGCAACCATTATCTGCTGAACACCTTCGACAGTTCGGTGCCACAGCGTTATGAAAACCGCTTCCAGCTCGGTTTTGCGTACCGCGACACCGATTACAACCGCGTCAACACCCTCTTCCGCTACGAGTACTGGACCCGCCGTGACCCGGTTCTGCAGACCCGCGCCGGGGAGGATGTCCTGAGTGACGGCTATCGCAAGCACATCGCGAGTCTGGTGTCCGACTGGCACCCGAACCGCAACTGGTGGCTGACCGGGCGGCTGGCCGGCAAGCGCCAGATCGACCTCTTCGGTGACAGCGACAGCCGCTTCACGGCCTGGCTGGCCGGCGGCCGCGTGACCTATGGTCTGAGCGAACGCTGGGATCTGAGCGGGATGTTCCACCGGATGTGGAGCCCGGGCGGCATCAGCCAGAATGCCGCCGGCGCCGAACTTGGCTATCTGATGACGGCCAACCTGTGGCTGTCGGGCGGCTACAACTGGGCAGGCTTCCGTGACCGGGATCTGGCCGGCAGCGAATACACGGCCCGTGGCGCCTACCTGCGCCTGCGCTTCAAGTTCGATGAGCGCCTGTTCAGCGGCAACGATCCGGATGTGAACCGGACGCTGGATCGCTGACCGCCCCCGACGGCAGCCACGATACCCTGCCGTGTCGTGGCTGACCAGGCCCTTCCAACTGGCGGTGTACTGAACGTGGTGAAGCATGGCTCCACCCACCGCTGCCCATCAGACCGGATCAAGCGCTTCTCATCCGCCAGAACGACCTGAGCATGTGAGTCGATGGGGTGCGCCAGGAGAAATGATCATGAAAAAGATCGGTGCGCTCTCCTCTCTTCGCCACGAGCCGGATGGGGTTCGTGAGCACACCACGCCGGCCCATCATCCACCAGTACATCGGCCCCTGTTTGCCACGCTGTTGGTAGCGCTGGGCTGCTGCTGGGCACTCCCTGCCCAGGCACAACTGAACAAGGCCGTCTACGAAGTGTCTTTTGACGGCACGGCCGGCTTCGACACCAAGGATGGCCCAGGCTACGATAGCGGCCCCAATAATGGCATCGTCCGCACGCATGACGAATTCGCGTACCGGGTATCGCTGAGCAGCACAGGTGCCGATCAGGACATGCGGATTCAGCTGACCCTTGCCCGGGGCGCCGACAATCGGCCACTGGCGGCCTTCAGCTACCTGCCCAACCTCTGCATTGCAAGCAAATCCACCCTCTCGGCAGACAGGCAAAGCATCGACTGCCGTATCGCGGACGTGAAGGAATCCTTCACCAGGGCCGTTCGCTTCGTCACCCGCATTCTTGGTACGGCCCCTAACGGTGCACAACTGCCACCAGCGACGATCCGGGTCAGCTCAAGAGCCGTTCCAGACCTTGCCGTCACGAATACCGCCCGAACGATCACCGTCAGTGCAGCGCCCTTCTACGATGTTTTCCTCGAAAACAGCTTCATGGGCAACCCGAAAGCCTATGGCTACTTCCCGAAGAACGGGCCCAACGGCGAGGACGGCATGTATCACCGCCCGCTGGTAGGGCTGATCGCCCGTCACCCGAACGGCCACGGCAAAAAAGGCGTCGAACAGCTTGACCCCAGCAAACCGGTCAGGATCGTCCTGAACACTCGCGGCTATCCGTCGTCGGTGAAAGTCGACAACTGGCATGTAGCACCACGCTTCGACGGCGACGAGGCGGCCACCGGCAGTTTTCATGACGGCTGCGGCAGCAACTTCAGCGGACGCCCGGCCCTTGCCTCGGGTAATGCCATCAACACCCATGACCGCATCCAGGATCTTGGCCCACACAATTCGACGGCGAACAACCGGGTGACCAATGGCGGTGATTGCAACATCGAGAGCAGTGACCGCGAGCAGATCACACTGTCACTCAATGGTGTGAACACCACGCTCGCCCACAGTCCCACACAAACCGCCACCGGTCGCAAGATTCCGGAGACCGACCACTGGGTGGCCAACAAGGCACTGGTTCTGTGGACGGAGCTGAACGACAGGGATTACCCGAAAGGCCAGGACATCACCCATACGCTGGCTTTTTCAAGCATCGAGGGCCAGTCGATCAGTGGTCGACCCATTCAAGGTAATGGAAACCAGATCAGCTATGTCTTCCGCTCGGAACACGATGGTACGGCCCGCAAGCTCTTCTCGCCCGATGCGCTATCCAAAGCCCCCTTGCAGGCAACGCCAGACCCCAAATACATTCCGGGAGACAGCATCGTCAACTACGTGGCACCGGGACAGCAGCTGCTCGCCACGGTACGCTATGTCAACCGTGGCACCACCACGCACCAGAACCTGCTGATCTGCGACATTCTCGACCGGACGGCCTTCACGCTGGCGCCCTATTTTCATGGGTGGCCAGAAGTCCTCAATGCGCCTGGCATCACACCCAGGGTGCAATATGGTGCCCCACCTGATGGCAGCTCGATGTATTTTCCGTCCGTGGACAGCGCGCCCCTGGAAGATGAAGTCAAGGGCGCTGGCTCACCACTGGGCCGGTCCGCCTACATGCAGGCGCGTTGTGACGACCCGGCCATCCGCTGGTTCGATGAACCCAGGCAGGCAGAAGCAGCCGGCGGCGTGGTCTATGTACGGGCCACCAGCCCGGAGCTGCCCGGCGGCGGGATGATCTTTCTGCATCTGCAGGGGCTGGAGCTTCGACGCACCTGGGCAGCCTCGACAACCGTCGAAGCCCCCGTTCGCGGCCAGCGCGTGGCCGGCACACCCATCGAGGCCGGCGAGATCATCCGCAATCGCGGCTTCGTCAAGACCGACTCGCTGCCAGAAAGCCGGTTCACCGGTCTGCGGGATCATTTCAAGGTGGTGCCGACACTGACCACCAGCCAGATCGACAAGCGGATCACCTACCCCTCTACGGCAGGCGCCACGCCAGTGCCCGCGAACAGCACGGTCGAATATGAGCTGACGCCCAGATACAGCACCCTGTACATGCCGATGCCAGGCACGGTCACCGTGACCGACATCCTGCCTGCCGGCGCCATCTATCAGAAAGACAGCGCCCGCGTTGACGGTCAGCCACACGAACCACGGGTCGAACACGACAAGCCGGCCACCGGCATGACCTCTCTGACCTGGACGTTTCCGGACAGGATGCCTTTTGAAGGCAAGATCGGCGATGCGCCTGCATTGGCGACCATCCGCTTCAGGATCCGCCTGGATCCCCGCCTGACAGATCATACGGTGATCAGCAACCTGGCCACGATCAGCGGCGGCCCTCACGATGATGTGCCCGATTGCGTCTATGACCCGGTTCACCAGAATCTGGGACGTTGCGCCAAGATGGCGAAAGCCGACATCCGCGTGCTGACGCCGCCTGGCTTCCTGCTGGAGAAATCCAGCGACAGGGAGGTGATCGAACCCGGTGAAACGTTCAATTACTGGCTGACGCTGTTGCCCATTGGACTGGAAATCCGTCAGCCAGACATCCCGGACGTGATCGACATCCTGCCCTTCGTGGGTGATGGCACGGCCAACCCGGCTCTCAGCTTCTCGGCACGGCAGCCCGCCTCCACCTTCGATCCCGGTGCCTATGCACTGAGCGCCGTCCACACCCCGGCATCCGATCCAGATGCGACCGTGTTCTTTACGCGTGCGGCGCCCCAGAGCATCCACAACGACCCGCGTGACCCGAGCAATGCCATCCCTGGTGGCACAACCCGATGGTGTACCAAGGCCGAGTTCGGCGCCGCGGGATGCCCGGCCCATATCGGTGAAAGCACAGCCGTGCGCTTCCGTCCCGGGGTGGAGAAGCTGCCGCCAGGCACCGAGTACAAGATGGGCATGGATCTGATATCCCACCCGGTACACGCCTTTACCGGCAACGTCTTTGCGAACCTGGCAGGTGCCCGCACGCTGGATCCGAAAAACTCGCTGCTCTACGTTCAATCCCAGTCCAACATGAAGGTTCGCATCAGCGTGCATTCGGGCGGTTTTGCCGGGCGCGTGTTCATCGACATGGATCAGGATGGCACGCCCGACGCCGGCACCCCGGGTCTGGGCGGCCAGTGCGTGAGCGTGGATGGCACCAATTACCGGGGGCAGCATCTCGTCTATTCGACCCGAACGGATGATACGGGTGCGTACGACTTCACCCCGCTGGCCGAAAACAGGGTCTACAACTCGGCCGACTGCTCCGGCCCGCTGCTGCCCCACTTCAATGGCCTGATCCGCGGCACCTACAACCTCAGCAAACCCACCAGCACCACGGGTCATGGGGATGGTCGTGACCATGCAGGTGATGCCGGTGGTACGGTCGGCACGAACCGGATCAGCCAGATCATCTTGCCCGCCGGACACATGGGTCGTGATTACCACTTCACCGAAGTGCCTGCACAACCCAGACTGACCCTGATCAGCACGATCACGAACGACCACGGCGGCACGGCCACGGTGGCCCGGATCAACCTGCAGGCCGGCAACACCACCAGTCCGCAACCGCTGCTCGACGGCACCAGTGGCACACCTGCCGTCACCGACGTCAGTGTGCCGGTCGGCCCGATCAGTCTCTCGGGCAGTGCACTGCCCGGTTATCGGGCCGGGCACTGGCAGTGCGTCGTAAATGGCCAGCCCGTGGCGGCCGGTACCGCTGGCACCAACGCGGTTGGCACGCCCCCCTCACCTTACCCGCTCACCCTCGGTCATGGTGACAAGGCCATCTGCACGATCCATTACGATGACGAGCCGTCGCGCCTGACGCTCGTGAGCACCGTCACCCACTCGAATGGCGGCACCGCCCGGCCCGAAGACTTCGTGCTGCATGCCGATGGGCCGACACAGGGCATCTCGGGCGCCAGCGGCTCGGGCAGCGTCACCGGCGTCGAGGTGCTGCCCGGCGTCTACGCGTTGCGAGAAGATGAGCTGCCAAACTATGTGGCCGGCGCCTGGCAATGCGACGCCGGATCACTGGATGGCAACCGTCTGACACTGGCTCAGGGCGAGCACGCCTCCTGCACGATCAACAACACCGATCAACCGGTGAGTCTCACGCTGGTGCTGGCGGTACTCAACGCACACGGCGGCACGGCCACCGAGCGGGACACCTCGGTCTCGGCCAACGGCCCGGACTCGATCCACGGCATCAGCGGCACGAAGCCCGTGACGGTGGTCCCGGTGCGCCCTGGTGTCTATCAGCTGGCCGAACCGACGCTGCCCGGCTACCTCACCGGCAAATGGGTCTGCTCGGCTGGCACGCTGGAGGGCAATACGCTCACGCTCGACAACCATCAGAACGTGACCTGCCGCATCGAGCTGAAGGACATCCCGGCCACGTTGAAGGTGACGAAAGCGGTCGCAGGCCAGGTGCAACCCGTGGCCGGCACCGAGAGCGACTACCAGGTACAGTACCGCCTGAGCGTGCAGCACCAGGCTGGCGGAGCCGGGCTGTACTCGCTCACCGACACCCCCGCCTTCGACCCGGATGTGAAGATTCTCGGCACGCAGATCACGAAGAACGCGCAACCGATGAACCTGACGGCAGCCAACGATGGCAGCTGGCTGCTCGCCGACGAGGCCCGTCTGGCCATCGGGGCTGAAGATGAGTACCTGATGAGCTTTCGCATCCGCGTGCCCTATGGCAGCAGCACGGCCAACAACACCTGCGCAAGCGGCACGGCCCCGTCTGGCAAGGGTTTGTACAACAGCCTCACGCTACGCAACCTGTCGGCCGATTCGGTCGATGGCCCCCCGCTCACAGGCCAGGCCTGCATCGACACCCCGGTGCCGATCAGCAAGGCAAGACTCTCGATCGAGAAGACCAGCACCAGCCGCTCGGCCGAAGTCGGCGACCTGATCAGTTACCAGCTGCGCATTCGCAACCAGGGCACCGGCCCGGCCATCTCCCCGGTGGTCGTCGACCGGCTACCGGCCGGCTTCCGGCTGGAGCCCGGCTCGGTGCGCGTGCAGAACGCCCGGGCCGCCAGCATCACCCAGGGCGGCTCGCGCGAGCTGCGCATCCAGCTCGACCGGATCGAGGGCACCGGGACAGACGCAACGGCTGCCGCAAACCCGCATGCGACGAACGGACGGAACCGCGCCGGCAGCCTCCACACGGGTACCTTCGCCCCTCACGGGCAGGGTTCGGGCAGCCCGTCCCTGAAGGCCCCCGGCCAGCACCAGCCTGGTGATGTCATCATCACCTACCGCGTGCGCCTGGGCGTCGGCTCTCTGGAAGGCGATGGCACGAACCGCGTGCACGTCGAATGTCTGACCCCCAACGGGGCCGGCACCTCGACCTGCTCGAACGAGTCGCGCTGGAAGGTGCAGGTTCGTGCCGGCATCTTCAGCGAGGAAGCCTGCGTGGCCGGTCAGGTCTTCGTCGACTGCAACGGCAACGCCAAAAAGGATGTCGAGGAACTCGGCATCCCCGGTGTGCGCCTGTACCTGCAGAACGGCACCTGGATGGTGACGGATGCGCACGGCAAGTACAGCCACTGCGGTCTGCGCCCACGCACCCATGTGCTGAAGATCGACGGCCGCACCCTGCCCCGCAGGAGCCGGCTCGTGACCAGCAGCGCCCAGAGCGCAGGCGATGCCCAGAGCCTGTTCATCGACGCGAAGAAAGGCATGCTGCACCGGGCCGACTTCATCGAGGGCAGCTGCTCGAACACCGTGATCGAGCAGGTGAAAGCCCGTCAGGCCCAGGGTGAGAACACCAGCGTGCAGACGGAAGCCGCTCAGCCCGCGCTGTCCTTCGACAGCAAGACGGGCGTGACGGCACGGCCCCGCCAGCAGGGTACCGACAGCGCCAATCAGCGGATTGGCCATACCCGGCACTGATGCGCCATGAACCGGCCCATGCATTTCCCGCCCGTGCTGTCCGCCATCCGACACAGGCTTCCGGGCCGGTGGCACCGCCAGCATCTGCTCGGTGCGATGCTGGCCTTGAGCGCACTATTTGCCACCGAAGCATCTGCCGGCATGCGGGCCGTCCTGAGCAACCACAGCGACGGCGCCAGTCCCTTCGATGCGCAGGATGGCCCGGGCCTGGACAGCAACGCCCACAACGGGATCGTTCGCAGTTTCGACCGCTTCCAGTATCGGCTGAGCCTTCAACCCGAGCAGACCGAACAGGCGCTCCGTGTCGTGCTGACGCTACCACCTGCCACGGCCGGGCAAGCCCCCGTGGCATGGGCCTACCTGCCCACCTTCTGCGAGCGCGGTCCTGGCGGGCAGGATTCTGGCCTGTCGGACGACCGGCGGACGTTGAGCTGCCAGCTCGGCACGGTGGCCGCCGGCCAGACCACCACCCATTATCTCGAAGCCCAGGTGACACGCGGCGCCCGGCATGGCGACCGGATCGCACCACCCACGGTACAGATCGTTCCGGCGAACGGCTCGCCACCCCAGGCCGTGCCGATACAGGCACAAGCGCTCACGGTCAGTGCTGCCCCTTTCTATGATGTCCGGCTGCACCTGCCCACCCGAAATGGGTCGGCCGCCGCCCCCACCAGCGGGCCGAACCGGGAAGACGGCCTCTACCACCGGATCATGCTCGGGCTGCTCGTGCGCAACCCGCATCATGGCGGACTGATCGGTACCGAACAACTCGATGCCCGACATCCAGTGGAGATCGAGGTCGACACGAGCGGCTTTCCGCCCTCGGTACGGCTCGATGACTGGCGCCATGCGGCCGGCCAGCCAGCCAACGATTTGCCCACCGGTTCCTTCAGGGACGGCTGTGGGAGCCCCAACAACGGTCGCCCCAGCCGCTGGGTCGGGAACATGATCCATGAGCCCTACGTGCAGGATCACGGCCCCCGCGCCAGCAACCGGAACACCTCGGTCGCGAACGGCGGCGACTGCCAGACCCTGTCGGCCGACCGCCACCATGTGCGTGTCTCGATCACCGGCATCGACACGTCGCTCGCCCATGTGCCCACCGAGAAAAGCAGCACCCCGGGCGGCCCCATTCCACGCGGCGAATACTGGGTGGCCAACAAGACCCTCGTGTTGTGGACACCACTCAGCGACTACCCGGACAACGTCGAGATCGAACACCTGCTGCGCGTCAGCCAAGTGAGCGGCCGCTCCGTCACCGGCCAGCCATTGCAGATCGACCCCGGCCATGATGGCAGCCTGCGCTATGTGCGCGCCAAACGGGCCTCCTCGGCCACCTCGCGCGTCTTCGTGCCGGACGCCTCGCAGCCGCCCCCCAAAGCCACGCAGGCCGATCCCTCCGCCGGTGCCAGCGTCGTCAACCAGATGCGGCCAGGCCAGACGGTAGGCGTGGATCTTGATTATTTCAACAATGGCACGGCGGCTCAGGACGACGCCTATCTGTGCGAGATCATCGACCGCACCGCCTTCGAGATCGGCCCCCGGTTCAGCGCCAGGCTGACAGGGCAATCGCATGGCGGCAGCATCCAGTATGGGGTTCGGAACGCCGCCTCACCCCATTTCACGTCGACCGACAGTGCGCCTAGTGAATACGACCCGCCGGGCCTGCGCGCAAGCGAAGGCCAGTCCGCCTACAGTCGCGCCCGCTGCGACGGCCCGGATATCAGCTGGTTCAGCCAGGCACAGCACGCCCAGGGCTCCAATGGACTGGTGTATGTGCGGGGCTTTCTGCCGCAACTGAAACCGAACCACCGCTTCGGACTCCAGATCCGCGGCCTGATCCTGCGTGACACCTGGGCGGCCGACATCCAGGTGGAGACGCCGGCCGGCCAGGGCAGCCGCCGGCAAGGCACACCGATCGCCGCCAACACGATCATCCGCGGCCGCGCCGAGATCGGCTCCACCACCCTGCCCGACACCGGCAGGCTGGCCGCCCATCGCGACCATCTGCGTGTCATCAACACGCAGACGGTCTCACGCCTCACGCACACCTGGGTCTCCCCCGACAGCGCCGTGAACCAGACCCCGGTGCCCGCCGGCACCACGCTGCGTCACCGGTTGCAGGGCCGTTACAGCAGCACCATGCTGCCCACGCCCGGCACGGTGACGATCCATACCATGCTGCCCGCCGGCTTGCAGTATGTGAACGGTTCTGCCACGCTGGACGGACAGCCAGCGGAGCCCCGGATCATCCCCGGCACCCATGACAGCGCCCAGACCACCCTGCTCTGGACCTTGTCCTCACGCACGCCCTTCCTGGGCGCCAACACAAAAAATGAAGCCCTGCTGCCCCCCATCGAGTTCGAGTCCCGGGTCGGACAGCACGTTCGCAATGGCAGTCTGCTGCGAAGCCTCGCCACCATCAGCGGCGGCCCGCACGACACCGAAGCCGATTGCACGCCCGACCCCATCACGCTGGCTGACGACGGCTGCGCCAAAGCCTCGGCGGTCACGGTGCGCACGCTGACGCCCTCGGGCTTCGTGCTCGAACACCAGGCGCCCCAGCCCCGGATCGATGCGGGCGATGCCTTCGAGACACAGATCCGCTTTCAGGCCAACGGCGTGGCGGTGCATGCCACCGATCTGCCCGAGGTGATCCAGATCCTGCCTTTCGTGGGCGATGGTGAAGACAACCCGGCCACCGGCTTCCAGGCTCGCCAGCCGGCCTCCCGCTTCACACCGGGGGCACTGCGGCTGACGGGCGTGCAACCACCGGCCAACGACCCGGCAGCCGAGGTGCTCTACACCCGCCACCCGGCGCGCGAGATCCACCCCGACCCCCGACACGCCAGCAACCGGCTGCCCGATGGCAGCACGCGATGGTGCCTCGCGCACCAGTTCGGCTCGGCGGGCTGCCCGGCCAGCCTTGCCGACAGCACCGCGGTGCGCATCCGCCCGGCACTGCCCCTGCTGCCCCCCGACCAGCCCTATGACATTCGCCTGCAATGGCAGACCGATCCGGCACTCGCCGCCCACGGCAGCCGTTTTGCCACCCACGTCAACGCCGGCCCGAGCCAGCCCGCCAGCCCCCTGCCCTTCGTTCGCTCGGTGGGCACACAGGTGGTCGAGGTCAGTTTCCAGCCGGCTGCGCTGAGCGGACGCAGTTTCATCGACCTTCAGCAGGACAACCGGCTCGATGCCGAAGACACCCCGATCAGCGGCCAGTGCATCGATCTCACGGGGCAAAGCCACAACGGGCACCCACTCCGGTATTCGACCCTGACGGATGCACAGGGCCACTTCGGTTTCGTGACCGGCGCCCCGGACAGGATTCACCCGGGTCATGGCTGCACCGGCACGCCGCTGCCAGATTTCGTGGGCCTGCTGGCCGGTCATTACACGCTGAGCCGCCCGGCGAACACGGCCGGCGAACACCGGCAGCCCGGCAAACTGTCCCCTGGCACCGCCGGCGGCCGCGCCGAGACGCAGCGTATCGAGGACATCGTGCTGACGGCCGGCACCGCGGCCCATGGCTATCATTTCACCGAATCGATGGTGCCGCCACAGCTGACGCTGCGTGCCACGGTCATGAACCGTCATGGCGGAACCGCCACACCCGCCCACGTCCGGCTGCGCCTGATGCCGGCGGATGCCCCCGGGCAGCCCCCGATCCTCGACGGGACAGGGGACGGCCAGAGCCTCACGGCCCGACCAGTGCCGGCAGGACGCTACCACCTGAGCCATGAAGCCCCGCCCGGCTATCAGACCGGCACCTGGCAATGCCGGATCAACGATCAGAACCGGCAAGGCGACAGCCTTCACCTCAGCCATGGGGACAAGGCCAGCTGCAGCCTCGTCGTCGAGGACCAGCCCGCGCGCCTGTCCCTCGTCAGCACGCTCGACATCCGTCACGGCCGGCAGGCCAGGCCGGAAGACTTCATCCTGCAGGCACGTCCTCTGGGCCACGATGAGCCGCTGCTCTCCGGCGCCAGCGGGGCCCCCGGCGTGACCGGCGTTGCCCTGCCAGCCGGACGCTATCAGCTCCTCAGCCTGCCTGTGGCACATTTTCAGCCCGGGCCATGGCAGTGCGAGATCCGGCGTGCCGACGGCCGCACCGAGTCGCCGTCCATGCCCGAGCCGACGATCAGCCTCGGTCATGGTGATGTGGGCACCTGCCGCACCAGCCACACCGACGCCCCCTTGCGCGTGGCGCTGGATGGGGTGATGGTGGAAGAAGCCGATGGCACGACCCATCCGGCCCCTGAGGCCGATGCGATGGTGCTTCAGCTGATTCCGGTCGACGCCCCGGCGCAGCGGATTCGCCTGCGTCCGGGCGAGGCCGTCAGCGAAGGGCTGAGGCCCGACCGGGAATACGAACTGCTGGTACCGGTACGCCGTGGTTATCACAGCCGACTGATGTGCCACGGCGCCGACAATCGTCCTCTTGCGCTGCCAGGCAACCGCCTGCGGCTGACCGAGAACCTGGGCTGCCGGATCAGTTTCAAGCGGATACCGGCCGAGATGCAGCTGACGCAAACGGTGAGCGGCAGCATCCGCCCGGTACCGGGCAGTCCCCAGGAACACGACATCGATTACCGGATCGAGGTCAGTCACCAGGGCGGAGCAGATGGCTACTATGATCTCGTCACCCAGCCCGGCTTCGATGAGGATGCACGGATCGTCTCGGTGCAGGCCAGGCGTGATGATCAGCCCATCGGCATCACGACACTGCCCGCCGTGGAAGGACGACCTCGCTGGCGGCTCGCCAGCCGCCATCCCCTCGGCATCGACGGGCAGGATGTCTATCTGCTGAGGGTACGGGTTCGTGTCCCGCCGGGCAGCAACACCGCCAACGACCGCTGCGAGGGCGGGCGCCCCGGGCACGGGCTGGCACACATGGCACGGCTGTCGGTACACCAGCTGGGCGGGCCGGCCGCCGACCGTGCGGCCGATGCCGGGCACCTCATCGAGGCGAGCGCCTGTGCCGACACCCCGGTGCCGCACTATCGGGCCGCCCTGCGCCTGAAGAAGAGCAGCACCACACGTTCGGCCGACATCGGTGACTGGCTGAGCTATCGTCTGCACATTCGTAACCTCGGCGATGGCCCTGCCCGCTCGCCGGTGGTGATCGACCAGCTCCCGCCAGGCTTCCGGCTCGACACGGCTTCGGTCAGGGTGCAGGGCGCACGACTGCTGCGTGTCACGCGCACGGCGCAAAACCAGTTCGGCATCGAACTTGACCGGATCGGGCAGGCGGGCAGTCAGGATGCAGGCAGACAGGATCAGGCCCGGCCATCGACGCCCGGCCAGGTGACTGCGCCCCGGCAGGGCGAGGTGGTGATCAGCTATCGGGTTCGCGTGGGCACCGGTGCCATGGAAGGCGATGGCATCAACCGTGCGCAGGTGAACTGTCTTCCCTCGCCCGACAGCCAGACGGCCGAAGCCTGCTCGAACGAATCGCGCTGGCAGGTGCAGGTTCGAGCCGGCATCTTCAGCGAGGAGACCTGCCTGGCCGGTCAGGTCTATGTCGACTGCAATGGCAACGCCATCAAGGATGTCAATGAACCTGGCATCCCCGGTGTGCGCCTGTACCTGCAGAACGGCACCTGGATGGTGACCGACGCCCACGGCAAGTACAGCCACTGCGGCCTTCGCCCACGCACCCATGTGCTGAAGATCGACCCCCGCACCCTGCCCCGCAGGAGCCGGCTCGTGACCAGCAGCGCCCAGAGCGCAGGCGATGCCCAAAGCCTGTTCATCGATGCAAAGAAAGGCATGCTGCATCGGGCCGACTTCATCGAGGGCAGCTGCTCGAACACCGTGATCGAGCAGGTCAGGGCCCGCCAGGCCCAGGGTAGCAACACCTCCGTTCAGCACAAGACCGGACAGCGTGGGCAGACAGGCCAGGCTTTCGACAGCAAGACGGGCGTGATGGAAAGGGCCTATGTCACAGGAAACGACGCGCCTCCCGCCATTGATCATTCCCGGCCTCCCGGCCATCACATCACCCCGCCTTCCCTTCAGGGCCGATAGAAGAATGGGCAAAGGTAGCGCATGCCCCATCCAGCCAGTCCATCGCGTGACCGACATCGGGCACGAAACGGTCAGAGCAGCGGATGCGCAGCGCCTCCCACCATCATCCTGACAGAGCCTGCCCCATGCGCGTCCAGCCTTTCCCGTCGACTCAAGCCCCTTTCAAGCCTGTCCGCTGGGTGCTGCCATTGCTGGCCGCCACCTGCTGGAGCCTGCCGGCCCAGGCCATGATCAATCAGGTGACCTACTCGGTTCAGTATGATGGCACTCCCACCTTCAACACGACCCGGACAGGCCCGGGCTTCGATGCCGGCGCCAAGAACGGCATCGTGCGCACCCATGACGCAGTGGGTTACGAGGTGGCCGTCAGCACCAACGGTGCCGACACGAATCCCGTCATCAAGCTGACCCTGCCTCAGGTAAACGGCAAACCCATTGCCGACTGGTCGATGCCGACACAGTGTCGCCAGCCTGGCTCGCAGCTGTCGGCCGACGGACAGATCATCACCTGCAGGATGGAGGACTTCACGGGCTCCGGCACCCGGTCACTGGTTTTCAATGCAACGGTTCGGGGCGACGTCCGTCACGACACCACGTTTGAAACCCCTGCCATCGACGTGAAGTCCGACAAGGTGCCAGCAGGCAAGGCACCTGCGACATTGCCCGATGCCCTGAAAGTCACGGCAGCCCCCTTCTATGACGTGAAGGTCCAGATGAGCCACAACGGCGTGCCTGCTGCCTATGGTGTTCAGGTGGAAAACGGCCCGGGCCCGGGCCCCGAGCGGAAGGACGGGGTGTTCCACCGACCGATGATCGGTCTCTTTGCGCAGAACCCGGACAAGGGCGGGAAAAAAGGCGTCGAGCAACTCGACCCCAACCAGCCCGTCGAGATCACGCTGGACATCAGCGGCTATCCCGATTCGGTGCGTGTCCTGGATTGGGATCCTGATGCGAAAGGCAGCTATGCCGATGGCTGCGGCAGCGGCCGGAATTTCGCCCAGGATGCCCCTGGTCTGTTCGGCGGCGGTCGCGTCAACACCTATAACCGCGTCACCGACCATGGCCCATCGCCGGCACCGGATAAATATACCGTGGCCAATGGCGGGGACTGCCAGGTGAAGCCCGGCGCCACACGAAACGCCGTGACGATCTCGCTGTCGGGTGTCGACACCCGGCTGGCGCACTATCCCACCCAATTGTCACGTACCAATTCGCCCCTGCCGGCTGATGAGTTCTGGGTGGCAAACAAGGTGCTGGTGCTATGGACGGAGCTGGCCACCTACCCGGACAACGTCGTGGTGAACCATCCTTTCCGCTTCGCACAGATTCAGGGAACCTCGATCAGCGGGCAGGCCATCGCGCAACCGAAGCCCAACCTTGAACACGACCGTCACGTGACCTCTCACGACATCAAGGCACAAGGCAAGGGAGAAGCCCAGAAAGCCTTCGTTCCCGACACGGGTGTCACCGCACCGCTACACGCCCCGAAAGACCCTGCCATTCTGAGTGACGAAATCGTCAATCACATCGCGCCCACGCAGTCGGTACGATCCATCCTGCGATTTTCGAACACGGGGACGCAGCAGATCAGTGAGGTGCTGCTTTGCGACATTCTCGACCGGAGTGCTTTCGACGTCGACGTGAACAGGTTGTCCGCAAGCATCCTGCCTGGCTACCTGAAAGATCCGAAAGCCGTCATCAAATACAGCTATGGTGTCCCACCCGCTGGCACTTCCCCCTACTTTGCATCGACCGACACCTCGCGGTCGCCTTACGAAGTCATCGGCCAGTATTCGTCTCATGGCAGCTCGGCGTATTCATCGGCCAGTTGCCAGAACCCCGACATCCAGTGGTTCGATACGGCTCAAAAGGCCGAGGAAGCCGGCAAGCTGGTCTATGTGCGCGCCCAGCTGAATCGCCTCAACCCACAGGGCATTGCCGTACTGAACATCCCCGGCCTGGTCATGAGACGAACCTGGGGCAGCACGATCGAGGTTTTGTCGCCAAGCCCGGCCACCCGGCGGGCCGGTGATGAGATTCCCGACGGCACCATCGTCAGGAACCGCGCCGAAATCACCTCCACCTCCTTTCCGATGGATGTCACGAAACAACGTGACCACCTGATGGTGATCCCGACGCGCACGGTGTCACGCGTGAGCAAGACGATCATCGAACCAGCCGCGGCCAACGACGAGAAGACGCCGGTACCGGCCGGCAGCGTGCTGACCTATGAGATCGTGCCCCGCCACAGCACCCTCTATCCGCAGCTACGCGACACGGTCACCGTGACGGACCTGCTGCCCAAGGGCACCTATTACCTCGAAGGCACCGCCACCGTCGGCGGCCAGCCGATGGAACCCGTCGTGCAGGAAAACACCCCCGACACCGGCATGACGACGCTGACCTGGACTTTCCCGGACCAGTTGCCGCATTTCGGTCACGATGGCGACGAGGGCGCCAAACTGCCCCCCATCACTTTCCGGGCACGCCTGAGCAACCATCTCATCAACGGTTCGCAGGTCAGGAACCTGGTTGCCATCAGCGGCGGTGCCAACGACTACGAAGGCGACTGCCGATATCATGCCGGCAGCCAGACCTGGGTGATGACACGTCTGACCGACAATCAGGAAGTGGTCTGCGAGAAAGGGGCGTACAAAAACACCACCGTGCAGACCCCTCCGGGTTTTCTGCTGGAAAAAAGCACCTCCCGCACACGGATCGAACCCGGGGATCCTTTCGACTACACGCTGACCTTCGTATCCATGGGGCAGGAAATCAGCGCACCGAACGTGCCGGACATGATCGATGTGCTGCCTTTCGTGGGAGATGGAGAATCACGCCCGGCCCTGTCGTTCACGGCACGTCACCCGGCCTCCTCTTTCGAGCCAGGCGCCTATCAGCTGGTGTCCATCACCCCGCCCGCACGGGATGCCACGGCCAAGATCTACTACACGAACCGCAACCCGAAGGACATTCACAACGACCCGCGTGACGCCAGCAATGCGCTGACAGGTGGGAGCACCCGGTGGTGTCTGGCGAGCGAATTCGGCACGGAGGGCTGCCCCGCCGCCATCGGTGAGAGCACGGCCATCCGTATCAGCCCCTCGCTGCGTCTGTTGCAGGCCAATATCCCTTATGAGGTGAAAGTCTCGTTGCAATCCGACCCGCTCAAGTCGCATGATGGCAACATCTTTGCCAATCACGTCGACACGCGCCCGCCTGACGAGAGCAGTCCGCTGCTGTATGTCGAATCCCAGTCGGACCTGCACGTCAGGATCGTCCGTCAGATGAGCGGCCTGTCCGGGCGGGTCTTCGTGGACGGCACCCAGGACAATGTCTTCGACACCGAGGACACGGCCCTGCCCGGCCAGTGTGTGCGCCTGAGCGGCACCAACAGCAAGGGGCAGCCCGTCACGCTCTCCCGTCATACCGACGAGCACGGCCACTTTGCCTTCACCCCGGATCAGAAGCATCAGATCTACACCAGCGAAGACTGCAGCGGCACACCGCTGACGACATTCGGCGGCCTGCTCGATGGCACCTACACGCTTTCCCGTGTCAGTGAGGTGACGAAGCAACCGGGCAAGACACATGCCGGCAGCGCCGGTGGACAGGTCTCGGCCGATGGCCGCAGCATTGCCCAGATCACGCTCGGCACCGGCGACATGGCCACGGGCTATCACTTCACCGAAAGCCGGCTCACGCCACGTCTGACACTGGTCAGCACCTTGACGAATGACCATGGTGGCCAGCGTTCGGTCTCGGACATCCAGCTGAGCGCTGCCCGAAACGGCCAGGGCGATTCCACCCTGAACGGCTCGAGCGGTACCCCCTCCGTCACGCTGATCCAGGTGCCGACGGGCCCCTATGTGCTGAACGCCACGCCACTGCCCGGCTATCGCGCGGGTTCATGGCAGTGCACGGTCAACGGCCAACCCGTTCCGCACGGTGCAGCCAGCAACGCCTCGACACCAGGAGAATCCGAGGTCGGCGCAGCGCCTGCCCCGTACACGCTGAACCTGGGCCATGATGACGATGCGGTCTGCGCCATCCATTACGATGATGAGCCTGCCCGTCTGACGCTCACCACCACCGTGACCAACAGCCATGGTGGCAAGGCCACGCCCCAGCACTTCGTCCTGCACGCCGACGGCCCCACCCCGATGTCTGGCACCACGGGGCAGGCCTCCGTGACGGGTGTTTCCGTCCTGCCCGGCACCTATGCGCTCCGGCAGGATGAGCTGCCCAAGTATGTGGCCAGTGTCTGGGAGTGCGACGCCGGCACCCTGGACGGCCATCAGCTGAGCCTCGCCCAGGGAGAGCACGCCACCTGCACGATCAGCAACACCGACCAGCCCATCAGCCTGACGCTCGTGCTCGATGTGCTCAACAGCCACGGCGGCACCGCTACCTCGCGTGACACCACGGTGGGTGCACAGGGGCCCGACCACGCCATCAGTGGCATCACCGGCACGCGCCCCGTCACCGTCGCCCCGGTTCGTCCGGGTACCTACCGGCTGGAAAAGCCTTCACTACCAGGCTATCTCACCGGCAAATGGGTCTGCTCCGAAGGCACACTCGAAGACGATCTGCTGACGCTGCACGATCATCAGAACGTCATCTGCCACATCGAGCTGAAGGACATTCCCGCCACACTGAAGGCGGTCAAGGAAGTCGTGGGCGAACCTCAACCGGTACCGGGAACCCCCAGTGACTATCAGGTACAGTACCGCGTGAGCGTCAAGCACGAGGCCGGTGCCGCGGGCCTGTATTCCCTGATCGACACCCCGGCCTTCGACCCCGACGTGAAGATCATCGGCACCCGCATCCTGAAGAACGACCGCCCCCTGTCGGTGACCGCCGCCAACGATGGCAGCTGGGCACTGGCCGAGCAGCAGCCACTTGCCATCGGCGCCGAGGATCTCTACCTGATGGATTTCCAGATCCGCGTGCCCTACGGCAGCAGCACGGCCAACAACCGCTGCGCAAGCACCGAGGCCGCCGAAGGCAAGGGCCTCTTCAACCGCCTCAGCCTGCGCAACCACTCGGCAGACACGCCCGATGCCGCTCCGCTGACGAGCCAAGCCTGTATCGACACCCCGGTGCCCGCCGATGAAGCCCGCCTGACGATCGAAAAACGGGGCAACACCCAAGCCGCCGAGCTGGGGGATCTAGTGACCTACCAGCTGCGCATCCGCAACCAGGGCACCGGCCCGGCCATCTCGCCGGTGGTCGTCGACCGGCTGCCGCCCGGCTTCCGGCTCGAGCCCGGCTCGGTGCGCGTGCAGGGGGCTCAACTGGTCGAGATCCGGCAACAGGGCATGCGCGAACTGCGGCTCACGCTCGACCGGATCGAGGGCACCGGGACAGACGCAACGGCTGCCGCAAAGCCGGGTGCGACGAACGGACGGAACCGCACCGGCAGCCTCCACACGGGCAACTTCACCTCTCACGGGCAGGGTTCGGGCAGTCCGTCCCTGAAGGCCCCCGGCCAGCACCAGCCTGGTGATGTCATCATCACCTACCGCGTGCGCCTGGGCGTCGGCTCTCTGGAAGGCGATGGCACGAACCGCGTGCACGTCGAATGTCTGACCCCCAACGGGGCCGGCACCTCGACCTGCTCGAACGAGTCGCGCTGGAAGGTGCAGGTTCGTGCCGGCATCTTCAGCGAGGAAGCCTGCGTGGCCGGTCAGGTCTTCGTCGACTGCAACGGCAACGCCAAAAAGGATGTCGAGGAACTCGGCATCCCCGGTGTGCGCCTGTACCTGCAGAACGGCACCTGGATGGTGACGGATGCGCACGGCAAGTACAGCCACTGCGGTCTGCGCCCACGCACCCATGTGCTGAAGATCGACGGCCGCACCCTGCCCCGCAGGAGCCGGCTCGTGACCAGCAGCGCCCAGAGCGCAGGCGATGCCCAGAGCCTGTTCATCGACGCGAAGAAAGGCATGCTGCACCGGGCCGACTTCATCGAGGGCAGCTGCTCGAACACCGTGATCGAGCAGGTCAAGGCCCGTCAGGCCCAGGGTGAGAACACCAGCGTGCAGACGGAAACCGGCCAGCCCGCCCTCTCCTTCGAGAGCAAGCGCGGCGTGCCGGCACGGCCGCTGCATCAGGGCACGGATGCGGCCAGCCAGGCGGTGAGCCGCACGCGCCACTGAGCCGCCCCGCAGGTTGGGACACACCTGCCCGCCACCGGTCGGCCTCCCGGCCGGCCAAACGCCTAACCGACGATACAGGAAGGCCATCTGCGGGCATTCCGGCCCGGATGCTGGTATTCTTTTCATGATGAGGTGGCCTGGGAGCCTGGGCAGCAGGAAAGTCGCGGGCTGCAAACCGGCCGCGCCGGCCCATTTTTTGTGCCCGGCGGGGCCGGTTTTCGCCGTCGTGACTCCTGCCGCACAAGCGCTTGGCCGCCTCTCCGTCCGTACTGACCAGAGAAAGCTTCTGCATGGCCATTTTCCGTATCTTTCGTGATCTGCTCGGTTTTCGTCCACGGCGCCTGCAGGTGGCGGCTCTCTGCCTTCGGGGAGAAGGCGCGGATCGTGAGGTTCTGATGGTGACGAGCCGTGGCCGTCGCCACAAGACCAAGCGATGGATACTGCCCAAGGGCTGGCCCGCCGCCGGACTGGATCTGATCGGCTCGGCCGAGCAGGAAGCCTGGGAAGAGGCCGGCATCAAGGGCCGGATCCACCCCGAGTCCATCGGGCGTTATCTGCATGCCCAGGTACGGGCGAACAACTTCGTGCAACAGGTGGAAGTCCGTGTCTACCAGATGGATCAGGCCACCCTGTCGGACGATTACCCCGAGGCCGGGCAACGGGAGCGACGCTGGTGGAAACTTGCTGAAGCAGCATCCATCGTCGACCAGCCCGAACTGGCGGCGCTGCTGCGCAAGGTGGCTGCAAGCTGACGACGACGCTGCCCCTGCATCGGCAGCGCCCACAGACAAGGCCCGATCATTTTCATCCAAAGAAGCCTCTCGGTATGAGCTCGCCCTCCAACGCCCCCAATCAACCCCAGCGCACCAAATGGAAGACGCTGGACAAGGACCTGAAGCGCGTCGGCTTCATCGAACAAGCCTCCACCTTCGTGGCCCGTCCGCTGGTGGCGCCCGGTATCGCGCTGGCCTTCATCGTGCTGGTGGGGGCTGCTGCCCTCGGTTTCACGGGGATCCAGCCCGGCACCTTCGTCGTCGTGGTGGCCACCGTGGTCGGCGCCTACATGGCGCTGAACATCGGGGCCAACGACGTGGCCAACAACATGGGGCCGGCCGTCGGGGCCAATGCCCTCACACTGGGCAGTGCGCTGATCATCGCCGCCATCTGTGAGACGGCTGGCGCCCTGCTGGCCGGCGGTGACGTGGTCAACACCATCGCATCCGGCATCGTGCAGCCTGACGCCGTGGCCGATGCCCGCACCTTCATCCTGACCATGCTCGCCGCCCTGCTGGCGGCCGCGCTGTGGCTCAACACCGCTACCTATATCGGCGCCCCCGTTTCCACCACCCATGCCATCGTCGGGGGCGTGGTCGGCGCCGGCATCATGGCAGCCGGATCCCATGTGGTGAACTGGAGCGGACTCGGGCGCATCGCCGCCAGCTGGGTGATCTCCCCCGTGATGGGCGGTCTGATCGCCGCGGGCTTTCTGGCCTTCATCAAGGCGAAGATCGTCTATCAGGAAGACAAGATCGCTGCCTCTCGCCGCTGGGTGCCGATCCTGATCGGCTTCATGGCAGGCGCCTTCGGTACCTATCTCGCCCTGAAAGGTTTCTCCAAGGTCGTCAAGCTCGGCCTGGGCGCCTCCGTGCTGATCGGTCTGGGCGTCGGTGTCGCAGCCTGGTTCGCTTCCGTCCCCCTGATCCACAAGCAGTCCGAGGGTCTGGAAAACGGCAAGAAGTCGATCCGCAAGCTCTTTTCCCTGCCGCTGGTGGCCTCCGCTGCCCTGCTCTCCTTCGCGCATGGCGCCAATGATGTGGCCAACGCCATCGGCCCGCTGGCGGCCATCGTCCATGCGGTGGAGACCGGCGACATCGGCAGCTCGAAGGTCAGCATCCCCTTCTGGGTCATGGTCATCGGCGGGCTGGGCATCAGCATGGGTCTGATGCTCTTCGGTCCACGGCTGATCCATCTGGTCGGCAGCCAGATCACGAAGCTGAATCCGATGCGTGCCTACTGCGTGGCCATCTCGGCCGCCGTGACCGTGATCGTTGCCTCATGGCTGGGCCTGCCGGTCAGCTCGACCCACATCGCGGTCGGTGCCATCTTCGGCGTCGGCTTCTTTCGGGAATGGCACGAGGCACGCCGCGCACGGCTGCTGAACATCAGCAAGGGCAAGCTCGTGGTCGCCCCCGAGGAGCGTACTCGCCGCAAGCTCGTCCGCCGCTCGCACTTCGTGACGGTGGCGGCCGCCTGGGTCGTGACGGTACCAGCTTCGGCACTGCTGTCAGCCCTGGTCTACTGGCTGCTTCGGCTGGCGATCAGCTGAGCCCTGTCCATTTGCCCCAGGAGCTTGGGCGGTAGGAATCGCGACGGCGAAAACCGGCACCGCCGGCCCCTGGCGGACGGAAGCGGCACACGCCCCCCAGTCGCCAGCGGTTTTGGATGGAAGCTTCTGTCTTCCATGCCACAATGAGCGGTGCTCGGATCCGTCCCGTCCTCCGAGGCCGGATCGGGTTCCGCCCCCTGCCCCCGTTTCTGGAGCTGACTCATGAAATCCCGTGCTGCCGTTGCTTTTGCCGCTGGCGAACCGCTGAAGATCGTCGAGATCGACGTCGAACCGCCACGCAAGGGTGAGGTGCTGGTTCGCATCACGCACACCGGCGTCTGCCACACCGACGCCTTCACGCTGTCGGGCGATGATCCCGAAGGGCTGTTTCCGGCCGTGCTCGGCCATGAAGGCGCCGGCATCGTCGTCGAAGTGGGCGAAGGCGTCACCTCGGTCAAGCCTGGCGATCACGTCATCCCGCTCTACACGGCCGAATGTGGCGAATGCCTGTTCTGCAAGAGCAGCAAGACGAACCTGTGCGTGTCGGTGCGGGCCACCCAGGGCAAGGGCGTGATGCCCGATGGCACGACCCGCTTCTCGTACAACGGTCAGCCGCTCTACCACTACATGGGCTGCTCGACCTTCAGCGAATATACGGTGGTGGCCGAGGTTTCGCTGGCCAGAATCAACCCCGAGGCAAACCCGGAGCATGTCTGTCTGCTGGGCTGTGGTGTCACCACGGGTATCGGCGCCGTCCACAACACGGCCAGGGTGCAGGCCGGCGACTCGGTGGCCGTATTCGGCCTGGGCGGCATCGGCCTGGCCGTCATTCAGGGGGCACGACAGGCGAAGGCCGGCCGGATCTTCGCCATCGACACCAACCCGGCCAAGTTCGAGCTGGCCAAACAGTTCGGCGCCACCGACTGCCTGAACCCGAAGGACTACGACAAGCCGATCCAGCAGGTGCTGATCGAGATGACGACCTGGGGCGTGGATCACACCTTCGAGTGCATCGGCAACGTCAACGTGATGCGGGCCGCACTGGAAGCGGCGCACCGGGGCTGGGGACAATCGGTGATCATCGGTGTGGCCGGCGCCGGTCAGGAGATTTCGACCCGCCCCTTCCAGCTCGTGACGGGCCGTCGCTGGCTGGGCACGGCCTTCGGCGGCGTGAAGGGCCGATCGCAGCTGCCCGGCATGGTCGAGGACGCGATGAGGGGCGACATCGAACTGGCCCCCTTCGTCACGCACACGATGCCACTCGAAGACATCAACCAGGCTTTCGAGCTGATGCACGAAGGCAAGTCGATCCGCAGCGTCGTGCATTATTGATCGACGAAGCCGTTCTTGAGCGGCCCGAACAGTGCAGCAGGTATCCGGACACCCCATGAGCACCGACAGACCACGGAGTCCATCGCAGATGAAAAGAATCGAGCAACACGCCTGTTTCGGCGGTGTGCAGGAAGTCTGGGAACATGACAGCACGAGCACCGGCACGCCCATGCGCTTCGGCATCTATCTGCCGCCGCAGGTGAAGGAGGGCCCATGCCCGGTGCTGTACTGGCTCTCGGGCCTGACCTGCACCGAGCAGAACTTCATCACGAAAGCCGGCGCCCAGGCCCATGCCGCCGAGCATGGCGTGATCATCGTGGCCCCGGACACCAGCCCTCGCGGCGACGGCGTGCCCGATGATCCGGCCTATGACCTGGGCCAGGGCGCAGGCTTCTACCTGAACGCCACTCAAGCGCCGTGGTCGAGTCACTTCCGGATGTACGACTACGTGGTCGAGGAACTGCCGGCCCTGGTCGAGGCCCACTTCCCCGTGACGGCAGCCCGTGCGATCAGCGGGCACTCGATGGGGGGGCATGGCGCCCTGATGGTGGCGCTTCGCACCCCGGGCCGTTACCGGAGCGTGTCGGCCTTTTCCCCGATCGTGGCGCCCTCGCAGGTGCCTTGGGGGCAGAAGGCTTTTGCCGCCTATCTGGGAGAAGACGAGAGCAGCTGGCAGGCCTACGATACGGTCGCACTGGTGGCCTCGGCCCGGGAGCGCCTGCCGATGCTGGTGGATCAGGGCGCAGACGACAGCTTCCTGAAGGAACAGCTGAAGCCCGAGCTGCTGATCGAGGCCTGTGACGACCACGACCACAGGCTCGTGCTGAACCTGCGCCCCGGTTACGACCACAGCTACTACTTCATCAGCAGCTTCATCGGCGAGCACCTGGCCTGGCATGCGAAGGCGTTGAAAGCTTGAAGTGCGCCAGAACCTCCTCCGGCCATTGCTGGGCCAGTTTTTCACGGATCAGTTCGGCCCCCCATCGACTTCTGGACACACCGCTGGCCGAAATAGCCTCTTCCATCAGCTGTTCGGTCGCGTCATCCAGATATAACGTGAGCTGTGCCATCCTGTCCTCCAAACATGTCTCCAATCATACGCCCTTCCGTCATCAAATGTCCGCCCCCGCTGAATTGCCAGCCGGGCAGGTTGGGGGGATACTGTCAGGTTTGTCAGAGCGTGTCACGGACGCGCTCCCCCCTTGTTCGCGCGTCTGCACGGCACACGCCCGTGCACGACCTGCCACGCCGTACACCCAGGCCCCATGCCCATCGCCCCGCTGCCGCTGACTGCCGACAACCTGCCCCTGATCTATCGTGCCTTTCTGGCAGAGGCGCGTGCCCTGGGTTTCGAAGGCGAGATCCAGGACGATTACGCAACCCGCACGCTGTTCTCCACCGACAATTCGATCTATCAGTTCCAGCCCCAGGCCGCCGTGTTTCCGAAACACGCAGCCGATGTCGAGCTGATCGCCCGGCTGCTGGCCAAACCCGACTATCGCGGCGTGGCGGTGACGGCCCGGGGCGGGGGCACCGGCACCAACGGGCAGTCGCTCACCAGCGGGATCGTGATGGATCTGTCCCGGCACATGAACCGGATCCTCGAGATCAACGCCGAGGAAGGCTGGGTTCGCGTGCAGGCCGGTGTGGTCAAGGACCAGCTCAACGCCGCGCTGAAGCCGCATGGTTTCTTCTTCGCGCCCGAGCTGTCCACCTCCAACCGGGCAACGATCGGCGGGATGATCAACACCGACGCCAGCGGCCAGGGCAGTTGCACCTACGGCAAGACCCGCGATCATGTGCTGGCGCTGGATTTCGTGCTGCTGGGCGGCGAGCGCCTCGACAGCCACCCGCTGACGACCGCCGAGCTGGACGCCCGTTGTGCGCAGGAAGGGCGCATCGGCAAGGTCCACCGCACGGCGCGACGCATCATCGAGGACAAGGCCGAGCAGATCCGGGCGTGCTTTCCGAAGCTCAACCGCTGCCTGACCGGCTATGACCTGCCCCACCTGACCGAGCCGGATGGCCGCTTCAACCTGAACAGCGTGCTGTGCGGCGCCGAGGGCTCGCTGGGCTTCATCGTCGAAGCCCGCCTGAACGTGCTGCCGATCCCGAAGTACTCGGTGCTGGTCAACGTGCGCTATGCCGCCTTCATGGACGCGCTGCGCGACGCACGGGCGCTGATCGCCCTGAAGCCGCTGTCGATCGAGACGGTGGACTCGAAGGTGCTGCTGCTGGCGATGAACGATTTCGTCTGGAACAGCGTGGCCGAGTATTTTCCGGCGCAGGCCGACAGGCCGACACTGGGCATCAACCTCGTCGAGTTCAGTGGTGACGACCCGGCCGAGGTCGATGCCCGCGTGGCGCATTTCATCGAACACCTGAAACAGGACACCACGGTCGAACGGCTGGGCCATACGCTGGCCATCGGCTCCGATGCCGTCAAGCGGGTCTACGCCATGCGCAAGCGGGCCGTCGGGCTTCTGGGCAACGTGCAGGGTGAAGCCCGCCCGCTGCCCTTCGTCGAAGACACGGCCGTCCCGCCCGAGAATCTGGCCGATTTCATCGCCGAGTTCCGGGCACTGCTGGACAGCTACCAATTGAGCTATGGCATGTTCGGTCACGTCGATGCCGGCGTGCTGCATGTGCGCCCGGCTCTGGACATGAAAGACCCGAAGCAGGCCGCGCTGATCCGCCCGATCAGCGACCAGGTGGCGGCCCTGGCCCAGCGTCACGGCGGGCTTCTGTGGGGCGAACATGGCAAAGGCGTCCGCTCGGAATATGCCGAAAGCTATTTCGGGGACCTGTACCCCACCCTGCAACAGCTCAAGGCCGCTTTCGACCCCCACAACCAGCTGAACCCCGGCAAGATCGCCACCCCGTGGCAGAGCCCGGCCCGGCTGCTGAAAATCGACGGCGTACCCACGCGCGGCGAGCACGACCGCCAGATCGATGAACGGGTCTGGCAAAGCTATGGTTCGGCCATGCACTGCAACGGCAATGGTGCCTGCTACAACTACGACCCGGACGACGCGATGTGCCCGTCCTGGAAAGCCACGCGGGATCGCATCCACTCCCCCAAGGGCCGCGCCTCGATGATGCGCGAGTGGCTACGCCTGCAGGGACGTGCCGGGGTCGATGTCCTCGCGGCCGCCCAGAACCCGCCCTCCTTCATCGGCAGCCTGTGGCAACGCTGGCAGAACACCCGCGCCGCCCGGCAGGGCACACCGGATTTTTCGCACCAGGTCTATGAGGCCATGAGCGGCTGTCTGGCCTGCAAATCCTGCGCCGGCCAGTGCCCGATCAAGGTCAACGTGCCGGATTTCCGCTCTCGTTTCCTGCAGCTCTATCACCAGCGTTATCTGCGCCCTGCCCGCGATTACCTGATCGGCTCACTGGAATTCTCGATGCCGCTGCTCTCGAAAGTGCCGGCCCTCTACAACCACGTGATGGGCAGCCGGTGGGGCCAGAAGCTGCTGGCCGAACGGCTCGGCATGGTCGACAGCCCCCTGCTCGATCGCAGCGACTTCGGTGCCATCCTGAAAACGTGGCAGGTTCGGCCCGCCACCCCGGCCGCCCTGTCGGGCCTCAGTGCCGGGGAGCGGGCCCGCAGCGTGATCCTGGTGCAGGACAGCTTCACCCGTTACTTCGAGAACGCACCACTGGCCGCGCTGATCGAGCTGGCAGCGCGACTGGGCTTCAAGGTCTGGCTGGCACCGCTACGTCCCAACGGCAAGCCACTCCAGGTGCAGGGTTTCCTGCCGGCCTTTGAGCGAGCCGCCATCCGAAACGCCCGTGGCCTTCAGGCGCTGGCCGGCTTCGGCATCCCGCTGGTGGGTCTCGACCCACCGATGACGCTGATCTACCGGCAGGAATACCTGAAGGTGGACGGCATCGGCGAAGTGCCCAAAGTGATGCTGCCGCAGGAATGGCTGCTGACGGTGGGCGACGTCATCGAGGCGGCACTGGGCGGTGCCATGGCATCAGCGCCCGCCACACGGCAGCCTGCCCAGCCTTCAGCCGCCACACACCCGCCGACCGAAACCTTGCACCCCCCGGCAGCCCCCCGACAGGGCGATACCCCATCGGCCATGCCGGCCAGCCCTCAGGCCCGGATGCCGGCCTCACCCATCTATCGCCTGCTGGGCCATTGCACTGAAAAGACCAATGCGCCGGACAGCACCGCGCAATGGGTGAAGCTGTTCCGTCAGTTCGGCCTGACGCTGAATGCCCCCGCCACCGGCTGCTGTGGCATGGCAGGCACCTACGGGCACGAAAGCCGCAACCTGGACACCTCGAAGACCATCTACAGCCAGTCGTGGCAGGCGCAGATTGAGGCGGCCGCCGAACGCGGCGAGGCGCTCGCCACCGGCTACTCCTGCCGCAGCCAGGTCAAGCGGATGGCCGGAGAACGGCTGCGGCATCCGGTGGAGGTGCTGGCAGAACGTCTGCGCTGACACAGTGTAGCGCAGAGTCGTTGGTAGTCGAAAGGACCGTCGGGAAGCAGGCGGTGGCCGCCTTTGATGGTGGCACGATCACCTCTGACGCTGGCGTACTGCTGCTGAGGGGAGTGTCCGAAATTCTGTGTGCGAGGGATGAAAACTTGTCCACGGGGGCGGGCGTCGCCTGACACCCTCTACCTGGGCAGACCTAGATGGAGCTTGATCGCGTCTTCTACCGCCAACATGTCGGCCTTGGATAGTGTGGCGATGGACTGCTTGAGCCGAGACTTGTCAGCGGCCATGATCTGGTCTGCCATTACTTTACGTCGCTCTCCAGCGACGGACACGATTGCCTCGCCCGGATACTGTCTTTCTACGTTAGTGGTCACCGGCACCACCACCACACGCGCCAGATGCCGATTGGCAGCATCATTACTCACGATTACTGCCGGGCGTGTCTTCTGGATTTCACTCCCCACCGCCGGATCAAATGCCACCCACCAGACTTCACCGCGACGCATCTGCCACGTCCCCCATCAAAGCGTCACACCATTCCTGAGCCTCACCTTCACGTTCAATATCAGCGGCCATGGCACGATAGCCATCGTCCAACGCCGTATCGACCACATGCGGACGGATGAGATCCTCAATGAACTGACTCATGCGGCGCTTGCCTACCCGACGGTACAACCCTTCATAGACCGCCTCGTCCAGCGTGATCGTCATTCGTTTATGCATCCCGCCTCCAAATACACGTTATACGCATAGCGTATTTTATGAGTTTCTTGAGACTAAAAAAACCCCCGTTCAGCCAGCGCCTTTTCATAGTGCGCCAGCTCGCGGACAAAATGCAGGATCAGGTCGGTATCGGCCGGCGTGGCCTCCCGGATGTGCAGATGGCTCATCGGCAGAAAGAAAACGGGGCCGATGAGCAGAACAGCGCAGGCGCAACAGGACGACGGCGGGACAACCGGAGGAAGCTGCGGGCAGTGTGCCTCGGCTGAGACCATCGACCGATCGACGAGGGGTCGAGATCCTGATGACGGCGCGATGCACGACGTCATCGGCCGGATTGATGGTGCCCGGGGTCGGACTCGAACCGACACGCCTCGCGGCGGGGGATTTTGAGTCCCCTGCGTCTACCAGTTTCACCACCCGGGCATTTGAGGATTGAAGCCGACATGGGCTGGCACAGCAGCAAGCTTCCATGCGATCATGTCGGGCTTTGCATTATGCCGCATTCCCGGTTGCTTTGCCAAATGGGTTGGCTTTTGTCGACAACCGGATTTTCCGTTTCCATGTCATTCCTGTCCGATCGACGCGGCCCGCCCGCGCCCGTCCCCCACCAGCCCGAAACCAGGATTCATCCCACCTCGAGCCCAGACATTGGCCATGCGGTCGGTACACCACCCACCACCAGAACCCCAGCCCGACTTTCCGGGCACTCAGGGCCGGCCCCCATGGCTCTGGTGCCGATGCAGACGGCATGGCTGCCTGCCGTCATGGAGGTGCAGGCACAGGCCTATGCCGGCCTGCCGGTTCTGGAGCCGATCGAATTCTTTGCCAACCGCCAGCAACTGGCGCCTGAAGGCTGCCAGCTGGTGCTGGAAGGCGGGCAGGTAGCCGGCTATCTGGTGTCGTACCCTTGGGATGATGGCCTGCCGCCGGCGCTGGGCGCCACGCTGAATGCACTTCCCCCGGCACGCCGGCACTGGTTCATCCACGATTGCGCCGTCAACCCGCGCTGGCAGGGCCGTGGTGTGGCCCGGCAGCTGCTACAGGCGGTCGAACGCACGGCCCAGCGTCTGCAGGTGCGCAGCATCCGCCTCGTGTCGCTGGCCGGGGCCAATGGCTACTGGCATCGACAGGGCTTCAGACCGGTTCAACCGGGCTGCCCCCACGAGACACGCCGGTTGCGAGAGAAGCTGGCGGGCTATGGCGAAGGCGCCTGCCTGATGCAACGCCCCGTGCCGCAAGCCCCCTTTCCGGCAACCGTACCGAAGCAAGGATGAGCAGCCCCTGACGCCCCCCGTGCAAAGGCTCGCACCTCTGCTGCCCCCTGGCACCATGCCCGCAGGACAACGCCAACGCCCCGATCACCCCAGCCCATCCCCCATGAAGCTGTCCGATTTCGATTACCACCTGCCCGAGGAACTGATCGCCCAGCATCCGCCCGAGACACGCGCGGGCGGGCGACTGCTCGATGTCAGCCGGCTGGCCGACACGGCCACCGAGGCCCCGTCCGCCAGCGCCGCCGACCTGCTGCTGACGGATCTGCCCGAGCTGCTGGCGCCCGGCAGTCTGCTGGTGTTCAACGACACCCGGGTGATCAATGCCCGCCTGTTCGGACGCAAGGAAAGTGGTGGCCGCATCGAGGTGATGGTCGAACGGCTGGACGGGGAGTTCGAGGTGCTGGCGATGGTGCGCGCCAGCCATGCGCCGAAGGAAGGCAGCCGGCTTTTCTTCGGTGAGCACGCAACCGACACGGATGCCGCCGGCAGTCGCCCCGAAGCGGAAAGACCTCACGCTGCGGCCGGAACCTCGTCACCGGCGGCACGGGGCGCCTCGGCCACCGTGATGGCAGGCCGCTCGGCCGGTGGCATGATGCTACGGCTTCGATTCGACGAGCCGGCCGCCGATGTGCTGGAGCGACTGGGCAGCCTGCCGCTGCCGCCCTATATCCAGCACCAGCCCGATCAGGACGACCAGCAGCGCTATCAGACCGTGTTCGCGCGTGAGCCGGGCGCAGTGGCCGCCCCGACAGCCGGACTGCATTTCGACGAAGCCCTGCTGGCCGCTCTGGCCGGGCGCGGCATCGAGAGCACCCGCCTGACCCTGCATGTGGGAGCCGGCACCTTCCTGCCAGTGCGCACCGAGAACCTGGACGAGCACCGGATGCATTCGGAACGTTATCTGATCAGTCCGGAAACGGCTGAGGCCATCGCCCGGACGAAGGCCGCCGGCAAGCCCGTGGTGGCCGTCGGCACGACCTCGCTGCGGGCGCTGGAAGCCAGCGGTGGCCGGGCCGGCCAGGGCGAGACCGACATCTTCATCCGGCCCGGCCACGACTTTCGGGTGGTGGATCGGCTGTTCACGAACTTCCACCTGCCCCGATCCACGCTGCTGATCCTCGTCAGCGCCTTTGCCGGACGGGAAACGATCCGTCGCGCCTATGCGCATGCCATCGACCAGCGTTATCGCTTCTTCAGCTATGGCGACGCGATGCTGCTCGATCGTGCGCCCGGCGCCTAACATGATCCACACACGCATGCTGAATTTCACCACCACCCACACCGATGGACGCGCCCGGCGCGGCGTGCTGAAGCTGAATCACGGCGAGATCGAAACGCCGATCTTCATGCCGGTCGGCACCTATGGCGCCGTCAAGGGCATGTCGCCCCGGGACCTGGAAGCGGTCGGCGCCCGGATCATTCTGGGAAACACCTTCCACCTGTGGCTGCGCCCCGGCACCGCCATCATGGAAAAGATGGGCGGCCTGCACGGTTTCAATGGCTGGAAGCGCCCGATCCTGACCGATTCGGGGGGCTTTCAGGTCTGGAGTCTGGGCGCACTGCGCAAGATCTCGGAAGAAGGCGTGCGTTTCGCCTCGCCGATCAATGGCGACAGGCTGCTGCTGACCCCCGAGGTGTCGATGCAGGTGCAGCGCTCGCTGAACTCCGACATCGCGATGGTGTTCGACGAATGCACCCCGTACGAGATCGACGGCCACCCGACCAGCCACAAGGAAGCGGCCGAGTCGATGCAGCTGTCACTGCGCTGGGCACGCCGCAGCCGGGACGAGTTCCTGCGAGGCGAGAATCCGAACGCGCTGTTCGGCATCGTGCAGGGTGGCATGTTCGAGGATCTGCGGGACGAATCGCTGGCCGGACTGACCGAGATCGGCTTCGAGGGCTACGCGATCGGTGGCCTGTCGGTGGGCGAGCCGAAGGAAGACATGTTGCGGATTCTCGACCATATCGGTCACCGGCTGCCGGCCGACAAACCCCGTTACCTGATGGGCGTCGGCACCCCCGAAGACCTGCTCGACGCGATCCACCACGGCATCGACATGTTCGACTGCGTGATGCCCACCCGCAACGCCCGCAACGGCTGGCTCTTCACCCGCTATGGCGACCTGAAGATCCGCAACGCCCGCTGGCGTGACGATGAGCGCCCGCTTGACCCGACCTGCCAGTGCAGCACCTGCCAGCACCATTCCCGTGGCTACCTGCATCACCTGCAGAAGGTGGGCGAGATGCTGGGCGCCCATCTGGCCACCGTCCACAACCTGCATTTCTACCTGAACCTGATGAAGGAAGCACGGGAAGCCATCGCCGAAGGCCGCTTCGAGGCATTCCGCGCCGAGTTCCTCGCCGACCGGCAGCGCGGACTGGATCACCCGTAGGCGATTCGCCACACCGTTTCACTTCCAGCCTGCCCTGCCTGCCACCGATCCTTCCACCACGCCAGCCCCCGCCCCTGCCGCCATACTCGGCGAGGACTTCATCGCGGGGGCGATCGAAGCTTTCCTGCCTGCCGCATCAGGGACATCCAACCCCACGACACCGCCGTTGGCAAGGGGCGTGGCATGGAGGCGGCAGCTATAATGGGCAGTTTGGTGCCCAGTTTCTGGGCACACCCGCTGTACTTCACCGTCAGGGCTTGACCCTGCCCCATTCTCCCATCATTCGACGAGGGTTTCTCACGTGTTCATTTCCAACGCATACGCACAGGCAGCCGCCGGCGCCCCCACCGGCCAGGATCAGCTGCTCGGCTTCCTGCCGATCATCCTGATGTTCGTGGTGCTGTACTTCCTGATGATCCGTCCCCAGATGAAGCGGGCCAAGGAACACCGGAACATGCTCGCCGCCCTGCAAAAAGGTGATGAAGTCATCACCGCCGGCGGCATCGTCGGTCGCGTGGTGAAAGTGGGCGAAGCCTACGTCACCGTCGAGGTGGCCACCTCGGGCGACAGCAGCGCCGTCAACATGAACTTCCAGAAATCCGCAGTCCAGACCCTTCTGCCCAAGGGCACCATCAAGGCCATCTGAGTGTGAATCGATATCCGTTCTGGCGGTACGCCGTCATCGGGCTGGCACTGATCTTCAGCCTGATCTATACCCTTCCCAACTTCTACGGCGAATCGCCAGCGGTTCAGATTTCAAGCCAGAAGGCGACCGTTCAGGTCGACCAGGCGACGGAAGACCGTGCGCTCGCCGCACTGGACGTGGCTGGCATCAGGCACACCGGCGTGCTGCGCGATGCCAACTCGGTCAAGATCCGTTTCGACACGCCCGACACCCAGCTTCGCGCCCGCGATGTGCTGGAGAAGTCCTTCAACCCCGACCCCAGCGACCCGGTCTACATCACGGCGCTGAACCTGCTGTCCAGCTCACCCGAGTGGCTGACGCAGCTGCGTGCGCTGCCGATGTATCTGGGTCTCGACCTGCGGGGTGGCGTCCACTTCCTGATGCAGATCGACACCACCGAGGCGCTGAACAAGCGCCTCGAGAGCGCGATCTCGGACGTGCGCACGCTGCTGCGTGATCGCAAGGTTCGCCACGGCGCCATCCAGCGCAACGGCAACCAGCTGGTCGTCGCCTTTGCCGATGAGGCAACCCGCGACCGGGCCGAAGGCGTGCTGCGCGACAACCAGACCGACCTCAGCATCACGGCGCGCGGATCCGGCGCCGATTCGCGCCTGGTTCTGGTGATGACCGAGAACGCCATGCGCACCTTCCTCGACAATTCGGTACAGCAGAACATCACGACGCTGAACAACCGGATCAACGAGCTGGGCGTGGCCGAGCCCGTCATCCAGCGTCAGGGCGCCGACCGCATCGTCGTGCAGCTGCCGGGCGTGCAGGACACGGCCCGTGCCAAGGACATCCTGGGCCGCACGGCCACGCTGGAGGCGCGCCTGGTGGACATCAGTACCGAGGCACAACGGGCACTCAACAACGAGAATGCCGTCGTGCCCTTCGGTTCCGACCTGTTCCGGCAGGGCCGTGGCGCCCCCGTGGTGCTGAAGCGTGAGCCGATCTTCACCGGCCAGCACCTCACCAGCGCCTCGGCCGCCTTCGACGAGAACAACCAGCCGGCCGTGGCCATCTCGCTGAACGAGGCCGGTGGCCGCCATCTGCGCGAAGTCTCCCGCAAGAACATCCACAAGCCGATGGCCGTGGTGCTGTTCGAGAAAGGCAAGGGCGAGGTGCTGACGGTCGCCACCATCCAGTCCGAACTGGGGAGCCGCTTCCAGATCACCGGCATGGGCTCGCAGAAGAACGCCACCGACCTGGCGCTGCTGCTGCGTGCCGGTGCGCTGGCCGCCCCGATGGACATCATCGAGGAACGCACGATCGGCCCGAGCCTGGGGGCTGAGAACATCCAGATGGGCTTTGCCTCGGTCACCTGGGGCTTCGTCGCCATCGCGGTCTTCATGATCGTCTATTACACGCTCTTCGGCCTGTTCTCGACCGTGGCGCTGGCCTTCAACCTGCTGATGCTGGTGGCAGTCCTGTCCCTGCTGCAGGCCACGCTGACCCTGCCCGGCATGGCCGCCATCGCACTGACGCTCGGCATGGCCATCGACGCGAACGTGCTGATCAACGAGCGGATCCGTGAAGAACTTCGGGCCGGCGCCACGCCGCATGCCGCCATCGCGGCCGGCTATGACCGTGCCTGGGCCACGATTCTGGACGCCAACATCACGACGCTGATCGCCGGCCTGGCACTGCTCGCCTTCGGCTCCGGCCCCATCAAGGGCTTCGCGGTCGTCCACTGCCTGGGCATCCTGACCTCGATGTTCTCGGCCGTGTTCGTCTCCCGCGGGCTGGTCAACCTCTGGTACGGCCACCAGAAGCGCATCAAGCGCCTGGCACTCGGCCAGAGCGACTGGAAACCCGATCAACCGGCCAAGCGCTGAAACGGAGTGAACTGACGATGGAATTATTCAAGATCCGACGTGACATCCCGTTCATGCGCCACGCCGGCGTGCTGAACGGCATCTCGATCGCCGCCTTCATCCTGGCGGTCTTCTTCCTGGTGACGCGTGGCCTGAACCTGTCGGTGGAATTCACCGGCGGTACGGTGATGGAGTTCAACTACAGCACCACGGCCGATCTGACACAGACCCGGGCCAAACTCGAAGAGCTGGGCTTTGGCGAGCCGCAGGTGCAGAACTTCGGCACCTCCCGTGACGTGATGGTTCGCCTGCCGCTGCGTGAAGGCGTCTCGGCCGCCCAGCAGGCCGAACAGGTGGTGGGCGCGCTGAAGCAGATCGACCCGAAGGTGGAGCTGCGACGCAACGAGTTCGTCGGCCCACAGGTGGGCAAGGAGCTGGCCACCGGTGGCGCCATGGCGCTGCTGATGGTGATCATCGGCATCGTCATCTACCTCGCCATCCGCTTCGAGTGGAAATTCGGCGTGGCGGGCATCGTGGCCAACCTGCACGACGTGGTGATCATCCTCGGCTTCTTTGCCGCCTTCCAGTGGGAATTCTCGCTCTCGGTACTGGCCGCCATCCTGGCGGTGCTGGGTTATTCGGTCAACGAATCCGTCATCATCTTCGACCGGGTTCGCGAGAAGTTCCGCGAACGTCAGGCGAAGAACATGACGACGGCCCAGGTGCTCGATCATGCCATCACCACCACCATCTCCCGTACCGTCATCACCCACACCTCGACCCTGATGATGGTGCTGTCGATGCTGTTCTTCGGCGGCCCCACCCTCTTCTACTTCGCCCTGGCGCTGTCGATCGGCATCCTCTTCGGCGTGTATTCGTCGATCTTCGTGGCCGCCGCCATCCTGATGCGCCTCGGCCTGAAGCGCGAGGACCTGGTCAAGCCCATCAAGAAGAAGGACGACATGGAGGTGGAGCTGCCCTGATCCTGTAGCGCCATCCTTCACGGCCCGCACCCCTGCCTAGGAGCTTGGGCGGTAGGAATCGCGAAGGCGAAAATCGGCCCCGCCGAGCACAGTTTGTGCCCGATTCGCCGCCCCATAGCGGGTGCTATGGGGCAAGAAGCGGGTGCAAAATGGGCCGGCGCCACCGGCGCGATACCGAAGGCCGGAACAGGGAGCAGAAGAACCGCACGCCAGTGGCTTTGCTGCTGGCGTTTTTTTTTCTTATGCTTGCCGCATGTCCGCCCGCACCCCCCTCACCCGTGACCGCATCGCCCAGGCCGCCCTTACCCTCGTGGACGAGGTGGGCATCGAGGCGTTCAGCATGCGGGCGCTGGGCAAACAGCTGGGGGTCGATCCGATGGCCATCTACCACCATCTGCCGAACAAGGACGCCGTGTTCGACGCCATCGTGGAACGGCTTTGGCAGGGCGCGGCACAGAAGACGCCACAGCCGGGCAAAGACTGGCAGCGCCATCTGCACACCCTCTTCCGGCAGGTACGTTCACACCTGCTGACCCACCCGCGTGCGGCCCTGCTGATGGGTACACGCCCGGCCACCACGCCGGCCCTGCTTGCCCTCATCGAACAGACCCTGCGCAGCCTGCAAGCCACCGAGCTGCCGCCACATGAAGCCATGCCCCTGCTCGATTGCCTGATGGCCTTCACGGTGGGCAAGGTGCTGGGCGAAATCAGCCAGCACCAGCATCAAGCCAAAGTGACCCAGGCGCTCCAGACGATCACGCCTGACAGCCACCCCCACCTGCTGCAGGCACTCGCCGCCGGCTATGCCTTCGAGCCCGATGCGCAGTTCGAGCGCGGACTTCGGGCCCTGATCGAGGGCTGGCAGCGCGCAGTGATCTCACCTCCCCGCTGACATGGTGGTCACGATCATCGGAATCAACGGTCACCTTCGCCGGCATACGCAGCTGAACGAAATCCATCATCAGTCATACCGCTCACAGCGCCCTGCCCCCAACTTTTCAGTCCAGAAGGCCACCGCCTGGAACTCTACGGTGTAGAATTTCTACACCGTAGAAACCGAATATCTCTCCTGCCCCCGGGAGATGACAGGAGCCCCTCATGCGACTCATCCCTCTCTTGCTGCTGGCTGCCGGACTGGGCGGCTGCGCCTCGATGGTCAACGACGTCCGGCAGGATCTCCGGCTACAAGCCCGGCTGGCCGATGGGCAGGCGGTGTCCGATGCCCGATGCACGCTGAAAAATGAACGTGAAACGCTGGAAACCTCATCGGACAGCACGGTTCAGGTACACCGCTCGGCCGATGATCTGCATATCCAGTGCCGGCATCCGGCCCATCCCGATGCCACGGCCCGTGCCATCTCGCGTGGCAACCCGGAAATGGCGGGCAATGCCTTCTTCATTTTCGGGCTGGGCGCCGTGCTCGATCACCACCTGGGCACCGGCTACAGCTATCCGGGGTGGCTGCAGCTGGTGTTCGGACACGATCTGGTGTTCGACCGCAAGGACGAGCAGGATGGCAAGCCCGTGCCGCCTCACCCGGAACCAGACTGAAGCAGATGGATTCGGATTCCGGATCCTGATCCCACACCAGAGCCTGCCGTCGCCACGCCTTGAAACGGCCCAATGGGCCAGCCTCCTGACGCGGCAGCCAAAAGCCTTCAGAATAAAAACGAAATCAGGGTTTCACTGATCGAAACCGATAATGAGGAGAAGGCCCATGCGCTCAACACCCGCCTCCGAAGCGTACGACTACATCATCATCGGCGCAGGCTCGGCGGGCTGTGTGCTTGCCGGGCGCCTGAGCGAGGATCCCGCGACCCGTGTGCTACTGCTCGAAGCAGGCCCACCAGACCGTTCTCTCTGGCTGCACCTGCCCATCGGCTATGGCAAGACGATGTGGAGCGACCGCTACAACTGGCGTTTCGAGACCGAGCCCGATCCCGGCATGAACGACCGGCGCATCTACTGGCCACGTGGCAAGACACTCGGCGGCTCCAGCGCCATCAACGGCCTGATCTACATCCGGGGGCAGCGAGAGGACTATGACCACTGGGCTGCACTCGGCAACCGGGGCTGGGCCTATAACGATGTGCTGCCCTGGTTCATCCGCAGCGAACACAACCAGCGGGGCGCCAGTGCCTTTCATGGCAGTGATGGCCCGCTGAAGGTGTCCGACATCGGTGCCCGGCATCCGCTGATCGAAGCCTTCATTGCCGGTACCGGCGAGCTGGGCGTGCCACGCAACGAAGACTTCAACGGCCCCTCGCAGGAAGGTGCCGGCTATTACCAGCTGACCACCTGGCGGGGGTGGCGATGCAGCACGGCCACCGGCTATCTGAAGCCGGCGCGCCATCGCCCCAACCTGCAGGTGCTCACCGACGCACAGGTCACGCAGATCCTGTTCGAGGGTACACGTGCCACCGGCGTGCGCTACAGGCAGGGCGGGCAGGAACACGAGGTGCGCTGCCGGGCCGAGGTGCTGCTGGCGGCCGGCGCCATCCAGTCGCCGCAATTGCTACAGCTCTCCGGTATTGGCCCCGCCAGCCTGTTGCAGGCACATGGCATCTCCGTGCGGCATCACGCCCCCGGCGTGGGCGAAAACCTTCAGGACCATCTGCAGCTTCGTCTGGTCTACGAATGCAGTCGCCCCATCACCACCAATGACCAGCTGAAAAGCCTTGCCGGGCGTATCCGGATGGGCTGGGACTGGCTCAGCACACGCTCAGGCCCGCTGGCCGTCGGCATCAACCAGGGCGGCTGCTTCATGCGGGTGGATCCCCAAGCATCCCGTCCCGACATCCAGTTCCATGTCGCCACACTCTCGGCCGACATGGCCGGCGGCAAGGTGCATCCGTTCTCCGGCTTCACGCTGTCGGTCTGTCAGCTGCGCCCCGAATCCCGAGGCCATGTCCGCATCCGATCGAACGACCCGATGCAGCCCCCCGCCATGCAGCCGAATTATCTGTCGACCGAGACGGATCGGCAGACGGCCATTGCGGCCATCAAGGCCGCTCGTGCCATCGCCCGGAGCCGCAGCATGGCCCCCTTCGTGGCCCGTGAACACCGCCCCGGCCCCGAAGCTACGGACGACGAGGCGCTGCTGGATTTTGCCCGCCAGCATGGGGCGACGATCTTCCATCCCAGCGGCACCTGCGCGATGGGCCAGGATCCCATGGCCGTGCTGGACGAACGCCTGCGCGTGCGCGGCGTCGGCGGCCTGCGCGTCGTCGACTGCTCGGCCATGCCGACGCTGGTCTCGGGCAACACCAACGCCCCCGTGGTGATGATGGCCGAGAAAGCCGTCGACATGATCCGGGAGGATGCCCTGAAACCATGAACGCAGCATTCGCCTGCCGCCCAAGCTCCTCAGTGACCATGGATCACCGTGCTGAACGACACAGGACGTCCACCGATCCGAACGCTCACTCATTCCCATCACGGCTTCTTCGGAAGCCCCCCAATCACCAACTTCCCGTTCTGAGTATCTTGAACCCCCTCAGCCCAACTTCTCTGATCATCGTGAGACAGCATCATGAATACCTCTCACCCACCCACATCCGCCCCGGCCAGCGTGCCGGCCCCTGCTGCCGTGCGGCGCGTCGTCACCTCCGCCCTGATCGGCGCCACCATCGAGTGGTATGACTTCTTCCTCTACGGTGTCGTCGCCGGCATCGTCTTTGCCAAAAGCTATTTCCCCGCGGGCGATCCGCTGGTGGCCACCATGCTGGCCTACACGACCTTTGCGGTCGGTTTCATCACCCGCCCCCTGGGTGGTCTGATCTTCGGACATTTCGGCGACAAGATCGGACGCAAGAGCATGCTCGTGCTGACGCTGATGATCATGGGCGTCTCGACCTTCCTGATCGGTCTGGTGCCTACCTATGATCGGATCGGCATCTGGGCGCCCATTCTCCTGCTGCTGCTTCGCGTCGCACAGGGCATCGGCCTCGGCGGCGAATGGGACGGTGCCGTCCTGATGGCTTATGAATATGCGCCCAGGCACCAGCGCGGTTTCTATGCTTCCCTGCCCCAAATCGGTCTGGCGCTTGGCCTGTGCCTGGCTTCGGGCATCGTCGGCCTGCTGTCGCTGCTGCTCACCGAGGAACAATTCATGAGCTGGGGATGGCGCATCGCCTTCCTGCTGTCGGCAGCGATGGTTTTCGTGGGCATGTACATTCGGCTGAACATCAAGGAAACGCCCGAATTCACGCACGTCAAGGAGAGGAACGCCGCCGCCCGCATCCCTTTCATGGACATGTTGCGACGCTACCCCCGCAACACGCTGAAAGGCATGGGAGCCCGCTATATCGATGGCGTGTTCTTCAACATCTTCGGTGTCTTCTCGATCACCTATCTGACCACGACCCTGAAACTGCCCCGCACGGATGCGCTGCTGGGCGTGATGGCGGCCGCCCTGGTCATGGTCTTCACCATTCCCTTCTTCGGCCACCTGTCGGATCGGCTCGGCCGAACCCGCGTCTTTGCATGGGGCTCGGTGATCACGGCAGCCTCGGCCTTTCCGGCCTTCTGGCTGATGCAGGAAGGCGCCAGCACCCTCACCGTCTGGCTGGCCATCATCATTCCCTTCGGCATCCTGTATGCCAGCATCTACGGCCCCGAAGCAGCCCTGTTCTGCGACCTGTTCGACGCCAGGGTCCGATATACCGGCATTTCCTTCGTCTACCAGTTCTCGGGCATCTTCGCCTCGGGGATCACGCCGATCATCGCCACCGCCCTGCTCCAGCAGGCCGGCGGAGAACCGTGGCTCGTCTGCGCCTACGTCATGTTCGCAGGCCTCGTCTCGGCCTGCTCGGCATGGCTGATCGGGCGCCATGACGCGCAAGCCTGAACCGGTGCATGCGGGTGCAAAACGGGCCGGCGCGGCCGGTTTGCAGCCCTCGACTTTCCTGTCGGCCAAACTCCTCAGGCACTGGCCACGGTGAAGCGCTGACGCAAGTGCGCCTTCTTCTCGACATCGTCTGCGATGGCGATGGCCAGGTCGGCCACGCTGATGCCGGCCGGTGCATCGCCAGCCATCAGCAGCTCGTCCTTGCCCAGGCGATACTGGCCGGTGCGCGCCTCGCTGTACCCGCCAGTCACGCCCAGCAGAGCCGGCGGCGACACCATCGCCCAGTTCAGATCCGGCTGCTGCCTGAGGGTGTCGAGCAGCTTGCGGGCCGCATCCGCTCCGGCGTGGATCTCCTTCGGGAAATCCGGTGTGTCGACCAGCTGCACACCCGGTGCCACGTACAGGCTGCCAGCGCCCCCCACCACCAGCAGATAAGGCACGGCGGCCGCTCTGGCGGTGCTCAGGATGGCATCGTAACCGCGCGTGAAGTCTGCGGCGATGTCGGGGTTGGACCAGCCGGGATTGAAGGCGCTGACAACGGCATCGAAGCCTTTCAGGCGCTCGGCAAAAACAGGGTTGCTCACATCCAGCGCCTCCATCTGCACACCGTCACCGTCCAGCGGCTTGCTGGTATCACGGACAAACGCCACCACCTGATGCCCACGGCGGGCCAGTTCAGCCACGACGGCACGCCCCACATAACCTGTTGCACCGATCACTGCGTATTTCATGATGTTCTTCCTTGTCATGGATCTTTGGATACGCTGAACAAGTCCACGTGGATGCCACAGTCCCGAAACGGGACTTGTCCAGCGTATCCCTTGAATGAAATCAGCCTGGAAGGCCGTCCACATGTGTGGCAATCGCCCTTTCCGATAAGCTGTACTGATTCTATGCCCCCATCACAAGCAGGATAAGCCCCCGTTCACTGTATTATTTATGTAGATAAACTTAATGATACCGTCATGTCCACGTCACCACCCCCTTCTGCATCCGGGCTCCCTTCCCGTGCCCTGCTGGACGACCTCCGGCCCATGCTGGTCTTTGCTGCCGTGCTGGAACACGGCAGCATGCACGCAGCCGCCCGCACCCTGGGCATGACCGCCTCAGCCGTCAGCCAGCACGTCTCGCGCCTGGAAGGTCTGCACGGCGTCCGCCTTCTGCATCGCAGTACCCGCCGCCTGACCCCCACCGATGCCGGACGCGCCCTGGAGGCCAGCTGCCGGCGCCTGAAGCAGAGCCTGGCCGACACGCTGGCCACACTGCTGTCACTGAAGGAGGAGGCCGTCGGCGAACTGCGCATGGCGATCGCGTCCGGGCTGGTCGATGCCCCCGCCTTTCAGCAGGCGCTTCGACGCCTGCGCGAGGAATACCCCGGCATCCGCCCCATCCTGCAGGTGGGTGACACGCTGACCGATCTGCAGCAGGGGGCCATCGACATTGCACTACGTGGCGGCGAACATGCCCTGGATGACCCCGACCTGATCGCCCGCCATCTGACCTCCTGGCCATGGCAGATCTGCGCAGCCCCTGCCTACCTGGCCGGACACGCTCCGATCACGCACCCATCCCAACTCACGCAGCATCCCTGGCTGCATGCCCGGCCGATTCGCATGAGCCTGCACCGCGGCCAGGACAGCCATCTGCTGCAAATCGATGACAGCCTGGCTTGTGACCAGCTTTCTGCCGTGCGAGCCCTGACCCTGGGCGGTTTTGGCCTGTCCCTGCAACTGGCCGGAGACATCCGTCAGCTGGTGGCAGACGGGCGCCTGCAGGTTCTGCTGCCCGACTGGACCCTGCCATCCGTCAACATTTATGCGGTGACGTCGCACCGGGTGCAATCGGCTCGCACTCGCGTCACCCTGGCCTTGCTGCAACACTGCTTTGCCGACGCCCCGGCCCAGGCCTTTGGGCGGTAGAAAGGCGGTAAAAATCGCGACGGAAAAATCAGTCCCGCCGATCACGTTTTGTGCCCGGTTCTCAGGCTCCCAGGAGCTTGGGCGGCAGGAAAGTCGCGGGCTGCAAACCGGCCGCGCCGGCCCATTTTGCACCCGCTTCTTGCCCCATAGCGCCGGCTATGGGGCGGCGAATCGGGCACAAACTGTGCTCGGCGGGGCCGATTTTCGCCTTCGCGATTCCTGACGCCCAAGCTCCTAGCCCGAGTCATCGGGCAGGAAGCGGGCGTAAAATGGGCCGCCACGGAAGTCAGACCAGCAGCCCCCGGAGTGCACATGACCCCAGCCGCCGCCCGATTCCGCCAGCGACTTGGCATCCGCCACCCGATCATCCAGGCACCGATGGCGGGGGTTGCCACCCCTGCACTGGCCGCCGCGGTCTGCCGGTCAGGTGGACTCGGCTCACTGGGACTGGGGGCCAGCAGCCCGGCGCAGGCGCGGCAGATGATTGATGAAGCCAGGGCGATGGGTGCAAAGCCGCTGAACCTCAACGTCTTCTGCCATCAGCCACCGGCGCCCGACACCGATGCCGATATCGCGTGGGTCGAGCGTCTGGCACCGATGTTCAGCCAGTTTGGCGCCTCACCACCGAGGCAGCTGAAGGAAATTTATGCTTCCTTTCTCGCCGACACCGACATGCAGGCGCTGATGCTGGAAGCCCGTCCCACGGTGCTGAGCTTTCATTTCGGTCTGCCGGATGCCCATTGCCTCGCGCGACTGAAGGAAGCCGGCATCTTCCTGATGGCCTCGGCCACCAGCCTCGATGAGGCCGAAGCCATCGAAAAGGCCGGGCTGGATGCCATCATCGCCCAAGGCATCGAAGCAGGCGGACATCGGGGCATCTTCGACCCGACAGCCGGGGATAAACGCCTGCCAACAGCGGTGCTGCTCTCGCAGCTGCTGGCCCATACCCACCTGCCGGTCGTGGCCGCCGGCGGAATCATGACGGGTCAGGGCATTCGCGCCGCACTGGATCTCGGCGCAGCAGCCGTGCAGATGGGCACCGCCTTCATCCTGTGCCCGGAATCCTCGGCCAGCCCGGCCTACCGGGCACAACTGGCGAGCGACCGTGCCCGGCACACCCGGCTGACCGCTGCCCTGTCGGGGCGCCCCGCCCGGGGATTGCTCAATGACTTCATCCGGCAGATCGAGCGCAGCCAGGGCGCCTCACCCGCGGCCTACCCCCGCGCCTATGATGTGCTGAAGCAGCTGAGTGCCGCCGCCACCCGACAGGGCAGCACGGAATACAACGCCCATTGGGCCGGCCAGGGCGCCCCGCTGGCACGAGCCCTGCCCGCCGCAGAACTGCTGAAGGTGCTGGTGAGCGAAGCGGGACTCTCGCCGGACTGAGTGCATCCCTCAGGCAACCCGGCGCCTCAGCAGCCCGGCTTGCCCGTGCGGTGGTTGATGGCCCCGTGAGAGATCAGCAGTTGCTGCATCTCGGGGTAATGGCGGGCACAGGCGAAGGACAGCGCACTGTGATTCTTCTGCTGTGACACCAGGTTCAGATCGGCACCCTGCGAGATCAGGTACTTGACGATCTCCAGCCGGTTGTTGCTGGCGGCCACCATCACCAGGGTCTCACCATCACTTTCCACCGTCTGGTCGTTCAGATCGGTGCGGTCCTTCAGCAGCGCGTGAATCTTTTTCACGATGTCGACATTCTTGCCCAGCACGGCCGATTTCAGCACGTTGTAGACATCGCCACGGTCGGTCGCATTCAGATCGGCCCCTTGCGCGATCAGGTGATCGACGATGTCTTCATAGCCGATGAAAGCCGCCCAACCCAGCGCGGTCTGCCCCAGCGAGGCATTGTCCTTCGCCTCGATGTTCTGACCTGCGGCCAGCAGCTGCTTCACGGTGTCGAGGTCCCCCCGCTTGACCGCATCGAACCAGCGGGCATCCGGCCCGCTGGAAGGCTTGTCGTAAAAAATGCGCCACGAGAGCTTCTCTGGGTTGGCAATGTCTTCCATCTCGGCACGCGAGAAGCGGAACGGCGCTGGCGTGGTCGCTTGCCCGCCTGCAACCATCTGCTTATCCGAATCCATCGCCTTGCCCGCGGACACCTCCTTGCCGGCCAGTGCCGTACCCGCTGCGACGCCACTGGCGGCAGCCGGCGCCTGAGCGGCCGCACTCATCCGGGCCGGCACGACAGCCTGAGTGGATGGCACGATCCTGGCAGGCTCCGCCTGATTCGTACCTGCCTGATTCGCACCAGCCTGGCTCGCATCCGTCCCAGTCGCAGCGACCTCAGCCGGAGCCTGATCCTGCATCGAGGTTTTCTGGATGATCGGCGCGCGATGCGCCACCTTCGTGCCCGAGCTGGAAGACAGATCGGTCTCCTGCTGGGTGGTGGTGCAGGCGCCCATTGCCAGCGCCGCCGCCAGCACCGTCAGAGAGAGGCAGGGAAAACGGACAGAGATGTCGGGTGGCGTCATGGATGGATAGCTCCTGGAATGCGGGAAATCGGAATCATCGAACCGGATCGACGAATGGGCCGACATCGGCCGATGCATGGATCATTCGCCGATTCTAGAGCGTGTTATGAACTTATTTGCCACTGCGGAGCTGCACGTCCGGAGGGGCTGTCCCTGCGGGCTGACCCCATCCCATCCGCTCAGTCCGTCATCCGGAACACCTCGCCCCGTGGCACGAAGGGCAAGCCTGCGCCCGGCGGCATCAGGAAAGCATGGCTGCGCCGGATCTTCAGCACATCGCACTGACCATCGGTGATGATCAGGATCGGCCCGTCCGGCGGGAAATCCGCCGCATCCTGCAACAGGTCGATGCCCGGTTGCAGCACGGTGCCACCTCGCCCATGCACCCGCACCCGACCGGCAATGTCATGCGCCGCCAGATAACCGGCATCATGGGGTCGCGCATCGCAGAACACCACTCGAACCGCCGCGACCTCCTTCGCCTCGGCATAGCTGGCGATGGCGCCCAGCGCGCGTGCCAGCATCTGCCGGGACATCGAGCCGGAAGAATCGAGCACCACGCCGAAGGTTCGGCCCGCCCGCCGGCTTTCATCCACCCCCAGATGGGGGCGTGGAATGTCGGGTGTGGCCGACTGGCGCCGCGACAATCGCGCATAGGTGCGCCGGGTTTCCAGCGGCGGAAAATGATGATCGAACCATCGGGCCAGCTGCACCTCCCACGGGATGGGCGGTTGCAGCAGCGCGTTAATCTCCTCGATCAATCCGGCCGGCAGATAACCCCGCCCCTGCTGCTGATGCAGCAACAACCCCTTGCCAAGCTGCTCGCGGCAGAAGGCATCGAGATCGGTGAACGGTACCTGCCGGGTATCAAGACGGCGCTCCAGCATGTCGCATTGCCCGCCGGCCAGTGTGCGCAGTTTTCTCATGCGCCGCAGATCACGTGCGATCCGGTCATAGATCTCTTCGGCCGACAGGCCTCGCAAGCCCTCATCGAACAACAACCCCAAGGCAGGCGGCGTGCCGACCTGCATCTGGATCAGCCAGTCGTTGATGACGAAATCACAGGCCACGTTCCAAAGCCACGGGTCACGCCCCTGGCGGCGCGGCAGATGCCTGAGTGCCACATGCAGCACTTCGTGCGCAATGACGAAACGGCTTTCCTGCTCGTCCAGCCCCACGGCCGGATTCAGATAGATCGTGCGCAGGCTTTCATCGACCGCCGCCACCAGGATATCTTCTCGCCGGCACAACCCGGCATCCTCGACGAACTCGAAAGAGGCGACCATCGCGCCCAGTAGCGGAAAACTGCTGATGAACCAGTCCCTGGCCTGCCGGGTGAGGGCTCGCAGTTCGCCACGCCCTCCCTGGCCCGAAGAAGCGATCAATTCGCTACCTAACGAAGAACGCAGGCCGGCCACGACCTCCACCGCCTGCCTGACGGATTCGGCGATGCCCGCCGAAAACGCCTCCGGCCAGCTGACCCGAAACGGATCGGCGCGCCTGTCGGGCCAATCGCCCGGCGCCTGCATCGTCGGCCTCGTCCGGCCTGCCAGCGACAGGGCTGCGGCCCAATCGGGCACGCCATCCTCGCAGAACTGCCGATACCAGCGCGCCTCATCCCAGGCGGGCAGATCATCCGGCAGCGTCATCCCCTCGGGGCTTCGGTAGAACTTGATGCCCTGCAAGAAGCGGGCCGTCACCACATCGCAGGCTGCACTCCAGGCCTCCCAGTTGCCGCGATCGGGCTGCCACAGTTCAAGCGCGTGATAGAGCAGCCCACGCGCCATCACATGCGCCCAGACCTCAGGCTCGGCCAGACGCTTCGGGTGAACATACAGATGCTCGTCACGGCCGAGCCACAGCCACGCATCGGCCGGCCATTCATCCGACGGCCAGATGAGGGCGCTGCGATGGATGAAGGTGTTGCGCACCCAGCGGACGCGCTCATACAGCGGCTCGAAAACCGGATGTGTCCTCAAAAGACGCAGCCCGTCCTCGTAATGCCGCGAGGCCGGTGTGGCCGCCCTGGCTCGTGAACCGGCTCGCCCCATCACTTCGCCTCGGCTTTCTTCTCGACCAGCCGGGGCAGGTCACGCACGACCTCCACCATGTACCAGGCTGGCAAGGCCGCGTCCGCCTCCTGCGCGACCACGATCTGCGCCATCTCCAGGCTGATCTGCGCGATTTCTTTCAGCATGGCCTTGCTGCGGTGAACGAAAGCCTGCTCCTCGGCGCTGACCAGATTCTTCTCGGCCGGCAGCACCTTCAACAGGCGGGCACGGAACGCCTGCACCAGGAAATACAGCAGGTCGCGGTCGGCCGGATCGTGCGGCCAGCGGGCATCCCCCTTGATGATCGCATCGAGCCGGTGTCGATCCCCGGCCAGCTTGCCAAAGGCCCGGAACTGGGCAGCATGCTGTGGTGTCAGACACCCTGCTGCCAGCGCCTCCATCATCACGGGCGGCAGCTGTTCCCCGAACCCATGCAGTGCATCACTGAGCATGTGCCAGGCACGTGGCGTGGAGAACGGTTCTTCATGCCTGGGCGGCTGACTCCAGAGATGATCGGGACGCTGGCTCAGATAATCGATGACCAGTGGATGCAGGCCGGCCGACGTGGCCCACTGCAGCCATTCGCTGGCCGAGACCCGCAGATGAACATGCACCATGCGATTCATCAGCGCCGACGACATCGGCTTGACGATGGCCGAATCCTGCGCCCGATTGCCGGCGCCGATCACGATCGAGCCTTCGGGCAATGTGTATTCCCCCACCCGGCGATCATGGATCAGGCTGTAGAAGGCCTTCTGTACATCCTGCGAGCAGGCATTCAACTCATCCAGAAACAGGCAGTAAGGCTCCTCACGGGCGATCATCGCCGGCGGGCAGAATCGCGTCACCCCATCACGGATCTGCGGCACGCCCATCAGGTCTTCGGGCGCCAGCTGGCTGCCCAGCAACGAGACGCACGGCAGACCGACACTCTCGGCAAACTGCGTGACCAGGGCCGACTTGCCGATGCCCGGCGGCCCCCAGATGAACACCGGCCGCACGGTGGCAACGTTGAGCAGGAACTCGGAAAGCTGGGAGGGAGACAGGGAAATGCTGGCTTGCATGGTTCATCCGGAAAACTTTTCGCTGAATGGTGAAATACCCCTTGCAGGGTAAATCACCCTTTAGAGCGTGTTATGCACACGACCTGCTTCAGGGTGTACACCACATCCACGAGGTCACGCTGGGCGGCCATCACGGCCAGCCGCCCTCTCCACCCGGCCTCACGGCGTCGACGAATGCTCAGGCGGCCATTGACGCGCCGCATGCAACACACGCAACACGCGAACCTGATCCCCTGCCAGGTCATAGATCAGAACGTAGTTCCGATGAACGACCAGCTCCCGCGTCCCGGCCACCCGCCCCATCCGCCCCAGGCCGGGATGATCGGTCAGATACCGGGCCTTCTCCGAAAACAGCTCATCAAGTGCCAGGGCTGCAATCGGATTGTCTGCCTCGACATGGGCATAGATGTCCTCGCGGTCTCGAACGGCCTCAGGCGTCCAGCACAGACGCATCACTCCACACCTTCAAGACGACGGCGCGTGGCCGCCCGCCGGGCCGCAAAGTTCGCCTCGACCTCAGCCGCCGGAATCAGACGGCCAGCCTCGGCCGAATCCAGACCGCGTTGAACCTGACGACGGAACCAGGCGTCATGCGCAGCCGCCTCCTGTTGTTTCTGCACGAACTCCCGCATGAAGTCACGCAACAGCTGCGCACCGCTACGGTCAAGCGCCCTGGCGGCCGTGGAAAACTCCGCTTTCAAGGCTTCATCGACCCGGAAGGTAAAAGTGGAGTCGGCCATGATGATGCCCTCGCAAGACGTGTTACAAACGATGTGCATCGTAGCACGGCCCGGCCGCCCCATCAACACCGAGCCGTCTGAAGAGCTTGGGCGGCAGGACAGTCGCGGGCTGCAAACCGGCCACCCAATCCTCCTGAGCGTGATGTCATCCCTTCACGCACACCACCTGCTTCAGCGTGTAGACCACATCCACGAGGTCACGCTGTGCCGCCATCACGGCGTCGATGTCCTTGTAGGCCATCGGGATTTCATCGATCACCTCGGCATCCTTGCGGCATTCCACCCCTTCGGTGGCCCGGATCTGGTCGGCCACCGTGAAGCGCTTCTTCGCCTGGTTGCGGCTCATCCGCCGCCCGGCACCGTGACTGCAACTCATGAAACTCTCCGGATTGCCCTTCCCACGCACGATGTAGCTGCGGGCCCCCATGCTGCCCGGGATGATACCCAGCTCGCCTTCACGCGCGGATACGGCCCCCTTGCGGGTCACGAACACGTCCTCACCGAAATGCCGTTCCTTCTGCACGTAGTTGTGATGACAGTTGACCGCTTCCAGATGTGTCTGGAATGGCTTCGTGATGATCCTTCTCATCGCAGCGATCACCCGCTGCATCATCACTTCCCGATTGGCCCGGGCAAAGCGCTGCGCCCAGCCCACCGCCTTCACATAATCCCCGAAATAACGGCTGCCTTCCTCGAAATAGGCCAGATCCCTGTCCGGCAGGTTTCGCTGATGCTGCTCGGCATCCTGCTTCGCCAGTTCGATGAAATGCGTGCCGATGGCATTACCCACCCCGCGGGAACCGCTGTGCAGCATGATCCAGACCACCCCATCCTGATCCAGACAGATCTCGATGAAATGGTTGCCGGTACCCAGCGTACCCAGCTGCGTGTAGTTGTTGGTCTTCTCCAGGCGGGGATATTTTTCACAGATCTGCCGGAACTCATCCACCAGCCCGGCCCAGGCCGCATCGGTCTCTGGCGGTGGCGTTTCCCACGACCCCTTGTCCCGCCCGGCACGCCGTGGCGAGATACCATGCGGCACGGCCTGCTCGATCGCAGCCCGCAACGGGCCAAGATTGTCAGGCAGATCGGCTGCGCGCAACGTCGTCTTGCAGGCGATCATCCCGCAACCGATATCCACCCCCACGGCCGCCGGGATGATGGCCCGAAAGGTGGGAATCACGGAGCCCACCGTGGCCCCGATACCGTAATGCACATCCGGCATGGCCGCCACATGGCGGAACACGATCGGCAGCCGCGCGACGTTTTCCAGCTGCTGCCGGGCTTCATCCTCCACCGGCACGCCTTTCGTCCACATTTTCACCGGGACGGCTCCGTCATTCGTGATCTGATTATATGGTAGCGAATCGTCATGAGGAAATACCGTCGACAGGCCCGATGCTTGCCCGGATGTCCTCGTCGTTGTCGTGGCTGTTTCCGTATCCGATTCCATTGCCGTCGCCACTGCCCTCTCCATTGCTGTTGCTGTTGCTTTTTTCGTTGTCGTAGTGTTTTCCATTTCCCGCATGCTCATACTTTTCACCGTCATGCTTTGTCAACCTGCCAAAGCGGAGCACACTCGCTGGCCCCGGTCTTCATTCATGCCTGTGTCATCCCTTCTTCGCCGGACGCAGCTTCACCAGCCCATCCAGCACCTGATCCAGCCCGCCGACCACCGAAATCCGGTCGATGCGCTCGGCCACCCGCTCCAGCGTTTCCAGTTCCTTCATCCGCAGCGCCACCGGGTTGTCTTCCATCACCTTGGCCGTGTTCAGGAGTGAACGCGTGGCTGCGGTTTCCTCCCGTCGGCGGATCAGGTTGGCCTGCGCCGCTTTCTCGGCCTCGACCACCTTGGCCAGCAGCGTACGCATCTCGCCCGGCAGGATGATGTCCTTCACGCCGACGCTCTCCAGAACGATACCGTGTGCTGCCAGACGCGGCCCCACCTGGACCATCAGCGCCGCATCCATCTGCGCCTTGTCCGACAGCAGCCCATCGAGCGTCTGGGCGCCAACCACCGCACGCAATGCGAATTGCAGCTCACGATACACCTGATCCGCCGGCTGAGGCCATTGGGCAAAAGCCCGCGCCACATCCTGATAGCGCCAGCCGGCGAGCAGGTTCAGCCGCAGGCTCACCTTGTCCCGCGACAGGATTTCCTGCCCGCCGACCTCGGTGGTCTGCGTGCGCAGATCCACCACCTCGATCGAGACATCCGGGCCGAAGCGCCAGAATCCATGCACGCCCGTCGACAGCAGCGGCTGCAATACGCCATCGACGCGCAGCAGACCCGCATGGTGTTGCGGCACCTGCACCAGCAGGACACCGCCCACGGCATCTGTTCCGGCACGGGCCATCAGCGGTTGAAGCCTGGCCACCAGTGCCGGCGCCATCTGCACACCCGCCAACAGCGAGACGGTCTCGACACGAATCGGCCGCGGCGCTTTCCAGAACAACCGGCGCGTGCCCGGCGGCAAGACTGCCGTCAGCAGATCGTCCTCGATCAGCAGGCCCACCTCGTCATCGGCCAGCCTCACCGCGATCAGGTGCTGCCACCAATCCGTCATGCCGGCGCCATCGCGCTGCCCGGCATCCAGAATCTGTTCGGCCAGCGGATGATCGAACGCGGATTCAGAGCCCGACAGGCGGGCGACGCTCAGCACATCCCCCCAGCCCTTCACCCGATGCCGGCCAGCCGGCAGCAGACGCTCCACGTCGCCATTGCGCACCAGCAGTGCGCGCTCATGCTTGCTGACTTGAAAGCTTTTCCAGCCGTAGGTTTTCATGATGGAATCCTTTTCTTTCTCTTCCTTTCCTGATCAGCGGATTCGTTGCTCAATTGGTTCGCTGGCTCACTGATCCGCTGATCCGTTGATCCGTTGATCTGCTGATTTGTTGATTTGCCGAGTTATCTGATTGGACAATTCCTGCTGTGGTCGGACGAATCCGGTCAGACCCGCATCAGCGGCGGGTGCCATGGGGATCAGGGTGTGCAGCCAGACTCTGGCGGCAGTACCTCACCACCTTCACCCGACCCATCACCACGACCCGTTCATGACACGCAAGGCCGCTGATGCGGTGGCAGGGCCGGGACGGCACGCGCATTTCCTTCGGGAAGCGATCCCGCCGGAGAACATCGCCTGCGCCCGGACACCTGCCTGTCCAGCCAGATTTGCTCTGATTGCGACCAGCCTTTCGGCCCGTCGTACAAAGACAGGAATCGAACCTGCCAGACGTCTTTTCAGGACGTTGCTCCAACCCGAGCAGAGCCACCTGTGGTGCCGCCGGACTTGAACCGGCCATGCGCTCACACGCCAACCTGCGCACCACCTCTCCCACGACTACCTGGCGGCATGCCGACCGTCCACATCGTTCTTCACCGATGAAGACGATGGACACCGGCACCGCTGGGGCAGGTCTGACCCGAACCCCAAGCCCTCTGCTCTGGTGGCCGAACCGAAAGCGTTGCTGTCAGCCAGGCAGCCGTGGTTGATGAGCATTACCAAGCAAGACCCGTGCCAACCTGGCATTGGGGATGCATCATGACGACGACATGAAGGGCGCGTGCCGAGAATTTTTCAGGCCGGACAAAGCCCCTCCGGGCAATCAGCGCAGGATGCCAATCCCGCAGAGCCCTCAATGGATTCAAAGTGTTGGCAACGGCTCCGCGATCTCCAGGGAGCAGGAAGATGCGTCCACAGGGGGCATCCAAGACAGCGCCCGGAAGCTCGTATGATTCCCTGCCCTGGCCATGAGACCTTCTGCCCGGTACAGCCTAAGTGGCACAGAACAATTTTAGAATTTTAGATATATTGATAGAAAATCAGATATATACAATCGTGAGTCCAGTGATGAAGAGAAGGCAGCAGGGGCCTGAGTCCAAAGCTGGATGCCTTCTGGTGTCATGACACTTTCATTACAATGTAATTACGTTCGCCTATCCATCACACACAGACAAGTCCCCATGAACAAAGCTGTCACCATGACATTCCGGGTAGAAGCAGACTTGCGCGCGCAGTTCGCCGAGGCTGCTGAGCTTGAGCACCGCCCTGCCGCACAGGTTTTGCGCGACTTCATGCGTGAATACGTCCAGCGTTCCGCCGCCAGAAAAACACCTCAGACGATCTCCGTCCCCATCGGGCATCACAACCGCAGGGAACGCGAGGAGGCCATCAACTACGCTCGCGCTTCGGTCGCACTGGAAGGCTTCCAGCTGAGTCCCACTGATGAAGAACACGCCCAGCGCTTCATTCGGGGTGAGATAGATCTCGCACAATTCGTCAAAGGCGCCGAGTGAAAGATCGACACCCAAACCCGGCCCTGACATCAGGGCGGCGACAGGTACTTGAAGCCAGACATACATGGGCTCGTCTTGTCGAACTCAGACTGAATCCTGTCAAAGGGAAATTCGACGCCTGGCACCTGAAAGAGATCAACCGTCGGATTTTCCAGGATCTGCCATCGCTGGGTTTTGACGAGGTCACACCCGGCCAGTATCGGGCGCACCTGTTCCAGTAGTGGTTGACTGGATCAAGACCAGAACCCCAAGCACCCGCCAGCATGAACAAACGCACCGTCATCATCGGCTATCTCGGTACCCAGCTCGATAGCGGCCTGCGCGCCGGGCGCTGGAAGAAATGGCGCCCCACGCTATCGATGGTCCAGCAGCCTCATCCGATCGACCGCCTGGAACTGTTCCACGCACCGAAGTACCAGGCACTGCTGGAGACGGTCGTGGCCGACATCGCAGAGGTGTCGCCCCACACGCAGGTGAATCCGATTCCGATGCCGCTGGCCGACCCCTGGGACTTCGGCGAGGTATACGCCAACCTCTACGACTGGGCGAAGCGCCAACACTTCGATACCGAGCGCGAAGACTACTGGGTACACATCACGACCGGCACCCATGTGGCACAGATCTGTCTGTTCCTGATGGTGGAGGCCCGTTTCATCCCGGGCGTGCTGCTGCAAAGCTCGCCGCCCCGCCAGCGACCATCGCTGCCCTTGGCCCAGGGGCCGCGCGAGCCAGTCCGGCACGACGGGCATCACGACAACAGCGCCAGCCCCCGGGCCAAAGGTGCAGCCTCTGTCGGCACCTACACGCTGATCGACCTCGACCTGTCCCGATACGACGGGCTGGCCCAGCGCTTCGAGCACGCCCGCCAGCAGGCGCAGGATTATCTGAAGAACGGCATTCCGACCCGAAACCCGCGCTTCAACCGGCTGATCGACGAGATCGAGCAGGTGGCCGTGCGCTCCAAAGCCCCGATCCTGCTGACCGGGCCCACCGGTGCCGGCAAATCCCACCTGGCCCGGCGGCTGTACGAGCTGAAAAAGGCCCGCCATCAGGTGCAGGGCGACTTCATCGAGGTGAACTGTGCCACCCTGCACGGTGACACCGCCAGCAGCACTCTGTTCGGTCACAAACGAGGCGCCTTCACCGGTGCAGCCAGCGAACGGGCCGGACTGCTTCGCAGCGCTCATCAGGGCGTGCTGTTTCTGGACGAGATCGCCGAACTGGGTCAGGACGAGCAGGCCATGCTGCTGAAGGCCGTCGAGGAAAAACGCTTTCTGCCGATGGGCAGTGATCATGAGGTGCACAGCGATTTCCAGCTGATGGCCGGCACCAACCGCGACCTGCGCCATGAAGTGGCCGCCGGGCGCTTCCGCGAAGATCTCTTCGCCCGCATCAATCTCTGGAGCTGGCACCTGCCCGGGCTGGCCGAACGCCCCGAAGATCTGGAGCCCAACATCGACCACCTGCTGGCCCGAATGCCCACCGAAGGCGGCAAGGCCGCTCACTTCAATCGTGAGGCCAAAACCCGTTACCTGCAGTTCGCCCAGAGCCCTGATGCCCCCTGGCGGGGCAACTTCCGCGACCTGTCGGCCAGTATCACCCGATTGGCCACGCTCGCCGAAGGCGGACGCATCACCACGGATCTGGTCGAAGCCGAGATCGCCCGGCTGCAATGGCTGTGGCAGGACATGACAGAAACGGCCCCGCTCACCCCCTCCCCCCGGCGTGAGGCACAACCCGCCAGCGCAAAAGCCGACAACCTGCCAGCCCCCGCGCTGCTGGAACAGCTGCTGCCCGCCGGGACACTGGCGGGACTCGACCGCTTCGACCGCCTGCAACTGGAAGCCGTCATCGCCACCTGCCGGCAAAGCCGGAGCCTGGCCGAAGCTGGCCGAACCCTCTTCGACCAGTCCCGCACCCAGCGCAGCGCGGTCAACGACACCGACCGCCTGCGCAAGTACCTACGAAAGTTCGGGCTGGGATGGCGGGAGATTCAGGCGCTGCAGGGGTGAGATCGAGAAAGGGGCGCTCCCCGAGAGCGCGCTGAACCCCACCATGCCACTGCACCTGAGCGATTATCCCCAGCTTTGCCTGCTGGCCTGGAACCGGGATCCGGATGGATGGATCGACGAGGCCGAAGCCTTTGCACTTTATGAAGCCAACTGGCGACATGTCGATCCGGGACATCAGGGAGAGCTACAGGGGATTCTGCCCGACTGGCGGCCTCCACGTCGGCCCGTCACCAGCCAATTGACACAAATGACGTCAGTACCTACGATGCAGTCATTGACAGCACATTGAAGGTGAGCTTGTGGCAGTCATTACCATCCGCAACCTCGAAGATGAGACAAAGACCCGTCTCCGGCTTCAGGCAGCCCTGCACGGGCACTCCATGGAAGAGGAAGCGCGAACCATCCTGAAAGCAGCACTCGACAACAGCGAATCTGAGAGCGGTACCACGTTGATTGAAGCCATCCGGAAAAGAGTCGCGCCTGTAGGCGGTATCGAGCTGGAAATTCCTGAGCGTGATGCCTTGCCCATGGCACCGGCCCCATCGGCATGATCATCCTGGACACGAACGTCATTTCGGAGATACTGCGCGCCAATCCTGACACGAATGTCCTTTCGTGGTTCGGCTTGCACCCGAGACAATCACTGTATACGACCAACATCACCCGGGCAGAACTGATGAGAGGCACGGAAATGTTGCCGCACGGAAAGCGCAAGGGAGACCCATCAGTCAGTCTGATGCCATGATCGCAGCCATTGCGCTTGTACACGATGCGGCTGTAGCAACCCGGAACACCCGGGATTTTGCACTGCTGGGACTGACCCTCCTCGATCCCTGGGAACAAAGCCTGTCATGACAATCCACATACCGCACCAGGCTCCCAGACCCATGTCCTTGCACCTGAGCGATTACCCCCAGCTTTGCCTGTTGGCCTGGAACCGGGATCCGGATGAATGGATCGACGAAGCCGAAGCCTTTGCACTCTATGAAGCCAACTGGCGGCATGTCGATCAGGCGCAACTGGAGGCACGGGAAAAGGCACTGATCGAGCGACTGACGCAGGAATATGGCCATGGGGTGATGAATGTTTGAAAGACTCCATCACCAACGCATTGCTCGTGTGCTGGCTGCCTTCGACACGGCCTTTCTTCAGGAAGCGGACTGCTATTTTGGCGGCGGGACCGCCATCGTCATGGCCCTGTCGGAGTACAGGGAATCACGCGATATCGATTTTCTGTGTGCGTCGACCGAAGGCTACCGATTGCTGAGAAACACCATCACCCAGCAAAGCCTCGGGCGCCTGCTCAAAAGCCCGCTGTCATACCGACGCGAGATCCGGGCCGATCGCTATGGCATCCGCACCGTCATCGATATCGATGGCGTTCCGATCAAGCTTGAGATCGTCAACGAAGGGAGAATCAGAATCGGAGGCAGCGTTGATGAGGTTCTCAGCGTGCCGGTGCTCTGCAGGGCAGACATGTACGCTGAAAAGCTGCTGGCCAATGCCGATCGCGGTCAGGATCGATCCACATTGAACCGGGACATCATCGACCTGGCCATGATGATCGCCCACTGGGGAGAGATTCCTTCGCAGGCATGGGAAAAAGCCGAATCAGCCTACGGCCAGCATGTCGCCCGAGCCTATCACGATGCCTGCGGCATGATCCGCGACCTCAACTGGCTGAAACAGTGCCTTGAACGGATGCAGATGGATCCTGAACTGAGCGATTGCATTACGCGGGCCCTTGTCTCAGACCCTCGCCGTGCCTCCGGCATGGCAACGCCTTTATCACCTGACACCTGAACAGATTTTTAGGTGAGACATGACTCCCCGCCAAGAATACGCTGAACAAGTCCCGTGAGGCGACGCGTCCCGATACGGGATGCAGGACAAAGCGGCATTTGTCGTCAATAGTGGTGCTATTGCCGACAAATGCCAACGCAAGCATGCGCCCGTGCCGGGGATGCGGCATCAGTGTGGACTTGTTCAGAGTATCCCTGCAGCCCCCCGAAAGCTGAGCTGCTCAACGGCGACACCGCTTTGACGACGAGGAGCTTTTGAAAAATAAGCGTCCATGCGGTCGATATCCTCCTTTGCTGGCAACACAGCCAGAAATTTGCCCGCCAGCTCTGGGGCTTTCTTGTCATCCCGCGTCTGCCACATCTGAAGAAACTGCGACTTGCTGAAGGTTCGATTGCCCAGGCTGGGATCGGCAAGCCAGACCGTATTGCCACTGATGCCTCGCAACACACTGAAGTGATCGTCTTTGCGATACTTGACATAGACAATGACCGGAAGCTTCAGCTTGATCAACTGATCCCAACTGGCTGCAAACCCCCTTGCCTTGAAACCGAACGCAGGCATCGCTCGCGCCATGTCTTCAAAACTGGCCATGCCGTCCTCCTCCCCCATGGTCTTCAGAAACTGCTTCTCCGAAACGTTCTGACCATAGAAGCTGTTTAGCAGAGTCGCCGCCGAAGCCGCGCCGCAGGAATAGTCCAAATCCTGTTTGACGATGCCATCATCGCGCAAGGTCTTCCAGCTTTTCACCTTCACCTGCCCTGCGGCACTCTGCGTCAACAGCAATGCGCCCTGGTCGCCAGACTTCCTGTTCGCCCCTTCCCCGTTGTCGGTGAGCCCTCCTTCCCTCGCACGCTGGCCCTCCGCTTTCTGGCGGGCCTCTTTCTGAAGGCCGACATCTTCATGCCTGGATCCCGTCTCCGGTTTTTCTCCCATACCATTCTGTCCGGCAATCTTCGATTCGGCTGACGACGTGTGCAGCGTGTCAGGCACGTCCTTTATCGGATGCTCCGTGGCATGCGCCAGCGACATCATGGCGCCAGCCATCACCCATACAATCGACACCTCTCCGGCAAGAACGGCGTAACACAAAAGAGGATTCCCCTTCATTCAACCACCTCCGGAGGGTGCAGCTGGTGGCGCGGGAGGCACTCCTCCCATCAGAAACAGCCCCATACCAACCGAAGCCACAAGCATGATGAGACTCATCAATACAACACTGATCAGCACCCCCAAAATCGCATACCCCAGGGAGACCCGAGGAATAGCGCTATCCAGCGCATGACCAGCTACCCACACCGAATATAGCCACAGCGCCATGCCCACCAACGGCGGCAGACCAAGGATCGTCAATCCCGCCGCCAGCGCATCCGGCACCAACCACACGGCCGCGAGCAGATTGAAGATGTCGCCATCACCATCCCAACGACCGTTCCGTTTCACCCACCAACGCACCACGCCGACACAAACAAGGAAACATGCCCAGACCATCACCAGCGAAAATCCGATGGCAAGACCCGGAGACATCACGCTCATTTCGGGCATGCCAGGCTGCGGTGCCGACACACGCGGATCAAGCCCCGTCAGCACTCCAAGCAGCGTGATGGCCAGCACCGATTGCCAGCGGGGAAACGAAAACTTTGAAAACGGCTGCTCGCGCTGCATGAACGCGGACAGCGATGAAGAAACAATGGTCATAAGAACCTCAGGGACTCAACTTCAAAAAACAACACGAACCCAAACGGGCTGTCATTTATTTACAGCAAATCCTAACCTTTACTCCTATCACTTGCCAAAAATTTTGACAACAAAAAAATAAGCAGAAAACACTGAAATCAAAGACAAAATCAAATCTTTCCACTCTGAAATATTGTAATAAGATGCATAAGAAACAATGGAAATTATATTAAACAAGAATACTAGCGTTTTTAAATACCCTCGAGCTGAACTCTTTTGATACAAGACACCAAAACCGATCGAAGCCCCCAGTATGAACGCAAGAAAGTACATCAAGTCAACCCTCAAGAAATTGCCCTTGTCTGGGGAGAGGCTCTTTAGCCTCTCCTTAAGGAAAATTTTTTATTCAAAACAGAGTCTGCTGTCCCTGCGCTGGCACGAAATCAGTGACCATAGTGGGAGCCAACGCCGAGGACAGTTCCATTTGCGACCGATGCATTAAAACCCCAAATTGCCCTTGCAGCAGTCTCAGCCTGCGTCACCGCGCGAACCGGGCTAATAGCGCCCATAGCTGCAGCTGAAATAGCTCCAAGGGCACTGCATGACCCGGTGCCGATCGTACAAAAGGCACCGTATCCAGCAAGACCAATAGCAGCACCTGCCGCGTTCGCCAGATACGCACCCTCCGTCTCCTTCATCTCGGCAGAAGAGAGAGAAGCCAACTCCATCGTCCCTCCAGTCTTCTCGAACAGAGTCGAGGCATCTGCTTCCGTAAAGCTCGCCGCCTGCACCTGGGGGGCTGATGTACCTTCAATGGCTGCTTCCTCTGCAAAAGCATGCGATGAGATCAGACCGGTTGCGGCCAAAGCGATAACGACGTTTTTTGCTTTCATGATTTAAACTCCTTGGGGGTACCCCAACAAACAACGACAAGCCTCGACAAACTCCCGAGGCACTCGCTGGCCGTGCTGCCACACTGCCAGCATCTTCTGAATGGGCCGAGCCCACTCAACCCTCCCTATCGGGAGGGATTTTTTATCTGAAGGTGTATAGCCAACCCGCTCTCAGCTCCGCGCCACTCTGTCCAGACGCTTTTTGCCGGAAGCTGACATGGAGTGTGTTTCCACGACCAAAGCCATAGCCTAATCCCAGAACCAGATCCGTTCCGGTACGGCTGTAGCTCTGACGCTGCCCCTCGATGACATCGGCCGAATGACGCAGCCATTGCACGCCTGTGCTCAACGTGACACGGTCATTGACCGCCAGAGCGACCGATGGATTGATCTGCAGCATACTGCCCGGCTTGAAGGCTTCACTGCCTACCAGAGAAGAGCGACCGAAGCGGTAGCTACTCGTGACAGAGAAGACAACGGGATCAATCGCCTTGTAGGCCGTAACCCCAAGCACCGCCGACTTGAACCGAACATTGTCTTCACGTCGACGCTCACTCAGCGCCAACTCAGCAAAACCCAGAACGGCTGGCGTGTCGTCATCTTCCTTGAACTGGTAGTTGATACCTGTCCAGAAATCGGAGAACTGTGAAGTACTGCTGCCCCTAACGCCGTTTACATCCTGCCCGCGCTCACTACTCGCCATCATGCTAGCGCGCGCATAGACCTCAGTCTTTGCGCTCAGGCCATAACGCAAGCCGATCGTAGGCACATAGCCATCCGTATTGCCCGTGCTTTCTCCCACCCTGCCGGGCACAGTCACGAACGACGTGGCTCCGGTCTGAACCAATACTGGCTCCCCAGTCGAGATCCCCTGATGATCACGATTGGCATAGGCAAAAGACAAATCAAGCTTGAACTTTCCCTTGTCCGTGATCAGATCTTCCACCGTGAGGGGCAGATCATCGGCCCAAGCTTCCCCTGTCACGCCACTCAGCGCCAGAAGAACCACAAGAACGCCGTATCCACACCATTTCAACACCATATGAACCCAGACCCTTTCCTTGCCGAGGAACATCAACGCAGCCGCCATAGAGCAGATGCGTGGACAGAAGCTAACACCCCAAAAAAGCATCCTGCAACCCTGGCCCTTTTCATTACCGGGACATTTCCCTTCTGAAAAAATTCCATAACAGAATGCTGCGCCCCTCCCTTCTCTGAAGGGCAGAACATTGGTTTGGACCAAGGATATAGGGGATTTCCTCGCACGAAACACCAGTCACAAAGGCATGACAAAAGAGCATTCACACCCAATCTCTTCTGCTTCGCCATGCGTAAAAACCTCATGCATAAAAACACCTTGCTAGAATCCCAGCGCCTTGCTGGCGTGGGATTTGGGTAGCAGACTCCTCTTTGCCTTGGGCTACCATGATCGCGGCCGATGGGTTTTCGGCCTGATGGAATCAGCCCGTCTGCTTCGTTCCCCCGTCAATGCAAAACGCTTGTTTGAAGCGCTGAACCGCGCCTTCCAGCACCGCAGTCAGAACGATCTCACAGCCCACATGCCGCGACCTCGGCCAAACCCATGTCACTGCGCCTGACCGGCTACCCCCAGCTTTGCCTACTGGCCTGGAACCGGGATCCGGATGGATGGATCGACGAGGCCGAAGCCTTTTCACTCTATGAAGCCAACTGGCGGCATGTCGATCAGGCGCAACTGGAGGCACGGGAAAAGGCACTAATCGAGTGACTGACGCAGGAATATGGCCATGGGGTGATGAATGTTTGAAAGGCTCCATCACCAACGCCTTGCCCGTGTACTGGCAGCCTTCGACACGGCCTGTCTTCAGGGGTAATCCCCCCAAAAACCCGGCGAGATCAGAAGTAGAATTTTTCCAAGGAGAAGTTCTATGAAGAAGTCGAAGTTCAGCGATGCGCAGATCATGGATGCCCTCAAGCGGGCCGAGGCCGGGCTGAAGGTGCCCGATCTGTGCCGGGAGCTGGGCATCAGCATGGCGACGTTCTACAAGTGGCGGGCGAAGTACGGGGGCATGGATGCTTCCCTGATGGCGCGGATGAAGGAGCTGGAAGCGGAGAACGCGCGGCTTCGCAAGATGTACGTTGAGGAGAAGATCAAGGCCGAGATCGTGGCGGAGGCGCTGGCAAAAAAGTGGTGAGGCCATCCCGCCGGTAAACATCCGGTGCGCCCCACCTTGAACCCCAGCAGCCCACCTTGAAGAATG
>JAUMZD010000068.1 GCA_030528325.1 Lautropia sp. | reverse complement strand
TCAACACGCGGTTTTGGGGCCAGCGCGGGGACGAATAAGTTCATAACACGCTCTAGGGATGATCAGGCCCGTTTTGGCTAAACTCTCCCTGTTGCGCGCCCCTGCACCGCCCACACACGCTCAACCCTGAATGTCGAGATTCGCATGACAGCAGCACACCCGACGGTCTGCCCCCCGCTCCATCTGCCTCTGGCGATGCTGGTGTCAGCGCTGCTGGTCTGCTCGCCGGCCAGCGCCGAGCGCGCCGACCGCGACAAGCCCATCAACATCGAATCGAACCGTCTCGAATACAACGATGCCACCAAGGTCTCCACCTTCATCGGCAATGTGGTGCTGACGAAGGGAACCATCCGCATCCAGGGCGACCGGATGGTGCTGAAGCAGGTGGGCGAGCATGCCCAGACCGTTCAGGTCACCGGCTCCCAGGCCAGCTTCCGGCAGAAGCGCGATGGCATGGAGCAGTACATCCACGGTCTGGCCAACGAGATCTTCTACGACACGCGCACCGAGCAGGTCAGCCTGAGCGGCCGCGCCCGCCTGCATCGCCAGAACTGTCATCAGCCCGTCGACGAGATCACGGGCGGCTCCATCGTCTACAACGCCACCAGCGAGACCTTCACGGTCGATGGCAAGCAGCGGGGCAACAGCGGCGGTGGCCGCGTGCGGATCATCATCCAGCCCCAGGGTGGCGATGCCAGGGCGAGCAGCGCCCAGGCAGCGCCCTGCCCGCCCGGTTCGCCGCTCCCCCTGAACGCCGACCCTCGCCTGTCCGGTGCGCGGCAGGGCACGCCTGCCCCGAAAAACCCCTGACCCTCCGATACCACACACAGGCCCGATACCTGCCCCTGCCCTGCCCGCCGCCCCTGATCGACCGACCCCGATGAGCCAAGCACCATCCGCCGCCGCCACAGCCGTCAGCCACCTGAAAGCCATCCAGCTGATGAAAGCCTACAACGGCCGGATCGTCGTCAAGGACGTGTCGATGGCGGTCGCCAGTGGTGAGGTGGTCGGCCTGCTCGGTCGCAATGGCGCCGGCAAGACCACCTGTTTCTACATGATCGCAGGCCTCGTCGCGACCGATGGGGGCAGCATCGAGCTGGACGGCCACAACATCAGCCGCCTTCCCATCCACCAGCGGGCCCGGATGGGGCTGTCGTACCTGCCGCAGGAAGCCTCCGTCTTCCGCAAGCTGACGGTCGAGGAAAACGTGCTCGCCGTGCTCGAACTGCAGGTCGACGAGCACGGCCGCCCCATTCGCCGGGACGAGCAGAAGCAGCGACTCGAGTCTCTGCTGAAGGAACTGCAGATCGACCACATCCGGTCCAACACCTCGATCTCCCTGTCGGGCGGTGAGCGCCGACGAGTGGAGATCGCCCGTGCGCTGGCCAGCTCTCCCCGGTTTATTCTTCTGGATGAACCTTTCGCGGGCGTCGACCCGATCGCCGTGATCGAAATCCAGCGCATCGTCAACCTGCTGAAAAACAGGAACATCGGCGTGCTGATCACCGATCACAACGTCCGCGAGACCCTTGGCATCTGTGACAGAGCCTATATCATCAACGAAGGGGTGGTGCTGGCCTCCGGGCGCCCCGACGAAATCATCCGGGACGAACGCGTCCGCAAGGCCTACCTGGGCGAAGACTTCCGGATGTAGCGGCAAGACCCCCGCAGGGATTGCCCGTGCGTCATGACAGCGCCATGATGCATCGCCCATTCACAGGGGAGTCTCACCTTGAAGCCCGCGCTTCAGATCCGTCAAAGTCAGCAGCTGGCGCTCACGCCCCAGCTGCGGCAGGCCATCCGGCTGCTGCAGATGTCCACGCTCGACCTGCAGCATGAGATCGATCAGGCGCTGGCCCACAACCCGCTGCTGGAGCGGATGGACGACCCGTGGGATCGAAGCGTCAGCCTCGGCCCGGACGGCAGCCTGCGACACCCGGGTGGCGGTGCCTCCGGCATCGAATGGCAGACTGCCACGCCTGCCGTCCACGGAGAGGGCGAACCGCCCGGGCATCACGCCACGAGCGTTGACGACCTGGCCGCCTCGGGCCATGAAGCCCCTGTCGAAACCTATCCGGCCGATGAGCTGGAGGGAGCCGACAGCGCCCTGTGGGGCCTGGAGAGCCCCGGCACATCGGCACGCCGGCATGACTTCGACGGCGACGACCGGGGCCCCGACAACACGCTGATCCAGGATCTCTCCCTGCACGGGCATCTGACGGAGCAGCTGCTCGAAGCCGGCTGCGCGCCGCGGCAACGCCAGCTCGTTCACATGCTGATCGATGCCACCGAGGATGACGGCTATCTGCGTACCCCGCTCGACGAGCTGCTCGCCGCCTGCCCGCAGGAAGAAGGCCTGGGCATCGGCGACCTGGAGGATGCCCTTCGGGTATTGCAGGGCTTCGACCCCAGTGGGGTCGGTGCCCGAACCCTGAATGAATGTCTGAGCCTGCAACTGACGGCCCGCGATGAGGAGGCTCCGCTGCCCCCGGAAGCGCTCTCGCTGGCCCGCGCCATCATCGACCAGGACTGCCTGTCGATGCTGGCTGCGCCCAGGGAACAGGAAAGACTCGCCAGGCGCCTGCACTGCCGCGAGAGTGCCCTGCGCCAGGCCATCGACCTGATCCGCACCCTCGACCCCAAACCGGGAAACCGCTTCAGCGCCGAGCCGCCACGCTATGTGATTCCCGATGTCTTCGTCCACAAGACCAGCCAGGGCTGGCGGGCCGTGCTCAACCGGGACGTGATCCCCCAGCTCTGTGTCAACCGCGAGTATGAGCGCGAGCTGAAGAACCTCCCTCCCAGCGCCGGCGACCCAACTGGCCGACGTGCCGTGGCAGCCCCTTCGGACACCCCGGCCATGGCCGGAAACCTTGGCGCCCTGCCGGAGGAAGACGCCTGGCGACTCGATCTTGCGGACATCCCCGGGATCAGCACCCCCGTGCCCGATGATGACACCGGGCCCGCCGCCCCGGGGGTAGAAGCGGGATCCGGCGCATCAGCCGGCGCAGGCACCACCACCGGAGGCGAGCCGGCCGTCGAGGACAGCCTGTTCCGCCAGTTGCAGGAAGCCCGGCAGATGGTCCGACAGGTGGAACAGCGATCCGACACCATCCTGCGTGTGGCCCAGGCCATCGTCGATCGCCAGCAGGCCTTCTTCAACCACGGCCCTGTTGCGATGCGACCACTGGTGTTGCGTGAAATCGCCGAAGCCGTCGGTTTGCACGAATCGACCATTTCTCGTGTTACAACACAGAAGTACATGGCCACGCCCTTCGGCAACGTCGTCGAACTGAAATACTTCTTCGGCAGCCATGTCGCCACCGATACCGGTGGCGCTGCATCCAGCACCGCCATCTGCGCCCAGATAAGACAACTCATCAAGGAGGAAGACCCGACGCAACCCTTGTCCGACAATCAGATCACCGAACTGCTCGGCCAGCAGGGCATCAAGGTTGCCCGTCGCACCGTTGCAAAATACCGGGAGTCGCTCAGGATTCTTCCTGCAGCCCAACGGAAAACGCGGTAATGTTGAGATAACCGGCAGGCAGGGATGTTCGCCCCGTCCATGCCCCCTCGCGGGCGACAGGCACATCCGGCCCACCGGCCAAACGGCCCCTTCCGCGGCCGGCAGTGCATGGATTCATTAAAGGAGAACCAGGCATGAACCTTTCCATCAGCGGTCACCATCTGGAAGTCACCCCCGCCCTTCGGGAGTACGTCACCAGCAAGCTTGCTCGCATCCGCAACCATTTCGACCAGGTCATCGACGTCAACGTCATCCTGTCGGTCGAAAAGCTGGAACAGAAAGCTGAAGTCACCCTTCATGTTGCTGGCAAGGACATCTTTGCCGAAGCAAGCCATGCAGACCTTTATGCCGCTGTCGATGCCCTGATCGACAAACTCGACCGTCAGGTCATCAAGCACAAGCAGAAGCGGCAGAATCACGCCCACAGCCCGCTGAAGCGCCAGATGGCTACCGCCTGAGCGGCCAGGCTCTCGCCCCGCAAGCTCCGCCCTCCGCACCGGGCGGCGGAGCCAGGGAAGCAGACACGAACTGCTTCCCCTGTCCCCGGTCTTCACACTTCCGAAGCCCGCGCCCCCCGAGCAGGTCTCAATCTGTTAAATTCGAGGTCACGATACAACGTGCCTCCCTATAATCGGGGCATCCAGACGCCCTGCCATGCCGGGCCGCATCCTTATGATGTGCACTTCGCCCACAGGGCTCAACCGTCCGTCCCGCATGCCGTCATGTCGAATTCAGGTGGATAAAGGATGAACCGCATCTCGAAGCTACTCTCAGCCCGCGACATCCTGCTCGATGTACCGGCCACCAGCAAGAAGCGCCTGTTCGAGCACGCCGCCCTGCTGTTCGAAAATGAACATCGCCTCGAGCGCCAGCGCGTGTTCGATTCCCTGTTTGCCCGCGAACGCCTGGGCTCCACCGGCCTCGGCAAGCAGGTCGCGATCCCGCACGGGCGAATCCGCAACCTCAAGACCCCGCTCATCGCCGTGCTGCGGGGCGAAACCGGCATCCCCTTCGATGCCCCCGATGGCGAGCCCGTGCGCCTGCTCGTCGTGCTGCTCGTGCCCGAACATGCCACCGAAGAGCATCTGGAGATCCTCTCCGAGCTGGCCGAACTGCTGTCCGACGACCACCTGCGCGAAACGATGCTGACCGCCACCGATCCGGCCCACATCTACCGCACGCTGGCCACCTGGGAGCCGTATCGCCCCGCCGCCTGAGCCTCCCCCCTCCCCCTGATCACATGCCGGGCCCCTTCCGGACACTTGAGCGGGCAGAAGCCTGTATCGGCCCTGCCACCGGGAGAGACGCCTCGCGCCCCCCTCCCCATCAGACGACACCGGAACCTGCATGAATCTCACCGTCCAGTCACTGATCGAAACCCAGCAGGGACGCACCGACCTCAGCTGGCTGGCTGGCCAGAGCGGTCAACACCGCCTCGTCGGCAACCCCGACACCAGCGTCGAGGACCAGGTCGGCTACATGAACATGATGCACGCCGAGCGCATCGGTGTGCTGGGCCCCCGGGAGATCAACTATTACCGGCAGATCAGCGAAAGCCACCGGCAGAAAGTGCATGAGGCGCTGGTGGCCGCCAAGCCCCCCGCGCTGATCGTGGCAGAAGCGCAGGTCGTGCCACAGCCGCTCATCGACTTCTGCAACGAGGCGCAGCTGCCGTTGCTGATCTCGCCCCTCACGCCCGGCCCGCTGATCGAGTCACTGAAACAGTTCCTGGGCCAGAAGACCAAGGATCACACGTCGCTGCACGGCGTGCTGATGGATGTGCTGGGCATGGGCGTGCTGATCACCGGCGACTCGGGCCTTGGCAAGAGCGAACTGGCACTGGAGCTGATCAGCCGCGGGCACGGACTCGTCGCCGACGATGTCGTCGATATCGAGCGGGTCAACCACCACACCATCGTCGGCCGCTGCCCGACGCTGCTGCAAGGCCTGCTGGAAGTCAGGGGGTTGGGGCTCATCGACATCCGGACGATCTTCGGCGAAAGCGCCGTCCGCCGCCATATCTCGATCAAGCTGATCGTGCACCTCGTTCGCCGCAGCACACTCGAACACCGCTATGAGCGCCTGCCACTCGAAGCGCTGACCGAAACGGTGCTCGGCATCCCTGTTCGAAAGGTTGCCATTCCGGTGGCCGCCGGCCGCAACATCGCCGTCCTGACCGAAACCGCCGTCCGGGCCACCGTGCTGGCCCTGCGTGGCATCGATACCACCCGCGAGTTCGTCAAACGCCAGCAGGCTGCCATCATGGAAAGCCTGACGGCCGAAGGCAACGCCGGCAACATGACGCCCCCGGACGCTTCGCCCCCTCCGCCGCCCCGCTGAAGCTTTTCCTTCGCACCTCCGTCCTCCCAGAACCGCCATGCAACTGATCATCGTCACCGGTATTTCCGGATCGGGCAAATCCCTCGCCATCCGAGTCCTGGAGGACGCCGGCTACTTCTGCATCGACAACCTGCCGGTACGCTACGTGCTGGAAGTGGCACTCTCACTCGAGCGGGACGGCCAGAAGAAGGTGGCGATGTCGATCGACGCCCGCGCCGGCACCTCGCTGGGCGGCCTGCGACAGTCGGTCCAGCAGCTGAAAACGGAAGGGCATGACGTGAAGGTGCTGTTTCTGAACGCCCGCACCGACACCCTCGTGCAGCGCTATTCCGAAACGCGGCGGCGCCACCCGCTCACCCTGCCCACCCGCGACAACAACGATCCGGATTTCGCGCCCACACTTGAAGAGTCGATCGAACGCGAACGCGAATTGATGTCGGAGATCGAGGACATCGGCATCTCGATCGACACGAGTGACCTGCACCCGAACACCCTGCGCCAGTGGGTACGCGATGTCGTCCACGCCGACCGGGCCTCGCTCACGCTGCTCTTCGAATCCTTCGCCTTCAAGCAAGGCGTGCCGCTGGATGCCGACCTGGTCTTCGATGTCCGCTGCCTGCCGAACCCGTACTATGACGTGAACCTGCGCGCACTCACGGGCCTCGACAAGCCGGTTCAGGACTTTCTGGCGGGCATCGACTCCGTCCAGAAGATGATCCAGGACATCAGCCGCTTCCTGACCGAATGGCTGCCCAGCTATGTGCAGGACAACCGTCATTATCTGACCGTGGCCATCGGCTGTACCGGCGGGCAGCACCGCTCGGTCTACGTGGCCCAGACGCTGGCCGAACATTTCGCCAGGACGGAACGCGTGCTCGTGCGGCACCGCGCCATGGCCAGCCGCCAGGCAGGCAATCCGACACACGGGAACACCCAGACGCGTTAGCGCGTGACAAGGCCCTCAGCGCCGTACCTGCACCGCTTCGGCGCTTTCCAGCCAGGCCCGGATCGGCTTCGGCAGCGGCAGCGCCTCCAGCGCCCCCGGCCTGACCCAGCGCTGATCCGCCTCGGCCGGCAGCGCACCAACCAGCAACGGCGAGGGTTCCCTAAGCTGATGACCCTGATGCCCATCGCCCGGCGGTGACCAGACCGAAGCCTTCATGCGGAAATGCGTGAACACATGCTCGAAGCCACCCGCCAGCGACCAGTCCGACGGCGGCCTGTTCGAGAGCACGGGCAGGCTCCATAGCCCGCCCCACAGGCCACTGGCCGGTCGTGCCTCGAGCAGCACCCCCCTGTCTGCCCGCACCAGCAACAGATGCACCTCCCGCACCGGCTGCGCCTTGCGCGCCTTCGGCCTCGGGTAGGCCCCCACGGCATCCTGCGCCCGCGCTTCGCAAACGGAGGCCAACGGGCAGCTTTCACAGGCTGGTCTGGTGCGGGTGCAGACCATCGCCCCCAGATCCATCAGCCCCTGCGTGTAGGCAATCAGGTCACTGGCACATGCCCCTTCCGCAGGCAACTCGACCTCTGCGTGGGTCCACAGCCGCTTCAGCGTGGCCGTCTCGGTCGGATGCCCGTCGATGGCGAACACCCTGCAGAACACCCGTTTGACATTGCCATCCAGAATGGCAGCCCGCTTCCCGAACCCGAAGGCCGCGATGGCCGCAGCCGTCGAACGGCCCACCCCTGGCAACGTCTCCAGCGCAGCCGGATCGGACGGAAACTGCCCCCCCAGCAAGGCCACCTGACGGGCTGCCGCCATCAGGTTGCGCGCCCGACTGTAATAGCCCAGCCCGGCCCATAGCCCCATCACCTGCTCGGCATCGGCCGCCGCCAGATCCTGCACGGTGGGGAAAGCCGACAGGAAGCGCTCGAAATACGGCACCACCGTCACCACCTGCGTCTGCTGCAGCATCACTTCCGACAGCCACACCCGGTAAGGATCCCGGAGCACCTTCGCACCACGCCGGCCCTCATCGGCCAGGCCCAGCTCGGCCTGCGTGCGCTGCCACGGCAGATGATGACGCCCATGACGCCGCTGCCAGCGGATCAGCGCCGGCGCGACACCCACGACGGAAGGAAGGGATGACGCCGGCACGTCAGGACTGTTCAGCCGCAGCAGCCAGCGTCGGGCGGCTTTCCATCACCAGCTGCACATCATCCACCAGCGCCTTCATCTGATTCAGCTGACGCTCGATGCGCGCACGGGTCGCCTCGATTTCCTGCAAGCGATCCTCCAGTGACTCGCCGGCATCCATCACGCGCTGCACCGACTCCATCCGCCGGCGCAGCTGTGACTGATGCTCCTTGACCTGACTCTCCACCGGCATCATCAGCGAACGCAGCCAGCTCTCCATCTCGCGGATGGCCGTTGCATAGATGCGTTTCAGGTTCACCGCCACCGAAGCGAAGAAACGCTGGGTCAGTACGGCCTTGTTGACCGTCAGCAGCTTCAGCAGGCCGAACTGCCGCTGATGTGCCTGGGCCACCTTCTCGATTTCGGCGAAATAACGGCGCGTGGAAAACGGCAGCGGCACGCCCAGCGTCAGCCCGTAGTCCCGGCTGAAACGCTGATACATCGCCGTCATCATCTGCGAGATCTCGCCCACCAGCCGGTCGGCCTCCTCGAAATCCAGCCGGACGGCCGTCAGCAGCGCATTCATGCCGTCCTTCAGCTGCGATGACAGCTGGCTCGACATCATCATCTGCCGGGTGCGATCCACATGACGACGCAGACTGTTCTGGCTGATGTGCGTGAGCAGCGTCTGCGAATGCCGGGTGAACACCGAGCGCAAGGCCGCCAGATGACGAAGACTGTCATCGAACTCGGCCCGTTCATTACGCACGCGGCGCGACATCTGGCGGATCATCGCCTGATTCTTGCCGCGCAGGCTGCTCAGCTCGAAAGCCTGCTCGACCTGATTGCGCCGGCGAACCGTCAGCAGGTTCAGCGTGAGCGCCGTCGCTTCCTCGAACTCCCGGCGTACCTGCTCGCGCACGATCACCTGCTGCTGCGGGATCAGCTCCTGCGACAGCGCCTGCTCAAGCTCGACCAGCCGGCTTCGCCGGAGCAGCCCGTCCTGCCCCTGGATCTTTGCTACCAGCCCCTTCTGGGCGGACACCGGATAGACCCGCGCCGTCGGCAGATCGAGCAGATTGGCCACCGACACGACCTGCTGCGCAATCTCGCGGTCGTTCTCGGCCTCGGTACGCAGCTCATCCCACAGGCCGTCGATCTTGTTCAGGACCACGAAACGGCCGGTGCGATGCGTCTTGCTGATATGGGACTGCCAGACATCGATGTCGCTGCGCGTCACCCCCGTGTCGGCCGCCAGCACGAACAGCACGGCATGGGCGCTCGGGATCAGGTTGAGCGTCAGCTCCGGCTCGGAGCCGATGGCATTCAGGCCCGGCGTGTCGATGATCACCAGCCCCAGCTCCAGCAGCGGATGCGGCATGTTCACGATGGCATGACGCCAGGCCGGCACCTCGACCTTGCCCGGCGCATTGCTCCGGCTCACGACCATCGCCTCGTCGTTCTCGTACATGCCCATCTGGGCCGCCTGCTCGGTCGACACGAGCCGTGTCTGACGGACCGACTCGAACGCCTCCCGCAACGAGGCGACATCGCGCGTGTCCACCGGGATGAAACGCCAGTGCTCGTCCTGCTGCCGCAAATCCGCCAGCGGTGTCGACATCAGCCGCGTCTCGATCGGCAGCAGCCTGATGCCGACCGGCATCGTCGGGTCGAACAGCAGCTCGGTCGGACACATCGTCGTGCGCCCGGCCGAAGACGGCACGACCCGCTGCCCATACTGGGCAAAGAAAATCGCATTGATCAGCTCGGACTTTCCGCGGGAGAACTCCGCCACGAAAGCCACCTTGAGCTGCGTATCGTGCAAACGCTCGATGATCTGAACCAGACGCTGCTGAATGCTGGCATCAGCCAGATCCGACTGCGACAACCATCCCCGGTAACGCTCGATCGCGCCCTGGAGATCGGCGCGCCATCGGCCATACGCCTCGATTTGATCACTGATGCCACTCGTAGTCATGCCGCCAGTTTACACAAGCCCCGGACGGCCGCCAGACAACTTCTGTAAACCACGCTGCCACCGGGTTACATCGGCTGATCAGCGGCGAACAGCGGCCTGGCTCCGCCTCCCTGCACCCTGGGCCTCACGATCTCGCCCCTACCCGCACCGGCGGCCGGAAGCGCCTCCCGGTACTGGCCGTTTCCTCCCGCTGGTCTACCACGGCCGCTCCCTGGCTACTGACAAAGTATCCGGCACGCACTACCATGCCCCGATGAGTTCTTCGCGCACCTCCGATACCCCCCTCCGCCACCGCCTGGCCACCCGCGGCGTGCTGCTGCTCGGGCTGTTGACCCTTGCCGGCTGTGCCAGCCTAGGCAGCACGCCGACTACGGCTGGCCCGAAGGCCACCACCGCCCAGGCCGCCACGCCATCCGCTCAGGCCGGCGCCACTACCGACAAGCCCGAGGCAGCCAGTGCGGAGGCCCACGCCGAAGAAGTCGCCACCCGCCCCCCCTACCGGCCGGACAACCTGCCCCTCATTGCCCTCACGCCACCGCTGATCTATGAAATCCTGGCGGCCGAAGTGGCACTGCAACGGCAGCAGCCCCAGCAGGCCTTCAGCACCTACCATACGCTGGCGCTGCAGACGAATGATGCCCGGCTTGCACGCCGTGCCACCGAAATCGCGCTGCACGCCAATGCCCTGCACGAGGCGCTACCCACCGCCCGACTCTGGCTCGAACTGGATCCCACGCTGCCCGAAGCCCGGCAGACCCTCGACACGCTGCTGATCGCCACCGGCAACATCCAGGAAGCGGAACCGGCCCTGGCTCGCCGCCTCGACAAGGCCCGGGAGCAGCAGACGCTGCCCCTCACCTATCAGCAACTGCAACGCCAGTTGCTGAACACCCCCAATCCGGCACAGGGCTGGCGCGTCATCCAGCGACTCAGCGAGCCTGATCTCGGCATCACCGCCGCCCGCCTCGCCCGCGCCCAGCTGGCCGCCGCCGCGGGCCACCGCGAGACCGCACTCGAGGAGGCGAAAGCCGCCCTCGCGCTGTCTCCCGACGACCAGGATGCCTTGCTGACCACCGCCCAGTTCCTTCAGCCCATGCCCGATGGCCCCCGGCAGGCCATCGCGCTGCTGCAGAGGCACCTGAAGGAACACCCCGATCACACCCCGGTCCGTGTCGCGCTGGCCCGAATGCAGATCGCCGGCGGCGAGCGGGATGGCGCCATCGAAACACTCGAACAACTGCCCGAGGCCGAACAGGACAGCCCGCTCGCCCTCTATACCCTCGCACAGCTGTATTACCAGAAACAGGCGCTCGACAAGGCCAGTCATTACCTCCAGCGTTATGTGAACCTGCCAGCCGACATCCCGCGTGACAATGGCCCTGCCTACCTGTTCCTCGCCGAAATCGCCGAACAGCGCCGCGACATGCCGGAGGCCATCCGCTGGCTCGGCGAGATCCAGAGTGACCAGAGCCCGCTGTACCTCGAGGCCCTGTCACGCCGCGCCATTCTGAGCGCCCGCCAGAACCGCCCCGAAACCGGGCTGGCCCTGCTCGGCACCGTCCACACCAAGAACGTCAAGGAAGAACAGATGCTGCTGATGACCCGCGCGCAGATCCTGCGCGAGGGACGCCAGTATCAGGCCGCCTTCCGCCTGCTCGACAAGGCGGTCAAAGAGCCGGGTGACGCCACCGACCTGCTCTACGATCATGCGCTGGCCGCCGAGAAGATCAAGCGACTCGACATCCTGGAAAAGAGCCTGCGCACGCTGATCAGGCGACGCCCCGACAACGCCCACGCCTACAACGCGCTGGGCTATACGCTGGCCGATCACAACACCCGGCTGCCCGAAGCCCTCAAACTGATCCGCAAGGCCAACGAGCTGATGCCGGACAACGCCCATGTCCTCGACAGCCTCGGCTGGGTCTATTTCCGGATGGGCAGACGGGCCGAGGCACTGGCCACGCTGAAGAAAGCCTATGAGCTGCAACCCGACGTGGAAATCGCCGCGCATTACGGCGAAGTCCTGTGGGCACAGGGACAGAAGGAGGCCGCTCGGGCCATCTGGCGCAAGGCCGGCACCCAGGCCCCCGACAACGAACTGCTGAAGGCCACCCTGAAGCGGCTGAACGTGTCCCTTTGACGGCCCGTCACTGGTAGCATCCAGCCTCAGTCCCCACCTTCACCTCGCGGGCAGCACGGTCGGCAGGCAGGCCTCCCTCGCCTCTCCCTGTCCCACGGCCAGCCCGCCCGCCGACCTGATGGCTCCGAGCGCCCCTGCCCTGTCCCAGCCCCCCAGATCGATGACACCTTCCCGCTTCGGGCGAAGCCGTCAGTACCTGGCCGCCCTGATGATCGGCGCTGCCCTGTCGGGCGGCTGCACCACGTTCCAGCCCGAGTCCCCGCCCCCCCCGATCGACATCAGCCAGCCGCTGTTCCTGACCGGCCGCTTCTCGATCAGTTACACCGAATCGTTGCCCGAACCGAAGACGGAACACCACAGCGGCCGTTTCCTGCTGAAAAAAGATGCACAGGATCTCGGCATCGAGCTGTACTCACCGTTCGGCCAGACCATCGTGCGGGCCGGCCAGCATCAGGGCGAACCGGCCTGGCTGGAGACCCCCCGGCACCAGCGCTTCACCGGCCAGAGCCTCGAGGACGTACTGCAGCAGGCCATCGGCATCCCCGTGCCGGCTGACCGACTGCCCGACTGGCTGAGCGACCGTTTCCAGACCGTGCTCGAACGCAGTGACGACGGCAGCCGGATTCGCGCCCGGGATCGTGGCTGGCAGATCGAACGCACGAACCATCGCTGGCACCTGCTCTGGCACCAGAACACTCGACGCCTCGACATCCGGCTCGTGCTCGATCCGGTACCAGCGCAGGCACCGACGCCCGGACAATAGCCCCTCTCAGGATTCGTGTCATGTCATCTCACGCCACCTGCGCCGAGTCTGCCACCCTGCGCCTGCCCGCCCCGGCCAAATTGAACCTGTTCCTGCACGTCACCGGCCGCCGGGCCGACGGTCTGCACCTGCTGGAAACCGTGTTCCAGTTCATCGACCTGAACGACCAGATCACGCTGGCGCTTGAACCCAGCGGCGCGATCACCCGCACACAGAACCCGGATGGCGTGTCCGAAGCCGATGACCTGACCCTGCGTGCCGCCCATGCCCTCAAAAACGCCACCGGCTGTCCGCTGGGCGTCTCCATCGGCCTGACGAAGGGGATCCCCATCGGCGCGGGACTAGGCGGCGGCAGTTCGGATGCCGCCACCGTACTGCTCGGCCTGAACCGCCTCTGGCAGCTGAACATGTCCCGTGAGGCCCTGATCGACATCGCCCGCCCGCTCGGCGCCGACGTCCCCATCTTCGTCTACGGCCGGAACGCCTACGCCACCGGCATCGGGGATGAGTTTCAGCCCGTCGAGCTGCCCCAGCGCTGGTTCGTGCTGCTGATGCCGCATGTTCACGTCGCCACCGCCGGGGTGTTCAGCGCCCCCGAATTGACAAGGGATACAAAACCCATCACAATGCAGGGCTTCACAGGATTGGCAGGACGCAACGACCTCCAGCCCGTCGTCGAAGCCCGGCAGCCCGCCGTGAAAACGGCTCTGCAGGTTCTGACGACAGCGGTAGAAACCGTTGCATCCCGCGCATCAAACCCTGTTGCTTTCGATAGCAATTGCGTTAGAATGACAGGTTCCGGCGCATGTGTTTTTGCAGCAGCAGACACGTTTGAAGCAGCCCAAGCGGTTTTTGAAGAAATTCAGAAAAACGCTTCGGCAAATTCTGTAAGCCGGCATACACCAGACGCTGAACGTATTACAATACGCACAGAATTTGGTAACCTTTATTTGGTTAAAGGTCTTGCCAGTCACCCGTTGGGGAGTCGCCAAGTTGGTTAAGGCACCGGATTTTGATTCCGGCATGCGAGGGTTCGAGTCCTTCCTCCCCAGCCATCTTTCCGTTGGGTTGATCC
>JAUMZD010000067.1 GCA_030528325.1 Lautropia sp. | reverse complement strand
AGCAGCGCATTCGTAATGCGAAGGTCGGGAGTTCGACTCTCTTCACCGGCACCAGATTTCAGACAGAAGGCAGCTCTCGGGCTGCCTTTCTGTTTTCTGGCGCAGCACATCGCCTCGAACGGCACCAGACGGGGCGGTATAACCGATGCCAGACGGCAAGGCGCCCAGCCCCCTACCCAAACCCGCCTATCGCCCCCAGCACATGAATCACGACGATCTTCAGGATCGTCATGGACGGAAAGATCATCGCGTAGCCCACGTCGCTGCGATCGGTGCCCAGCGTCCGGGTGGTGAAAGCGATGATGGCCGGGTTACCGGTGGCACCCGAGACGACGCCGGCGGCAAGGTCGAAGGGAATCCTGAACACGTACACGCTCAGGATCAGCACGCACAGTGTCAGCACCGACACGAGCAGGATGCCCATCATCAGGTACAGGCCGCTGTGGGTGACGGTCTGCACGAAGGTCTCTCCCGATGACAGGCCAACCTGCGCCAGAAAGAGTGACAGGCCGACGTTGCGCAACGCGATGTTCGCCGGCACCGGCATCGTCCAGAACAGCTTGCCGGTCTTTCGCACCTTGCCCAGATACAGGGCCACGAGCAGCAGGCCGGCAAAGCCCAGCGTGAAGCGTCCCACACCCGGGATGCTGAGCGGGATGGCCCCGACCATCAGGCCGATGGATACCCCCAGGCCGATGGCGACGAAGGAGATTTCACCGCCACCCCGCACCGAATCGCCGAAGACACGACGCAGTTCGGGAATGTTGTCGATGTGCGCCAGGATGCCGATCTGGTCACCGATCTCCAGATGCGAATCCGCGTCGACACTGATGTCTTCATCCACCCGTCGAACATGCAGGATGGCGGCCTCGAAGGCCAGCATCTGCTTGACCTGACGGATCGTCTTGCCCGCCAGCTTCGGGTTCGAGACGAAGAGGCGCAGGTAATCCAGATCACCATGGCTGCGCCGGAAGGCATCGCCAACGCGCACGCCCAGCATCTTTTCAGCCTCGGTCATGTTCCCGACATCCACCCCCGTGATCAGCACGACATCACCCAGCGCCAACGGGCCGTGGATGTCCGCCGAATGTGCCACGCCGTCACGATAGGCCGCGGCCGCGCCAACCCCCGATGGCAACCAGCTGTCGATCTCGGCCAGCGTCTTGCCCACCACATAGGGGTTTTCGATGCGTACCGCATACATCCGCAACGAGATACGCTCCTGCGGGGCGTACTTCGGCTTGAACCAGGCGTTGTACATACCGATGATCAGGATCGGAATGGCGACACCAAAGGGATACGCCACCGAATAACCGGTGGCCGGCAGCGTGTCGCCGGTCAGGGACATCGCAGCCTGCAAGGATGACGTGCTGGTGCCCGCCCCCGCGAACACGCCGAGCATCTCGGGCAAGCTCAGTCGATCGGGGAACAGCCAGACCATGCCCATCATCAGGGCGGCGCTCAGCAACACGCCGACGGCCGAGGCCGCATTGGCCTTGAGCCCGACCGGGCTGCTCAGGCCATTGAAGAACTGGGCACCATACGCCAGACCCACGCCGTACAGGAACATCAGCAGGCCGAGCGACCCGACGATCGGCGGCATGGCCGCCTTCGGCACGAAGGCCCCCATCGCCAGGCCGACGAAGAGCACGGCCCCCGACCCGAGCGCGAAGCCCCTAACGCTGATGGAGCCGGCCACATGCCCCAGGGCGATGGTCAGGAACAGGGCCAGCATGGGCTGGGCCGACAGGAATGCCGCCAGGTCGGACATCAGGAAATGCCTCTACGGAAAGAATCCATCACACGAACATGTTGCAGGCAGCATGAACCGCACCGGCACGCACCCGGCCGGGAGCTTGGGCGGCAGGAATCGCGACGGCGACAATCGGCCCCGCCGAGCACCGTTCGTGCCCGATTCGCCGCCCCATAGCCGGTGCCATGGGGCAAGAAGCGGGTGCAAAATGGGCCGGCACGGCCGGTTTGCAGCCCGCGACTTTCCTACCGCCCAAGCTCCTAGAGACGGCTCGACGCACGACCTCAGCCTGCTGCCGGCGTCTGCCCTGCCAGCCAGGCCTGCAGGGCATCCTCATCCAGATGCCAGTGGCAGATCCGGTGCTCGCCATCCAGCAGCACCGGCACCAGCTCGTTGTACGTCGCTTCCAGCACCGGGTCGCTGTCCACGTCCACGATCTCCAGCTCGAAGCCGTGGCGACGCTGATAAGGCTTCAGCGCCTCGATCATCTTGTGGCACAGACTGCAGTATTCACGAGACATCACGGTCAGCTTCATGGCATCTTCAGGATTGTGAACCATTCATAAATCGGCAGCGCCAAAGACGGCGCGGCCCTGTTGGGTTTGGCCCGTGACTCGCCCGTCTCCCGATTCAAAGTCATCCAGCATCGGTCGCTGACACGCCAGCGCTTCGGACTCGAACACGAGTCCATCGACGCCTGTACCCGGCACGGATGGTCTCACAAAGCCATGCCGACGGTCGTCCGGGCACCGCATCATCAGCCCTCACCGTGATCGTCATGTCCATGGCCACGAAACGGGACGGGTGGATACAGCAAGGCTGCCAGCCTGCCCGAAACCCGGCATCATCCACAGTCAAGGCAGCCGACATGGTGCACAATGTCGCCGGGCGCCGGGCCGTGCTCAGCTCAGGCGCAAGCCATCCGTACTCGAGGAAGAACAAGACCATGACAAGCACCGGCACCGAGCAGCGGCCTGCCCGCTGGACCTTGAAAACCCACGGCGTGATCGGCCCGGACGAGCGCCTGCCCTGGCCGCAGATGATGGCGATGGGCCTGCAACACGTGGTTGCCATGTTCGGTGCCACGGTACTCGCCCCGCTGCTGATGGGTTTCGACCCGAACATCGCCATCCTGATGTCCGGCGTCGGCACGCTGATCTTCTTCTTCGTGGTGCGCGGCAAGGTGCCCAGCTATCTCGGCTCCAGCTTTGCCTTCATCAGCGTCGTGATCGCGGCCACCGGCTATGCGGGCGTGGGCGCGAACACCAATCTGGCACCGGCCCTCGGCGGCATCATCGCCTGCGGCCTGCTCTATGCCCTGATCGGGTTCATCGTCATGAGCACCGGCACGGGCTGGATCGAGCGGCTGATGCCCCCCGTGGTCACAGGCGCCGTCATCGCGGTGATCGGCCTCAACCTGGCACCGGTGGCTGTCAAGGGGGTCAGCGCCAGCCACTTCGACCGCTGGATGGCGCTCACCACCGTGTTGAGCGTGGGCGCCGTGGCCGTCTTCACACGCGGTGCCTTGCAGAAACTGCTGATCCTGGTCGGCCTGTTGCTGTCCTATGTGCTGTATCTGGTGCTGACCAACGGTTTCGGGCTGGGCAAGCCGATCGACTTCTCGTCCGTGGCGGACGCTGCCTGGATCGGCCTGCCCAAGCTGACGGCGCCCACCCTCCAATGGGAAGCCATCCTGCTGATCGCCCCGGTGGCACTCGTGCTGGTGGCCGAAAACCTTGGGCACATCAAGGCCGTCTCGGCCATGACGGGCCGAAACCTCGACCGCCACATCGGTCGCGCCTTCCTCGGCGATGGCTTGGCCACGATGGTGTCCGGATCCGTCGGGGGCACCGGTGTCACGACCTATGCCGAGAACATCGGCGTGATGGCCGTCACCCGCGTCTATTCGACCCTGGTCTTCATCATCGCGGCGCTCGTGGCCATCGTCCTGGGTTTCTCGCCGAAATTTGGTGCCATCATCGCCACCATTCCACCGGCCGTGATCGGTGGTGTCTCGATCGTCGTCTTCGGTCTGATCACCGTCTCGGGCGCCAAATTCTGGGTCGATCACCGGGTCGACTTCAGCGACAACCGCAACCTGATCGTGGCGGCCGTCACGCTGATTCTCGGCGCCGGCGATTTCACGCTGGAGTTCGGCCGCTTCTCGCTGGGCGGCATCGGCACCGCCACCTTCGGCGCGATCCTGCTGAACCTGATGTTGCAACAGCGGCGCTCGGGGCTGTAAACAGTGCATGACAACACACTCTAACCCGCCCTCTCGAAGCCCAGATCCACCAGCGCCTGCCCCAACGCCCGGAAACGGCTCCCCTGACGGCCCACGCATGTCAGCACCCCTGCCGACCAGGCGCCTGGGCTGTCCAGTGGCCGCCAGTGCAGCTGCCCTGGCACGAAGTTCAAGACCCGCCATTCGCCGTCCGCCTCTTCCGCCTGTAACCATCCCTTGGCTCTCAGCAGGACATCGGCATACTGGACGAGCAAGGCATCCACGCGTGCCAGGCACGCCACGCCCCGATGGACGAAACTCTTGCCGACCCATCCCCCCATCACCCGGTAAGTGCCATCCCACCCGATCGACGCCCCGTCGAGCCCATCACTGGCGGCCTCGCTCTCCTGATCCTTCGACCGATGACCGAACGCCACGGCCTCCATCTGCCGTTCACAGGCGCCAGGCGCTTGGGCGGCAGAAAGGTCGCGGGCTGCCAATCGACCGCGCATGGCACACTCGTCCAGCCGCGTGTCCGCGGTGTTCGCGGTGCCCACGGCCTGATCAGGCTGCCAGACCAGCCTGACGCCGGCAGCCTGCCTGTCCTCCAGCAACTGCTGCAACACCGGCGACACGCCAGCCCCCATCCGGTTCACGACAATCTCGGTGGCACCCAGGATTTGTGAACGCCACAGTGCCTCAGTGTCCGGCATCGCCGTCAGACGCTCCACCGAACTGGCATCGACCAGACACACGCATCGATGCAACCCGAAACGGCGATTCAGGCGCACGACATCCCGTAGCCGGCGCGTATCCGCAACACCACTGCCCTCGATGTACAAGGCGGCAGGCGGCAGGCGCTCGCGGCCGATGTCACTGAGTCTGGCCGCCAGGTTGTCACCCAGCGTGCAGCAGATGCATCCATCGGCTAGCCGGAGGATCCGATCCTCCCGTGCCACGATCAGGTCTGCATCGATGTTCAGCTGCCCGAAGTCGTTGACCAGAATCAGGCTGTTCCCAGGCACCCGGCCTGCACGCAGCTCGCCATTCAGCCAGCTCGTCTTGCCCGCGCCCAGAAAGCCGGTCACCAGCGTCACGGCGATGGGTGGATCAGCCGGCATCGTCATGCACGACCCCTCCCGTCACGGTGGCAAGGACACGAATCCCGGCCAAGGCTTCCGCCGGCGCCGAGAACGGATCCCGATCCAGCACGACCATGTCGGCGTACTTGCCCACTTCCAGACTGCCCACGAGATGATCGAGGTGCAGCGTGTAGGCTGCCCCGATGGTCAGCAGCGACAGCGCCTGTGCCACCGTGATGGCCTCATGCCGGCCCATGTCGGCACCACTGGCACTGCGTCGACAGCAGGCGCACCAGGCCGTGAACAGGGGGCCCAGTGGCGTCACCGGCGCATCGGAGTGCATCGCAACCGGAATCCGGTGCGCCAGCGCCGAGGCCAGGGGCTCCAGCCGGCGGCTTCGCGCATGCCCCAACGTATGGTGACGATGCACGTCTCCCCAGTAGTACAGGTGATTGGCGAACAGGTTCAGGCAAACCCCCAGGCGCGCCGCACGCCGCATCTGGGCCTGCTGGATGAACTGGGCGTGCTGCAGCGTATGGCGATGATCGGGCCGGGGCCACAGCAGCTGGGCTTCCTCGATCGCATCCAGCATCAGCCCGACCGCCTCGTCACCATTGACATGCACATGCAGCTGAATCCCCGCCTGGTGGTAATCGAGCACATGCTGTCGCAGCACTTCAGGCGGCGCATTCCACAACCCGTTGGGCTGCCCGTTGTGATAGCCGGGCCACAACAGCCGCGCGGTGAATCCCTGGATCGAACCATCGGTCATCAGCTTCACCGGCCCGACATGAAGACGGTCGTTGGCCAGCGCCCGTGCTTTTTTCAGACGGGCCACGCCATCGGCGACCGGTCGGCCCAGCACGCTCATGGCGGGCACCAGACGCACCGGGAAGGACGGCTCCCGGGTGACACGCGAGAGGGCGTCCAGCCCCTTGTCATCCAGCGGGCTGTACAGATCCGTGATGGTCGTGATGCCCACACGCCGGGCCGCCCGGCCATAGGCCAGCAGTGTCCTTTCCTGACTGACCGCCTCGAACAGCTGGAAGCCCACCCCGTCGAACACGGCCTGCATGGCACCCATCTCCTGCATTTCACCATTGGGCAGCCCGTCCTCGCCGCAACGGACGCCATGCACGCCGACGGCGGCATCCAGCCCGCACACCGCCAGTGTCCGGCTGTTGACCGTCATCACATGCAGGCTGGCGTGAAGCACCACCACGGGACGGTTCGCCACCGCACGGTCGAGCAGATGCCGATCCAGCCGTTGTCCCTCGAAATGAACCGGATCGAATCCCCAGACCACCAGTGCCTCCTCCGGCCGAAGCTCAGCCGCTGCCTCCCGCAGGGCCTGAACCAGCTCGTCCAGAGAACGGATGCCGGGCCAGGCCCGTCCATCGGGGTCATGACGGCTGAAATAACCCACATACCGGTATTGCCACATGGCCCCTTCCAGCGCATGCGCATGCCCTTCCACGAAGCCGGGCAGCATCACCGCATCGGAAAATCGTCGATCCAGTTCACAAGGCCCCAGATCACTCAGCTCATCCAGGGATCCGACCCCCAGAACCCGTCCATCCTGCACCGCCACATGGGTCGCCTCGGGCAGGGACGGATCCATCGTCCAGATTTTTCGTGCTTCGAATATCGTGATGGCCATGTGTTCACCCCTCTCTGCACGAGGCGCGCTGCTTCATCGAACGACCGAGCAACGGGATGGCCAGCAAGGCAAGCAGCGAAGTGCCACCAAACGCCAGCAGATAGGTACTGACACTGAGTGATGGCGCCACCGGTGCGAACAGATACAACACGTGAAAGTTCACGACCACGATGGCGATGTTGTAGAACGCCAGCTCCCTGGCCACCGTGCTGGCGTAGTTCGGATCCAGTATCCGCAACAGCAACAGACCACTGCCCGTGGAGCCACAGCAGCAGCCGAACATCGTCACGGCCCGTTCATCCCCATACCGGCCACTGCGCCGGGCCACCCACACACAGCCGAACAATGTCAGCAGGGTGATCGCCACCGTCACCAGGGTGACCGGCACCAGCAATGCCTTCAGAACCGAGAACTGGATGCTCATCAAGGTGCCCACCACCATGATGTCGACAGCGGTGCCGGTCAGCATCTGCATGCTCCGGTCATCGACGGCACTGCGCCAGCCCATCCGGTTGATCAGCGCCCTCATCAATACGCAGACGACGAGACCATGGATGAAGAACAGGTTGTGATCGAAAAACACGCTCAGCCTGATGCCGCCCAGATCCACCCCCGCCACCACGGGTGCCATCATCGTCAACCACAGATGCGTCAGGATGTAGGCCACGCCGAGCAGGCCCAGATGCCAGGCCAGGCTGTCGAGATTGGCAGGATGGCTCACCATGTATCCCGTCACCGGACGGGATTCGTCCGCCGGATAAAAGCCCGTCAGGAAAGATGCGTCGATCTCCGCCGCGTTCGCCTGCCCGGGCTGCCGGGCCTGCCGCTGACGGATCAGCCACCGGGCCAATGGCACCCCCACCAGAAAGGCCACGAGAAAACCCAGCGAGGCATAGATCAGCCCCACCTGCGCCGCATCGTTCAGGCCGTACTGCTGCTCCCACAGGTTGCCATAGGTCAGGGCCTGACCGGGCCCTTGCGTGAAGCCGTGCGTGACCATGGCGCCCAGCAGGGGCGACAGCCCGTCGCCAGCCACTTCGTTGTAGGCCACCACGACCCCATAGCCCATCACCGCCTGCAGGCCGAGACTCACCGTCCAGATCAGCGTCAGCCACAAGCCACCCCACACGATGCCCGTATCCTCCGGCCTGGCAGCCGAACTGCCGGTGAGACAGAGAGACATGAAGCTGAGGGTGAAACAGTGAAAGGTCAGCACGGTGAAGTCCTTCGGGGTGTATCCGGGAAAGGCCCCCACGCTGACCAGTCCCCATCCGAGCAGACCGCCGATGATGCTGGCTGGCACCAGCCCCTGTTGAAGCCAGCGGATGCGCCGACGAAGCAAGGCCCCCACCAGCAGCATCCACACCATCAGCGCAAAGGCGATCACGCCATGAAAACTCTGTGCCATGTCCTGTCTCCTCGTCACGGTCATTCATGACAGGCCTCCCGCCGTCGAACCTCGCCCACCGGGCCGCTGCCCGACGGGCATCGGGCGGACGCCGTCTGCAACCGTTTCTTTGTTCAGGCGCCGGGAAAACGCGCCTGTCTCCCCTGATACGCTACCGGTGATGCGCTGGTCTGAACAATGCTGATTTGTTATCGTGCGATGTCACCGGAGCATCCATGAAAGTCGAACTCAAGCATGTCCGGCAGTTTCTGGCCGTGGCAGAAACCCTGAACTTTCATCGCGCGGCCCAGGCCCTGAACATGGCGCAACCGGCCCTCAGTCGCGGCATACAGGCCCTCGAACATCAGCTCGGCGTTCCCCTGCTGACCCGGAACAATCGGGAGGTCAGCCTCACGGCAGCCGGCAAGGCCTTTCTGGGGCCCTGCACCGAAGTGGCCCAGCAGCTCGAACGCGCTGCCTTCCGGGCACGCCAGGCTCACGACGGGCTGCGCGGCGTGCTGACCATCGGCTACACCGATTTCGCCATCGCGGGCATGCTGCCCGGCCTGCTGCGTGCCTTCCGGGAACGTTTCCCGAAGGTGGCCCTCTCGCTCCAGTACGCCGCCACCGACCAGCAGATGGACATGCTCGAGGCTGGCAGGCTCGACATCGCCTTTCTCACCCAACCCGTCTCCGGCAAGGGGCTCGAACATCTGCCGCTGCAATCCGAGCCCCTGGGCGTCTGCCTGCCGATCTCCCACCCCCTGGCCCACCTGCCGCGGCTGCCACTGTCATCCCTGGCGGATCAGTCCTGGGTGTTTGGTGAGCCCACGCTGTGGCGACAGTTCCGGCGGCATGTCGACCGGATGTTCCTGAAAGCCGGCTTCATCCCGAAAATCGTGCAGGAGGCCTACAACACCGACTGCATCATCGGCATGGTCGCCGCCGGGCTGGGCATCACCCTGCATGTGGCCAACGCCAACGCACGGCACCGGGACGAGGTCGTGTTCATCCCGCTGGCCGAACCCGAGCCGCCGCTGATCACCGAAGCCGTCTGGCGTGCAGCCACGACGCCCTCGCCCCTGGCCCATTTCGTCGACCTGCTTCAGCAGTGGCCGATCGACCCGGTTTCCCCCTGCCTCTCGCCACAACGCCCATGGACGAGCTGAACGACCTCCTCACCCGTTTCCAGACCCGCCTGCCGCTCTATCACGTCGACGCCTTCACCGCCGAGGTCTTCGGCGGCAATCCGGCCGCCGTCTGCCCGCTGCCACGCTGGCTGCCCGACGACACCCTGCGCGCCATTGCCATCGAGAATGCGCTGCCCGAGATCCACTTTCACTCGAAGCATCATCGTCACCGCACCGGGCGAGCAGCTCGACTTCGTGTCGAGATTCTTCATCCCCGGCAGCCCGATCCCGGAGGATCCGCTCACCGGCTCGGCCCATTGCACGCTGATCCCCTGGTGGGCCGGCCAGCTGGGCAAGGAGGGGATGATGGCCGCCCAGCTGTCGGCCCGCGGCGGCCTGCTGCGCTGCCAGCTCGCCGGCGAACGGATGCTGATCGGCGGGCAGGCGGTAACGTATCTGGAAGGACATATCTGGGTGTGACGGGATCAGAAGCTCCCAGGGAGCATCCGCCATCAGGCCGCCGACTTCGCCGACAGCCCCTTCGGCAGCGGAAACGCGATGCCCTCTTCCACCCCATCCAGCGGGCGCACGGACTTCACGCCCAGCTCCTGCAGGCGCTTGACCAGCTCCTGCACGAGGATCTCGGGGGCCGAGGCACCGGCGCTGATGCCGACGCGCTTCCTGCCTTCCAGCCAGGCCGGGTCGAGCTGGTGTGCGCCCCCGATCAGCTTGGCCTCGCAGCCGTGGCGCTCGGCCACTTCACGCAGCCGGTTGCTGTTCGAGCTGGACGGACTGCCCACGATCAGCACCAGATCGCATTGCGGTGCCATGAACTTGATCGCATCCTGACGGTTCTGCGTGGCATAGCAGATGTCCTGTTTCTTCGGCTCGGCGATCTCGGGGAAACGGGCCCGCAGCGCGTCGATCACCGTGCGGCAATCGTCCACCGACAGCGTGGTCTGCGTGACGTAAGCCAGCGTCACGCCCTCCGGCACGACCAGCGTCGCCACGTCCTCGGGCTTCTCGACCAGGTAGATGCCATCGTCGGCCTGCCCCATCGTGCCTTCCACCTCGGGGTGGCCGGCATGACCGATCATGATGACGTGATGGCCTTCCTTGCGCATCTTCGCCACTTCCATGTGCACCTTCGTCACCAGCGGACAGGTCGCATCGAAGACCTGCAGGCCCCGCCCTTCGGCCTCCTGCCGCACGGCCCGCGACACACCATGCGCCGAGAAGATCACGATGGCGCCATCGGGCACTTCGTCCAGCTCATCGACGAAAATGGCGCCCTTGTCCCGCAGGCCCGACACCACATAGTCGTTGTGGACGATCTCGTGCCGGACATAGATCGGCGCCCCATGCAACGCCAGCGCCCGCTCGACGATCGTGATGGCCCGGTCGACCCCGGCACAGAAGCCCCGGGGCTGGGCCAGCAGGACGGTCTCATCACCGTCAGCCAGCTCGGCAGCCGCGGCCAGACCCCTGGCCCCGACATCGATCTGCGTCAAATCTTCGGTATTTACCTTCATCGTCACAACACACCCAGAATCTTCACTTCGAAACGCACCGCCTTGCCCGCCAGCGGATGATTGAAATCGAACACGGCGCCGCCATCGTCGATGGACTTCAGCACGCCGGCAAAGCTGCCGCCGTCGGGCGCTGGAAACTCCACCAGATCGCCCGGCTGATAGGTGCCTGCCTCGCCGGCCCGGCTCTCGCGCTCCAGCATCGCCTTCGAGACGCGCTGGATCAGCGCCGGGCTGCGGCTGCCGAAGGCCTCGCCCTCCGGCAGATCGAACACCTGATGATCCCCATCACCTAGGCCGATCAGCCGTTTTTCGAGCGCCTCGGACATCTGGCCGATACCCATCTGCAGGGTGGCCGGCTTACCCTCGAAGGTGTTGATCACGTCCGCTCCGTTCTCGGCCAGGCTGACACGATAGTGCAGGGTCAGGAACGAGGCAGGGCCGACCCGAGTTGACGTGGGCGACGATCCTTCGGACAGGGCATTCGATGAAGACACATCAGAAACGGACATGGGCATCCAGCCGGCAGGCTGCTATCAGAACTTCGGTGAAAGAACGCCAGCCAGCGCCGGCAACGTCGACGATTGTATGGGAGGACGACCGAAAAACGTCAGCCTGCCGACGGCCGCCCAGGCCCCGATTGAACCCGAAAACCCTGCCGGATGCGGAACGGCCGCGTGAACGTCTGTTAAGTCGGGGCGCCTCGGCCCTGTCCAATACCGAGCTGCTCGCCATCCTGCTGCGCACCGGCACCCGGAACGAACCGGTCATCACACTGGCATCGCGCCTGCTGGCCGATTGCGGCTCTCTGGGCGCCCTGCTCGCGATGGATCCCGGGCTGATGGTTCGCCATCAAGGGCTGGGACCCGCCCGTGCCACGACGCTCGCCGTGGTCATGGAACTGGCCCGCCGGGCCGCCCTCGAGAGCCTGGCGGAACGGCCGCTGATGAACGATCCCGCCACCGTGCAGGAATACCTGAGGCTGCTGCTGCAAGGCCGCCACCAGGAGATCTTCGTCACGATGTTCCTGAACAACCAGCACCGGCTGATCCGGGTGGAGGAACTGTTCAGGGGCACGGTGAACCAGACGGCGGTCTACCCGCGCGAAGTCGTCAAACGCGCCCTGGAACTGAATGCCTCGGCCCTGATACTGTCCCACAACCACCCCTCGGGCCATCCGGAGCCCAGTCCTGCCGACCGGATGCTGACCCGCACGCTGCAGAACGCCCTGTGCCAGGTCGACATCCAGGTGCTCGACCACGTCATCGTCGCCGGCCCCAGGCAGTATTCCTTTGCACAGCATGGCATCCTTTAATGCAGGCACGACACGCCCTATACACGCCCTATCCCCCTCACTTGTTAGCTGATCATCGACAGGTTATAATGCGCGGCTTTAGTGGGCCTTGTAGGTTCCGACGGCATCGTGCCGTTTGCGGACGGATCGAAGCCCTTGACCACCAATCTCTAGACATGGTGAACGTGGCCCGGCTTTGAGCCAAAGGAGGGCCAGCAGATGGCCGGGCACATCAGGCGCGGCTGCTGCCAACACCCTTCTGCCGATTCAAGGCCATTCGCCTTGGCGATCAAACCAGCCGCGTGCCAAACAGGACAGGAACTGCATCATGGCAAAAGTCTGCCAAGTTACGGGCAAGGGCCCGATGGTTGGGAACAACGTCTCCCACGCAAACAACAAGACCAAACGTCGCTTCCTGCCCAACTTGCAGCAACGCCGGTTGTGGGTTGAAAGCGAGCAGCGCTATGTGCGTCTGCGCCTGACGGCAGCTGGTCTGCGCAAGATCGACAAAGTGGGCATCGACGCCGTGCTGGCCGAGATGAACGCCGGCAAGTAAAGCCTGATCGGCCGACAGAAGACCCCCCAGGAGAAGCACCATGCGTGACAAGATCAAACTGGAATCGACCGCCGGTACCGGTCATTTCTACACCACCACCAAGAACAAGCGCACGAAGCCGGAAAAGATGGAAATCAAGAAGTACGATCCGGTTGCCCGCAAGCACGTGCCTTACAAGGAAACCAAGATCAAGTAATCCTCCCACGGCTGGGCCTGCCCTGCAGACACGCCAGCCCTGGCCGATGCTGATCGAAAAAAAAAGCCAGCTGATTGCCCTGTCGGGTCATTGGCTGGCTTTTTTGCGTCCGCGCCCCGCATCCATCTCGCTCATGAGGCCACTGACCGCTGGCAGCGCACGAATCATGCGCGTCCTGCCGGGTCGAATGCGCAGGTCGCGCCGCTCTGTCCAGCGCGTGTCCCCAAGAGCCTGGGCGGCAGGAAAGTCGCGGACTGCAAACCGGCCGCGCCGGCCCATTTTGCACCCGCTTCTTGCCCCATAGCTCGGGCTATGGGGCGACGAATCGGGCACAAACTGTGCTTGACGGGGCCGATTTTCGCCTGCGCGATTCCTGCCGCCCAAGCTCCTAGCGCGGCGAGCGCCACTCGCTCATGAAGAAGGCATCGCCGCCTTCCCCGTCGGGCAGCCAATACCGGCTTGAGGTCTCTGCCAGCTGAGCAGCCTTGCCTCCCTGTCCGGCCAGCCACTGGGAAAACCACGCCGTCTGCTGCTGGTTCTCCTCCCCGAGCAGGCTGCAGGTCGCGTAGACCAGACGCCCCCCCGGGCGGAGCAGCTTCACGGCCGCCTGCAGGATCTCGCGCTGCACCGCCTGGTAGCGGCTCACGTCCTCGGGCCGCAGCCGCCACTTCAGATCCGGGTGACGTCGGAAGGTGCCGCTGCCGCTACAGGGGGCATCGACCAGCACCAGATCGGCCCAGCGCTGATAGCGTGCCAGTCGTGCATCCTCGCTGCCGTCCAGGCGCAGGCTCGTCACGATCGACACGCCGGCACGCGCCAGGCGAGGCCCCAGCCTGTCGAGTCGGGCGGCGTCCGTATCGAAGGCCAGGATCTGTCCCTGATTTCGCATCCGTGCAGCCAGGGCAAGCGTCTTGCCCCCCGCCCCTGCACAGAAGTCGATCACCCGCTCACCACGACGGGCAGCGCAGGTCTCGACGATGCGCTGGCTGCCGGCATCCTGCAGCTCGAACCACCCTTCGGCAAAACGCGGTGAACGGGCCAGCGCTGGCCTGCCGGCCAGCCGCAAGGCATTCGGCGCATCCGCCACGGCCGACGCCGTCATGCCTTCCTCCGCCAGCTTGCGCTGCAGAACGGCAGGCTTGCCTTTCAGCAGATTGACCCGGATCTCGATGGCAGCAGGGCGCAACAGCACGGCCGCCAGCCGCTCTGCTTCCTCCTCACCATGTGTCTGGCAGAGACCAGCCCACAGCCAGTCCGGCAGACTGTAGCGGACGGCCAGCGGCTGCCCGCGAAGCCAGTCCAGATAGACCTGAGCCAACCCGCACAGGACCTCAGCGCCTGCGCCCCCCTCGCATGGGCCCGCACCGGCATTCCCGGCCACCGAAACAGCCCCGGCCGCCAACGCAGCCTGCAACCGGCAAGCCTCCGACAGCAACACCAGACGACGCAGGCGTACTTCCAGAGCCGGCAAGCCAGACGCCACGGATTGCTGATCCTGATCCT
>JAUMZD010000066.1 GCA_030528325.1 Lautropia sp. | reverse complement strand
CACCCCCTGATTGTGGATCCTATCGGGGCGACAACTAGTCTGACATGGGGGGCTGTCTGCCCGGTGAGGTCAGCCAGGAAGGTCTGCCACAGGCGACCGAAAACGGCCCGGACTCTTCAGAACCCGGGCCGTCTTCAGCGACTACAGCAGCTTCAGGCCGCTGGCTGCTGCGACACCTTGCTGGTGTCCACGCCGGCCGCCACGTTGGCGTACTCGTCGATCTGGTCGAAGTTCATGTAGCGGTAGACGCTGGCCTTGTCGGCGTCGATCACGCCCATTTCCTTCAGATACTCTTCCGGCGTGGGCAGCTTGCCCATCCGCGAGGCGATGGCGGCCAGTTCGGCCGAGCCGAGGAACACGTTGGTGTTCTTGCCCAGACGGTTCGGGAAGTTCCGGGTGCTGGTGGAGATCACCGTGGCACCTTCGCGCACCTGGGCCTGGTTACCCATGCACAGCGAGCAGCCCGGCATCTCGGTACGGGCACCGGCGGTACCGAAGGCCGAGTAGTGACCTTCCTTGATCAGCTCGTCCTGGTCCATCTTGGTCGGCGGGGCCACCCACAGCTTGACCGGAATGTCGCGCTGGCCGCCCAGCAGCTTGGCAGCGGCACGGAAGTGACCGATGTTGGTCATGCACGAACCGATGAAGGCTTCGTCGATCGGGGTGCCGGCCACTTCCGAGAGGAACTTGGCATCGTCCGGGTCGTTCGGGCAGCAGACGATCGGTTCCTTGATCTCGTTCATGTCGATCTCGATCACGGCGGCGTATTCGGCGTCGGCGTCGGCTTCCAGCAGCTGCGGATTGGCCAGCCATTGCTCGACCTTCTCGATCCGGCGGGCCAGCGTCTTGGCGTCCTGATAGCCGTTGGCGATCATGTTCTTCATCAGCACGATGTTCGAGTTCAGGTACTCGATGATCGGCTCCTTGTCGAGCTTGATCGTACAGCCGGCGGCAGAGCGCTCGGCCGAGGCGTCGGACAGCTCGAATGCCTGCTCGACCTTCAGCTTGGGCAGACCTTCGATTTCGAGGATGCGGCCCGAGAAGATGTTCTTCTTGCCGGCCTTGGCCACGGTCAGCAGACCGGCCTTGATCGCGTACAGCGGGATGGCATGCACCAGGTCGCGCAGCGTGACGCCCGGTTGCAGCTCACCCGTGAAGCGCACCAGCACGCTCTCGGGCATGTCGAGCGGCATGACGCCGGTGGCAGCGCCGAAGGCGACCAGACCGGAGCCTGCGGGGAAGCTGATGCCGATCGGGAAGCGGGTGTGCGAGTCGCCGCCGGTGCCGACGGTGTCGGGCAGCAGCAGACGGTTCAGCCAGCTGTGGATGACGCCATCACCCGGGCGCAGTGCGACACCACCCCGATTGCTGATGAAGGCGGGCAGCTCGCGGTGCGTCTTCACATCCACCGGCTTCGGATAGGCGGCGGTGTGACAGAAGGACTGCATCACCATGTCGGCCGAGAAGCCGAGGCAGGCCAGATCTTTCAGCTCGTCGCGGGTCATCGGGCCGGTGGTGTCCTGGCTGCCGACCGTCGTCATGCGCGGCTCGCAGTAGGTGCCCGGACGGATGCCCTGACCTTCGGGCAGACCACAGGCGCGACCGACCATCTTCTGGGCCAGCGTGAAGCCCTTGCCGGAATCGACCGGTGCCTTCGGCAGGCGGAATTCGGTGGAGGCGGGCAGGCCCAGTGCCTCGCGGGCCTTGGCGGTGAGCGAGCGGCCGATGATCAGGTTGATGCGGCCGCCGGCCTGCACCTCGTCGAGCAGCACCTGGCTCTTCAGCTCGAAGTCGGCGATCTTCTCGCCATCCTTCTCGATGCGGCCGTCATACGGGAAGATGTCGATGACATCGCCCATCTCCATCTTCGACACGTCGACCTCGATGGGCAGCGAGCCCGAGTCTTCCTGCGTGTTGAAGAAGATCGGGGCGATCTTGCCGCCCAGCGTGACGCCGCCGAAGCGCTTGTTCGGCACATAGGGGATGTCTTGCCCGGTGGCCCAGATCACGCTGTTGGTGGCGGATTTACGGGACGAACCGGTGCCGACCACGTCGCCCACGTAGGCGACCAGGTGGCCTTTCTTCTTCAGATCCTCGATGTACTGGATCGGGCCACGCTTGCCGTCTTCCTCGGGCTTGAAGGCCGCGTCGGGACGGGTGTTCTTCAGCATGGCCAGGTAGTGCAGCGGGATGTCCGGGCGGCTCCAGGCGTCGGGGGCGGGGGAGAGGTCGTCGGTGTTGGTCTCGCCCGGCACCTTGAAGACGGTGACGGTGATCTTCTCGGGCACCTTCGGCCGGCTGGTGAACCATTCGGCATCGGCCCAGCTCTGCATCACTTCCTGCGCCTTCGCGTTGCCGGCCTTGGCCTTGTCGGCCACGTCGTTGAAGAAGTCGAACATCAGCAGCGTCTTCTTCAGCGCATCGGCGGCCACGCCGGCGACGTCTTCGTCATCCAGCAGCTCGATCAGCGGGTGGACGTTGTAGCCGCCGACCATCGTGCCGAGCAGCTCGGTGGCCTTGGCCTTGCTGATGAGGCCCACCTCGATGTCGCCGTGGGCCACGGCAGCCAGGAAGCTGGCCTTGACCTTGGCCGCGTCGTCCACGCCCGGGGGCACGCGGTGGGTGAGCAGATCCATCAGGAATTCTTCCTCACCGGCGGGCGGGTTCTTGATCAGTTCGATCAGCTCGGCCGTCTGTTTGGCATCCAGCGCCAGCGGCGGGATGCCCAGCTCGGCGCGTTCGGCAACGTGTTGGCGGTATTCATTCAACATAGGTTTCTCCCAAATCCATCCTTCTGTAAGCTAAGTGGGTCACGCGAATCCGGGGCAGGCCTGCCGATGGGGGTGCCGTTGGCCAGTCGGGCCTGCCATGGTCGTCTCCATCCATCCCTGCATGGCTGCATGTCGATGCATCCTGTGGTCGTCATGTGATGACGGCGGCGGTGCAGGCCAGAGAAAGGAAACATCCCTGTCCATCTGTGGGTGAACAGGCCGCTTGCAAGGGCGGGACGGAACGGCGTCATGCCGAGACCGGGCTGTGGTCTGGCCTGACGGCGCGTGCCACCTGCCAGCCCACGGACGGGGGATCGTGCGAGACAGAACACTCATGACGCGCCAACCCGCCAGATTGTACGGCAATGCAGCATCCGGCCGTAAGTGTCTGAATGTGGCATGTCCCTCCGGATGCCACTGGTTTGCGCCATTTGTCTGTTGCAAGCAGGCGCTACTGCCGCGAAAACGGAGGTGAATCGGTGCTTTCCCTGAGCGGGATTTCCCTGATCGGGTTGAGGTTGCCGCCCAAGCGGCTATTGGGGCCAGCGCGGGGGTGTTGAGTACTTTCGCCGACCTGAAACAGGAGAGAGGGTGAGTGCGTTTCAGGTCGGCGAGGGCACTTCAGGTTTTTCTTCACAGTGTTATAGTAAATAGTAGCATTTATTGTTTTCAACATGATTTGATTGGTGTTGGATCAAGGTCGTCATCTTCCCTTCCGTCTTTCTTCATCCCGTTCAGGACATTGTTCATGTGGCATGTTTCAGGTACCCCATGCGGGGGCAGACTCTCTCCATCGGCTGTTGCGCTGGCGTTGGCATTGGCATTGCTGGCACAGGGCAGTCGGGCGCAATCGACAGCCGAGGTCGTGACGGCACGCACGGGTGCAGAGGAGGAGGCCAGGGCGGCTGAAGCCGCAGAGCTTCAGGCCGTGCGCATTTATGCGACGGCGGAAAAGGATGTCGGTTTCGCCCCGAAGGAGGCCGAGACGGCGGGCAAGGCGCCGATGCGCATTCTGGATACCCCGCAGTCGATCAGCGTGGTGACCCGCGAGGAAATGGAGTCCCGCCAGACCTACAACCTGCAGCAGGCTCTTCAGACGGTGGCCGGCGTCAGCCCGGTCAACTATGGCCGGCGTGGTTTCGACGATCTGTTCATGCGGGGCTTCCGCTCGACGGAGTCGATCCTCGTCGATGGACTGGTGCAGAGCGGTGGTCTGTGGACGCGACTGCAAAGTTACGGTTACGAACGTTTCGAGGTGCTGAAGGGGGCCAACTCGGTGCTGTACGGGCAGATGCAGCCGGGTGGGCTGGTGAACGCGATCAGCAAGCGTCCGCGCCCGGATGCGATGGGCGAGGTGCATGCCGAGGTGGGCAGCCATGGTCACCGGCTGCTCGGTGCCGACATCAACCGGCCGCTGTCCGAGTCGGGCAAGACGGCGTTTCGCGTCAACCTGCTGGCTGCCAACGACAAGGATCCGACCGATCATGTTTATCGTCGTGACCGGTGGTTCGCGCCCTCGCTGTCGCTGGACTTCGGCCCGAATACCGATTTCGTGCTCTTTGCGACGTATGCGCACAGCAACTGGATCCGGCAGCAGGGCATCAGCCCCCATGGCACCCTGCTGCCCAACCGAAACGGCACGCTGCCCTGGTCGCTGTTCACCGGTGACCCGGCCTTCGGTCCCTACGATGTCACCCAGTACACCGCTGGCTACAACCTGCAGCACCGTTTCGCCAACGGCCTGACGCTGCGGCAGAATCTGCGCTACGAGGACGAGCACGGCACCGGCAATTTCATCGCGCTGCAGGCCCTGCAGGCCAACCAGCGGCTGCAGAACCGTCGGGGTACCCGTCAGGATCTGGATTACGACATCCTGTCCACCGACACGTCCGTGCTCTTTCATGCGAAGGCGCTGGGGGCGGCCCATCAGATCGTGGCCGGCCTCGACGCGCGGGTGGCCAATGATCATCTGGCACTGCGCCGTTGCCGGATTGCGCCGCTCGACCTGTTCGCGCCGACTTATGGCATGACGGCCACCTGCTCGGAAGGGTACGACCGGGATGATCCGTCCAGACTGACGGCCGTGGGCCTGTATGTGCAGGATCAGCTGAAATTCGACGGAGGCTGGACGGTGCTGGCCGGTTTGCGGCATGAGCATGCCCGTCGCAGCATCGATGACCGGGTGAAGGGGCAGCAGACGACGACGAAGGATCGTGACACGACCGGCTCGCTGGGCGTCGTGTACGAGTTTGCCGATGGCTGGTCGACCTATGGCAGCTACAGTCGCTCCTTCCTGCCCGTCACGGGTCAGGATGCTTCGGGCAACCTGTTCAGGCCGGAAACCGGCCAGCAGTGGGAGGGCGGTCTGAAGTATGTGAAGGGCGGCATCACGGCCACGGCGGCACTCTACGATCTGCGCCGGCAGAACGTCAGCACGCGAGACCCGGTCAACGATGGCTTCAACATCCAGACCGGTGAGCAGCGCTCGCGTGGTCTCGAGCTCGAGGCCGGCATGGATCTGCGTCATGGCTGGAAGGTGTCGGCCGCCTATGCCTACACGAAGGCCGAAGTCACCCGCGACAGTAATGCGGCGCTGGTCGGCAAGCCCATCAACCTGACGCCCCGTCACGGGCTCGTGCTGTGGGCTGACTGGCGGGTGCCGCAGCTGCGCGATCTGACCGTGGGCTTTGGTGGGCGATATGTCAGCACGCAGGGCTCGGGCCATCTGCCCTTCGAGCTGCCGTCCTACACGGTGGCGGACATGTCGCTCAGCTACACCTTCGATCAGGTACGGCTGACGGCTGGCGTGAAGAATCTGTTCGATCGCCGGTACTACGATGGGGCGATCAACCAGAACGTGGTGTCGCCGGCCTTGCCCCGTACCTACACGCTGTCGGTGAAATACCTGTTCTGATTCCCGGCACCTGACGTGTGGTGATGGTGGATTGGTGGAAGGGACTCAGTCCACCCGGAAAGGAATGGTGACGGGGCCATCGTTGACCAGGCTGATCTGCATGTCGGCACCGAAACGGCCGGTGGCCACATGGGGGTGCTGCTGTTTCGCGAGCCTAACCACCTCATCATAAAGTGCTTCGCCCCGGGCCGCAGGCGCCGCACCGGTGAAACTGGGGCGGTTGCCCTGCCATACATCGGCGGCCAGCGTGAACTGGCTGACGATCAGCAAGGCCCCGTCGATATCCTGAACACTTCTGTTCATCTTGCCGGCTTCGTCGGCAAATATTCTCAGCTTCAGCAGCTTGCTGACGGCGCGCCGGGCGTGGTCGTGGGTGTCGTCCGGCTCGGCGCAGACGAAGACGAGCAGACCCTGACCGATGTCACCGGTGATTGTCGAGTCGATGCGGACGGTTGCCTGACGGACGCGTTGAACCAGGACGTGCATGATGGTCGGGAATGATGGTTTCGAGGGAAAACCCGGGGCGGTATTCGTCGCTACACTTGGGGAAAACAGTATAGAAGAACTGTCATGAACCAACCTGTTTCGACTGGCCAGCAGGCTGGCGCTTTCGTCCGGTCCCGCCGGGCTTCCATCGTGGCCGCCATTTTCCTGATGGCGACGTCTGCCATCGGCCCGGGTTTCATCACGCAGACGGCCACCTTCACCGCAAAACTGGGCGCTGCCTTCGCTTTCGGCATTCTGGCTTCGATCCTGATCGACTTCGTCGTGCAGCTCAATGTCTGGCGGATGATCGCCCTGTCGCGGCGCAACGCCTCGTCGCTGGCCAATGAGGCGTTGCCCGGTTCGGGGCATGTGCTTGCCATCCTGGTGATCTTCGGCGGACTGGTCTTCAACGTGGGCAACATCGCCGGGGCAGGGCTGGGGTTGAACGCGCTCTTCGGGTTGCCGCCGAAGTGGGGGGGCTTCATCAGCGCTGTGGTGGCGCTGGGCATCTTCGCTTCGCCACGGGCGGGCGTGGCCGTCGACAGGCTGATCATCGGGCTGGGCCTGATGATGATCGCGCTCACGGCCTGGGTTGCCTTCGTGTCCGGGCCGCCGGTGGGAGAGGCCCTGCAGCAGATGGTTCTGCCCGACGTGGTGGACTGGACGGTGATCACCACCATCGTGGGAGGGACGGTGGGCGGCTACATCACTTATGCGGGCGCCCATCGGCTGCTCGACAAGGGAACGGTCGGGCCCGAGAACATCGGTGTGGTCACCAGCGGGGCACTGAATGGCATCGCCGTCACGGGCGTGATGCGCTTCGTGCTCTTTCTGGCCATCCTGGGCGTCGTCTCCGGTGGTCTCGCGCTCGATGGCAGCAATCCGGCCGCGCAGGCTTTCCAGTCCGCCGCCGGTGATCTGGGCCTGCGCTTCTTCGGCCTGGTGCTCTGGGCAGCCGGCATCACGAGTGTGATCGGTGCGGCCTATACGTCGATGTCGTTCCTGACGGCCTTCAAGGCCGATGTGACGGAAGCTGCACGCAATCGTGCCACGGCAGTTTTCATCGCGGTCTCGCTGATGGTCTTCCTGATGATGGGGACCGCGCCGAAGGCCCTGCTGATCTTTGCCGGCGGATTCAACGGGCTGATCCTGCCGCTGGGCATGACGATCTTCATGATCATCGGCTGGACGCGTCAGGATCTGCTGGGGGAGATGCCTTACCCCCGGTGGTTGCTGGTGCTCGGTTCGATCGTGTGCCTGCTGACCTGGTACATGGGCTACAAATCGGTCGGCCCGATCTTCAGTCTGCTGGCCGAGTGAGGCGGCTGTGGGCGCGCCCCGCTGGCTGTCGTGCCGGAGCGGGGCCGGTGTTTGCTGCATCCCGGCATGATCCGTCACGGGAGGATATGGACAGATGGCACGGATGGACTTGAACAGCGATCTGGGCGAGAGTTTCGGTGCGTGGCGCATGGGGGATGACCCTGCCATGCTGGCCATCGTCACGAGTGCCAACGTGGCCTGCGGTTTTCATGCCGGTGATCCGGCGGGCATCCTCGACACGCTGGCCCAGGCGGCGGCCCATGGGGTCTGTATCGGGGCGCATGTGTCCTATCCCGATCTGGCGGGTTTCGGACGTCGCAACATGGATGTGGCCTCGCGGGATCTCCGGGCCGATCTCATCTACCAGATTGGTGCCCTGCAGGCGCTGGCCCGGGTGGCAGGCACGCGGGTGTGTTATGTGAAGCCGCACGGCGCTCTCTACAACACGATCGCGCATGACCATCGTCAGGCCACGGATGTGATCGAGGCCATCCGCGCGCTCGATGAGTCGCTCGTGCTGCTGGCGCTGGCCGGCTCGCCACTGGTGGGGTGGGCAAGGGCCGCCGGGCTGAGGGTGGCGACCGAGGCTTTCGCGGATCGGGCTTACACGCCACAGGGCACGCTCGTGTCCCGGAAAGACCCGGGCGCGGTGCTGCATGATCCGGTGCAGGTGGCGGCGCGCATGTTGCGGCTGGTCGAGGAGGGCGTCATCGAGGCCATCGATGGCAGTCTGGCGCGGGTCGAGGCCGATTCGATCTGCGTGCATGGCGACAGTCCCGACGCCGTGGGCATGGCGAGTGAGGTGCGGCGGGTGTTGCAGTCAGCGGGCGTCGAGCTGAGGCCCTTCGTGTGAGCAAGGCCCCGGTGGGCCATGCCATCCGGGCCTGACAGGAGATTTTCCATGCGCATCCTTCCCGTCAACCTGAACGCCATGCTGGTCGAACTGGAGAGTCTCGAAGCCACCCTCGCGCTGTTCGAGACCCTGAAGGCCGAGCCCATCGACGGCGTGACGGAGCTGGTGCCGGCGGCGCGCACGGTGCTGGTACGATTCGACCCCTCGGTCTGCCAGGCCGGGACGCTGGCCCGGGCTCTGGCTGCCCGGCAGGGTGGGCAGCAGCAGCGGGTGATGGGCGAGCTGCTGCGCCTGCCGGTTCGATACGAGGGCGAGGATCTGCCGGCGATGGCCGATCATCTGGGCCTGTCCGTGGCCGGGCTGATCGAGCGCCATACGGCGGCGACCTGGCAGGTGGCGTTCACGGGCTTTGCCCCCGGTTTTGCCTACATGACGGGCGATGACCCGGTTTTCGACGTGCCGCGGCGGGCGTCTCCACGCACCTCGATCCCCGCCGGTTCGGTGGCACTGGCCGGGCGCTTCTGTGGCATCTATCCACGTGCCAGCCCCGGCGGCTGGCAGCTGCTCGGCACGACCGACGTGCCGATGTGGGATCTGGCCCGCACGCCACCGGCGCTGCTGCAACCGGGGGTTCGGGTGCAGTTCGTCGATGCCTCGACCGAGGCGGGGGCAGCGCTGGCCGAGGCATGGCGCCAGCGTCTCGATGCAGCCCGCGACTTTCCTGCCGCCCAAGCTCCCAGGGGTGGCTGTGTGTCGTCCGGATCATCCCTGCCCGAACAGACGGGAGGGGAATCGAGCGCCCCGGGATCGGGGTTGGACACGCTTCGGACGTTGCCCGACCGGCCTGTGTCATCGGGGTCGGACGAACCGGGGCAACGCCCGGCGGAGCATGCCGTGGCAAACATGTTGCCGCTGCCGGCGGCCAACGACCCGTCGGATGGCCAGGGGAGCCGTGCCGCATCGTCCGTGATCCGTCCGGGCGGGGCGGTGTTCGAGATACGGGCAACCGGGCTTCAGGCCCTCTTTCAGGATCTGGGCCGGGCAGGGCAGGCGTCGCAAGGCGTGTCGGTATCCGGGGCGCTCGATCGTCATGCTTATTTGATGGCTAATCGTCTGGTGGGTAATCAACGGAATGCGCCTGCCATCGAGTTGCTGCATGGGGGGTTTTCCGTGCATGTGCTGTCGCCTGCCGTGGTGGCTGTCACGGGCGCCGAAGGCCCGCTTCAGCTGCATCATGCCGATGGGTCGGTCTGGCCGGCCGAGCGGGGACGTCCTGTGGCACTGGATGCCGGCGACACGCTGACCGTCGGCGCTCCGGTTGCGGGGCTGCGCAGCTATCTGGCCGTTCGGGGCGGTTTCCGGATCGAGCCGGTGCTGGGCAGTGTTGCCACCGATACGCTGTCCGGCATCGGGCCTGCACCGCTCGGGCCCGGGCAGCGGTTGTGGGCCGATCGCTTGAGTCAGGGGGCGGTGATGATGCATCCGGAAGGCGTGGAGCAGGTATTGCCGCGTCCGGGTGACACGGCTTCGATGCAGGCCATGGTGCTGGATCTGGTGCTCGGGCCCCGGGCGGACTGGTTCGATGAGGACGCGATCACGCTGCTTCAGGAACAGCTCTGGCAGGTCAGTCTGCAATCGAACCGTGTGGGCCTGCGCCTGATGGGCGAGCAGCCCCTGAAGCGCGCCGCGGCTTTCGAGGGGGTGGAGCTGCCTTCGGAAGGCACGGTGCCGGGGGCCCTGCAGGTGCCGCCCAGTGGACAGCCCGTGCTGTTCATGGCGGATCATCCGCTGACAGGCGGATATCCGGTGATCGGCTGTGTGACCCCCGACCATCTCGAGCGGGCGGCACAATTGCCGGCGGGGGCTTCGATACGTTTCAGGGTGATCTCGCCCTTCAGGCCCTGGTGGCCACAGGACTGATGCCGGAAGCCCGATGTTTGACCGGCGTGTGTCCTGAACACATTCGTGCCTGCGACAACGCCTTTGGGCCCGATCCACAGGGACGGGGGGAGGCTTCGGGCATGTTCAACAGGGGATAGCGATGATCAAAAAAGTGCTGATTGCCAACCGGGGCGAGATTGCCGTCCGGATCGTGCGGGCATGTGCCGACTACGGTGTCAGGAGCGTGGCGGTTCATGCCGACGTGGACATCGATGCGCTGCATGTCCGGATGGCGGACGAAGCCTATGGTCTGTCGGGTGATCGTCCGGCCGATACCTATCTGAACATCGAGAAATTGCTGGCGGTGGCGCGACGCAGTGGGGCCGATGCGGTGCATCCGGGCTATGGTTTCCTGTCGGAAAACGCGGCATTCGCGCAGGCCGTCCTCGATGCCGGGCTGATCTGGATCGGGCCACGGCCAGAAACCATCGCTCAGCTGGGTGACAAGGTGGCGGCCCGGAAGCTGGCCGCTCAGGTGGGGGCACCGCTGGTGGCCGGCACGGCCGAGCCGGTTCGGGATGTCGATGAGGTGCTGGCCTTTGCCCGTGCGCATGGATTGCCCATCGCCATCAAGGCCGCCTTCGGTGGGGGCGGGCGTGGCCTGAAGGTGGCCTGGCAGATGGACGAGGTGGCCGAGCTGTATGCGTCGGCCGTGAGAGAGGCGACGGCAGCCTTTGGCCGGGGGGAATGTTTCGTCGAGCAGTTTCTCGACCGGCCACGGCACGTCGAAGCTCAGGTGCTGGCCGATCAGCATGGGCAGGTGGTGGTGGTGGGCACACGGGATTGCAGCCTGCAACGGCGCAATCAGAAGCTGGTGGAAGAGGCACCAGCCCCCTTTCTGACGGATGAACAGCGAGAGCGGATTCACCTGGCCGCCCGGGACATCTGCAAGGCGGCGGGCTATGTCGGGGCGGGGACGGTCGAATTCCTGGTCAGCCGCAGCGGAGCGATTTCCTTTCTGGAGGTCAACACCCGCTTGCAGGTCGAGCATCCCGTCACGGAAGAAACGACGGGTCTGGATCTGGTGATCGAGCAGCTGAGGGTGGCCGATGGCCTGCCACTGTCGGTCGACCGGATCCCGGCGCCGCTCGGGCACGCCATCGAGTTTCGCCTCAATGCCGAGGACGTGGCTCGCGGTTTCCTGCCGTCACCGGGCCGGATCGCGCGTTTCGAGATGCCGGCCGGGCCGGGGGTGCGTGTCGACAGTGGCGTGGCCAGTGGCTCGGTCGTGGCCGGCCAGTTCGACTCGATGATGGCCAAGCTGATCGTGTGGGGAGCCACCCGCGAGCAGGCCCTGCAGCGTGCCCGCCGTGCGCTGGCCGAATGTGTGATCGAGGGCGTGCCGTCCGTTCTGCCCTTCCACCGTGCCGTGCTCGAATCACCGGCGTTCGTCGCGGTGGGCGATGAGGGTTTTCATGTGCATACCCGCTGGATCGAGACGGAGTTTGCCGAGGAGCTGGCGGCCGAAGCACGGCCTGCGCCCCTGCCGGCGACCGCCCTCGTGCGCGTGCCCATTGAGCTGGATGGACGGCGGATGACGCTGGGGCTGCCGGCCCAGGTGCTGGCTGCGCTGGCCACGAACCCGGGACAGGCCGCCCTTTCGGGCGTTTCAGCCGGGGAGGGCGCTTCAGGGGCGGGAACCGGGGCAGCCGTGGCATCCGTGCATGCCGTCGTGGCACCCATGGCCGGCACGCTGCATGCCTGGAAGCTCGATGAAGGGGCCGAGGTGACGCAAGGCCAGCTGATCGCCGTGATGGAAGCGATGAAGATGGAAATGCAGGTCACGGCCCATCGGAGCGGGCGGCTGCGGCGTCGTGTCGAGGCCGGGCAGGCGGTGGACGCGGGCATGATCCTGGCGGAGATCGACTGAAGCCGTGACACGGGGCCGCCCGGCAGGTGCCGGTGTGGCGGAGGCTCGTGGCGCCGCCCTGATGTGCTCGCCCGGAGCCTCGTGTCGTGGTGCTGGTGAGCAGGCATTCGATCCGGATCACCGGTTGCCCGGATGAGTATCTGCCTGGCGGGACTGGGGATCCTGGCCGTGGCTCAGGGGGTATACGGCCGCCAGTCGGGCCTGGCGGGTTATGCTGGGTGCCTATGCTGTTGATAAAAAGGAGGGAGACACGAGCACGGCCTGAAAGCCGGCCGGGCCGATGTCGCCTGAGCACGATGGAGAAGGAGACAACTCGGATGGTTCAGCAGACACCACTGAAAATTGACCGGGGCGTGTTCTGGTCGGCCGTCATCGCGCTGACACTCATCATCACGCCGTTGATGATCTATCCCCAGGCGGGCAAGCAGCTGATCAGTTCGGTGCTGTCCTGGATGACCGGCACTTTCGGGTGGCTGTATCTGTTGGCTGGGATCACCAGTTTTTTCGTGATGATGCGCCTGGCATTCGGTTCCGTGGGCAAGATCAAGCTCGGTGATGCCGACGAGGAGCCGGAATTCGGACGGGCATCCTGGATCATCATGCTGTTCTGCGCCGGCATCGGCATCTCGATCTGCTATTGGGCCTTTGTCGAGCCGCTCTATTTTCTGGCCAGTCCGCCCTTCGACATCAAGGCGGGCACGCCGGAGGCGGTGGAATGGGCGGCGATGTACCCGATGTTTCATTGGGGCGTGGTGCCCTGGGCCCTGTACCTGATTCCGGCCCTGCCCATCGCCTATGCGCTGTACGTCAGGAAGGTGAATGTCCTGCGCATGAGTGAAGCCTGCCGCGGCGTCCTGGGCGATCGGGTCGATGGTTTCTGGGGCAAGCTGATCGATGTGACGGTGATCTTCTCGATCGTCGGCGGCGTCGGCACCTCGCTGGGGCTGTCGGTGCCGCTTGTCACGACGCTGACCCGCAGCATGTTCGGCTTGCCGGACAGCTTCGGCTTGCAGGCCGGCATCCTGGGCATCTGGACGCTGATCATCGGCTGGAGCGTGTATCGCGGCTTGAGAAAGGGCATCCAGGCGCTGTCCAATCTCAATGCCGCCCTGGCCGTGCTGGTGCTGCTGATGATCCTGATCGCCGGGCCGACGGTCTTTCTGCTCAAGCTCTGGAGCAACAGTGTCGGCATGCTCGTCGACAATTTCTTCCGCATCAGCTTCTGGACGGATCCGGTTCAGAAACGCAGTTTCCCCGAGAACTGGACGATCTTCTACTGGGCCTGGTGGGTGGCCTATGCGCCGATGATGGGGTTGTTCGTGGCCCGGATCTCGCGAGGCCGCACCATCCGGGAACTGATCCTGAACGGTGTGGGCTGGGGCAGTGTCGGTTGCTGGGCCTTCTTTGCGATCTGGGGGGGTTATGCCCTGGATCTTCAGGTCAATGGGGTGGTGGATCTTCAGGCGATCCTGAGCGCCGAGGGCGGGGCGCCGGCCACGGTGGTCGCCATCCTGAGGACGCTGCCGGGGCATGAGGTCATCCTGCCGGTCTTTACCGTGTTGTGCTTCATCTTTCTGGCCACGACCGTCGATTCATCGGCCTACATGCTGGCCGCCATCTGCACGGGTGAGATGACGGGGTATCAGGAGCCGGCCCGATGGAATCGCATCCTGTGGACGGTGATGGTCTCGATGGTCGGTCTGTCCCTGCTGATCGTGGGGGGGCTGGAAGCCGTCCAGATTTCCACGGTGATCGTGGCCTTGCCGATGATTCCTGTGCTGGTGCTGCTGGTGTGGTCGCTGCGCCGGTGGGTGTATCAGGATTTTGGTGCGCAGCTGAAAAAGCCCGTGCTGGTACGGGAGACGCGCAAAGCCGTTCGTCGCAGAAAGCCCGGCGGATTGCGCGTGCGCCGTCCGGGCAGGCCGCTCGATGTGCTCGGCACCGATACCCGCATCATGGGGGTGGGCGGCCGTTGAGGAGAGATGAGCGGCTGGCGTTGGCCGGTAGCGCATCACAACCATCGATGCGGCTTTCGTGCGCCCCTTGGGGCGCACGGCCCTCAGACGGCCATCAGAGCGAGATGCCGCCCGATACCTCGATCACTTCGCCGTTGATGTAGCTGGCTTCGTCGCTGGCGAGGAAGGCGTACACATTGGCGAT
>JAUMZD010000015.1 GCA_030528325.1 Lautropia sp. | reverse complement strand
AAACCCGCCATGTACGTCGCCAACGTGGCCGAAGACGGCTTCGAGAACAACCCCTACCTCGACCGTCTGAAGGAACACGCCGCGAAGGAAAACGCCCCCGTCGTCGCGCTCTGCGCCCAGATCGAAGCCGAACTGGCCGACCTGGACGACGAGGACAAGATGGCCTTCCTCGCCGACCTGGGCCTCGAAGAACCGGGCCTCAACCGCCTGATCCGCGCCGGCTACGACCTGCTGGGCCTGCAAACCTACTTCACCGCCGGCGTCAAGGAAGTGCGCGCCTGGACCATCCACAAGGGCGACACCGCCCCCAAGGCTGCCGGCGTCATCCACACCGACTTCGAGCGCGGCTTCATTCGTGCCCAAACCATCGCCTTCAACGACTTCATCCAGTACAAGGGCGAACAGGGAGCCAAGGAGGCCGGCAAGATGCGCGCCGAAGGCAAGGACTACGTGGTGCAGGATGGGGATGTGTTGAACTTTTTGTTCAATGTGTGAGTCCGACATGCCCCCCTTCAAGAAAGGGTGCTCAAACACGGCGGCAAGGTGATCCACTGCAGAACCAGACTGCTTTCCCGCGTATACACAAGTCTGCCATGCCCCCAGCCACCACCATGCTGTCAAAGTCAGCGGCCCGAGGGACATCAACTGCCTGCCTGATCCTTTTGCCATGATGAACAACGAGACACAGACGAAGAAGGCTCCCAAACCCTGGATGTCCTTCGAGGATCAGTTGCAGTTGCTGAAGGCAAGAGGCATGCAGGTCGATGACGATGCCGCGGCCCTGGACTATCTGGAGCGTATCGGTTACTACCGCCTAAGTGGTTACTGGTACCCCATGCGTCAGATTGACAAGGAAGAGTCCGAGCGCCAGAAAGCTCCGGTTCGCTCAGACCGTTTCCTGCCCGGAAGTCGGTTTGAAGATGCCGTACGGCTATATGTGTTCGACAAGAAGCTGCGACTACTGGCACTGGACGCGCTGGAACGCATCGAAATGGCTGTTCGGGTGGATGTTGCCCACACTCTGGGCAAGCGTGCACCTCGTGCTCACGAACATGCAAGCCATCTGGACGGCGCCTTTACCCGTAAAAAGAACAACGGAGCCAGCGAACACGAACGCTGGCTGAAAAAATACCGTACTCAGCTCACCAACTCCCGCCGAACCACACTGGTCAACCATCACCAAAAAGTCTATGGCAGCCTGCCTGTCTGGGTCGCGATCGAGATCTGGGACTTTGGCATGCTATCCAAAATGTACGCAGGCATGAAGCATGGTGATCGCGAACACATCGCCAAAATCTATGGAATCGAAAATAGCAAGACATTCTCTCAATGGTTGCGAAGCCTCAACTTCATCAGGAATGTCTGCGCACATCACGGTCGGCTCTGGAACATCAACGTGCTTGAACTGTCCAACGTCCCCAAAGAGTGGAGCCAGTTCGGGCTAAAAAAGGAGCGCCCATTCTTTTACTTTTGCTTGATGCAACGACTGCTCCAGATTATTTGCCCCAACTCCAGCTGGGGCCAGCGCTTCCGGGATCTGCTAGAAGAATTTCCCGAACCGGAAAACAAGGCCATGAAACTGGAAGACTTCGGTGCTGTCTCCGAATGGAGGAGCATTCCCATATGGGAGAAACCTGATGCACAAAAGAGAACCGCCGCGTACCCCCCGAAGGAGGAAGAGGCGGCGGTCATATTAGAGCCGATGATGGAAGAAAGCATCACAATTGTCAAGCCATCTGCACCAACAACCTCGCAGAAACAGACGAGCGGCACTATACCCCACCTACAACCTGACACCCCCCGGCAAACTGCCACACCCTGCTGTCGTCCCCACACAGAACCCTGCCCCTCCTCGCCACCAGGAAACACTAACATCTTCAACGACTTGCACCAAAGGGCAAGCAACCACGCAGAAGGGGCTACCGATGGAGATGACCGACAACGTCAACCACCTGCTGCGGGACGTTCTCATAGCCACTGATCGACTTCTGAAACAACCTTGCCTCGCCAGGACGCCCAGGAAAAGACACATGAACGAGCAACAATGGCTGGACAAATGGAACAGCAACTTCCAGCGCCCGGAATATGTGTACGGCACCCAGCCGAACGAGTTTTTCCAGCAGGAAATCGCGAGGCTCCACCCTGGCCGCCTCCTGCTGCCGGCCGAAGGTGAAGGGCGCAATGCCGTGCACGCAGCCCGCCAGGGCTGGCAGGTGTCCGCGTTCGATATCAGCACGGCCGGACGGGAGAAGGCACTGAAACTCGCTGCCGAGGCCGGGGTGGACGTCCACTACCAGGTGGGCGAACTGCCCGGACTGGCGTTCGAGCCGGCCTCCTTCGATGCCCTGGCGCTGATCTATGCCCACTTCCTGCCACATTTGAAGTCCGGCTATCACCGGCATCTGGCGAGCCTGCTGCGTCCCGGCGGCACGGTGATTTTCGAGGCCTTCTCCAAAGAGCATCTGGCCTACCGCAACCGCGACAGCCGGGTCGGCGGCCCGGCGGATCTGGCGTCACTGTTTTCTGAGGAAGAAATCCGCCAGGACTTCCAGGACTTTGAGGTGCTGACCTTGCAAGCGCAGGAAATCACCCTGAACGAGGGGCTGTTTCACAATGGCGTGGGCGCGGTGATCCGCTTTGTCGGGCGCAAGGCGGGTTGAAGCTTCCGGGCGCTTCAATCCGACTTATAAGCCAGGGGCATCACCCAACCTGCCCCGGTCAAATACGACGTGATCGACAGCTTCGAGCGTCTGATGGAGGTGGTTCACTGACCTACCCCCCTGACTGATCCTCCCACAGCGCTTCCATCAGCGCATCTTCCAGGAAAGCCGCTTCAAGATCATCCCTCTCCTGCCCCTTTCTCACCCGCTTCAACCAAGCGCGCAGTTTCCGTCCGTCCACGAGGCTGCCAGCTTGATAGCCGAGGCGGAGGTTTTCCATACGGGAGGATTGAACGATATCCTGCATGATGTGGCTCAAATCCCTGGGCTTCACTGCAAAAGGAAAGACCAGACCGAAGCGCTGCAGGAAGGCGACCTCGACGTCAATGATTTCCTCTTCGAGCTGCTCACTCTGCCGCTTCAGAACCTGGTTGTAGAGTTTCAGCTGGTCATCAGCCAGGCCCTGAACCTTCTGGATGTCCACCCCCTCGGCTTCCAGCTGAAGCTCCAGCAAATCCAGCAGGCGCCCTTCCCGATAGGCCAGCGTGATGCGCTGCATCAGGGCCGTCTTGCGTTCCCGTTCTGCGGGATCCGGCTCTCGATCGGGGTGCAACGCACTGGCCAACCGCCGGAAGATCACCTGCATGGACTGGGTTGCCTGCTGCTCGGCCGCTTCGGCCGCCTCCCGCTTTCGACGCTGGGCGGCAGTCTCACGCTTCGGTTTTGCCGGCCATTCATCCTCGTCGGGATAGAGATCTTCGGTCGTCCAGCCCGCCCCGGCGTGGGCATCGCGCCGCCCCGCGGCGCGTGCGTTTCGGTTCGGCCCCGCCCCCTTTCCATCTCCGTCACCGGCCCCCTCCTCCGACTCGGCGCGTCGCAGGATCTCACTGACGACCGAAAACGGATCATCCAGATCGACATCCAGATCATCGATATCAACCCCGAACTGGCTCTTGACGCTTTCCTTCAGTAGACGAACCTCTTCGGCCTCCCGATCGGCAACACGGGGATCGCTGTACTTGTCCCGCAGGGCACGCAGCCGCTGTTGCTGCTGCTCGTCTCCCCCGCCGTCATTGATCAATGCATCCAGGATGCTGCGCAATTCTGCACCCAAGGTCTCCCGCTCGATGGGCGAAAGCTTGAGGCGGTCATGGCCAAGATCCAGCACAAGCACGAGTTCACGCAGCTTGTCGTAGTAATCCTGCTTCAGCGGCACGACCTCACTGGCCCAGACCTCGGCAAAGCGCCGTTCCCCTTCATCCCAGTCCTGCAACATCCGGCGCTGTCGGTCGATTTTCTTCAACAGCGAATTGAAGCGTTTCTGTGCGGCAGACAGCGTCCGGGACGGGCTGGACGGCATGATGATCAGGCGATGGGATGACATCTCTGAGGTGGACGAACCTGGGGGTTGCGGGGATGCAACACTTTAGCACGTCGTTGTCCTGAGGCCGCACCAGCAGGCTATCCCGAAGCGCACAGCCAACGATGACACCTCCCTACCCTTCCCGCTACATGAACTTCGGTTATTGGCAGAGAATATCCGCTCAGGCGAGACGGCCAGGCAATCATGAATGAAACAGAACTTCTCAAACAGCTCGCCCTGGGCGAAGACAGCCGTCACCAGTTCAAGCGCGATGCCACCAATGCCGATGCACTGGCAGCCGAGCTGGCGGCCTTTGCCAACAGCGGTGGTGGCACGCTCTTCATCGGGGTCAATGATGATGGTTCGGTCGCGGGCCTTGACACGGGCGACATCCGGCGCCTGAATCAGTTGATCGGTAACGCCTCATCCCAGCATGTTCGCCCGCCGGTGCATCCGATGACGGAAAACCTGCGCACCAGCGAAGGCATCATCATGATCGTCACGGTGCCCGATGGCCTGTCCAAGCCCTACCTGGACGCCCAGGGACGGCTTTGGGTCAAACAGGGTGCCGACAAGCGCCATGTCACTTCGCGCGAGGAGATGCAGCGGATGTTCCAGCGATCGGGCCTGGTTCGCGCCGACCGGGTGCCGATGGCGGATTCGAGCAGCGCCGATCTGGATGAAAAGGCCTTCAATCGCTATTTCGAGCGGCGTTACGGTCACGCCATCGACGCGAGTGCTTCGACGCTGGATCAGGTGCTGCAGAACATGGGACTGGGCGACGGCCGGGAGCTGAACCTGTCGGCGCTGATGCTCTTCGGCCTGCACCCGCTGCGCTGGTATCCGGCTTTCACGATCAAGGCCGTGGCCTTTCCGGGTACGGTCATCTGGGATGACCGCTATCTGGACAGCGAAGACATCAACGGCACACTGCTCGAACAGTATCAGCGTGCCATGGCTTTTCTGAAGCGCAATCTGCACCATGTGCAGCGTGGTCGCGGCTTCAACACGCCCGGGCTCCTCGAAGTGCCCGAAGTCGTGCTGCAGGAGCTGCTGGTCAACGCCCTGGTTCACCGCGACTACTTCACCAGTGCCTCGATCCGCCTGCTGGTCTTTGCCGACCGGGTGGAGATCATCAGCCCCGGCCATCTGCCAGACAGTCTCAGCCTGGATGATGTACGGCAGGGGAAGACCAATCGCCGCAATCCGACACTGACCGAACATGCCTTCCAGCTGTTGCCCTACCGGGGGCTCGGCAGTGGCATTCCACGGGCCCTGCAGGAGTGGCCTCGCCTCGAGCTGATCAACGACGAAGCCGGCAATCAGTTCACAGCTCGCTTGTGGCGGCCACAGGCGGAATGGACGGCCGAGACAGAGCCGTCGAAACTGGCCGAACCTCTGCCTGTCTCGAAGGATGTATTCCATCATGGCGCCGACCGACAGGTTGGCGATAGCGACACGGCAAGAGTGACCGACCAAGTCACCGGGGAAGTCGGCAGGTTACTGGCCGTGATGCAGGGGGAGATGAAGCGCAGTGAATTGCAGCTGGCGCTTGCCCTGAAACATGAGGACCATTTCCGCGACGCCTACCTGACCCCCGCCCTCAGCCTCGGCCTGATCGAAATGACGGTTCCCGACAGGCCACGCAGCCGTCTGCAAAGATATCGGCTGACGGCCAGAGGCCAGCAGTGGCTGCGGTCCCGGCAGAAACCATCGGCATCGTCCTGACAAGCTCTCAAGGCTGCCCGGACGATGCGGGGAGGTCTGCATGGATCTCTCGCAGGCTGACGGTCAGCCCATCCAGGCTGCACAATGACAGAACGCCATCCAGACCACTGATGCGCAGATGCTGCCATTGCCCATGCTCATCCCGCTGATAGAGATCGGCCTGCGCACGATCCTGCCGCAACATCAGATACTCACGAAGGCTGGGCAGCAGCCGGTAGGCAAGGAGCTTCTCCCGGCTGTCGATTCGCTCTGTCGAGGGCGACAGCACCTCGACGATCAGGACAGGCTGGCTCACATAGAAAGGGTGCCTGTCCTCGGCATGGCAACTCAACACGAGGTCGGGGTAGTAGAAATAGCTGTCAAGACCTTCATCGATCCTCACCTTCATGTCAGCCATGAACAACTGGCAACCCTGACGGCGCGCGGCGGGCAACAACAACGCATGCAAGGCGCCGCACAACAGGGCATGGGCACGACTGGCGCCCACCATGGCCACGATCTGCCCGGCCAGATATTCATGACGAATATCTCCCTGCTGCTCGCCCTCGAGATAAGCTTCGACACTGAGCAGCTCTGTCGGCAACGATGACATGCCAGCATTCATGACCATGACCTCGCGGGATCATCCGGATCGGGAATGCCCATTCTGGCACATGGAAGGCTATTGCTGCCATCCAAACCAGACACTCCCTGCCCTGCCACAACACAGCAGCCACCACTGCCTGCGGCACTCAGACAGCGTGTCGGCATCAACAAGCCCACGCTGGGACAGGACTGCCGCGACCAGGGGCGGCAACACACCCATATCCGGGCATCGCCACACGAATGCAGGCGAAAGCACGATCCACGCCGATGCAACTCCGCACCGCTCGAGGACGAAGAGCCATCCTCCAGTGTCTGACGAATGGTCCAAAGCGTGTCATGAGCTTATTCGCCCTCGCGCCAGACGTCTCCCCTCTCCCGGATCGCTTGCTCCGAAAGAGGGGCAAAACCGCTTACTTGCCTTTGGGCGGATTGTTGCCGCGACCACCACCGGACGGATTACCGGTTTTGCTGGGCCAATTCGGTGAGCCGTTGCCCGGTTTGGGCGGGTTGTTACCGCGACCGCCACCAGACGGATTGCCAGTCTTGCTGGGCCAATTGGGATTGTGTGCGCTGTTGCTCATGAGATTTTCCTGTACGTCGATTGAGAGCAGGAGAGTTGATGCGGTATCAAGAAAGATGCCCGTTCTCTCCCGGATGTCACTTATAGTGGCCAATCGGGGCGATCCTATCCCTTTTGTCACAAAAACACAACGCCCATCTCATATCAAACCCAAACTTGTCACTTATAGCGCGTGCACTCATAGAGCGTAGCCCTATAGAGCGGGCACTCATAGAGTCTCCTGTCATTGAGACAGAGACATGCACGACAACGCTTATTCAGATCCCCGGATCCAGTTTGGCCTGAAGCTGGTCGAGATCCGCAAGACCAAAGGCTGGTCGCAGGAGCGGCTTGCGCTGGAAAGCGGGCTGGCTCGCAGTTATCTGGGAGGCGTGGAACGAGGGCAACGCAACATCGCGCTACTGAACATCGTCAAACTGGCCGAGGCACTCGAGGTAAGCCCAGCCACCCTGCTGGCGCCCCCCGACCAGAACTACGTCTGAAGCTGCTCCCTACCTGCACAGACCGCTCTATTCAAAGCTCACCGCCACCGGCTCCGCCCCGCTCAGCCCCTCATACGTCAGGCTCACGCGCAGGCCGGGCTGGGGCGGCAGCAGAGCCGAGAAGGAGCCAAGGCTGACCAGATCACCCGGTTGCAGGGCCTGGCCGTGCTGGGCCAGCGCGCCGGCCAGCCAGACGACGGCATTCAGCGGCTGTCCGAGCACATCGCTGCCCTTGCCGCTGGACAGCTCCTTGCCGTCGCCATCCTTCAGCACCACCTTCATGTCGCGCAGCTCGGCCAGCAGGCGCTGCCGCGCCTTGCCGTCGGAGGGCACCGGCAGCGGCTTGCCGACCACCCCCAGGCGGGCGCCGACGTTGATCGCAGTGATGCCGGCGCCACTCAGCTGTTTGGGGTTTTCCACGAGCAGATCGGGCAGTTCCATGAAAGGGATGATCTGATCGATAGCAGCCAGGACATCCTCCGGGGTCTTCACCTGGTTGATGCCAGCGCTGGACACACGCACGAGCAGATCGCCCTCGAAGAGGCCCCGCGAGCCGAACTTCACCGGCACGGTGGCGCCGCTCTCCACCAGATTGGCCTGGTACAGACGCCCCAGACAGGCTGGTCGGTGTTGAAGCGCTTCTGCACGGCCGGGTTCGTGAGCCCGGCCTTGTAACCGACGGGCTTGCCCAGTTTGGGTGCCAGCGCGGCCTGAAGCCTGGCACGTGTGCAGGCGGCATCGGCCGCCGTCATGTCGGCGGGCGGGTTGGCAGCAGGCGTGCGGGCCTCGTAATGGGCAGCCCACTGTGCCACGGCCTCATCATCGAGGCAGGCAGCCCGGACACCTGCTGGTATCGTCAGGGCGAGCAGCAGGCCTGACAGGGCCATCCAGCCCCCCACCCAACGATCGATGCCAGGCCTGGCATCCGGTGCCGATGGATGGGCCGATCGAGCTGCCACGGTGCCGGTGCGCGTATGGTCGGTGCCCGTGTGGCCGGCGCGGAATGCCCGGAAAAGAGCGGATGTGAAGGGGGCTCGCTGCATGGGGTGTCTCCTGATGCTGATGGTTGTTCTTCGGGCATCATACCGGTCTGGCATGTGCGCTCCAAGCCACCGGGCCGATCCCGGGCAGCCTGCCGACTACGTACTGTGCACCGGTCACGTCTGCTTCTTCTTCAACCGGCCGCACTTTCTGCACACACGCTATCTTGCGCTAACAGATGATCAGCCATCAAATGACAGGGTCTGTGCCGTCCCGATCAGCCGTTCCCGAACCTGGGCCAGCTCCGGCGCCGCATGACGGTCGATCCGCTGGATGTAGGGCGTCGTCAGCACGGCGATGGCCTGTCCCCGATGATCGAGGATGGGCACCGAAATGTCCTGCACACCCAACGACTGCAGCGACTCCCGCTGGCGGTAGCCCTGGCGCGCGACCTCCTCCAGCACCTGCTGGAGCGCGGCATCGTCCATGCGGTGCTCACCATCGATTTCCACATGTTCACGTAACATCCGCTCGCGTGAACCGGCATCGGCAAAGGCCAGCAGCACCTGTCCCGAGCCGGTATCCACGAGGCTGACCGTGGCCCCCACCCGCACGTTCAGCCCCCAGGCGGCCGGGCTGTTGCTTTGGGCCACCACCAGCACGTTGCCCCGGTCGTACACCCCCAGGTGGCAGGATTGCTCGGCCTCGGCACTGAAGCGGTGCATCAGCGGCAAGGCCAGTGAGACGAGCCGTTGCAACGGCGGATGCCAGGCCGCCAGCGAGAACAGCTTCAGGCTCAAGGCATAGCGATCGCCTTCGGGTGAGCGGCGCACGTACTGGCGGGCCACCAGCCGCTCAAGCATCCGGTAGATCTCGCTGCTGCTGCGTGCCAGTGCCCGTTCGATCTCGGCCCGTGTCAGTCCGCCGTCATGCTGCGCCAGCAGTTCCAGGATGTCGAGGCCCTTGTCCAGGGCTGGGGCCCGATATTTGTCAGCCGCCGAACCAGATACTTCCGTCACGGCCGTGCGGCTCACGCCGACGCGGTCATGACGGGGCCTGGCGGGCGCGGTTGCGTTCCTGCCCGGCTTCGTGGTGTTTTTGCTGACGCTGCTCATGATGCGGTGGTGAGGATCACGGAATTCAGGGCGCAAATCAGGGAAATCACTGATGTCCGAGGGTTTACCAGGGCTTGCATGTCGTCATTCAAATATAAAGAATCTACCCATCCATGAATGAAAAGCCCGACGACGGCATCATGCAATCGATCGGGCAAACAGGCAAGCGCCCGAACACGAGACCATGAGCCACATCAAACGATTGCAGGACAAGCGCATTCTGATCACCGCGGCAGCCCAGGGCATCGGCCGGGCCAGTGCCATCGCCTGCGCCCAGGCCGGCGCTCAGGTCATCGCCACCGACATCAATGCCGAACTGCTGGGCACGCTCGCCAGCGAGCAGCCAGACATCGAAACGCGCGTGCTCGACGTGACGAAGGCCAATGCCATCCGCGCGCTGGCCGATGAGGTCGGCGCGCTGGACGTGCTGTTCAACTGCGCCGGCTTCGTGCACCACGGCACGGTGCTCGACGCGAGCGATGCGGACTGGGATTTCAGTTTCGACCTGAACGTCAAATCGATGTACCGGATGATCCATGCGCTGCTGCCGGGCATGCTGACGCAAGCCAGCCGCACGGGCACGGTGTCGATCATCAACATGGCCTCGATGGCCTCCAGCATCAAGGGCTTCACGAACCGGGCGCTCTATGGCGCCACCAAGGCGGCCGTCATCGGCTTGACGAAGGCGATCGCCGCCGATTTCGTCAAGCAGGGCGTGCGCTGCAACGCGCTATGCCCCGGTACCGTCGACACCCCCTCGCTGCGGGGGCGCATCGCGGCCGCGGCCGACCCGGTTCAGGCCGAGAAGGATTTCATCGCCCGTCAGCCGATGGGGCGTCTGGCCACCGTCGATGACATCACGCCGATGGTCGTTTACCTGGCCAGCGATGAATCCCGTTTCGTCACCGGCCAGTGCCTGCTGGTGGACGGCGGCGTGACCATCTAGTGCACAACACGCTCTGAACGACACGGCTTCAGCACATGGGAACCCATCAGCCCCCGCCCGATCCTGCAGGCAGCACGCTGCCTGCCCGCCCCTGAGCCGCCCGCCGGCCCCGCCACGCCATGAGCCCGACGCATCCAGCCCCGACGACACCCCTGCTCGACCTGCAGCAGATCAGCAAGTCCTTTCCCGGCGTGAAAGCGCTCGAGGACGTGCGCTTCGAGCTGCGAGCCGGCGAGGTTCATGCCCTGATGGGTGAGAACGGGGCCGGCAAGTCCACGCTGATGAAGATCATTGCCGGCGTCTACCGCAAGGATGCCGGACAGATGTGCGTCAATGGCCAGCCCGTCGACATTGCCCGGCCACAGGAGGCGCAGGCGCTCGGGATCGGCATCGTCCATCAGGAGCTGCACCTGATGCCGCACCTGAGTGCAGCCCAGAACATCTTCATCGGGCGCGAGCCCAGAAAACTCGGCGGTCTCGTGATCGACGAGGAACGCATGAACGCCGACGCCCGGCAGATCTTCGATCAGCTGGGGCTGAAGCTCGATCCCGCCACCCTGGTGGGTGAACTGACGGTGGCGCGCCAGCAGCTGGTGGAAATTGCCAAGGCACTGTCCTGGCAGTCCCGCGTGCTGATCATGGACGAACCGACGGCCGCCCTGAACGACCGGGAAATCGACGAGCTGTTCCGCATCGTCGAGCAGCTTCGCGCCGAAGGCAAAGGCATCGTCTACATCTCGCACAAGATGGATGAAATCCAGCGCATAGCCGATCGTGTCACGATCATGCGCGACGGTCGCTACATCGACACGGTGCCGGCCAGCACCTCGATGGACGACATCATCCGGATGATGGTCGGGCGCGAGATCGAGAAGGTCGACAAGCGCATCCCGGATGTCAGCGCCAACGATGTCCTGCTGGAGGTGAGAAACCTGAACCGCGGGCGCCATGTCCGCAATGTGAGCTTCTCCATCCGCAAGGGCGAGATCGTCGGTTTTGCCGGCCTGATGGGCGCGGGTCGCACCGAAGTGGCCCGCGCCATCTTCGGCGCCGACCGGCCGGACAGCGGCGAGATTTTCGTGCACGGGCGCCAGGTCGAGATCCGCTCGCCGAAAGACGCCGTCCGGCACGGCATCGGTTATCTGTCCGAAGATCGCAAGCACTTCGGTCTGGCCACCGGCATGGATGTGGCGGCCAACACCGTGATGACGCACCTGCGCCCCTTCACGCACGGGGGTTTCCTGCTGCGGGAAGGCAGGATCCGGGAGACGGCCGAAGCCATGGTCGAGAAACTCCGCATCAAGACGCCAGGCATCCACCAGATCGCCCGCATGCTCTCGGGCGGCAACCAGCAAAAGGTCGTCATCGCCAAATGGCTGGTACGTGACTGCGACATCCTGTTTTTCGATGAGCCGACCCGCGGCATCGATGTCGGGGCCAAGACCGAAATCTACAAGCTGATGGAGTCGCTGGCCGCGCAGGGGCGTGCCATCGTGATGATCTCGTCGGAACTGCCGGAAATCCTGCGCCTCTCCCATCGCATTCTGGTGATGTGCGAGGGCGAGATCACGGCCGAGCTGCCCGGTGACACCGCCGATCAGGAGGCCATCATGCACTACGCCACCCAGCGCGACGCTGAGCATTCCCCTCACCCCGCGTCCCTTGCCGGGCAGCACCCGGCGCCTTCCATCGGGACACCGGCATGAACCCCAACCAACACGAGTCCTTCCGACATGGCACTGTCCGCCCCGCCTGCCTCCGCCACGACACCGGCCCCGGAGAAGCGCCAGCCACAAGGCTGGTTCAATGCCGACGCGCGCCAGAAGATGCTGGCCTTCCTCTCGCTGGTCGTGCTGATCGCGGTGTTCGGCGCCCTGCGTCCGGACGCCTTCCTGACGCAGGACAACATGATGAGCATCCTGATGGCCACGGCCGTCAACGGCGTGCTCGCGATCGCCTGCACCTTCGTCATCATCACGGCCGGCATCGACCTGTCGGTGGGCGTGCTGATGACCTTTTGCGCGGTGATCGGCGGCGTGGTGATGGTGAATCTGGGCTGGCCGCTGTGGGCGGGCATTCCGATGACGCTGGCCACCGGCGCCTTCTGCGGGATGCTCTCGGGGCTGGCCATCACGAAACTGCGCGTGGCGCCCTTCATCGCCACGCTCGGCATGATGATGATCCTGCGGGGGCTCTCGCTGATCATCACCGGCACCCGCCCGATCTATTTCAGCGATGTGGACGGCTTCGACCTGATCACCAACGGTTCGCTGATCGGCGACCTGATTCCCTCGCTCCCCATTCCAAACGGCGTGCTGATCCTGTTCGTGCTGGCCGCCGTCTGCGCCTTCGTGCTGAACAAGACCGTGCTCGGCCGCTACACCCAGGCGCTCGGCAGCAACGAGGAAGCCGTCCGGCTCTCAGGCGTCAACGTGAATTTCTGGAAGGTCGTCATCTACGCCTTCTCCGGTGCCATCTGTGCCATCGCGGGCCTGATCATCGCCTCCCGTCTCAATTCGGCCCAGCCCGCGCTCGGCATGGGTTATGAGCTTGAAGCGATCGCTGCCGTCGTGATCGGCGGCACCTCGCTGGCCGGTGGCGTCGGCACCATTCTCGGCACACTGATCGGCGCCTTCGTCATGAGCGTGCTGGTCAATGGCCTGCGCATCATGAACGTGGCGCAGGAATGGCAGCTCGTGCTGACCGGTCTCATCATCATCCTGGCCGTCTACGCGGACAATCTTCGTCGACGCGGCAAGGACTGACAGGCACCGACTCATCGACACGGCAGACACTGACAGGCGCCGAATCATGAGCATGCCCATCATGGCCACGAAACGGCACCTGCCGGCCCAAGCCCCCACCCTTCGTCATCCAGAAAGGAGACCCTGATGATCACCAAACGCAAACTGCTCACACTGGCGATCGCCGCCGGTCTGATCGGCCTGACCGCCACGCACGCCCAGGCGCAGGAACAAACCTATGTCCCGCTGATTTCCAAGGGCTTCCAGCATCAGTTCTGGCAGGCCGTGAAGCAGGGGGCCGACAAGGCCGCGGCCGAATTCAACGTCAAGGTCACCTTCGAGGGGCCGGAAGGCGAGGCCCAGGTCGACAAGCAGCTGGACATGCTCTCAGCCGCGCTGTCGAAAAAGCCCAAGGCCATCGGCTTTGCCGCCGTGGACAGCAAGGCCGCCATTCCGCTGCTCAAGCGTGCCCAGCGCGCCGGCATTCCGGTGATCGCCTTCGATTCGGGCGTCGACAGCAAGATTCCGCTGGCCACCGCCCAGACCAACAGCAAGGCGGCGGCCGCCCTGGCTGCCGACAAGATGGCCGAGCTGATCGGCGGTTCGGGTGAGGTGGCGGTCGTCGGCCATGACCAGACCTCGTCCACCGGCGTCGATCGCCGCGATGGTTTCGTCGACCAGATCAAGGCCAGATACCCCGGCATCAAGGTCGTGTCGATCCAGTATGGCGGCGGCGACCACCTGAAATCAGCCGAAATCGCCAAGACCCTGTTGCAGGGCAACCCGAAACTGAAAGGCATTTTCGGCACCAATGAAGGCGCCGCCATCGGCGTGGCCAAGGGCGTGAAGGAAAGCGGCAGGCAGGGTATCGTCATCGTCGGCTTCGACTCGGGCAAGGCCCAGACGGATGCCATCCGCAACGGCACCATCGCCGGTGCGATCACGCAGAACCCGGTCGGCATCGGTTATGAGACCGTGAAAGCCGCCGTGGCCGCCATCAAGGGCGAAAAACTGCCCGCCATCATCGACACCGGCTTCTACTGGTACGACAAGGGCAACATCGACGCCCCTGAAATCGCCGCCGTCCTCTACGACTGATCGAACACACGCTCATGAAACTCCTCCGCTATGGCCCCATGGGCCAGGAAAAACCCGGCCTGCTCGATGCTGCGGGCAACATCCGCAGCCTCGACGGCATCATCACCGACGTGGCAGACGAGGCTCTCTCTCCCGCCTCGCTGGCACGTCTTCAACGACTCGACATCGACAGCTTGCCGGTCGTCGACGGCAATCCCCGTCTGGGTGCCTGCGTCGGCCGTGTCGGCAAGTTCATCTGCATCGGTCTGAATTACGCCGATCATGCGGCCGAGACCGGTGCGGCCATTCCGGCCGAACCGGTGGTCTTTGCCAAATGGACGAGCGCCATCATCGGCCCGAACGACGATGTGCTGATTCCACGCGGCTCGCAGAAGACCGACTGGGAAGTGGAGCTGGGCGTGGTCATCGGCACCGAGGCGCGCTATGTCTCCGAGGCCGATGCCATGAAGCATGTGGCAGGTTTCTGCGTCATCAACGACATCTCCGAACGCGAGTACCAGCTGGAACGCGGCGGGCAGTGGGACAAGGGCAAGGGCTGCGATACCTTCGGCCCGATCGGCCCCTGGCTGGTGACGCCGGACGAAGTGCCGGATCCCGCCAGCCTGCGGCTGTGGCTGGACGTGGACGGCCACCGCTACCAGGATGGCAGCACGGCCACGATGATCTTCAAGGTGCCTTTCATCATCCATTACCTGAGCCAGTTCATGAGCCTTCAGCCGGGCGACGTGATTTCCACCGGCACGCCGCCCGGCGTCGGCCTGGGGCAGAAGCCGCCGGTCTACCTGAAGCCCGGTCAGGTGATGACGCTGGGCATCGACGGCCTGGGCACGCAGCGGCAGACGGTTCGCGCAGCCTGAGCCGGACGAGCGCCGAACGCCTGAGCTGCCGTGGCCCGGTCATGCCGACCGGGCCGCATCCACGCCGACACTTCACGAACCTCACACCTTTTCTTTCTGACCTTCATCTGGGCTCGTCTCATGGGTATCACCATCACCGGCATGCGCGTCCTGGACGTGCGCTTTCCGACCTCGGCACATCTGGATGGCTCCGATGCCATGAATCCGGATCCGGATTATTCGGCCGCTTATGTCATCCTCGACACGGACGATGCGGGGCTTTCGGGCCATGGACTGACCTTCACGATCGGACGGGGCAACGAGATCTGCTGTGCGGCGATCGAGGCCATGCGCCATCTCGTCGTCGGTCTGGACATGGACTGGGTCATCGAAGACATGGGACGGGCCTGGCGCCATCTGACCAGTGACAGCCAGTTGCGCTGGATCGGCCCAGACAAGGGCGCCATCCATCTGGCCACGGGCGCTGTCGTCAATGCGCTGTGGGATCTGTGGGCCAAGATGGCGGGCAAGCCCGTCTGGCAGCTCGTGGCCGACATGAGCCCCGAAGAAATCGTCCGGCTGATCGATTTCCGCTACATCACCGACTGCATCACCCCGGAAGAAGCCCTGACGCTGCTTCGCCAGCGCAGTGCCGGCAAGGCCGAACGGCTGGCCGCGCTGCAACGGGATGGCTATCCCTGCTACACCACCTCGGCCGGCTGGCTGGGTTACGACGACGAGAAGCTGCGCCGTCTGGCGCAGGCCGCCGTCGATGCGGGCTTCCGGCACGTGAAGCTGAAAGTGGGACGCGACCGTGCCGACGACATCCGTCGTCTGCGCATCGCCCGCGAGGTGCTGGGGCCGGATCGGCATCTGATGATCGACGCCAATCAGGTCTGGGAAGTCGATCAGGCCATCGACTGGCTGAACGATCTGGCATTTGTCAGGCCCTGGTTCATCGAAGAACCGACCAGCCCCGATGACATCGAAGGGCACCGCCGGATCCGCGACGCCATGCTGGGCCACATGAAGGTGGCCACCGGTGAGATGTGCCAGAACCGGATCATCTTCAAGCAGCTGATCATGCGCCAGGCCATCGACGTGGTGCAGATCGACGCGTGCCGGCTGGGCGGCCTGAACGAAGTGCTGGCCGTGATGCTGATGGCGGCCCGGCATGGGCTGCCGGTCTGCCCGCACGCAGGTGGCGTGGGTCTGTGCGAGTATGTGCAGCACATGAGCATGATCGACTACCTGTGCATCGCCGGCACGCACGAAGGCCGGGTCATCGAATACGTCGACCACCTGCACGAGCATTTCAAGGATCCCTGCGTCATCCGGAACGCGGCCTACATGCCGCCCCGGCTGCCCGGCTTCTCGATCGAGATGCACGAAGCCTCGCTGGCAGCCCACCAACACAGGCCCACCCCATGATGCAGCCCGACCGCCCCTGGAAGATCGACACGCACCAGCATTTCTGGTCGTATCAACCCGAGCAGTATCCCTGGATGGCGTCGGACGGTCTCGCGCCGCTGCGACGGGATTTTCTGCCGGATGATCTGGCCCCTGTCATTCAGCCGCATCAGGTCGATGCCACCATCGCCGTTCAGGCACGAGGCGAAGCCGGGGAAACCGCTTTCCTGTTGTCGCTCGCCCGGCACACGCCCTGGATCGTCGGTGTCATCGGCTGGATCGACCTGCGTGCCCCCGACATCGGCGAACGGCTGGCCGAGTGCGCCCCACAGCACCCCCGGGAAGGCGACAGGCTGCTGGGCTTCCGGCATCAGGTTCAGGACGAACCGGATGCCAGCCAGTGGCTGCTGCACGAGTCGACAGCCCGTGGACTGGATGCCCTGCAACGGGCCGGCTTCGTCTACGAACTGCTCTTTCTGCCCTCGCAGCTGGGCGAGCTGGCGCGCATCGTCGATCGACATGATGCCCACACGCTCGTGCTCGATCATCTGGGCAAGCCCCCCATCGCCCGGATGCAGCAGGATGCCAGCGCCTTCAGCGACTGGCAGGCGTCCCTCGCCCCGCTGCGTCACACACCGCATGTGATGTTGAAGCTCTCGGGGCTGGTGACCGAGGCCGACTGGCAGCGCGGCCTGGATGAAAGCGCCTGGGGCTGGATCCGCCAATGCCTCGACAGTGCGCTCGAACTGGTCGGGCCCTCACGCCTCTTGTGGGGATCGGACTGGCCGGTCTGCACCCTGGCCGCCCCGTATGAGGAGGTGTTCCAGCGATTCGATGACTGGGCCCGCACGCGCCTGTCTGCAGACGAACAACAGGCGCTCTGGGCAGACAATGCACGACGCTGCTATCGTCTGCCATAGCCACGCTGGTCGTTCATGCTACGCACCGGGCATCTCATGAACGACTGACTTCCCACGCTGCCGCCCTGCCTCCTCTGGAACCTGATCATGGATCTACACCTCACCGACAAAATCATCCTCGTCACGGGCGGGGGCAGCGGCATCGGCGCAGCCATCACCGAAGTGCTGGTGGAAGAAGGCGCAACGCCGGTCGTCATCGCGCGTCGCGAGCCGGACGCAGACTGGTGGGGCAAACTCGTCGAGCGGCAGCCCCGGCTTCGCCTGGTGAAAGCCGAGCTGTCCGTCATCGAGGAATGCCGACGCGCCGTCGACGAGGTGCTGGCCATCCATGGCCGCATCGATGGTCTGGTCAACAACGCCGGTGCCAACGACGGCATCGGCCTTGATGCGGGCCCCGAAGCCTTCGTGCAATCGCTTCACCGGAACCTGGTTCACTATTACACGATGATGCATCTGTGCGTGCCGCAGCTGAAACAGCATCGGGGCGCCGTCGTCAACATCTCGTCCAAGACGGCGCTGACCGGCCAGGGCAACACCAGTGCCTACACCGCCGCCAAGGGCGCCCAGCTGTCGCTGACCCGTGAATGGGCCGCCGCGCTCCGGCACGACGGCGTGCGCGTCAATTGCGTGCTGCCGGCCGAAGTGATGACCCCGCTCTACGATCGCTGGCTTCAGGGCTTCGATGACCCCCAGGCCCAGCTCGCCACCATCACGCGGAACATTCCGCTGGGCCAGCGGATGACCACTGCCCGTGAAATTGCCGACACCGTGGTCTTTCTGCTGTCGGATCGTGCGAGCCATACCACCGGCCAATGGATCCTGCCCGATGGCGGTTACACGCATCTGGATCGCGCCCTGACGGCGAGCTGAGCGCCGGGCGTTCGCCCCCCGTCTCCGGCACACCCGACACCCGTCCCCGCGCGCCATTCATCAGGCCTTTTCCACCCGCTACCACGACACCGGCGTTCCCCCATGCTTCACGTCAAGTTCCACGATCTCCAGGACGATCCCGCCCTGATCGCCGAGTATGAGGCACACCATGTCCGGATCTGGCCCGAGGTGAGCCGGATCCTGCGCCGCCTCGGCGTCACCGGCATGGACATCCACCGTCTGGGCACCCGCATGGTGATGCTGATGCACACGGACGACCAGCATTTCGACCCCGAACGATTCGCAGCCGAAACCGCTGCCGACCCGACCATTCAGGCCTGGGAGACACTGATGAACCGCTATCAGGCCCCCACCCCCTGGACGCCCCCCGGCGAAAAATGGGTCGAGGGCCAGCGCATCTTCAGTCTGGCCGATCAGCCCCTCACGGATCCCCCCTCCCCGCAGCCGTCTCCCCGCCCTGCCCCTTCGTCGCCCGGACACTGACAGGCCCGTGCATGCCCTGCTATCGATAGGGCTGTTCTTTTTCGGGATGTCCTGGCAGCTGCCTTGCCGGGTCTGGTGCGGCCACTGTCTGTGCAGGCCTGCGCGCAGGCTGGCCAGCGGGCTGCAAGCAGACACGCCCTGGTTCTCTGGCCCGTCACGATGCACGCCCCGTTCATCTTCACCCGACATCATCCGGTAACGCCCAGCCAGGCCCCCGGCGGCTTCCTCTTCTTCATGGGGCTGGTGCTCGGCCTCGCCGCCTGGCTGAGTCTCGATCTGATGGCGGGAGGCCACCCACTGCTGCCCGGCATCTTCGCCACCGACGCCCTGTTCCTGCTCTGGGTCACGCTATCGGCCTCGATGCCGGTCAGTCTGATGCTGCTGGTGCAACGCCCCGGCCAGCCGGGTCTGTGGCTGCAAGCCATGATACTGGCGGCGCTCGTGTCCGGCCTGAGTCTGTGGGCAGGCTGGAACAGCCATGCCCCCTATATCGACAAGGTGCAGATACGCCTCGCGTTGGCGCTGTCGGTCACGATCCTGTTGCTGCTGATCCTGCCCTTCTTCCAGTCCTTCCTGCGCCATCGCGCGCTGCGGATCCGCTATACCGACCTGTTCGAGTTCGCCTGGCACAACGCCCTCTGCCTGTTGCTGAGCGCGACCTTCCTGCTGATCTGCTGGGGGTTGATGCTGCTGTGGGCCAAGCTCTTCGACATGATCGGCATCGCGTTTTTCAGCGATCTGTTCACGAACCGCTTTTTCGTGCCGGTTTTTTCGGGACTGATCGTGGCCGCCGGCATGCTGATCGGCCGAAACCTGGACGGCCCGGTACATTCGCTGCGCCAAGTGATCTTTTCGCTGTTCTTCGGCCTGTTGCCACTCCTGTCGCTGGGCTGCGTGATCTTCTCGGCCGCCGCGCTTTCCGCCATCCTCAGCACTGGCCTTGAGTCTCTCTGGCAGGCAGGCATCTCCGGTCATGCCCTGCTGGCACTGGTCGCGGTGATGACCCTGATGATCAACGCGGTCTACCAGGATGGCAGTCAGTCGCCAAACTACCATCGAGTCGTTCGCTACCTGGTTCACGCCGGGATCCTGACCCTGCCGCTGCTGGCGGGATTGGCCCTGCATGCCCTGCAGTTGCGACTGGCACAGCACGGCTTCAGCCAGCTTCGGCTGGCCGGTTTGCTGCTGGGCGGCCTGCTGGGTCTGCATGCGATCGGCTATGCGCTGGCCGTGCTGCTGCCCGGCCGGGACCGACTGGCGGCGATGAAACCCGTCAACATCATCGCAGCCTGGATCGCCATCGTCATGCTGGTGCTGGTCAACTCTACCGTGCTCGACCTGCACCGGCTCACCGTCGATCAGCAGTTCGAGCGCCTGCTGAAGGGCTCGGTCAGCCCGCAGGATTTCGATCTCAAGCACATCCGTCATGACAGCGGCCGCTATGGCCTGATGGCCCTTCAGGCACTGGAGAAGCAGCTGCAGGCCCATCAACCCGCATCCTCGCCCTCCGGATCATCCGGTGAAACATCCGCTCCCACCGATGAGGTGGCAAACCATACAGACGTATCCCCAGCACCGGCACAGGCACAGGCACAGGCAGATCCTGCCGATACCACCGCCCGGGCAGACGCCCCACCAGCAGCCCCGGCAGATCGTGGGGTCAGGCGATGGATCGGCACCTTTCTCACCTACCGGGCCGATACCGTGCCCCCCGCCCTGACCGACGCAGGCAACAGGCCCGGGCTGGATGCACTGGCGCAGTCCGATGGGTTCAGGGCCAGGCTGCGCCGCATCCTCGACAGCACCAGTCGACGCGAGGCCGACAGGGATGAGGAGGATGCAGCGTGGCTCGACGACCCGAAGGCGCTGGCGGCACACATCCGGCTGGCCCCTGGCGTGGGCAAGGTCGAGGCAAGCTGGTGGGAATCGCTTGCCTCGGGAGAGATCGGCCCGAGGGAATGCCACTCACAGGCGCACCAATGCGTGCTGATGGAACGTGACCTCGACCGAGATGGCACGGCCGAACGGATGCTCTGCGTCATCACGCCCAGTTACTGGGGCATCGAATGCCAGCTGTATACGCTGGAAAAACCCCGGGCTGCCCACAAGCCTGCCGTGAAGGAAGCCGGGGGCACCCAGAAAGATCCGAACCGGGGTGGCGACAGCGCGCCAGCCACCGACCGCCAGTGGCAGTCGGCCGGCAAGTTCCATTTCAACGGCACCACCGCCAACATCGACGAGATCCGCCAGTCGCTGGCCGAGGGCGAGTTCAAGCTGACGAAGCCACGCTGGCCACTGATCGAATCGCACGGTGCACAAGCCATCATCCTGACCGATTGAACACGCCTGCACCGCCCCTGCTCGCCCGAAGCGCCCGACGGATCCTGCAGATCGGTCTGCTGCAGGGGGCACTGTTGCTGCTGATCTGCCTGCTGCCCGACGACACGGGCTGGTTCCCGGATACCGCGGCAGGACGCAGCGTCTGGCTGCTGGCAGGCGCCCTGGCGCCGATGGCACTGATGCTGCTCGTGCCCCGGCACGACGAACGGGGCGCCCTGCCGCCCAAGCTCCTGGGCCTGCTGATCGTGCTGCCCAGCCTGTGGCTGGCCTGGTGGGCCAGCACACAACTGGATGCCATCGGCTTCGCTCCCATCGACGAACCTCCGTTCGCCCTGCTGCTGATCCTGCTGCCAACCCTGCTGCTGATCCTGTTGCCCTTCTGCCAGACCGCACTACAACGGACACCGGGCTCCTGCTTCGGCGCGGCCCGCTACGCAGCGCTGACCCGCCTTGCCTGGCACAACGCCTTCAGCCTGATCGTCAGCACCCTGCTGCTCATCCTTGGCTGGATACTGCTGATCCTCTGCATGGTAGTCAGCGGCGCCGAAGGCCCCGACCTCGAAGGTCACGGCAGCTTCCTGGCGGTCGGCCACGGCCTGGTGACAGCTGTCCTCATCCTGCTGGCTCGCCACCCTGCCGGCCCCGGCTTCATCCTGCCAGCGGTGATGCGGGGCATCGGCATGGTACTGCTGCCGATGCTGTCATGCCTGGCCGTGGCCCTGTGCCTGGCCCTGCCCTTCATCGGGCTTGAAGCACTGCGGGCAGCCGGCATGAATGCCTGCCTGCTGCTCGGCATCTGCGCGCTGACCCTGCTGGCATTCAACGCCGCATACGGTGACTTCTGTGAGCCGCCGAACTACCATGCGGCTGGCCATCAGCTGATCCGGTTCGGTCTGCTGTGTCTGCCGGTGCTGACGATGCTGGCGCTTCAGGCCCTGTGGCTGCGCATCGGACAGTACGGTCTGAGCCAGATGCGCGTGCTGGGCCTGATCGCCACCGGCCTGATCGGCTTTCATGCCATCGGCTATGCGATCGCCGTCCTGAAGTCTGCCCGTCCCTGCGCCCACATCATCCGTCCGGTGAACATCATCGGTGCACTGCTGGCAGCCACGCTCATCCTGCAGCTGCACAGCCCGTGGCTGGATCCGAACCGCCTCACGGTCGATCAGCATCTGGGCCGACTGCTGCGCGGGGACATCGCCCCCGAGGCCATCGACCTGGTTCATCTTCGATTCGACAGCGCCACGTATGGGTGGCAGGCCATCGAAACGCTGGCACAGCAGCTTGAAACGCTGCCGCCACCCACGGATGCAGGCACAGGCGCCCCCGCCGCCACCGAGCACACGACGGCAACCGGGATGACAGGACATGCGCGGCTCAAGGCCGACTCACGGTTCATGAAGCGCCTGGATCTCATCCGGCACACCGCCAATGCCTGGGAAGCCCGAGCCGAGGAAAACCGGCCGGACCCGATCGACGACCCGGCTGCACTGGCACAGCATATCATCGTGGCCCCCGGCACCGGCCCGATCGAAGCAGACTGGTGGCAGCGGCTGCTGGACAACAGATTCGGCATCGAACAATGCCTGAGCCCCGACCAGCAATGCGTGCTGATCCAGAAGGATCTGATCGACGATGAGCGCCCCGAACGGCTGCTGTGTCTGGTGACGAAAGATGCCTGGGGCGTGGATTGCCTGCTCTACACCCTGTCGCCAGGTGGAAAAAACATCTGGCATCTGGAGAGCACCGTCACCTACAGCGGCATGGATGCGAACATCCAGCAGATCCGTGAGCGCCTGTTGCAGGGCGAGGTGCCGTCGAACCGGATGCCCAACGAGGATGATCCGCATCAGCCGGACAGAGGCCGAACTCAGGGCTGATCGCCCTGCGCCACCTGCCCCGTTTCCTGCCTCAACCACGCCCGGAAGCTCGCGAGCGGCGGGTAGCTGCTGCGGCCGGCGGGCCAGGCCAGGTAATAGCTGCCGCTGCTTTGCAGCGGTGCATCGAGTACCGGCACCAGCTCGCCGCGCGCCAGCTCGTCCCGACACAGAAAAGTGGGCAGCAGGGCAATCCCCAGTCCTGACACGGCAGCCTGTGAGGCCATCAGGAACTGGTCGAGCAGCATCCCCCGCACCTGCTCGAAAACCACCCCCTGCTCGGTGAACCAGCGCTCCCAGGCGTCGGGGCGGGAAGCCAGATGCAGCAACGGCAGCTTCAGCAGATCGGCCGGGCCGTTCACCGGGTGCATGGCCCTGAAGCCAGGGCTGCAGGCGGGCACCACGGTTTCCGGCATCAGGAAGTCCAGCTCGGCGCCCGGCCAGTCGGGAGAGCCGAAATGGATGGCGGCATCGACCGGTTCGGTTCGGAAGTCCACCGGCACCGACCGGGTCAGTAGATTGACGCTGATCCCCGGGTGCGCCGAGAGAAAGGCCGGCAGACGGGGCGCGAGCCACCGTGCGCCGAAGGTCGGCAGCACGGCCAGGCGCAGCGTGCCCTCTCCCGGATTGGCCCGAAAGCTCAAGGTGGCACTGGACAGCCTCAACAGCGCCTGCCGCACCTCATGGGCGTAGATCTCCCCGGCAGCCGTGAGCCGCACGGTCTGCCTGTCCCGCACGAACAGCTCACCGCCCAGCAGATCCTCCAGCGCCTTCACCTGCCGGCTGACGGCACTCTGCGTGAGGTTCAGCTCCTGTGCAGCTGCCGTGAAGCTCAGCAGGCGGGCGCTGGCCTCGAAGGCGCGCAGGATCTGCATGGGCGGCAGGAATCGTCTGGGAATGATCACGGCGCTTCCCCACGGATGTTCGACTGGCTGCATTGTGGCGCATCCCATTCCGTTTTGGAATGGGCACGTTCTCAATCATCATTCACGGATCAGCCAGCCCCTGCTAAAGTTGATGCCATCCCGTTCAGGTGAAAGTTCCCTCAAAACACCTGCAAATACAGGCACATAAGGGTTTTTACCAATAGGAGACCGGTCTGCTTCCCGGCCATGCCCCACACGGCCCTCCTGGCCGGGCCATCGCGCCATGCAGGCACCGACCCATTCTGAAACGGACTGATACGCCCCTTCTGTTCATCCTTTTTCGATTGCCGGCTCAACACCATGAGTACTCAAACGTTCGTCAGCCCGGATGAGATCCGTACCCGTTTTTCCAGCGCCATGTCGAAGATGTACCGCGCGGAAGTCCCGCAGTACGGCACGCTGCTGGATCTGGTGGCAGACATCAATGCCGCCTACCTGAAGGATCACCCCGACGTCGAGCAGGCCCTGCGCGAGACCGATGAGCTGGATCGCCTGGACGTCGAACGCCACGGCGCCATCCGGCTCGGGCTGCCGCGGGAACTGTCGAACGCCCGTCAGGTGTTCGGCGTGATGGGAATGCAGCCTGTCGGTTATTACGACCTGTCCGTGGCCGGCGTACCGGTTCACTCCACCGCGTTCCGTCCGGTCGGTGACGAGGCGCTGCGCCGCAATCCCTTCCGGGTCTTCACCTCGCTGCTGCGACTGGAGCTGATCGCCGATGAAGGACTGCGCGAGCAGGCGGCCCGGATCCTGGAGAAGCGCGAGATCTTCACGCCGCGAGCCCTGGCGCTCGTGAAGGTGGCCGAGCAGCAGGGTGGACTCGACGAGGCCCAGGCCGACGAGTTCGTGGCCGAAGTGCTGGAAACCTTCCGCTGGCACAGCGACGCCACGGTGGATGCCGGCACCTACCAGCGCCTGCACGATGCGCACCGGCTGATCGCCGACGTGGTCAGCTTCAAGGGCCCACACATCAACCATCTGACGCCGCGCACCCTCGACATCGACGCGGTGCAGGCCGAAATGCCCCGACGCGGCATCACCGCCAAGGACGTGGTCGAAGGGCCACCCACCCGCCGCAACCCGATCCTGCTGCGCCAGACGAGCTTCAAGGCGCTGGAGGAACCTGTTCGCTTCGTCGGCGACGACAAGGCCGGCACGCACACCGCCCGCTTCGGCGAGATCGAGCAGCGTGGCATGGCACTGACCCGCAAGGGCCGCGCCCTGTATGACCAGCTGCTGGCCAACGTGCGCGAGATCGGCAATGTGGGCAATTCCAGCCCCGACTATCAGTCGCGCCTGGAGGCGGTGTTCGTCGACTTCCCGGATGATCTGGACGAGATCCGCCGTCAGGAACTGGCCTTCTTCCGTTATGTGGTTCGGGATGAGGCTGCCCTGCAGCGCGCTGCCGCAGCCGGCTTGCCCTGGGACACGGAACGCCTGATCCAGGAAGGCGCCATCGCCGCCCACCCCATCGTCTATGAAGACTTCCTGCCCGTCAGCGCGGCCGGCATCTTCCAGTCGAATCTGGGCGGCACCGAACAGAAGAGCTATGCCGCCAACGCCGCGCAGGCCGTGTTCGAGGAAGCGCTTCAGGCGAAGGTGCTGGACGAGATCGCCCTCTACCAGCAGGCCGAGGCCGATTCACTGGCAGCCATCCAGTCCCGCTACCAGCGCCAGGCAGCATGAACGGCGATCCGCGCAGCCACGGCCTGTGGGAGGCCTCTGCACCGCCCGCACCCGAGACACGGCCGCTCGATGGCGACATCACGGTCGATGTCGCCATCATCGGCGGTGGCTATACCGGCCTGTCGGCCGCGCTTCACCTGGCTGAAGGCGGCGCGACGGTGGCGGTACTGGAGGCCGAGGAAATCGGTTTCGGTGGCTCGGGGCGCAACGTGGGCCTCGTCAACGCCGGTCTCTGGGTCACGCCCGACACGCTGCCACGGCTGCTGGGCCCGGTCTACGGGCACCGGCTGCTGCACCTGCTGGGGGACGGCCCGTCGATGGTCTTCGAGCTGGTCAGGCGCCATCAGATCGATTGCCAGGCCGTTCACCACGGCACCCTGCACTGTGCCAACGATGCTGCGGGCCTGAAGGATCTGAGGCACCGCTGGGAGCAATGGAAAGCACTGGGTGCGCCCGTCGAGCTGCTGGATGCCGAGGCCACACGGCGCGCCGTCGGCACCGAAGCCTATGTGGGCAGTCTGCTCGACCGCCGGGCCGGCACGATCCAGCCGCTGGCCTATGCCCGGGGTCTGGCGCGTGCGGCTCAGCAGGCCGGCGCACAGCTGCATACCCGTACCCGCGTCAACGCCGCCCATGATCGGCAGACCCATTGGGAATTGGAGACCGGACACGGTCGCGTGAAAGCCAGCTGGATGCTGGTGGCCACCAACGCCTACACCGGTCGTGTCTGGCCCCAACTCCAGCAACAGCTCACCCGCCTGCCCTATTTCAACCTGGCCACCCGGCCGCTGACGCCCGAGCAGCAGGCCCGCATCCTGCCCAACCGCGAAGGCGCCTGGGACACCCGCAAGATCCTGTCCTCCTTCCGCTATGACCGGGATGGCCGCCTCGTGTTCGGCAGTGTCGGCGCGATCCGGGGGCTGGGCGCCCATGTCCATGCCGACTGGGGACGGCGCGCCCTGGCGCGACTGTTTCCCGAGCTGGGCAAGGTCGAGTTCGAGCATGCCTGGTACGGGCAGATCGGCACCACGCCGGATGCGCTGCCACGTTTCCACCAGCTGGCGCGCAACACTTTCTGCATCACCGGCTACAACGGGCGCGGGATTTCTCCAGGCACCGTCTTCGGCCACCAGCTGGCCCAGCTCGTGCTCGGGCGGCAGGGCATCGCCGAGATGCCCCTGCCACTCAGCGAACCCGGCGAAGCCTCGCACAAGCAGCTTCGGGAGAGCTGTTATGAATACGGTGCCATCGCCGCCCATGCGGTCGATGCACGATTCTAGAGCGTGTTATGAACTTGTTCGTCCCCACGAAAGCCCCTTTGGGCGTGCAGAACAAGGCGCCAAGCCCGCAGAATCCTGGATGGCTTCAAAGGATTGGCAACGGTGCGCCGGTATGTAAGGCGCACGAAGCTGTGCGTCCAGAGGGGCTTTCCCTCCTGGCTGGCCCCGCCGGGCACGGTTTCTGCCCGATTCGCCCCCCACACGACACACCTTTTATCAGGAAGCAAATCATTCATGAGCAAATCTGTTGACACCACCAAGAAAATTCTGGACAAGCTCGGCGTCGCCCCTGCCCTGTATCAGGGCGGTGATCTCGTCGTCACCAGCCCGATCGACGGCTCGGAAATCGGTCGCGTGCCGACCCAGAACCCCGAGCAGGTCAAGCAGCTGATCGACAGCGCCCAGAAGGCTTTCGAGGCCTGGCGCACCGTGCCGGCCCCGCAACGCGGCGAGCTGGTTCGGCTGCTGGGCGAGGAACTGCGCGCCGAGAAGGAGGCACTGGGTCAGCTGGTGTCGCTCGAGGCCGGCAAGATCCTGACCGAAGGTCTGGGCGAAGTGCAGGAGATGATCGACATCTGCGACTTTGCCGTCGGCCTGTCGCGCCAGCTCTACGGCCTGACCATCGCTTCCGAGCGTCCCGGTCACCGGATGATGGAGACCTGGCACCCGCTGGGCGTGGTCGGCGTGATCACCGCCTTCAATTTCCCGGTGGCCGTCTGGGCCTGGAACACGGCGCTGGCGCTGGTCTGCGGCAATTCGGTGCTGTGGAAGCCCTCGGAAAAGACCCCGCTGACCGCACTCGCCACGCAGGCGCTGTTCGAGCGTGCGCTGAAGCGTTTCGGCCAGGCCCCGGCCAACCTGAACCAGCTGGTGCTGGGTGATCGCACGCTGGGCGAGGTGCTGGTCGACAGCCCGAAGGTGCCGCTGATCTCGGCCACCGGCAGCACCCGGATGGGGCGTGCCGTCGGCCCGCGTGTGGCCCAGCGCTTCGGCCGTTCACTGCTGGAGCTGGGCGGCAACAATGCCGTCATCGTCACGCCCAGCGCCGACCTCGACCTGGCACTGCGCGGCATCGCCTTCGCGGCTGCCGGCACCGCCGGCCAGCGCTGCACCACCACGCGCCGCCTGATCGTTCACAGCAGCGTGAAGGAAGCGCTGGTCGGCCGCCTGAAAGCCGCCTATGAGAAGCTGCCGATCGGCTCGCCACTCGATGCCGGCACGCTGGTCGGCCCGCTGATCGACAAGGACAGCTTCGAAGGCTTCGAGAAGGCCCTGAAAAGCGCGCAGGCCGAGGGCGGCAAGCTCCTCGTCGGTGGTCAGCGTGTGGATGCCGACAAGGCCGCTGACGCCTACTATGTCCAGCCGGCCATCGTCGAGATGCCGGGACAGACGGACACCGTCCGCCACGAGACCTTTGCGCCGATCCTCTACGTGCTGACCTACGAGAAGCTGGACGAAGCGCTGGCCCTGCAGAACGACGTGCCGCAGGGCCTGTCGTCGGCCATCTTCACGACCGACCTGCGCGAAGCCGAACAGTTCCTGGCCGCCTCCGATTGCGGCATCGCCAACGTCAACATCGGCACCTCGGGCGCCGAGATCGGCGGTGCCTTCGGTGGCGAGAAAGAAACCGGTGGCGGTCGCGAGTCGGGCTCCGACTCGTGGAAGGCCTACATGCGCCGTGCCACCAACACCGTCAACTACTCGCGTGAGCTGCCGCTGGCGCAGGGCGTGAAGTTCGACATCTGACCGGACGGTCCCCCACGTCGGGCCTGAGTCCCCGGCTGCCCCATGCGGCAGCCGGGGACTCAGGCCCGTTTTCCATCTCGCGGGACTTGTTTCGAGTATCCCTTGAGCAGCAGGAATCGCGAAGGCGAAAACCGGCCCCGCCGAGTACAGTTTGTGCCCGCCTCTCCATTGCCATCAACCGTCGATCTCCTCACCTGCCCGGGCGCCCGACGAGCCGGTAGGATCAGGCCGTGTCATGGCTTTTATCCCGCCGGCCCCACCTGCTGCATTTGAACCGCCAGTGCAGGAGCCATGCAGGTCATGACGCACCTGAACCCTTATCGCAGGAGATGTGTGCCTCATGCTCTCCATTTACCAGATCAAACCATGGTTCCAGGGTTTGCTGCGGCCCCTCGTCATCCTCCTGCATGCCCGGGGCGTGACGGCCAACCAGGTCACCGTGCTGGCGTGGTTCATCTCGATGCTGCTGGGCACTGCCCTGATCCTCTGGGGAGCCGCCCACCCTGCCCTGTTCGCCCTGCTGCCACTGTGGATGCTGCTGCGCATGGCGATGAACGCCATCGACGGCATGCTGGCGCGCGAGCACGACCAGAAAACGCCTCTGGGCGCCTACTTCAACGAGCTGACGGATGTGGTGGCCGACGCGGCCCTCTATCTGCCCTTCGCCTTCCTGCCCGGCGTCCAGCCCTGGCTGGTGGCCGGCGTGGTTTTCCTCGCAGCACTGAGCGAATATGCCGGTGTGCTGGGTCTGATGGTCGGTGCCAGCCGGCGCTATGACGGTCCGTTCGGCAAGAGTGACCGTGCTTTCGCCTTCGGCCTGCTCGGACTGCTCGTGAGCCTCGATGCCCTGTCGGCTGACTGGCAGGACGGGCTGATGGCGCTGATGATCCTGGCACTGCTGGCCACCTGTACACAGCGCATCCGCCAGGGCCTCGCCGAAGGCGCTGCCCGACAGAATCCATCCGGCCCGGACAGGAGGCACCGATCATGAACACCGCTTCGACACCAGAGCCCCGGGAGACCCCGAGCGACGGAACGACCACACCCGCCGGGGCGGACGTCCCCCCTTCACCCGGCGTCTCCCCGGACTGCCCGGCCTCGACACGAAGGGATGCCGCCCCACTGGCCTCACGGCTCACCATCTTCGGGCTGCTGGCACTGGCCAGGGCTCTCACCGGGGTCAGAAGCTTCTGGATCGGTTGCGCGCCGGCGCCGAAACAGCGGGTCTATTTTGCGAACCACAGCAGTCATACGGATTTTCCGCTGCTGTGGGCCTCCCTGCCGCCGGCCCTGCGTCATCGTACCCGCCCGGTGGCAGGCGCAGACTACTGGCACCGCTCGGCCCTGCGCCGCTTCCTGATCGACCAGGTCTTCCACGGTGTACTCGTGCAGCGCCACTCAGCGGGGTCCGAGGACACCTCCCCCGACGCACGCCGCCAGGCAGCCGTGCAGGCCCTGGAGCCACTGCGTCAGGCGCTCGCGCAAGGCGATTCGCTGATCATCTTCCCCGAGGGCACGCGCAACACCGACGAAGGACTGCTGCCCTTCAAGTCGGGGCTCTACCATCTGGCCCGGGAATTCCCGGCAGTCGAGTTCATTCCGGTCTGGCTCGACAACCTGAACCGGGTGATGCCGAAGGGGCAGATCATGCCATTGCCACTGCTCTGCACCGTCACCTTCGGTGCGCCACAGCCGCTTCAGCCCGGCGAATCGAAGTCAAACTATCTGAACCGGGCCAGGCAGGCATTGATCGATCTGAATCCCCGCAAGGAGGGCTGACATGAACCCGGATCAACTGACCCTCAACGCACTGATCCTGGGCCTGCTGGTGACCGCATCGGCCATCGGCCTGGTGCTGAAATGGCGGGTGGGCTTCCAGACCCCCCATGCCGTCATCGACAACCTGAATGCCCGCATCAAGGCCTGGTGGGTGATGGTGGCGGTCGTGGGCGGCTCGCTGGCCATCGGACATGGCGCTGTCATCACCCTCTTCGGCTTCGTCTCCTTCTTTGCCCTGCGCGAATTCCTGACGCTGGCCCCGACCCGACGCGGTGATCACCTGGCACTGCTGACGGCCTTCTATCTGGTTCTGCCGCTGCAGTACTACCTGATCGCGATCGAATGGTATGGCCTCTTTTCCATCCTGATCCCGGTCTACGGCTTTCTGCTGTTGCCGATCCTCTCCACCCTGGGCAATGACACGCGCCATTTCCTCGTACGCAATGCCACGGTGCAGTGGGGCCTGATGATCGCGGTCTACTGCATCTCGTGCGTACCAGCCCTGCTGGTGCTCGACATCCCCGGCTACGAAAACCACAACCTGCTGCTGATCAACTGGTTCATCCTGGTGGTTCAAAGCTCGGACGTGCTGCAATATGTCTGCGGCAAACTGATGGGCAAACGCAAGATCGCCCCCGTGCTGTCCCCGTCGAAGACGGTGGAGGGCTTCATCGGCGGCGTGCTGCTTGCCTCGCTGCTGGGCATGGCGCTCTACTGGATCACGCCCTTCGATGCCTGGCAGGCCGCCCTGATCGCCCTGCTGGTCAACCTGATGGGTTTCGCCGGCGGCCTGGTGATGTCGGCCATCAAGCGTGACCGGGGTGTGAAGGACTGGGGCACGATGATCGAAGGGCACGGCGGGATGCTGGATCGGCTCGACTCGATCTGCTTCGCCGCCCCCGTGTTCTTCCATGTGGTGCGCTATTACTGGGCCTGACGCTCGGCCTGAGGCCTGACCAGCCCCCAGGCCACCAGGGCCGTCATCACGCCCCAGAACCAGATGCCCATCGTCATCGGCAGGGCCGTGCCGTCGGCCCGCCAGCCCAGCCACTGGCCCATGCCAAAGGCCAGCACCATCATCAGGCAGCCGCTGAGTGCCGAAGCGGCACCGGCGGCCTCAGGAAAAGGCCCCACCGCCCCCGCCTGCCCGCAAGGTTGCAGGATGCCATGCCCGAGCATGAACACCCAGACCGGCAGCAGGATGGCCGCCACGCTTTCGATGCCGGCGAGGCTCAGGCCACCGATCAGCGAGCCCCCCACCACCGAGAAGACGCCACCCAGGGCCACCGTGTTCGACAGGCTGAAGCGCCGCAGCAGCGCACGACACAGGTAGGTGCCCAACAGGTAGGCAAAGGCCATCGAGAACATCATGAGCCCGTAGACAAGACGGGAGGCCCCCAACAACTCGATGAAGACGAAGGAGGACGTGGCCAGAAAGGTGAACAGCCCCCCATAGGTGCAGGCCGCCACCAGCGCAAAGGCCCAGAAACGGGGATGGCTCAGCACGATCCGCCAGGTACGAAGCAACCGGGCCGGACGCAGCGCCGCCGGATCGGGTCTTGCCAGCGTTTCGGAAAACCCACGGGCCACGACGACCAGCGTGCCCAGACCGAAGAGGGTCACCGCCAGCAGCCCGGCCCGCCAACCGAACCAGTGAGCCAGCAGCCCCCCGGCCGGCAGGCTCAGGCAGGCGATCACCCCCAGACCTGACAGGCCCTTGCTCAGGATCCGCGCACCGAACTCGGGCGCATACAGATCCCGCACCAGCGCCCTGGCACAGACCACCGCCGCCCCCAGCGCGGCCCCTTGCAGGATGCGCCAGAACAGCAGGCTTTCCATCGACCACGCCTGCCAGCTGCCGACCGCCGCCACGGCATAGATCAAGAGCCCCGTCATCAGCACCGGCTTGCGCCCGAAGCGATCGGACAGGGGGCCGAACAGCAGCTGGGCCAGCCCGAAGGACAGCAGCAGTCCCGACAGGGTCAGCTGTGCCTGATTCGGACTGCCCCGCAGCTCTGCCGTCAGGGCCGGCAGCCCCGCCAGATACAGGTCGGTGGTGACGGGTTGCAAGCCCAGCAGCAACGCCAGGATCAGAACCACCCGTTCAGGTTTCATCGCCTTGCTGCTCCAGGAGCCTTGGCTGCAGGAACGTCGCGGGTTGCAAACCGGCCGCGCCGGGCCTGCCGTGAAACGACGCGACTGGCAGGCCCCTGCCCGAGGCATACTCGCACCCGCCTCATTCGACATCCGGCTGCTGTTCGGGGGCAGCCTGCTGGAAGGCTGGCAAGCTTTCGCAACGGGCCACGATACGCTGGATGACCGGCATCCCGCTCAGATCACAATCGAAGCGCCGGGCATTGAAGACCTGCGGCACCAGACAGCAATCGGCCAGCCCCGGCGCATTCCCATGGCAGAAGTCGCCGGTCCTGGGGTCGGCCGCCAGCAGTCGCTCGACAGCACCCAGTCCCTCGGCCACCCAGTGCCGATACCAGGCCTGCCGTGCGGCCTCATCGGCACCCAGCACCTTGCCAAGATATTGAAGCACGCGAAGATTGTTGAGCGGATGCGTGTCGCAGGCAATCGTCTGGGCCAGCGCACGAACCCTGGCCCGATCGAGCGCACCCTCCGGCAGCAGGGCCGGCGTCGGGTGCTGCTCATCCAGATACTCGATGATCGCCAGCGATTGCGTCAGCACCTCCCCCTGATCCACCAGCGCCGGCACCAGCCCGGCGGGGTTCAGGGCCCGGTAGGCCGGCTGCCGCTGCTCGCCTCCATCGCGCACCAGATGCACCGGCACCGACTCGTAGGGCAACCCTTTCAGATTCAGCGCAATCCTCACGCGGTATGCCGCCGAACTGCGAAAGTAGGTATAGAGCTTCATTCATCGATCCTCGATTCAACGCAGGTGCATCAGCCCCCCAGCCAGCGTACCAGCCCGAGCGAGAGCACCGGGAAGCAGGCCAGCAGGACGACCCGAACCAGATCCGAGGCCAGGAAGGGCAACACCCCCTTGAAGGTCTCGCCCATCGGCACATCCCGGGCCAGGCTGTTGATGACGAAGACGTTCATGCCGACCGGCGGCGTGATCAGGCCGATTTCGACCACCATCAACGCCAGGATGCCGAACCAGATGGCCTTGTCGGTCGGGTTCAGGCCCCAGTAATCGAGCCCCATCACGATCGGCAGGAAGATCGGGATGGTCAGCAGGATCATCGACAGGCTGTCCATCACGCACCCCAGCAGCAGATAGATCAGCACGATCGCCACCAGGACGAGCGCGGGCGAAAAGCCGCCATTCAGAACCCACTCGGCCAGGGTCTGCGGCATCTGCGACAGGGCCAGGAAGGCATTGAGCACGTCGGCGCCGATCAGGATCAGGAAGATCATCGCGGTCGCCTCGGCCGCCCCGAACACCGAATCGATGAAGCCCCGCCAGCTCAGTTCACGTGACAGGACGGCCAGCACCGTGGTGGCGATGGTGCCCACCGCAGCCGCTTCGGTCGGCGTGAACACGCCCCCGTAGATGCCACCGATCACCATCACGAACACGGCCACGATCGGCCAGACCTTGCCCACGGCCCGCAGACGCGCAGCCCACGACAGCCGGGCCGATGCCGGCCCGGCATCCGGCACCACCCGCACGAAGATGGCCACGACCAGCATGTAACCGGCCATCGCCAGCAGTCCGGGCACCAGGGCCGCCATGAACATCGCGGCCACGTTCTGTTCGGCCAGAATGGCATAGATGACCAGCACCACCGACGGCGGGATCAGGATGCCCAAGGTACCGCCCGCCGCCAGGGCCCCGGTGGCCAGAGCGGGCGAATAGCGGTTCCGACGAAGCTCCGGCAGCGCCACCTTGCCCATCGTGGCCGCCGTGGCCAGCGACGAACCGCAGATCGCGCCGAAGCCCGCACAGGCACCGATGGCACTCATCGCGACGCCGCCCCGCCAGTGACCGAGAAAGGCATTGGTGGCCTCGAACAGCCGCCGGGACAGGCCGCCGTGCGACGCGATGTTGCCCATCAGCAGAAAGAGCGGCACCACCGACAGGTCGTAGATCGAAAAACGGCTGTAGGCGAGATGCTTGAAATAGTTCATCAGCGGATCCCAGCCGGATACCGCGACATAACCGATCGATCCCCCCACCAGCATCGCCATGCCGATGTGGATGCGGATCGCCAACAGGACGAGCGTCAGCCCGCCCACCAGAAAACCGATGGTCACACTGCTCATTCGCGCTCACCCGTCTCGTTGGTTCCGACACCTTTCCAGGCGGTATGAAGCGCTGTCAGTGCCAGCAGCAGAAATCCCGGCCCCAGTGTCAGATACGACCACCACAGCGGCCATCCCAGAATCATCGTGCTTTCCTGAGACGCCCAGGCCTCCCACGCCCCGACGAAGCTTCGCCAGGCGATGACCGCCGAGCCCACGGCCAGCACCAGCGCCGCCAGGCGATCCAGTGCGGCACGCACCGCCGGCGGTGCCTTCAGGGTGAAGAAGTCGACGATGACATGGGCATTCTTCATCTGCGCATAAGGCAGACAGGCTGCGATGGCCAGTGCGCAGGCCATCTGTACCATTTCCACATCGCCCATGACCGGCTCATCGAAGAGCCAGCGACCGAGGACACTGTACGCGGACAGGGCACAGGCGCCAAAGAGCAGCAGTGCCCCGCCCAGAGCCGAGAGTTTCGACCAGCCGAACAGGAAACGCCCCACCGGATCGGTGGGCTGATGAACCTGATGCTCGCCGGATTGCGGGATGGCTTCCGCCATGGTTGTCTCCTAATCAATGGGGCCTCTCAGACGGCCCTCGGCGCTTGGGCGGCAGGAATCGCGAAGGCGAAAATCGGCCCCACCGAGCACAGTTTGTGCCCGATTCGCCGCCCCATAGCCCGAGCTATGGGGCAAGAAGCGGGTGCCAAATGGGCCGGCGCGGCCGGTTTGCAACCCGCGACTTTCCTGCCGCCCAAGCTCCTCGAGGGCTCATGAGATCACGGCTTGCTGTGCCGGGCGATCAGTTCGCGGGCGCTGTCGAGCATTTCCTGCCCCGGATAGCCCTTCTTCGTCACTTCCTTCACCCACTCACCTGCAATGCGGTCACCCACCTTGATCCAGGCAGGCGCCTCGCTGGCCGGAATGGTGTGGAACTTGTTGCCACGATCCTCGGCCTGTTTCCGGGCAGCCGGTGCCGACGCATCCCAGGCCTTACCGATCGATGCCGAAAAATCAGCTCCCGAATTGTCGTCGATCACTTTCTTCAGATCATCCGGCAGGCTCTCGTAACGGGCCTTGTTCATCACGATCGAGAAAAAGGTCGTGTAGAGCGAAGGCTGCGAGGCATCCATCTCGGTGTGGTACTTGGTCATTTCGTGCAGCTTCATCGTCGGGACCACCTCCCACGGCAGCACATAGCCATCGACCACCCCTTTCGAGACGGCATCGGGTGTCTGCGGCATCGGCATCGCCACCGGGGTGGCGCCCAGGTGGGCCAGCATCCGGTTGGTGAGCCGCGTCGGTGCACGCATCTTCAGGCCCCGGAAATCAGCCGGCTTCGTGATTTCGCGCTTGTTGTTGTGAATGTGGCCGGCATCATGCACATGAAAGGCCAGCGGCTTGACGGCTGCAAAATCCTTCTGGCCATACTTTTCGTAATACTCCCAGGCCGCACGGCTGGCGCCCTCGGCGTTGCGGGTGATGAAGGGCAGCTCGAACACCTCGACCGAGGGGAAACGTCCTGCCGTATAGCCGGGCAGCGTCCACACGATGTCGGCCACGCCATCGGCGGCCTGCTGCATCAACTGCGCCGGTGTGCCACCCAGCTGCATGGCGGGGTAAATCTGGCACTTGAGCCTGTTGGCAGACTCGGCCGCGATCTTCTTGCACCAGGGCTCCAGCACCTGCTGCTGGCTCAGGGCCGAAGCCGGCCAGAAATGCGCCACCTTGAGGACGATCTCCTCGGCCTGCACCGAGGCACAGAAACATGCCGTGGCCGCGGCCACTGCACTGACGAGCTGCTTGATCTTCATCCTGTCTCACTCCCAATACGACAGCCATCTGCTGCCAGAAAAAATTTTCGATACCCCAGGAGCCTGGGCGGCAGGAATCGCGAAGGCGAAAACCGGCCCCGCCGAGCACCGTTTGTGCCCGATTCGCCGCCCCATAGCGGGTGCCATGGGGCAAGGAGCGGGTGCAAAAAGGGCCGGCGCGGCCGGTTTGCAGCCCGCGACTTTCCTGCCATCCAAGCTCCCAGAACTCGACAAACCGGGGAAACCCCGGTTGCCCCCATCACGCGGGTTTCAGCTCGGAAACCCGGTTCTCGATCGTGCCGAAGATGTTGTTGCCCTGGGCATCGAACATTTCGACACGCACCACGTCACCATCCCGCATGAAGGGCGTGACCGGCTTGCCCTGCTCGATGGTCTCGTAGGTTCGCACCTCGGCCAGGCAGCAATAACCGACACCGCCGTGATCGATCGACGACCCCCACAGGTCGCCCTGCTTGTTCGACACCGTACCGGAACCGATGATCGAACCGGCCTCCAGCTCACGGGTCTTCGCCACGTGAGCCACCAGACGGCCGAAATCGAAAGTCATGTCGACACCGGCATTGGGCTTGCCGAACAACCTGTCGTTGAGATGAACCACCAGCGGCAGATGCACCTTCGCATCCTGCCAGGCCTCACCCAGTTCATCCGGGGTGACGGCCACCGGGCTGAAGGCCGAGGCCGGCTTGCTCTGGAAGAAACCGAAGCCCTTGGCCAGCTCGTTCGGAATCAGGTTGCGAAGACTCACGTCGTTGACCAGCATCACCAGCCGGATCGCCCGGGCAGCCTGCTCGGGCGTGGCACCCATCGGCACATCACCGGTCACGACCGTGACTTCGGCCTCGAAGTCGATCCCCCACGAGGCATCGGCCACCACCTGATCACGCGGGCCGATGAAACTGTCGGAGCCGCCCTGATACATCAGTGGATCGGTATAGAAGGACTCGGGCATCTCGGCGTTGCGCGCCTTGCGAACCAGTTCGACGTGGTTGATGTAGGCCGAGCCATCCGCCCACTGATAGGCACGAGGCAGCGGGGAATGGCAAGCCGCCTGATCGAAAGGCTGTGACTCGACCGACCCGCTGTTCAGGGCCTCATAGACCTGACGCAGCTGCGGCTCGCAGCTCTCCCAGTCATCCAGCGCCGCCTGCAAGGTGCGGGCAATGGCGGGCACCGGCCGGCAACGGGAAAGATCCCGGCTGACGACCACGAGCGTGCCGTCCCGCCCTCCTGCTTTCAGTGAAGCCAGTTTCATTTGAACATCTCCTTGTAGCTGCCATCATGCATCCAGGCGGCATGCTTCGGCGCCCTCTTCGTCTGCGCCCACTCTTCCAGCATCACCCACTTCACCTTGTCGAGCGCTTCCATCATCCCCGGCGGCGCCGTGGGCGCTGCCAGTTCGAGACGGTGCCCGTTCGGATCGAAGAAATAGATGGACTGGAACAGGGCGTGGTCGGTCGGCCCCAGCACCTCGATGCCTTCGGACTGCAAGCGTGCCTTGGTGGCCAGCAGCGTCTCAAGATCCTCGACTTCCAGCGCCAGGTGCTGCGTCCACACCGGCGTGTTCTCGTCCCGGCCCATCGGCTTGCGGGTGGGCAGCTCGAAGAAAGCGAGTACATTGCCCATGCCGGCATCGAGGAAGATGTGCATGTAGGGATCGGGCTCACCGGTCGAAGGCACGGCGTCCTCACCGATCGAAAGGATGAGCTTCATGCCCAGATGCTTTTCATACCAGCGGGCTGTTTCCAGTGCATCCTTGCAGCGATAAGCCACATGATGGATCTTCTTGATCAGGGAGGTCATGGCAGTCTCCTTAAGTCTGTTGTGTCATGGATCGGGCGGCCGGCCTGCGGCCACACCGGCGCAGTCACGTGCAGATCACGCCGTGATTAAATGCCAAAAGGCTTTATCATGCCAACAGATTTTCAAGATCGATCCATTGGAAAATCCGATGAATGTCACCCTGCGACAATTGCGGGCCTTCATCACCCTTGCCCGCACCGGCAGCTTCACCCAGGCGGCCGAACACCTGCATGTCACGCAGTCCGCCCTCAGCGGCCTGATCAAGGAACTGGAACAGGCGCTCGGCATCCGGCTGTTCGATCGCAGCACCCGGCACACGCAACTCTCGGACGTGGGCAGCGACATCTACCCGCTGATCGAGCAGATCCTGAGCGAGCTGGACGGGGTGCTGACGGAAGTGAGCAACCTGAAGGCGCTGAAGAAAGGCGTGGTTCGCGTGGCCGCCCCCCAGCTGATGGCATCGACACTGCTGCCGGAGGTCATCGCCGGCTTCAGGCAACTTTTTCCGGACATCGAGATCCGCCTGCTAGACTGTGCGGTGGAAGGTGTCACCACCCGCGTGCTCTCGGGCGACGTGGATATCGGCGTCGGCCCGGAACGCGAGCTGCATTCCGATCTGGACAGCACGTTGCTGTTCGAGCTGCCCTTTCATGTCGTGCTGCCCGCCGGGCACGCACTGGCTTCACGCGACCTGATCCCGTGGGCCGAGCTGGCCAGGCTGCCGCTCATCACGCTCCAGGGCCAGTTCACCGAGCGATTGTCACTCGACCTGAACGCCGCGATCCGTGAGCTGGACATCACGCCCGCCACGACCGTCACGTTCATGTCGACCGCACTCGGCATGGTCGCCGCCGGGCTGGGCGTCACGATCTGCATGCCTTATGCCGAATCATTGGTCAGGCTCTACGGCCTGACCATGCGCCCACTGACCAGCCCCGATGTCCGGCGACGCTTTCATCTGTTCACCCGCGCCGGACGCTCGCTGTCACCGGCAGCCGAACAGTTTTACCGCCATCTGCTCGACCAGGTCAGGCAACGTTAGGCAGCTTGCCGTCCACCACCGCCTGCCGGGCGATCTGCATGGCTTCCCGCAGCACGCCGATGTCGCCGATGTGATTGGACAGCAGCAGGATCAGGCGGGCATTGACCATCTCGCTCTGCTCATCCGTCAGATCACGGTGCATGTCGATCAGCATCTCGTAGAAGTCGTCACCGGGGCTGAAGGCCCGAAAATAGCGCTTGCCCGGTTCTTTCAGGTTGGGTTCGACGATCAGGGGCATCAGGTTCTCCTGTCAGGTGGATGGGGGCCTGTCATGCAGATCCAGCGGGGGGCCGTTCATGACAGGTGCTGGAAACGGCCAATGGCGCGATCGACAGCCGCCCGCACCTTGACCGGATCGAACCCCCGCCAGCGGGCGGCCACGTGCTGATCCGGGCGCAGCAGATAGCAGCTGCCGGGCTTCAGGTCATAGCGTTCGACGATCCGGCCGTTCACATCGAGGAGGGTGCACAAACCGGCAGGCGCCTGTCCCTGACGGGCCACCACCATGGGCACCACCCCAATCGCCCCCTGGTCGAGACCCTGCAACCGGGCCACGGTATCCGCGTCCAGCCCTGAGGCATCATCGGCATACAACATCAGGGCGAAGCTGTCTCCCACCGCCCGAAGCAGCCACTGGCTGCCCCCGGCATGCTGCACGGGCGCATCGTCCATCGGCGCCCCCGGCACCATGTCGCCCTCGAAGACATCCTCATCCGGGGTGTTCAGCCGGGACTCGGTCAGGAAGCTCGGCACCGACAGACGGCCGGAATTCACCAGTGCGCGGGCAAAGGGATAATGCTCGGCCAGGCCCAGCACCGCGTTGCGGAAGGTCTTGCTGGTGCGGCTCTTCGGCGTGATGAAGTCGGTGGAACGGGTCGAGTTCATGATGTTCTCGTCCGCCGCAAAACCGCGCTCTTCGCTGTAAGTGTCCAGCAGGGTCGCAGGCGCCTTGCCATCCATGACCAGCTTCAGCTTCCAGGCCAGATTGTCGGCATCCTGAATGCCGGAATTGGCGCCGCGAGCCCCGAAGGGCGAGACCTGATGCGCCGCATCGCCCACGAACAGTACCCGGCCATGATTGAAGCGGTTCATCCGCCGGCACTGGAAGGTATAGACACTGACCCACTCCAGCTCGAACTCGCGCCCGTCGCCCAGCATCGCCTGGATGCGCGGGATGACGTTCTCGGGTTTGCGTTCCTCGACCGGATCGGCATCCCAGCCCAGCTGGAAGTCGATGCGCCAGACGTTGTCGGCCTGACGGTGCAGCAGCACCGACTGGTTCGGATGAAAAGGCGGGTCGAACCAGAACCAGCGCTCGGTCGGGTAATCCGCCTTCATGACCACGTCCGCGATCAGGAAGCGATCCATGAAGACCTTGCCCTCGATGTCCAGCCCCAGCATGTGCCGGATCGGGCTGCGCGCGCCATCGGCCACCACCAGCCAGTCGGTCGTCAGACCATAGACCCCGTCAGGTGTCTCGACCCGCAACGCCACCTGCTGCTCACCCGGGGTGACGGCGATCACATTGTTCCTGAAGCGCATCGCCAGGCTGGGCAGCTGGCGCGCGCGCCTGACCAGATGGTCCTCCAGGTAATACTGCTGAAGGTTGATCATGCCCGGACGCTGATGATCAGGCTGGGGGCTGAGGTTGAAGTTGAACACCTCGTCCTCGCGGAAGAAGGCGCGCCCCACGTTCCACGACACGCCCTTGTCCACCATCTCGTCGCCACAGCCCAGGCGATCGAGCACCTCGAGCGTGCGCTTGGCATAACAGACACCCCGCGAGCCGATCGACACGGTGTCATCGTTGTCGAGCAACAGCACCTGATGGCCCTGCCGGGCCAGATCGATCGCCGTGCACAGGCCCACGGGCCCTGCCCCGACGACGATCACCGGATAGTGTCCCTCGCGCCCCTCCTTCAACTCGGGCGGCGTCACATAATCAAACTTCGGGTATTGGAAAGTGCTCAGCACGATGATGCTCCTCCCGACGGGCCTCAGGCCTGCAGGGCGTGCCACATTTCCTGGTCACGCTCGGCCGTCCAGATCCGCGGATCACGGATGCCGCTAGCCTCGTCGAAGGCACGGGTCACGTCGAAAGGCAGGCAGTGCTCGTAGATGAAGACGTGGCCGAACTTCGGGTCCATGTTCTTGCGGGTGTGCGCCATGGCTCCTTTCAGGTCCATGCCCTGGGCCACCGCCTCCTGGGCGCTGCGGTACAGCGTCGAGACGAAGTCACGGGTATAGCTGATGCCCGCCTGCACCTGCCCGGCCGTCATCAGGGCCGGACCACGGCCCGGGATCAGCTTGTCGAACTTCATCGCGGCCAGGTTGTCGAGCGTCTGCGGCCAGTCGGCCAGATAGGCATCGCCGGTGTAGCAGGCGGCTTCGGCCTCGACCAGATCACCGGAGAAGCAGATGTTCTGCGACGGCAGATAGACGATGGCATCCCCCTTGGTATGGCCACGGCCGACCTGCTTGATCTTCACCTCCAGCTTGCCGAGCCACAGCGTCATCTCGCCCTGGAAGGTCATCGTCGGCCAGGTCAGGCCCGGCACGCTCTCGACGGCCTGGAAGAGGCGCGGGAAGCGGCCGATTTCCGAATCCATGTCCTGCTGGCCACGCTCGACGATCAGGTCATAGGTGTCGTGGCTGGCGATGATCTGCTCGAGCCCCTCATTCTTGTAGCCCGAGGCACCCAGCACCCGCACGGCGTGATAGTGAGTCAGCACCACGTACCGGATCGGCAGGTCGGTCACTTCCCGCACCTTGGCGATGACGCCCTGCGCCGCCACCGGCGTGGCCGTGGCATCCACGATGATCACGCCGTCGTCACCGATGATCACCCCGGTGTTCGGATCGCCTTCGGCCGTGTAGGCATAGGCGTTGTCGGACAGCTTCTCCCAGCTGACCTGCTTTTCTTCCAGGTCGGCCTGCGATGCGAATTTCTTGTTGCTCATTGACGTGTCTCCGTGAATGCCTAGGAGCTTGGGCGGTAGGAATCGCGAAGGCGAAAATCGGCCCCGCCGAGCACAGTTTGTGCCCGATTCGCCGCCCCATAGCCGGTGCCATGGGGCAAGAAGCGGGTGCAAAATGGGCCGGCGCGGCCGGTTTGCAGCCCGCGACTTTCCTGCCGCCCAAGCTCCTTGGCTGCGGCAGGGTCAGCCAACAACCCATGCCCTGAATATGGACGCGATCTTATGCGTTAATTAGATCATCGTCAATCGATTTACCAGTGTCTAATCATCTGATCGGATGAGGCGCTCATGCCGGGGGCTCCCATCCGGACGCGGACGCCGCCCCTGGGAGCTTGGGGCAGCAGGCGTCATAAAGGCGAAATCGGCCCTGCCGAGCACAGCTTGTGCCCGGTGCGACGCGCCCCGAATTGATACCATCCCGAACAGTATCGCCGTGGCCCGTGCACAGCGGCTCCAGGGCCCGACCCTTCAGAGACAACCCCGAGACGATCCCCAGCATGATGTCAGCCCGCCGTGCCCCAGACGATGCCCACGCACCCGAGGAGTCGGCCCGGCAAGGTGTCCCGGAGGCCGCCAGCACGCAGCGGCGCGGCATCCAGTCCATCGAAGTGGGCGGCACCCTGCTGCAGGCGCTGGCACGGCGGGGCACGCCGATGATGCTGAAGGATCTGGCTTCCGAGGCCGGCATGCCCGCCGCGAAGGCCCACCCGTACCTCGTCAGCTTCGGCAAGCTCGGGCTGATCGAACAGGATGCGCTGACCGGACGCTACCGCCTCGGCCCCTTTGCACTGCAGATGGGTCTGGCGGCACTGCACGCACTCGATCCCGTCAAGATCGCGATGCAGGAGGCCGAGAGGCTGGCGGACGATCTGCAGCTGAGCATCGCCATCGCCGTCTGGGGCAACTTCGGGCCCACCGTCATCCATCTGGAAGAAGGCAATCGCCCGTTGCACGTGAACCTGCGGCCCGGCACCGTCATGACGCCCTTGCTGCTGTCGGCCACCGGCCGGGTGTTCGCCGCCTTCATGCCCGAGCGCATCGTGGCCCCGATCCTGGCGGACGAATGCCGCCGCCCCGCCGAGGCGACTGGCAACGGCAACGGGGAAAGCATGACCGATGGTCCTGCCACCTCGCCCCCCTGGCAGTCTGCGGTGCAAGCCCCGCCCATCGAGGGGCCACACTTTTCTGCGGAGCAGGCCCGGCAGCTGATCGCGGAGGCACGCACGCACCGGCTTGCCCGTGCCATCGGCAATCCCATCCCCGGCATCAATGCCTTCTCGGCCCCCGTCATCGACGCCACCGGCCGCCTGACACTGGCCATCACGGCGATGGGCGCGGACGACCGCTTCGATCCGGACTGGCAAAGCCCGGTGGCCCGACATCTGCTGGCCTGTGCCCGTCAGATCGAATACCGGCTGGGGCGACGGGAAGCCCTTCCGGATCACACGGCACGACCCGATACCGCCAGAGGGTCAGCAGCGCGTAGGCCACCGACAGGATGGCCAGATTCAGGATCTCGGCCCAGGCCTCCGACAGGTGCGCCCCCATCTCGTTCATCTTGATGACCAGATTGATGCCGGCCGTGGTCGGCACCAGCCTGGCCAGCCATTGCAACCATTCGGGCATCAATGCCTGCGGCCACGACAGGCCCGACAGGAAATACATCGGCATCGCGGTCAGGAGCACGCCGTGGATGGCGTGTTCCCGCACGCGGAAGAAACTGCCCACCAGCGCGCCCAGGCCGACGACCGCCGCCACGAAGAAGGCACCGCCCAGCAGCAGTCCCGGCAGGTTGCCCCCACGCGGGAAATCCTGAAACCAGAAAACGAAACCGGCGTAGTAGAGCAGGTTCAGCATCCCGAACACCCAGAAGGCCGTCATCCCCCCGAACAACGGCATCATCGGCGCCTTCAGCCGGCGGCCCAGCTGCTCGCGCCGGGTGGCGGCCAGCAACACGATAGCCAGGAGCAGCGTCTGCTGCACGATCAGTACCGACACGCCCGCCACCACCGTGCTGGCATAGCCCTCGCGCGTGTTGTAGAGCGGCCGCTGCACGAGCGTGAGCGGGATGCTGGCAACCGGCCCCTCAACCCGCGCCTGATGCAGCACCACCTCACGCGAGAAGCCGGATACGGCATCGGCCAGCCCGCTCAGCACGGTACTGGATCGACCCAGATAGGCACCCGCTCCGTAGAAAGCCAGCCGGCCCTGCTGGCCGCGCTGGATGTCACGCTGGAAGTGGTCGTCGATCAGCACGATGCCGTCGGCCACGCCCCGCTCGACGAGCTGCCGCGCCTGATCCATCGAATCGGCATGGCCGGCCAGCTGCAGCGCCGGCACGGCGGCGACCTTGCGCAACAACAGCCGGCTCATCGGACTGCGATCCAGATCGACGGCGATCGTCGGCATCCGGGTCGCCACCTGATGCTGGTAGGCCACCGGGTAGTAGAACGAATAGATGAGCACGGCCAGGAACAGCGCGGCCACCGCCGCCTTGTCCCGAAAGACGGCGCGCAGCGCCTCGAGGAAACCATCGGAAAACCGTGTCATCGCTGCCCCCAGCTGGCCGGATCGTCGGCTGCCCGGCGATAGAGTGCCATGCCGATCGGACCGGCGATCACGAGGAACATCAGCATCGCACTCACCTGCCACATCGAGACATGCCACGGCGCCCCCATGTCGAGCTGCTGCATCTGCAACTGCACATAGGCGGTGAAGGGCAGCAGATAGCTCCAGATCTGCGTGAACAGAGGACCGCCGATCAGCGGGAAGGTTCCCCCCGAAAAGGCCAGCGCCACCCCGGTGTACATGCCCGTCAGGGACAGGGCCGTCGCCATGTTCCGGGTCAGCCCCACCAGCAGCACGGCCATGGCCGCATAAGCCAGATACAGGGCAGCGTAGCCGAGCATCAGCACGACAGCACTGCCGGCAATGCCATCACCGCGAACATGGGCCAGCCAGAACAGGGTCGCCGCACCATGGGCCAGAAACAGCACCAGATAGGGTAGCAGCTTGCCCAAGGCCGCAGCCACCAGGCGGCCATCACAGGCTGCCAGCCAGGCCGCCACCGTTCCATCCCGCAACTCCCGCCCGAAGGCCGCCACCACCGACAGGCAGAAAGCCAGCTGCAGGATGGCCGGCGCCACCAGCCCCACCAGGAAATGTTCATAGCTGCGCGCCGCATTGAAAAGCACGGTCGATTGCACCTGAACCGGCACGGCCGCCAGCGCGGGCCGATCCTTCAGATACTGGCTGCGCATCCGGGTGGTCTCGATGTTCTGGGCCTGCAACGCAGCGGCGATGTCTCGCGCGGCACTCTGGCCGATCGTCATGTAGCTGGCGTTGTAGAAGGCAAAGACCGTGCCCGAACCGCCCCGGGCCATCTGCCGGGACACATCCGACGGAATATGGACGACCGCGTAGACATCGAGCCGGCGCACGAGCGACCAGGCCTCCTCCAGCGAGGCTGGCACGGCCTTCACATGGATGCCCGGCGAGGCCGAGAGCTTGCGGATCAGCGAACGGCTGGTTTCGCTGTGATCATGGTCGACGACGGCGATGGGCACATGGCGCAAGGTGCCATTCAGGAACACGATCATCACCAGCCCGATCAGCAGCCAGGGCACCCAGACCGACAGCGCCATGTCCCAGCGGCTGCGCCACAGGAAGCCCCATTCCCGGCGCGCCGAGGCCCCGATGGCCGCCCAGCTGCCCATCATGGCTGCTGCGGCCAGTCGAAGAGCACGCTCATGCCCGGCCGGAAACGCTCGATGGGTTCGAGCGGGCGTGCACGGACCTCGAAACTCTTCACGTCATAGCCGGCCGACTGCCGGGTGGCGCGCCAGGTGGCGTAGTCACCGGCCGGATTGATGAAATAGACCTCGAACCGGGCCGTCCTGTCGCCGAGCGCCGGGATTCGTCCGGTCAGCACCTGACCCTGGGTCAGACCACTGAACTGGTCCTCCCGCACATGGAAGGCGACCCAGAGGTTGCTGTCGTCGATCAGCGTGAAGACGGGGTAGCCCGCTGGCACCAGCTCGCCCACCTCGGCGAGCCGCTTGTTCACCTGCCCGTTTCGGGGCGCGACGCCGCGAATCTCGTTGCGGGCCGCCTCGACCTCAGCCAGCCCGCCTTCGGCCTGGCGCACCTGCGCCAAGGCTGCCTCCTTGTCCTGATTGCGCGTGCCGGACAACGCCAGATCGTATTGCGCCCGGGCGGCGGCGGCCGCAGCCTGCGCACTGCGATGCTGCGCGAGCGCCTCGTCCCGCTTCTGTCGCGTGACCACGCCTTCCTGATGCAGACGCTCCAGACGCTTGTACGTGCTCTTGGCAAGCTCGGCCGAGGCCACCGCCCGACGCCAGTTCGCTTCGGCCGCGCGCACATCCTCCTCCCGCGCGCCCTCGTCCGCTTTGGCGGCTTGTGCCCGTGCCGCCTCCACGGCAGCCATCACCTGCTGCTCCTTGGCCAACACCTCGGGGCTGTCCAGCTCGAACAGCACCTGGCCGGCCGTCACGGTATCGCCTTCACGCACCAGCAATTGCGCCACCCGCGCACTGATCTTGGCCGACACGTTCAACGTGTCCGCATCGGCCATGCCCTGGATCATGTCATCGGGCTGGCGTGAAGCCAGCCAGAGCCCCACTGTCACCAGTACCGCCAGCACCAGCAGGAACAGCAGCGGCCCGGCGCCCCGCCTGTCCACCGGATCACGCCCCAGGCTGTCCTTCATGCCCTGCCCCCCGTTCCTGTCCAGCCCGTCCTGCCTGTCCTGGTTTCCGCTCATGGCATGATCACCTTGTCCGCTCGTTTCATGTAATCGGCATAGCGGCTCATCTGCCCGCTCACCTCCAGCAACTGGGCCAGCGCCACATCATATTGATAAGCCGCCTGAGCACGCTCGATGAACGAGGCCCCCAGACGGGTTCGCGCGTCGATCACATCCAGCGACGTGGATTGCCCTTCCCGGAAGGACAATTCCTGCAGGCGCAGGTTCTCCTCGGCCTGCCGGATGCTGCTGTCGAGCAGCAGGAACTGCTGCCGCGCCGTTTCCAGCTGGTTCCAGGCCTTCGTCACGCCGATGCTCACCTGATGTTCGGCCTCGCGAAGACCCGCCTCAGCCTGCCGCAACTGCTCACGGGCCGCGCCAATCTGGCGGGGCCGGTCGCTGCCCGACAGGAAGGTGTATTTGAGGCCGATGCCGACCACCCAGTCGGGGTCGGTCATCAGCGCATCCTGGCGGCGCAAGTCCTTCTGGCCGAACAGAAAGAGCTGGGGCTTGAGCGAAGCCGCCTGCACCCGCACCCCCTGCCCGGCCTGATCGACCAGGGCCCGCAGTTTCAACAGGCTGGGATGACGCTGCACGGCACTGGCCCGAAATTCACTGACCGGTTCGAGCGGCGTGCTGATCACGAAGAGCGGCGAGGTGGTGCGCACCGTCTCCTCATGGCGCAACAGGCTGCTGAGGGTCTGGCGAAGCGTGGCCAGGTCGCTGTCGGCCTTCTGAAGGTCTCGCGCCGCCTGATCATGAGCCACGGTGGCCTGCAAGCGCTGCGCCCGGGTGGCCAGCCCGCCTTTCTCCAGCTTGATCGCATCCTCGACGTGGCGCCGAAGCCCGTCCAACACCTCGGTGCGCACGCTCAGCGCCTGCGCCGCCAGTTGCTGACCGAAATACAGCTGCACCAGTTGCAGGGTCTGGCTCTGACTTTCGGCCAGCCGTTCGGCCTCGGCCTGCTCGACGGCCGATTCGGCCGCTTTCCGGGCAGCCGGAATCCTGCCACCGGTATAGAGCGGCACCAGCACGTTGACGGTCGGTCGGAATCGCCAGCCACCCTGATCGATCGGAAGAACCGGCGGCACCCCCAACGGGGCAAAAGCCGGCGCCAGCGGGCCCAGCGCAAACTCGCCGGTCTTCTGATACTTGATTTCGCGAACATCCAGCGAAATCTCGGGCAGCCGCAGGCTTCGGGTCGCCTCGGCCAGCTGCCGCTTCTGACCAACCTGGGCGTGTGCCGCCGCCAGTGCGTCCGAGACCCGATCAAGGCGTGCCGATGCCGCCTCGAAACTCAGCGAGACCTCATCAAGCCCCTGGGCAGCCACCATGCTGCCCACCCCCATGTTGAAAACCAGCCCCAGAAAAAGCAGCCGACATTGCCGGCGCACGATCGAATCGAAGCCTCTCCAAATCATCTGCCCATCTCCCCGGCATGGCAGCCCCCTGTCATACGACGACGCCCTGAGATGAGGACTCCCTGCACACCAACGCCGTGCACACAGGCACTTCGTTGTGTGTCTACGGTGCCTATTTTAGAGCGCGTCATGAACTTATTCGTCCCCGCGAAAGCCCCTCCGGGCCAAGGCAGGAGACTCTGAACGACTCCGCGCAGCATGCCGGACATAATGCTGCCGTGCCACCAGAATGGCGCGCGTCAAGGCGCTCGCCGGCGCTTCACCCGCCGGCGTCAGCATCTCCAGACACACGACGTGATCCGGCAGATGTCGCCGGATGGCCGCCGCCATCCAGTCATGGGGCATGTCGCCATCCCCGATCGGCAGCAGGTCCCGCTCACAGACATGGACATGGCCGATCAGCCCGGCATGCGCCGCCAGCAGGGCGTCGATGTCCTCTCCCGCTTCGCGGATCGTGACCGTATCCAGCTGAACCCGGATGGCCGGATGATCCAGCTGTCGCGCCAGCGCAAGGGTGCTGGCCGTGTCCGTCAGATAGTTGGCCCCGTAATGAGGCGCCACCCCTTCCAGGCAGATCCAGACGCCTTCGGCCGCCGCCCGCTCGGCGAGCTGTCCGAAGAAATCAAGGGCAATCGCATCCGCCTCGGCATCCATCAAGCCTCGGCGGTCACGGTTTCGCCACGACCCGAACACCAGCCTCGGCGCCCCCAGGCCCGCCGCGATCCGGCAGACGGCCGTCAGGCGTTCCAGCATCCGCTGGCGGACCGGCGCAGCGCCGAACAGGTTGAGGCCGGGCTCGGTGTTGAACAGCAACGACTGCATGCCGGTGATCTCGATGCCCCGATCGGCCCACCAGCGACGAACCGCGGCGATGGCCTGGCCCGTCGCCCGCAATGGTTCCTCGAAATACTTGCTGGGTGCGACATCCACCGCATCGATGCCCTGCTGCTGCATCAGCCGTGCCACCGCCTCATCCTGGTCGGGCGCCCACGCAAGATTCGTCAATCCAAGTCTCATCGCCGGATTCTCCTGTGCCCCTCAGAGCGGGACATGCACGCCCGGAGGGGCTTTCGCGGGGGCAAACCAGTGCGCAACACACGCTAGCGGCGGCGCGCCAGCTTCGGATCGATCAGATCGCGCAGCCCGTCGCCCAGCAGATTGAGCCCCAGCACCGCCAGCATGATCGCCATGCCCGGCCACACGGCCAGCAGGGGCGCCTCGAACATCATCGCCTGCGCGTCGGCCAGCATCCGTCCCCAGGAGGGTTGCGGCGGCTGCACCCCGAAGCCGAGGTAGGACAGCGCCGCCTCGGCCAGGATGGCGATGGCAAAGCGCATCGAGATCTGCACCAGCAGGACCGGCAGGATGTTGGGCAGCACATGCCGCCAGGTGATCTGCCGGCGGCTCATGCCGATGGCCCGCGCCGCCAGCGTGTACTCCCGCGACCAGACCGTGGCGGCCGCCGCGCGCGTCAGCCGGATGAAGGAGGGGATGTTGTAGACACCGACCGCGACGATGGCATTGCCCAGCCCCGCCCCGAAGACGGCGGTCAGCATGATGGCCGTCAGAATGGCCGGAAAGGCCAGCATCAGGTCGGCCGTCCGCAGGATCAGCTCCTGCAACCAGCCCGGTCGCGCCGCCGCCAGCAGCCCCAGCACCACCCCGCCCACCAGTCCGATCCCGACCGCGATCACCCCCGCCAGGATCGAGGACTGCGCCCCGAGCAGCAGCAGCGACAGGACATCACGCCCGTAGGCGTCGGTACCCAGCCAGTGTGCTGCGGACGGAGGCGCCAGCGTGGCCCCCATGTCCACGTCGAGCGGCGAATAGGGCGTCCACAGCAACGACAGCAAGGCCATCAGCAGCAGGGACGACGACAGCACGGCCCCCGTCACGAAGCCCGGATGCCGCAAGGCACGCTGCCAGAAGCCCCGCCCGCCCATGGCCGGCCACTCCCCCGCATGCTGCGTCAGGCCGTGCTCGATCTCCGCCTCGGGTGGGGTGCCCAGGCTATCGGTCGGCACGCTCACCGCGCCCTCACCTTCAGGCGTGGATCGATCATCGCGTACACCACGTCCACCAGAAAATTCAGCATCACCACCATCGCCACCAGCAGCAGCACACAGTTGCGCACCACGATCAGATCCCGGTTGGCGATGCTCTGAAACAGCAGCCGCCCCAGGCCCGGCAGGGAAAACACGTTCTCGATCACGACAGCACCCGCCATCAGCTCGGCAAACTGCATGCCAGCCACCGTCAGCACGGGAATCAGCGCATTGCGGAACACATGCCGCCAGAGAATCTGCGAGGACGGCAAACCCTTGGCCCGTGCCGTTCGCACGAAGGCCTCACCCTGCACTTCCAGCACCGACGAGCGAACGAAGCGCGCCAGGATCGCCGCCTGAACCCCCGCCAGCGCCAGCGCAGGCAACAACAGCGCCCTCAGGCCGTTCAGCACCCCCTGCCACCACGGCTCGTCCAGATCGGAGGCCCAGCCATCGAAGCCGCCGGCCGGCACCCAGCCCAGCCAGACCGAGAACACGAGGATCAGCAGCATGGCCAGCCAGAAGCTGGGCATCGCCACGCCCAGCTGGGCCAGCGCCATCAAGCCGGTATCGGCCCAGCGTCGGTGATGCAGGGCCGCGTAGACGCCCACACCGAGTGCGAGCAGCGCGGTCAGCCCCATCGCCAGCAAGGCCAGTGGCACCGTCAGCGTCAGGCGTTCGAGCACCAGATCAGCCACGGGCGATCCATAGACATGACTGTCGCCCATCTCTCCGGTGAAGAGTCCCAGCAGCCACGCCGCATAGCGCTGCCAAGCCGGACGATCCAGCCCCAGCTGCGTGGCCAGCGCCTGCACGGCCTCGGGATCGGCATCCGGGCCCATCATCACCTCGGCGACATTGCCCGGCAGCACCTCCAGCACCAGGAAGATCACCACCGAGGCTGCCAGCAAGGTCGCCAGCAGCGCCATCGCCCGGCGCAACAGAAAGGCCGTCAGCCCCAATGCAATGCGCTCAGGTCGTTGCAGAGGATGGGCATGTCGTCCCACAGCCCCTGGAGCTTCCGGTCGGCAATGGTGACCCAGTGCGGCTGATACAGCCAGGCCAGCACGCAATCCTCGGCCAGCATCCGCTGCGCCTCACCCAGCATCGCCAGCCGCTTCGGCTCATCCAGCTCGGTACGGATACGCTCGTACAGCGCCTTGAAGCGCGGGGATTCGTAGCCCCAGTAGTAGCCGGACTTGACGAAATTGCCCAGATCCAGCGGCTCGACATGCGAGATGATCGTCAGGTCGTAGTCGCGATGGCGATAGGTGCCTTCCAGCCACTGCGCCCATTCGACGGGCCGGCCCGTGCAGATGATGCCGACCTTTGCCAGCTGCGCCATCACGACCTCGGCCCCCTGCCGGGCATACGCCGGCGGCGGCAAGGTGATGGTCAGCTTCAGCGGCGTGGTGATGCCGGCCTCCTTCAGGAGCGCCCGGGCCTTGTCCGGATCATGGGCGTTGATGCCCGTGGTATCCACATAGCCGGGTGCGCCCGGCACGTAGTGACTGCCGATGGGCGTGCCGTACCCCTTCTGGCCAGCAGCCAGTACCGCCTTGCGGTCGATGGCCGCCGCGATCGCCCGGCGAACACGCACATCATCGAGGGGCGCCCGGGCATTGTTGATGGCCAGCACCGTCTTCGCCCGCGAGCCCGACACCATCACCTGATAGGCCGGATTCTTCTGGAACCGCCCCACACCATGCTCGGTACCCCGCGGGAAGGCATCCACATCCCTCGCCAGCAGGGCCGCGACCTGAGCGGCCGGCTCGCTGATGAAGCGGAAGCTCACCCGCTTGATGCGGATCGACGCCGGATCACGGAACCCCGGCCAGGCCGACAGCGTGAGCGAAGAGCCCCGGTTCCAGCGCGCCAGCTGGTAGGGGCCGGTACCCACCGGCTTCGTGGCATTGGCAGCCACGCTGTCGGGCTCGACGATGATCGCCGTGGCCTGCCCCATCATGAACAGGAAATCCGGCTCGGGAGCCTTCAGGGTGATCACGACGGTCTGCGCATCCCGGGCCTCGACCGACGCAAAGGACGCGAAGAAGGCCTTGTCCTTGTTCACACTGCCCTCGGCGCCGGCACGCATCAGGCTGAAACGCACGGCCTCGGCATCACAAGGCTTGCCGTTCTGGAAGCGCACACCGGGCCGCAACCGGAAGGTGTAGGTTTTCTGGTCATCCGACACCGACCAGCGTTCGGCCAGCAACGGCGTCACCTTGCCGCCCGGGCCGATCTTGGTCAGGGTCTCGAAGACGTTGTACAGCACCACTTCGGCAATGGCCGAAGCGGCGCCCGTGGTGGGATCGAGCCCCGGTGGCTCCAGCACCATGCCGAGCGTCAGGCTGCCATCCTTCGGCCCCGCGTGCACCCAGGAAGGCGCTACCGCCAGACCGCCCGCCAGGCCCAATGTCGATACCGCAAACTGTCGACGCTTCATTCAGGACATCCCCAAGGCTCATGAAAGCGGACATCCTACCCCAAGCCCATCCGAATGCAGCCTGACATCTGAACCTTTCTTACATTCTCGACCCCTGGAAGGCCTGCTATCCGGGAAATCCTTTACTGCGCTGCAACACCCAACCCCCTGCACGCGGCACCGGTCGGACAGGCGAGCCGACAGACGGCCAGGCAGACGGGCAATCTGGCAATCGGGCGCTCACACCTCTGCCACCTTACTTGCCCTGCGATTCAAAGAGCTTCAGCACGCTGGAAAAATCCAGCCCGCCGCGGCCCGCCTTGCTGTTGAGCGAATAGAGGTTGCGGGCCAGTTCACCAAGCGGAATCGACGAACCACTGCTCATCGCTGCCTCGGCCGCCAGACCCAGATCCTTCAGCATCAGGTCGTTGCCGAAGCCACCGGTATAGCCACGGCCCGCTGGCGCATTCTCATGCACGCCGGGCCACGGATTGCAGACCTCGGTCGCCCAGCTCCGGCTGGTACTGACGCCCATCATGTCGGACAGCGCCTTCGCATCCAGACCATGGGCTGCACCCAACGCAAGCGCCTCGGCCGTGGCCGCCATGATCACGCCCAGCGCCATGTTGTTGCAGAGCTTGGCCACCTGACCGGCGCCCGCCTCGCCCATGTGGAAGATGTTCTTGCCCATCGCTTCCAGCACAGGGCGGGCCCGATCCAGCGCCTCGGCACTGCCGCCCACGATGAAGGTCAGCGTGCCGGCGGCCGCGCCAGCCGTACCGCCCGAGACCGGCGCATCGATCATCGCCAGCCCACGGGCCTGGGCGGCTTCGGCCACCTTGCGCGCCGATGCCGGTGCGATCGTGCTGCAATCGATCACCAGTGCCCCCTCAGCCAGCCGGGCCAGCAAGCCCTGCTCACCCAGATACAGACCCTCCACATGACGGCTGGCGGGCAGCATCGAAATCACGACACCTGCGCCTTCCACGGCCGCCTCGGCCGACGCGGCGGTCTGAACACCCTGCGCTTTCGCCGCTGCCAGCGCATCCGCCGACAGGTCGAAAGCACATACCTGATGGCCCGCCTTCACCAGGTTGGCCGCCATCGGCCCCCCCATGTTGCCCAGGCCGATGAACGCGATCGTGCGACTGTCTGTCATCCTTGTCTCCTGCTTGATGGTGTTTCGGTGTCGTGGCTGCCCAAGGGATACGCTGAACAAGTCCACGCGGACGCCTCATCCCGTGTCAGGGCGCGTCGCGGGACTTGTTCAGCGTATCCCAAGCGCCTGACCGTTTCAGGCGTTGCGCCACTCGGCCTTGCGTTTTTCAAGGAAGGCATTGACGCCTTCGCGCTGGTCCTCGGTGTCGAACAGATCGACGAACAGCTCGCGCTCCAGGATCAGCCCCCCTTGCGAGGTGCCGCTACGTGCCGCGTGGATCAGCTGCTTGCAGGCCCGCACCGAACCCGGGCTCTGGCGCACGACCTGTTCGGCCAGGGCCAGGGCGCGCTTCAAGGCCTCACCCTTCGGCACCACTTCCTCGACCAGCCCGATCTTCAGCGCCGTCTGGGCATCGACCCGCTCACCCAGCAGCACCATCCGCTTGGCCCAGCTTTCACCCACGGCACGGGTCAGCCACTGCGTGCCCCCGGCACAGGGCAGCAGCCCCACCGTCGCCTCGGGCAAGGCCATCACTGCATGCTCTTCGGCCACCCTCAGATCGCAGGACAGCGCGCACTCCAGACCGCCCCCCATCGCATAACCATTGATGGCCGCGATACTGACGCCGTTGAACCCTGCCAGCGCCTCGAATGCCTGACCGAAACGGCGAGCCATCGTGGCCGCCACGCCCTTGTCGCCACTGGCGAAGAGCTTCAGGTCGGCACCGGCACTGAAAAATTTTTCACCCCCCCCCGTGACCACGAGTGCCCGGACGCCGGGATCGGCGTTCAGGTCGGCCACCAGTTCGGTCAGCGCCGACAGGCTCTCCGCCGTCCAGGTGTGGGCCGGCGGATTGTCGAGCGTGACCACGGCCGTCTGGCCTTCACGGCTCAGCAACAAAGCTGCATGAGATTTTTCCTTGCTCATCGTATCGTCTCCGTCGCGCCATCCTGCAACAGGCGCCGCGCGATGATCACGCGCATGATTTCATTCGTGCCTTCCAGAATCTGGTGCACCCGGGCATCGCGCAGCAGGCGCTCCAGCGGGTATTCGCGGATGTAGCCATAGCCGCCGTGCAATTGCAGCCCCTGATTCACCACGTCGAAACCGGCATCGGTGGCAAAGCGCTTGGCCATCGCGCAATAGGTCGTGGCATCCGGATCGCCACTGTCCAGCTTGCTGGCCGCAAGCCGAACCATCTGGCGCGCTGCCACCAGGTCGGTCGCCATGTCGGCCAGCTTGAACTGCAACGCCTGAAAACTCGCCAGCGTCCTGCCGAACTGCTGTCGCTCATGCAGATAACGCTGCGCCGCATTCAAGGCCCCCTGCGCAGCCCCTACCGAACAGGTGGCGATGTTGATCCGGCCCCCGTCCAGCCCCTTCATGGCGATCTTGAAGCCCTCGCCTTCGCCGGCCAGACGATTCTCCGCCGGCACCACCACGTTGTCGAAACTGATGGTACGGGTGGGCTGGCTGTTCCAGCCCATCTTGTCCTCCTTCTTGCCATATTCGATGCCCGGGCTGTCCGCCGGCACGGCAAAGGCCGTCACACCTTTCGCCCCCGAATCAGGCGCCCCCGTTCGAGCCATCACCACCAGCAGATCGGTGCTGCCCGCCCCGGAAATGAAGGCCTTGGCCCCGTTGATCCGGTAGACATCGCCATTCCGTTCAGCCCGTGTCTTCAGCGAGCCGGCATCCGAACCGGCGCCCGGCTCCGTCAGGCAATAGGATCCCAATGCGGTCCCCGACGTCAAAGCCTCGCCCCAGCGTGCCTTGACGGCCTCGCCCCCCCACTGCCCGATGATCCAGGCCACCATGTTGTGAATGGTGATGAAGGCCGTCGTGGACGGGTCGACCGCCGCCATTTCCTCGAACACCAGCGTGGCATCCAGCCGGGGCAGCCCCAAGCCGCCGATGTCCTCACTGGCATACAGGCCGCAAAACCCCAGTTCGCCGGCCTTGGCGATGGCCTCTCGCGGGAAGAAGCCCTTCTCATCCCATTCGGCAGCATGAGGAGCCAGTTCGGCCTCGGCAAAATCACGCGCCGTCTCGATGAAGGCGCGCTGCTCTTCGTTCAATGAAAAATCCACGTCGTCTCCTGTCTTGTGTCAGGCCCACCTGTGTGCGTGCTGACCGGGGCGAGGCACACTCCCCCTGGCCAGCCACGGCCGGCAGGCCATCCGTGGAGCAATGACAAGCGACCTGATGACAAGTCGCCTGACAACCTGGCTCATTTCAGGCTGATGGTGGTGTTCATGCCGGTGCCGGCGCCTTCGTCGAACCACCGCGCCGTGACCGTCTTCGTCTGGGTGTAGAACATGACGACCTGTTTGCCATAGGGCCCCAGATCACCCAGTTTCGAGGCTCGCGAACCCGTGAACGAGAACATCGGCACCGGTACCGGAATCGGCACGTTGATGCCGACCTGACCCACATCGATGTCATCCTGGAAGCGCCTCGCCGCCGCCCCCGAGCGGGTGAAGATGGCCGTGCCATTGCCGTTGGCATTGGCATTGATGAACGCGATGGCTTCATCCAGATCCTTGGCCGCCACCAGGCACAGCACCGGCCCGAAGATCTCCTGATCGTAGATCCGCATGCCCGGCTTCACGCCCGAGAAGATGGTGGGGCCGACGAAATTACCCTTTTCATAGCCGGGTACCGCAGGCTTGCGGCCATCCAGCACCAGCGTGGCGCCATCCTCTTCGCCCGAGGCGATCAGACCTTCGACCCGCTCACGCGCGGCGCAGGAAATCAGCGGCCCCAGATCGGCACCGGCCTCGGTGCCGGCATTGACCTTCAGCTGGCGGGCACGTTCGGCCAGATCGTCCACCCACTGCTGGGCCTCGCCCACCAGCACCGCCACGCTCAAGGCCATGCAACGCTGGCCTGCTGCGCCGAAGGCCGCGCCCGCCAGCGCATCCAGCGTCTGCTCCTTGTTCGCGTCCGGCATGATGATGGCGTGGTTCTTGGCCCCCATCATGCACTGCACCCGCTTGCCGGCGAGGCTTGCGCGGTTGTAGACATGGGTACCGACCTTCGTCGAACCCACGAAGCTGACGGCCTTGATGACCGGGTGATCGCACAGCGCATTGACCGCATCCTCGCCACCGTGAACCACGTTCAGCACGCCCGCCGGAATGCCGGCTTCCAGGGCCAGCTCGACGAGCCGCATCGTCACCATCGGATCCTGCTCGGACGGCTTCAGCACGAAGGTGTTGCCGGTGGCGATGGCCATCGGGAACATCCACAGCGGAATCATCGCCGGGAAATTGAAGGGCGTGATGCCGGCGCAGACACCCAACGGCTGCAACAGCGTGTAGGTATCGACCCCGTTGGCCACATTGTTGGCCAGCTCTCCCAGCTGCAGGTTGCCGATGCTGGCCGCATGCTCGACCACTTCAAGCCCCCGGAACACGTCGCCTTCGGCATCGGGCAGCGTCTTGCCCTGTTCGGCCGTCAACATCGCGGCCAGCGCCTTCATGTTCTCGCGGATCAGCTGCTGGTACTTCAGGAAAATGCGGGCCCGCGTGCCGATCGGCGTCTTGCGCCAGGTGACGAAGGCCTTGCGGGCGGCCTCGATGGCCGCCTCGATCTCATCAGCGGTGGCAAAGGGAACCCGGGCCAGCACTTCCTGCGTGGCCGGGTTGATCACATCACGCCACTGCGATGTCTTGGACTGGACGAATTCGCCATCGATGAGCAATGGAATCTGAACGGGCTGTCGTGCCACGGCTGTCTCCCCATCATTTGTTCTGATACAGCGCAAATTGTGCCGAAATTTCCTGCGGATGGCACAAACGATGCGCACTCAAATCATGCCAGTGGAATAGACGAAATACGCCATGCGCCCGTAAAAACCCTATGCTGCAGATGCAAAAAGGGTGCCCCCCGCGCCGGCGCGGGGGCTGTCGTCCCGATCCGGCCTCAGCCCTCCGACTTTCTGGCCATGTCCACCGCCGCCGTGAACAGCACATCGGTCGACGAGTTCAGCGCCGTTTCGGTCGAATCCTGCAGCACGCTCAACGCGAAACCGACCCCGACCACCTGCATCGCGATGTTGTGATCGATCTTGAACAGGCTGCACGCCATCGGCACCAGCAGCAGCGAACCACTGCCCACCCCGGAGGTGCCGGCAGCGCCCAGCGCCGCCACCACGCTCAGCAGCAGGGCGGTCGAGAAGTCCACCGGCAGCCCCAGCGTATTGACCGCCGCCATCGTCAGGATCGTGATCGTGATGGCTGCGCCCGACATGTTGATGGTCGCGCCCAGCGGGATCGACATCGAATAGACCTCTTCATTCAGCCCCAGCTTGCGGGCCAGCGCCATGTTCACCGGAATGTTGGCCGCCGAACTCCGCGTGAAGAACGCCGTCACCCCACTTTCACGCAGGCAGGTGAACACCAGCGGATACGGGTTCTTCTTCGTCACGACGAACACGAACAGCGGATTGACCACCAGGGCCATGAACACCATCGCCCCCAGCAGCACCGCGAGCAGATGCACGTAGTCCCCCAGCGCCTTGAAGCCTGCCTCCGACATGATGGTCGAGAGCAACAGCCCGAAAATGCCGACCGGCGCGAAGCGGATCACCCAGCTGATGACCTTGACCACCGCGTTGGCACCATCGTGGATGATCGTGCGCGTCTGCTCAGCGGCGTGGCGAAAGGCAATCCCCAGCAGCACCGCCCAGGCCAGGATGCCCATGTAGTTGGCCTGCGCAATGGCCTGAAGCGGATTGGCGACCAGGTTCATCAGCACGCCGCGCAACACCTCCCAGATGTCGGCCGGCGCCGGATCCTGGATGGCCTCGACCCCGCTCAACTGGAGCGTGGACGGAAACAGGAAACTGGCCGACACGGCCACCAGCGCCCCGATGAAGGTGCCCGCCAGATACATCAGCAGGATCGGACGCATGTTGCCGCTGACCCCCTGACGCGGCTGCGACACCGCCGACATCACCAGCAGGAACACCAGCACCGGCGCCACCGCCTTCAGCGCCCCCACGAACAGATCTCCCAGGATCTGCCCCACCGGCATCACATAGGGCGCCAGCGCCGTCTCCCGCGTGATCGCCCCCACCACAACTGCCAGCACCAGACCCACGATGATCTGCAACACCAGCCCCGGACGCCTGGACGGTGAACCGCCTTGCCTATCCATAATCCCCCCTTTCGACACGAGCCAAACAAGCAGCTATTGTGCCTGCTTCCGGCTCATCTCCGCATCATCCATCGACGGCTCCATCCCCGGCAGCCCCCTGATCATCGGCCAGCATCGAACATGGCGTCGAACACGGCCAAAGCCCGAGCCGAACACTACGGCATGCTTGCCTCCCGGGAACGGCTCCGATATAAATATCAGAAACTACTGATATAAATCGACGCCTGCAGGACACGCTCCGGCAGCGGGGGGTTGCCAGTCATCTCCCGATGCGGGCGCCCCAGATGCCGAAGCCAGCCAGTCAGCGCACACAGCCAGTACGGAGATCCGCATGCCAACCACCATGCCCAGTCGTACCAAGCGTTCGTTCCTTCAGGATCTCGTCGGCGCGGCCATCGCCAGCGTGTCCGCCCCGGCCGCCGCACTGTCCTTCAGCCAGTCCGAGCAACCACCCCGCCGCCCCGGCGCCGAAGGCAAGCGCTACGGCATGCTCGTCGACCTGCGCCGCTGCATCGGCTGCCAGGCCTGCACCGTCAGCTGCTCGATGGAAAACCTGCCCCCGGTCGGCCAGTTCCGAACCACGGTTCTCCAGTACGAGGTCGACCGGCGCGACGGGCAGGCGCCTGCCATGCTCAGCCTGCCCCGACTCTGCAATCACTGCGACAACCCGCCCTGCGTACCGGTCTGCCCTGTCCAGGCCACCTTCCAGCGAACCGATGGCATCGTGCTCGTGGACAACGAACGCTGTGTGGGCTGCGGCTACTGCGTGCAGGCCTGCCCCTACGATGCACGCTTCATCAACCACGACACCCAGACAGCCGACAAATGCACCTTCTGCGAGCACCGGCTCGAAGCCGGGCTGCTGCCGGCCTGTGTCGAGAGCTGTGTCGGCGGCGCACGCGTGATCGGCGACCTGAACCAGCCCGACAGCGAGATCAACCGGCGGATGGCCGAACACCGTGACGACATCAAGGTGCTGAAACCGGCGATGAACACGGCGCCACGGGTCTTCTACATCGGCCTGCCCGATGAATTCGTCCATGGCGTCGACGGACAGGCCAGCGTGCGGCTCGTGGCCGAACACTGACCCGTCGTGTACCTGAGCCAGGGGAACAACATGGACATCATCGAACTGCTCACGCCCCACTACGAAGCCGCCTGGCTGCCGTGGGCCGTACAGTATTTCTTCCTGATCGGCATCGCGACCGGAGCAGCACTGCTCGGCGCCTGGAGCCTGTGGGCGCCCGAGGGCAGCGCTGCTGCCCGCGCCCGGCCACTGATCATCGTGCTGCTGGCCGTCACGGCCGCCACCGCGCCGGTGGCGCTGCTGGCCGACCTGCATCAGCCCGCCCGCTTCTGGCACTTCTATGCCCATGTCACGCCCTGGTCCTGGATGTCGGTAGGCGCCCTGCTGCTGCCCGCCTTCGTCACGCTGGCGCTCGGCCTGTGCGTGCTCTGGTGGCTCGATGCCCGACGCTGGCTGCGGCCCGTCTCGCTGCTGCTGGCCCTGTCGGCCGCCACGATCGTGCTCTATACCGGCGCGGAGCTGGCGATCGTCCGTTCCCGCCCGCTCTGGCACAACCCCTGGGCTCCCATCAATCTGGCTCTGACCGCCTGGCTGGCCGCGGTCGGCTGCCTGCTGATCCTGAGCCGCTGGATCGCCACGCCGGATGAAGCCGGTGTCCGCCGCTGGCTCGGCCGCCTGGGCCAGGGCCTGAGTCTCGCGCTGCTCGCAACCGCCGGCAGCTGGGTGCTGGCCGGTCTGCTCGGCAAGGCCCCCTCGTTCGACAGTGCGCTGGATCTGTACCGGAACTTCCCGGTCTGGCGGATCAGCCTCTGGATATCCATCGTGCTGGGCGCCCTGACACTAACCCTCTGGAGCCTGCCCTCGCTGTGGCTGGACAAGCGCGCCGGTACGCTGTCGCTGGGCCTCGTGGTCTGTGCGGCCGCCTGGGGCTTCCGCTGGGCGCTGTTCATGGGGGTGCAGGGGGTACCGAAATATGGCGCTGGCCTCTACGTCTATCACATGCCACTCGGTGGCGAGGGCCTGATGGGCATCATCGGCATCTTCGGGCTGTGCGTGACCGTGCTGATGCTGGCGCTGTGGGCGCTCGACTTCAGACCCGGCGCAGATCGACAGCCCAGGCACGCGCCCGAGCAGCTCTCGCCATCGACCTGAAAGCCCGATCCTGATCCTGTGGCGCCTGTGGCCGGCGCGGATGCTTCGCCACAGGCTCCCGACCCATCCCCAGACAGGTGCATCATGACCGACCAGACACGTCGTCCCAAGACAGGCCCTGAAAAGCAGCGTCGCCACCTGCTGCGTGGCGGATTGGCCGCGGGCGGGGCTGCCGCCTTCGTGGCCGGCTATGGCGAAACCCTGCTGAAAGGCGTGAAAGGCCTGACCCAGGGTACGTCCGGTGTTCCGACGGCCGACGCCACCCGCGGCAATTCGCTTCAGCCCGAATACCGCATCGACCCGGCCACCGGCTCACTCAGCACGCAGCCGGGCCAGGTGGTCAGCCCATCCTCGTGCCTCGGCTGCTGGACACAATGCGGCGTCCGGGTACGGATCGACACCGAAAACAACCGGATCCTGCGGGTGGCCGGCAATCCCTATCACCCACTCGCCACCACCCGGCCCGCCCCGATGAACACGCCGGTGCGCGAGGTCTATGCCATGCTCGGCGGAGACGATGGCCTCGAAGGCCGGGCAACCTCCTGCGCCCGAGGCTCGTCGATGCTCGAGCACCAGACCGCCCCACACCGCGTGCTTCACCCCCTGAAGCGTGTCGGCCCCCGCGGCTCCGGCCAGTGGCAGCGCATTTCCTTCGAAACCCTGATCGAGGAAATCTGTGAAGGCGGCGACCTGTTCGGCGAAGGCCATGTGGATGGGCTGCGCGCCATCCGTGACACCCAGACCCTGATCGACCCGGACAACCCGGAATTCGGCCCCCGGGCCAACCAGCTGATGGTGACGGACGCCTCCAACGAAGGGCGCACACCGCTGCTGAAACGCTTTGCCAACCAGGCTTTCGGCACCATCAACGTCGCCAATCATGGCGCCTACTGCGGCCAGTCCTACCGGGTCGGCACCGCAGCGGCACTGGGCAACATCCCGGGCATGAAGCACGGCAAGCCCGACTGGAAGAACTCGCGCTTCGGCCTGTTCCTGGGCACGGCGCCGGCCCAGGCCGGCAACCCGTTCCAGCGTCAGGGCCGCGAGCTGGCCGAGGCACGCTCCCGCGACGAGCAGACCTACCGCTATGTCGTGGTCTCGCCGCTGCTGCCCACCTCCTCCAGTCACGCCGCCGGCGACAACAACCGCTGGATGGCCGTGAAGCCAGGCACCGATCTGGCCCTTGCCATGGGGCTGATCCGCTGGATCATCGACAACGAGCGCTATGACGCCCGTTTTCTCTCCCAGCCAGGGCCGGTTGCGATGAAGGCTGCCGGCGAAGCCTCGTGGAGCAACGCCACCCACCTGCTGATCAACGACCCGGAACATCCCCGGTACGGCCAATTCCTGCGGGGCGCCGACCTCGGCTGGCCCATGCCGGCCGCTGCACCCGCCACGGCGGCAGGTGCAGGTGCAGGTGCAGGTGCAGGCAAGGATGCTCGCGCCGCCGACGGCAAGGCTGCCGCCGGTGCGGACAAGGCAGCCGAGCCTGTCGGGGACGTGTACGTGGTGCAGCTGGCCGACGGTTCGTTGGTCCCCCACACGACGGCCCAGCCCGCCGAGCTGTTCGTCGAACGCACGATCACTCCCGTGGCCACGACGGAGCAGCCTGCACCCGCACCACTGTCCGTCTGCTCCGCACTTGCCAAACTGCGCGCGGAAGCCCACCGCAAAAGTCTGGCCGAGTACGCCGCCCTGTGTGGTGTGCCCGAAGCCGGGATCGAGGCACTGGCCCGGGAGTTCACCAGCCACGGCAAGCAGGCCGTGGCCAACTCGCATGGCGGCACGATGAGCGGTGCCGGCTTCTACACCGCCTACGCGATCGCCATGCTGAACAACCTGATCGGCAACCTGAACGTCAAGGGCGGCTGGGTGCTCGACGCCGGGCCATTCGGCCCCTTCGGCCCCGGCCCCTGCTACAACTTCAAGACCTTCCCCGGTGCCATCAAACCGGCTGGCGTCGCACTGTCGCGCACCCGCTTCGCTTACGAAAAAACCAGCGAATTCAAGCGCAGGAAAGCCAGCGGCCAGAATCCGTACCCGGCACAGGCCCCCTGGTATCCGGCGCCCGGCCCCATGAGCAGTGAAATGCTGGCGGCCGGCCTGATGGGCTATCCCTACCCCGTCAAGGCCTGGATCAACCACATGAGCAACCCGGTCTACAGCATCTGCGGCTTCGAGAACGCACTGGTTGCGTCGCTGAAGGACACCCGTAAACTGCCGCTGTTCATCTCGGTCGATCCGTTCATCAACGAAACCTCGGCGCTGGCCGACTACATCGTGCCGGACACCGTCACCTATGAAAGCTGGGGCATCGGCGTACCCTGGGCGGACGTGATCGCCAAGACCAGCACGGTACGCTGGCCGGTGGTCGAGCCGCCCAATGCGAAGACGGCCGACGGTCGTCCGGTCAACTTCGACAGCTTCATCTTCGCCGTGGCCAGACGGCTGAACCTGCCCGGATTCGGCAGGAACGGCATGTCCACCAAGGCCGGTGAACCGCTCGACCTGGATACGCCGGAAGCCTTCTATCTGCGAGCCATCTGCAACATCGCCCATCAGGCTGGCCAACCCGTTCCGGAAGCCTCGGACGATGACATCGACATCACGGGCCTGACACGCTGGATGCCGACCCTGCAGCAATACCTGCAGCCCGAGCAGGTGCGACGTGTCGCGATGGTCATGAGTCGGGGCGGGCGCTTCGACAACGTGGATGCGGCGTGGCAGGGCGATCACATCAAGGCCCAGTATGCCTATCCGGTTCAGATCTGGCATGAGCCACTGGCCCGGATGCGGCACGCCATGACCGGTGAGCGCTACAGCGGCTGCCCCACCTGGTATCCGACCCGCTTCGCCGATGGCACGGCCATGCGTTCGCTCTACCCCGAGCAGGACTGGCCGCTGACACTGTGCTCCTACAAATCGAACCTGATGAGTTCGATGTCGATCGGCGTGTCACGACTGCGGCAGGTACATCCCCACAATCCTGTCTCGATCAACCGCGAAGACGCCGAAGCACTCGGCATCCGCAACGGGGATCGCATCCGCGTCTCGACGCCTGGCGGCTCCCGGGAGGGCGTGGCACTGGTGCGCGGCGGTATCGCCCGTGGCGCCGTGGCGATCGAATTCGGCTACGGCCACACGGCGCTCGGCACCACGGCGCACATCGTGGACGGCCAACCCATGCCGCACAACCCGCAGCATGGCCGCGGCATCAACCTGAACGCCCTCGGTTTCACCGATCCGACCCGTCCTGCCCACGACAACATCTGGGTCGACTGGGTCTCAGGGGCGGTCGTCCGCCAGGGGCTGCCGGCCAGGGTCGAGAAGATCTGATTTGTCGTCAATAGCACCGCTATTGACGACCCATGCCGCCCTGTCCTGCATCCCGTGTCAAGGCGCGTCGCCTCACGGGACTTGCTCAGCATATCCCTGGAGGCTTGCCATACACCTCAGCCGAAACGTCCGATGCGGAACGGCTGAGGGTCGATCGGCGGCGTCTCGTCGAAATACAGGGCACCGATGATTTCCGCCGTGACAGCAGCCTGGGTCAGGCCCAGATGATGGTGCCCGAAAGCCAGAAACACCGGCCCCTGCCGGTCGATGACCGGCACGCTGTCGGCCGTCGTCGGACGGAATCCCATCCATTCCCTTGCGTCCGAATCATCGAGGGACTGGCGCAACATGCCGTCGGCCAGCAACCGGAGATTGCGGGCACGCGCCATGTTGGGCGGCGCGTCGAGCCCTGCGTATTCCACGGTGCCGGCCAGCCGGAGTCCATGCTGCATCGGCGTCATGACGAAACGGCGATCCGCACTGGCCACCGGCAGCTTCAGCCGGCCCTTCTCTGCCGGCAGCATCAGGTGATAGCCCCGCTCCGTATCCAGCGGCACCGATACCCCCGTGAGCTGCCTGGCCAGCCCCCGGGAAAAGGCACCTGCCGCGAGCACCACCCGTGTGGCCCGCATTTCTCCCTGATCCGTGTACAGGCGCAGCCCCCCGTCGGCCACCCGCTCGGCCTGATGAACCCGACAATGGGCCAGCACACGACCACCAAGCCGAATGAAGGCATCCTCCAGGGCCAGCGTGATCGCCCGCGGACTCGTCACATGCCCGGTGCCCGGATAGAACAGGGCTCCCCGCTGATTGCCGGCCAGTGCAGGCTCACGCTCATGCAGGGCCCCGCTGCCCAGCCACACGTTCTCGACCCCTATCGCATTCAGCGCCTGCCCCAGCGCGCGCAACCGTCTTTCGGTACTTTCGGTTTCGCAGCTCTGCAAGGTGCCATCCACCCGGATCAGCTCACCGAATCCCAGCGAACGGGCCAGACGCAGCCAGGCATCCAGAGAACGCGCATTGATCGATGACAGTGCCTGATGGCTCCGGCGCGCATTGGCCGGCAGCATGTTGAGCAGTGCACGCCAGCCCCACGACGCGAGCCTCGGCAGATAGCGCCAGTCGATGCGCAACGGGCCCAGCGGATCACGCAGCATCGCCGGCAACTTCGGCAACATGCTGGCATCCGCGATCGGGTACACCTGCTCGGTGGCGATATAGCCGGCATTGCCCCATGAAGCCCCCATGCCGGGCACGGCCGTATCCAGCACCAGCACCGACACGCCCCGCTGCTGCAGCGTCACCGCAATGCTCAGGCCGACCACACCACCACCGATGACGATGGTCTGGTCAGACTGGCTGCCCTGTCTATCCACGACACGCCTCTCCTTCATGACGGACGGATCACGGGCCCGCTCGCCGACCATGACACGGGCCCCCTGCACGGCGGGACATGCCGACGGACATCGTCGGTGCTCAATGCAGCTCCACCGAGAAATCCCCCTCGCCCATCCGTTTCAGGCGAGCAATGTTCCCGGCACTGACAGCGATACCTTTCTCCAGCGACTCGGCCCGGGCCGCATAGCGACGCTGGGACGGCAGACGCGCACCCTGCGCAGTGAACTCGTCGAGCAGCTTCCGGGTATGTGCCGTCGGATCCGTCGCACCGAAAGCGTCCGGCGACAACGCGATGATCAGCTCTCCGTGCCGCGGCGCCAGCAACCGGCCCCCGTCCAGCTCGGAGCTTTCCACACTGATCAGGTCACCGATCAGCACACCGGCCAGGATCTCGATCATCGTCGAAATGGCCGACCCCTTGTAACCACCAAAGGTCAGGAGCGCCCCATCCAGCGCAGCCGCCGGATCATTCGTTGGCTTACCGTCTGCATCGATACCCCAGCCCTCGGGAATCTGCTTGCCATCGAGCCGGTACAGCTCGACCTCCCCTCTGGCCACGACCGAGGTCGCAAAATCGAACACATAGGGATTGCCGCCCGTGCTCGGCCAGCCGAAGGCAAAGGGGTTCGTGCCCAGCAGCTTGCGCACGCCACCGGCCGGTGCCACATAGGCATTGCTGGGGCACATGGCCAGCGAAGCCACACCATGCTCGGCCAGCAGTTCGACCTCGGGCCACAGTGCCGAGAAATGCACGCAATCATTGATCGCCATCGCAGCGATCCCGAAGCGCTTGGCCTTCTCGGCCAGCAGCGGCGCCCCCATCTCGAAAGACAGCGGCGAAAAACCGCCCTTCGCATTGACCTTCACGATCGGCCGATCGGCCGGATCGTCGACGACCGGCACGGCATGACCATCGGCCACGCCCCCTTCCAGGGTCTTGAGGGCCCCGCGAATGCGGTAGATACCATGCGAACGGCACTGATCCCGCTCACCCTTGACCATCACCCGCGCCAGCGCCGCCGCATGATCGGGCGAGAGCCCCCCACTGACGAACACGTCCCGCACCATGCCGTGCAGCTCATCAAACGACAGATAAACCATCTCACTCATGTTTCTCTCCCCCATTCATCAACTTTCAGAAAAACCCGTGCCAGACCAGCACGTGACAACCGGACACGTGACAACCCGGCACCCGCATTCACGCGCAGGATGCATACGATCCATCACACCCCGTTGATCCGACATCCAGTCTGACATCCATCCAGCCACCACAGGAACGGGCTCAGCACCGATCTGCTGACGGGGCCAGAACGGACAGAATCTCAGTCAGCTGATCCGAGCATGCCCGCCCGACCCCCGCTTCATCCATCGCCGCCCACGCACGCGCCAGCGAACCATCCAGATCGATCCCCCGACAGGCGTCCTCGATGACCCAGGCCTCGAAGCCCGCAGCACGGGCATCGAGCGCCGTCCAGGCCACGCAGTAGTCAGTGGCCAAACCACAGATGAAGAGCTGCCGGATGCCTCGTGCCGACAGATAGGCAGCAAGCCCCGTCGTCGTGCTGCGGTCAGCCTCGGTGAAAGCCGAATAACTGTCCACCTCCCGATGAAAGCCCTTGCGAATGATCAGCTGTGCCTGCGGCAGTGACAGCGCCGGGTGCAGGGCGGCATCTTCCGATCCCGCCACACAGTGCACAGGCCACAGCACCTGCTCGCCATAAGGCAGCGTGATCGTCTCGAATGGCTGCCGGCCGGGATGATTGGCCGCAAAGGACACATGGTCGGCCGGATGCCAATCCTGTGTCACCACCACATTGTCGAACCGGGGGGCCAGCCGGTTGATGACTGGCACCACCGCATCCCCATCCGGCACCGGCAATCCGCCGCCCGGCATGAAACCATTCTGCACATCCACGACCAGCAGGGCCGCCGTGGCCTGCCAGGCTTCCGATTGCCTCGTCGTCATCGCTGCCTGTCCTCCACACACGCCAGCATCGGCCGGCATGTCTCTCACCAACTCAGGGCCAGACCTGTGCCCCGCTTTACCATCCTCAGAACTTGCCGAACAGCGCTTTTCCATTCAGCCGCAGCCCTTGCGTGCCATCGAAACGGGCATCCATCGTCCATGCCCCGTCCCTGAACACCAGTGCGCCATAGCCAACCAGGCAGTCGATCAGACATTCCTGCAGCTCCGCCGGTGCATGCGCCTTCACCGTCTCCTCGATGATCGGCTTCCACGGCTCGGGCAGGTTCAGCTCGAAACGCGTATCGGACGATCGCACGAACCGAAGCTGTGCCGGCATGTTCTTTTCCTGTGGGTCGAGTGGCTTGAAGTTGCCCTGCCATTCGGCCCAGGCCGTCGACCCTTCCGCGGTCGCCTCCAGACGAAAGCGCATCGAAGGATGGCCCGAGAACACGGCCTGCATCACCTCGACCATCCGGTTGCCATCGGGCATCGACTGCACCGAACCGTCCGACTGATTCATCTGCTGAACCAGCGCCTCCAGCACAGGAATCGCCTTCTGATCCAGCTGCTTCAACTCTGCCGCGTAACGAAGCCGCTCAAGCGGCCGATCCATCAAAACCCCCTGGCCCTGACCGCTCTCCTCGGCCGACAACAGTTCTCCCTCCTGGGACACCTTCCCTTCACTGCGCCAACCGGACAGCGACACCACGGTTTTCAGCCCCTGTGCGCCAGCACCCGTTTTCTGCACGCTGAAGTGCTCGACCGTCCCCCAATAGCTGCCGGGCATCAGCACCCATTGATCCGCCAATGAGCCGGCCAGTGCCTGCTCGGCTTTCACGCCCTTCAGCTGGATATCCAGGCCCGCCTGCCCCTGCTTCTCCGGAGACTCGATACGCCAGGTCGCCCCCGGCCAATCCAGCTTGCCTGTCCGCCGCTTGCGATCACCACTGTAGGTGAAGTCATAAGCCAGCGGCTGCCATGCCAGCCTGTCTGCTGCATGATCGGGGTTCGTCACCTCACCTGCCGCCCAGCGAAACTGGCCCGTGATGGCACCGTCGAAGCCATGCTGCGTGTGCAGTACAGGCGACACGACGCCGGCAAAGGCCTTGCGCGCCCAGTCACTGGCCCCCTCCACCCGATCCACACGGGTTTCCATGACCGCCGCCCCGAAGGCCCCGCCAACCAGCGGACCATGGCGAATGTCCTGCACCACGTGCATCCGCAGCCTGCTCACCGGCAGGGGCGCCTCCCCCGCGTCCCCCCCTGCCGCAGCGGCCTCTGCCTGCCCCGCCTGTGCCGTGCCATCGACACCATCGCCCAGACCCCAATCGGCCGGCACCAGCACCTCGGCCACCGCACGGGCCTCGGAACGCCACCAGCCACGCTCATACTGGACGTCCTCGACCTTGTTGGCCCCCAGTTGCAGGGCCAGCTTCTCGAAGGCCTCGGCATGCCTGGCCTCGATCTCCCGGCCCAGCCACCAGCTGCCCCCCGCCGACACCAGCCCGACAGCGACCACCCCGCCCATCACCCAACTCAACCTGCTGTTCTTCAACGCGCTCTCCTGCCTGGATCCATCGACGGGCCTGCCGCCATGCCGGCTCATATGATGACACATCCCACTTCCGGATCCAGCGACAGCGCCCACGGCCCGACAGGAGCTTCGGTGCCATGGCCTGCCTGATCCCTGCCCTGTCCTGCCCTGCTGCCCTGCT
>JAUMZD010000065.1 GCA_030528325.1 Lautropia sp. | reverse complement strand
TGTGCTCGGCGGGGCCGATTTTCGCCTTCGCGATTCCTGCCGCCCAAGCTCCTGGGCTCCTGGGGGCGGACCCGCCCCCTCGCCGGTGCCTGGGCGCTCAGCCGCCCACCGAGTAATAGGTGGCAGCACCCGGGCCGACGGGCAGGCCCAGCACGAAGACCCAGACGTAGTACAGCATGGCCCAGCCGATCAGGAAGCAGATCGAGTATGGGATCATCAGCGCCATCAGGGTGCCCACGCCGGCGTGACGGTTGTACTTGATCACCACGGCCATGATCAGACCGAAGTAACTCATCAGCGGCGTGATGATGTTCGTGGACGAATCACCGATCCGGTAGGCGGCCTGGATGGCTTCCGGGGCGTAGCCCGAGAGCATCAGCATCGGCACGAAGATCGGTGCGGTCACCGCCCACTGGGCCGAGGCCGAGGCGATCATCAGGTTGATGAAGGCGCAGACGGCGATGAAGCCCACCATCAGCAAGGGGCCCGTCATGCCCAGGGCCTTCAGGGTTTCCGCACCCTTCACGGCCAGGATCGAACCCAGGTTCGTCCAGTTGAAGAAAGCCACGAACTGTGAAGCGAAGAAGACCAGCACGATGTAGAGCGCCATCGAGCGCATCGCGCCCTCCATGGCCGAGACCACGTCCGTCATCTTCCTGAAGCTGCCGGTCACCTTGCCGTACACATAGCCGGACAGGGCAAAGAACACGAAGATGAAGACGACGATGCCCTGCAGGAAGGGAGAGCCGGCGATGGCACCGGTCTTCGGATGGCGCAGGATGCCATCGGCCGGCAGCACGGTCAGCGAGAGCAGGCCGAGGAAGACCAGCACGCTGATGCCGGCGGCCAAGAGCCCTTTCTTCTCGATGGCGCTCAGGCCGCTCATCGTCGTCTCCAGCGCCTTCGGATCCCCGGCATCGTCAAGGTTGTAGGAACCCAGCTTCGGTTCGACGATCTTCTCGGTGACCAGATAGCCGATCAGCGTGATCAGGAAGGTGCTGACGAACATGAAGAACCAGTTGGCTTCAGGACCGACGACATAATCCGGGTCGATCAGCCGGGCCGCTTCCTGCGTGATGCCCGATAGCAGCGGGTCGACGGTGCCCAGCAGCAGGTTTGCGCTGTAGCCGCCCGAGACACCGGCGAAAGCTGCGGCCAGGCCGGCCAGCGGGTGTCGGCCCAATGAGTGGAAGATCATCGCGGCCAGTGGGATCAGCACCACATAGCCCAGCTCGGAAGCGGTGTTCGACATGATGCCGCAGAAGACCACGGCAGCCGTCACCAGTGGCCTGGGGGCGCCCAGCATCGTGCCGCGCATGGCGGCCGAGATCAGCCCGGCTCGGTCGGCGATGCCGACGCCCAGCAGGGCGACCAGCACCGTGCCCAGTGGGGCAAAGCTGGTGAAGTTGGTGACCATGTTCTCGACGATCCGGGCCAGGCCAGGGCCATTCAGCAGACTGATGGCGGTGATCATGCCGTCCGGACTGCGCCCCTTGGCACCTTCCGGCCGTGGATCGACCACGCTCAGCTCCACATGACCAGCCCAGCCGGAAATGAGAACCAGGATGACCGTCAGGATCATGAACAGGATCACCGGGTGGGGGAGCAGGTTTCCGAGCCATTCGACGGTGTTCAGGAACCGTGTCATGGCATTGCGTTGTTGTTTCATGTTTGAGACTCGACAGAGGTTCAACGAACCGAAATGTACTGGTTTATGGCGTGCCAAGCCGCCATATCGAGACAGGGTTTACACTGAGTCATTCTTTGCTGAGAATGCTATCAATTCTCATTGATATACTGCTACCAACCGTCGGGACTTGCAGGGAGGATGCGCGCATGAAAGGAGGGGCGTTTCGTTCGTCGGAGGAAAACCTGTCTTCAGCCCGGGGCGGGCTTGCCCGCTCTGGTTCCCGATCCGGGCCCGGATCGATCCTGTGCGTGGCGCTGGGTCTGGTGGGGCTTGGCCTGATGGCAGGTTGTGCCACCAGCCTGACGGTACCGCAGGATGACGTGGCTGCCAGAGAGGCGACTCGGTCACCGGTGGGTGTGCAAGATCCCGGGCAGCCAGCGCCACGGGGGCAAAGCGCGACAGTGGGGCAATCGGGCCACCGTGCCGCAGGCTGGCAGCCGGCCGTCCTGCCCGGCGCACAGGAGCGGGTGATCCGGGCCGGGAGCAATGGGCGCGACTATCGCATCCAGATGGCCCGTGTCGGCCCGCCGCCGAAGGCAGGTTATCCGGTGCTGTATGTGCTGGATGGCGATGCGATGTTTCCGGTAGCGGCGCTGGCCGCGCAGGCGCTGGCCATGCGGGCAGATGAAAACAACGCATCGTCGCTGCTGGTGGTCGGCGTGGGCTATCCCAACGGGAAGCTGCTCGATCTGGCGGCGCGTGCCGAGGATCTGACGCCACCGTCTTCCGACTACCGTCGGACAGGCGACCGGCTGGCGCAGCGATTCGGTGGTGCGGAGGCTTTTTCCGACTTTCTGCTTGGGCAGCTTCGTGAGGTCGTTGCCCGGGAATATCCGGTGAACCCGTCACAGCAGAGCCTGCTGGGACACTCCTATGGTGGCCTGTTCGGTGTCTACACGCTGCTCAAGCGGCCGCAGAGCTTCCGCCACTACCTGATTTCCAGCCCCTCGATCTGGTGGAACGGCAAGAGGGTGCTGGAGGAGCTGACGCCCTTTGAGGCAGCCATCCGTCAGCCGGAAGTGGCGCCGCTGTCCGTCTGGCTCAGTGCGGGTGAATACGAGCAGACGATGGCGCCCCATCTGCCCCCCAATCCACAGCGGCAGGCCATGCTCGATCAGCGCGGCATGGTTCGTGAAATGCGCGAGCTGGCCGGCACGCTGGTCGCCCTGAAGCGCAGTGGTCTCGAGGTTCATGAACGCATCTACGCCGGTCATACCCACGGCACGGTTGCGCTGCCCGCGATGCTGGACGGGTTGCGCGGGATCATGGCGGCCTGCCGGGCCGAGCCGGGGTGTGGGGAGACGGGCCGATAGCGCGTGTCATGAACTTGTTCCTGTCCAACCGTCCGGAGATGCCAGAGATATCGATCATGAAGTGTCCTCCCTTTCCGCCCAAGCTCCTGGCGGCCATGCTGGGCCTGCTGCTGGCCGTGCCGGTTGCAGCCCGGTCGCCAGAACCTGAATCCACTGCCGTGCCCGGGGGGGTGGCGCCCAGAGAGCGGGCGGCGCGCCTGCCCGGTGTCATCACGAAAGCCTTGCGCGAGCAGGCGGCATCCAATTACACGATCCAGAACGCGAGTTCGGCCACCGGGCTGGATCTGAGTCTGCGCGAGACGCCGCAATCGGTTTCCGTGGTGACGAGCCGCCAGATCAGCGAGCAGGCGAGCCACACGGTCGATGAGACGATGACGCGGCTGCCGGGCGTCTATCGTCAGACCTGGGGCAGCCCTTCGTCGGGTTACAACACCTTCATGAGCCGGGGTCACGACATCGACAACTACCTGATCGACGACGCGAACATGCAGAGCCTGGCCAACGCGCAGGCATTGAACAATGTCGACAGTGCCATCTACGAAAGCGTGAATCTGGTGCGCGGTGCCACCGGTGTGATCAGCGGCACGGGCGAACCGGGTGGGGTCATCGAGCTGATCCGCAAGAAGCCCACGGCCGAGCGCCGTGCCAGCGTCGAGGCAGGCGCGGGCAGCTGGAAACGTTACCGGACGGTGGTGGATGCCTCCGGCGCATTGAACGAGGCGCGCAGCCTGCGTGGCCGGCTGGTGGCTGCCCTCGATGATGGTGGTGAATGGCAACGTGGTGCGAAGCAGCATCGCGGTTCGTTCTGGGGCGTCGTCGAGCATGATCTGACGCCCAGTACCGTGCTCACGCTGGGCTTGCAGCATGATCAGAGTCGCACGACCGGCTCGGCCATGCACAGTTTCGAATCCTATTATGGCGACGATCAGGGGGGTTACCATTCGATGCCTTTCGGGGCTCGGGACAATGCCGCGGCAAGATGGTCGTTCCGCAACGCAAGGCGTACCGAACTTTCGACCCGGCTTGAACACGAGCTGGACAACGGCTGGCAGTTCAACCTTCGCTACAGCTATGTGGATGGGCGCTCGGAGCAGCTTTATGGCATTGCCGGCACCAGCCATGTGCGTGCCAACGGTGCAGCCCGTCTGGTGGCAGGCCACTGGGAGAAGGCACCGAAGGAGCATTTGCTCGATGTCAGCCTGCGGGGCACTTACCCGCTGCTGGGCCGGTACCATGATGTCAAGCTGGGTTTCAATCACAATCAGCTGGATGATTTCGACAGCCCGCAGAGCGCACGGCAGCTCGTCCGAATCGCCAATCTCTTTGCCTATACCGGGGATGTCGCACAACCAGCCTTTCCGGCGCGAGGCAACGGGGGGGACAAGAGCCGGATGACGAGCCTCTATGCCGTCACCAATCTGTCTCTGACGGATCGATGGTCGGTGCTGCTCGGATCGCGGCTGGTGCGCTGGGATGCGAAGTCCCGCCAGATCTATACCGGCTTCAGGCTGGAGGAGCAGAAGGAAAGCGCGATCTTCACGCCGTATCTCGGTTCGGTGTACGCGCTGAATGACTGGCTGAGTGTCTACGGCAGTTACAGCACGATCTTCAAGCCGCAGAGTGCGGTGGATGTCGATTACCGGCGTCTCGATCCGGAAGAGGGGCGTCAGATCGAGGCGGGCCTGAAAGGCGAATGGTTTGGTGGCAAACTGAATGGCACGGCCACGCTTTTCGATATCCGCAGGAACAACCTGGCCGAAGAGATCGGAGAGCGCGAAGATGGCAGTGCCTATCACCAGGCGGTCGATGGTGGGAAGACGCGGGGCTGGGAGCTGATGCTCAGTGGCGAAGTGCAGCCTGGCTGGGTGCTGTCCGCCGGCTATGCGCATGTGCGGAGCCAGGACGCCGCCGGCAAGCGGATCAACATGAACCGGCCGGCCAGCATGTTGCAGTTGAACACGTCTTGGCAGATCGATGATCGCTGGATCGTGGGCGGCGGGTTGCGCTGGCAGAGCGAGATGCTCGATTCGAGGATCGATGAGAAGGCGCAGGGCAAACCGCCCCTCGTTCGCGAGGCGCTGACGCAGAAGTCCTATGGCGTCGTCGACCTGATGGCGAATTACCGTTTCAACCGGCAGCTGGGGCTGCGGCTCAATGTCGGCAACGTGCTGGACAGGAAGTACCTGACGGCCCCCGGTTCATTGGGCTTTGGCGCCCCCCGTCACGCGATGCTCTCGCTGAAATACGATTTTTGAGTGCTCAGAACTGGAGAAGCACGTACCCGCAGATCAGGCTGAAGAGGCCCGCCAGCGCATAGCAGGCCAGTTTGCCGGCGTGTCCGACCGGGATGCCGAAGTCGTGCAGCATGAAGCCGAAGCGGTGTGCCGCGTGGAAGAGGAAGAGCCATACCACGACGAAGATGGCGAGCTTGCCCGGCCACCATTGCACGAAGGCCAGCACACGCTGGTAGCTCATCGTCTCTTCGGGCAGCAGGATGCCGAGCGGGATCAGCACGGTGGTGATCAGTACGAGCATCGGTCCGAACAGGGCCGACAGCACGCCGCCACCGCCGAACAGCGACCAGAAGACCGGTTCGTTGGAACGTTCGAGCGAGGGGTAGGGAGAGGAGGTCTGCTTGTTCATGGTGCCACCATCAGGAATGTGACCAGCAGGGCAGCCGAGGCCGCACCGAAACCACCCAGGCCCGCAGCCGTGATCAGCCGCGCCGGCAGGCGCTTGCCGCCCACGAAGATGAAGGGCATCGTCTTCGGCATCACCATGAACCAGGTGATCGCGTGAAAGGCGATCAGCGCGGCCGCTGCCAGGTTCAGGATGACGGCCACGGGTGAGCGAAGGCAGGCCATGAAGGCGTTGAAGGCTTCCTCGCCGGCCTGTAGCTGAAAGAGGCCGTAGATCAGCAGCAGGGCGTAGTAGCCGACGGCCACGCAGGTCAGCTCACGGATCAGGTAGAACCAGTACGCACCCCGTGCGTGGACGTACCAGCCCTTCATCGAGCGTTCATAGCCCTTGACCGCCTTCAGCGGCGGCACGCATCGTTGTGGCTGACTCATGATGTCTGCTCCTCCTGCCTGGGCTTCTTCTGAAGGAAGCGGAAGAAAAAGTTCTCGGTCGAGTTGATCTTGTTGATGTTGATGGCGTGGGCCGGGTCGACCCCTTTGGGGCAGACGGCCGAGCATTCACCCACCAGCGTGCAACCCCAGACACCGCTTTCGGCGTTGATCACCGGCATGCGCTCGGCCTTGCCGTGGTCGCGCGAATCGGCGTTGTAGCGTTGCAGCAGCGCCAGTGCCGCCGGGCCCGTGAATTCGTCGTTCAGCCCATACTGCGGACAGGCCGCATAACAGAGCAGACAGTTGATGCACTGGGAGAACTGGTAATAGGCCTCCATCTGACGTGGCGTCTGTCTGTTCGGCCCGTCGGCTGGCGTCTGCGGCGTTTTCGGGATGATGTAGGGCTTGACGCGTTCAAGCTTGTAGAGGAAGTCGCTCTGGTCGACGGCCAGGTCGCGCACGATCGGGAAATGTTCGAGGGGCTCGACGCGCAGCACGTCCGGGTAGAAGTCGCGCAGGAAGGTCTGGCACGAGAGCACCGGAATGCCATTGGCCATCTTGCCGCAGCTGCCGCAGACGGCCATGCGGCAGGACCACCGGAAGGTCAGGCTGCCGTCCAGATGATCCTTGATGTACTGGAGCCCTTCCAGCACCGACATGTCGTGGGTGAAGGGCACGTCGTAGCGCTGATAGCGCGGTTCACGGTCGGTGTCCGGGTTGAAGCGCAGACACTCGATGGTGATGGTTCGGGTTTCTTGGCTGCTCATCACGGGCCTCAGGTCATTTCCGCTTTCTTGCCGGCACCGCCGTAGACGCGGGCGCGGGGCTGCGATTTGGTGATCACCACCGACTGCGGGCTGATGGTGGGCGGGGCGTCGCCGGCGTAATGGGCCAGCGAGTGATGCAGGAAGTTTTCGTCGTCGCGTTCGGTGTAACCGTCGAGCCGCTGGTGGGCGCCCCGGGACTCCTTGCGCAACAGCGCCGAATGCGCCATGGCTTCGGCCACTTCCAGCGAAAAACCCAGCTCGATCGTGTTCAGCCACTCGGTGTTGAAGACCGGGCTGTGATCATCGAGCTTGACGTGCCTGTAGCGCTGGCGCAGCTCGGCGAGCTTGTCGCAGGTGGCTTTCATGCTGGCTTCTTCACGATAGATGCCGACACCTTCTTCCATCGTCAGACGCATCTCGTCGCGGATGACGGCCGGCCGCTCGGCTTTCGGATCGTTGGCGCGGGCGGGGTCGAGCAGCGAGAGCAGCTTCTGCTCGGCGGCTTCGGCCTGCTTCATCAGCGTCGGGCTTTCTTTTCCACGGCCCAGCTTCCGGGCCACTTCGGCCGCGCCTTCGCCAGCGACCTTGCCGAAGACCAGCAGCTCGGCCAGCGAGTTCGAGCCCAGACGGTTGGCGCCGTGGATGCCGACGCTCGCGCATTCTCCGGCAGCAAAGAGACCGGGCAGTGGCGTGGCACATTGGCCGTCGGTCAGGATGCCGCCCATCGTGTAGTGGACGGCGGGGCAGACCGGGATCGGTTCCTTGACCGGGTCGACGCCGGCAAAGGTCTCGGCCGCCTCGGTGATCAGCGGCAGGCGCTCGTGAATTTTCTCGGCGCCCAGGTGGCGCAGGTCGAGCAGCACGGCCGGGCCGTTCGGGGTGTCGACGGTGCGGCCCTTCTTGCGCTCATGCCAGAAAGCCTGCGACAGCCGGTCGCGCGGGCCCAGCTCCATCGCCTTCGGACGCGGCCACGGGTCGAGCGGCCCGAGACCATAGTCCTGAAGATAGCGGTAGCCGTCCTTGTTGACGAGGATGCCGCCTTCACCGCGGCAGCCTTCGGTCATCAGGATGCCGGAGCCGGGCAGGCAGGTGGGGTGATACTGCACGAATTCCATGTCGCGCAGCGGCACGCCGGCCCGATAGGCCATGCCCATGCCGTCACCGGTCAGCGTGCCGGCATTGGTGTTCTGCCGGAAGACCCGGCCCGCACCGCCGGTGGCCATGATGACGGCATTGGCAAAGATCGCGAGCCGCTCACCGCTCGCGATCTCGATCGCCAGCACGCCACGCACCCGCCCATCTTCGACCAGCAGTTCGGCACAGAAATATTCATCGTAACGACGGATCTGCGGGTACTTCAGCGAGGTCTGGAACAGCGTGTGCAGGATGTGGAAACCGCTGCGGTCGGCCGCGAACCAGGTGCGCTGCACCTTCATGCCCCCGAAGAAACGCACGTTGATGTCGCCGTCGGGCTTGCGACTCCAGGGGCAACCCCATTGTTCGAGCTGCACCATCTCTTCGGTACAGTGCGCCACGAAATATTCGACCACATCCTGCTCGCACAGCCAGTCGCCACCCGAGACGGTGTCATCGAAATGGTTGTCGAGGCTGTCGTCGTCACGGATCACGCCGGCCGAGCCGCCTTCGGCCGCCACGGTATGGGAGCGCATCGGCACCGCCTTGGAGAGCAGGGCGATGTCGAGCCCGGGATTCTGTTCGGCTGCCGCGATGCAGGCCCGCAGGCCGGCACCGCCACCGCCGATCACGATGATGTCTGCTGTTGCTACGTGCATCTTCTTGTTTGCCCTGAGGATTAGGAGCCTGGCACCATGACGATGGTGCGCGACACGCTCTGATGGCTTCGATTATTGGTCTTTTCAGTTGTCATTATTGACCGTTCTTCAAAGCTTAGGGGATCGCTCGGGTTTGAAGGCCGATGGATGGTGCCCCGTTTCGGGGCTCATGGAATGGGGGCGTTTCCGGGGTGCAACAATCACGTCAGCCGGCCGTTTTCGACCTGCAAGCTTCGATCCGCCACGATGGCGGCCTCGTCGTGATCGTGGGTGACGTACAGCGCGGCGGTGCCGGTGTCGGTGAGAATGCGGCGAAGCTCTCGGGCCAGCTCTTCACGCAGGGCCCGGTCGAGTGCGGACAGCGGTTCATCGAGCAGCATCAGGGCGGGCTTTCGGGCCAGGGCGCGGGCCAGGGCCACCCGTTGTGCCTGCCCGCCCGAGAGCGTGCCGACGGCGCGTGACTCGTGGCCGGGCAGTCCCACCAGGGCCAGCAGTTCGGCCACGCGGGCCGGGATGTCGATGTCGCGCCGCCCTTCGATTCCGTAAGCGATGTTGCGGGCGACGTTGCGGTGTGGAAAGAGCAGGCTTTCCTGAAAGACCATGCCGCAGTCACGTTGCCAGGCCGGCAGCCCGGACACGTCACGTCCCCGGATGAGGATCTGGCCGGTGGTCGCTTCTAGGCCGGCGATGCCGCGAAGCAGGCTCGACTTGCCCGATCCGGAGGCGCCCAGCAAGGCAAAGATCTGGCCTTCGGGCAGTTGCAGGCTGGCTTCGCGGATGGCGACGAAACCATCGGGGTAGGTCACCTGGAGGTTCTGGACTTCAAGCAGCATCGGTGGCTCCGGCGTCGGGGTTGGCACGTGTCATGGGCCGATTCGTCCGTGGGGCGTCCAGGCTTCTGGAAGCACGCGCTGTCGGCGTTGTCACGGTGCCAGCAGGACGGGATGTTTCGGGCTGGTTTTCACACAGCGCCATGATGGTCGCGGTGACGGCGCCAAGGATGACGCTGGCCGCCATGGCCATGCCGTAATTGTGGGCGCCGGGGCGGCCGAGCAGCCGGGCGATCAGCACCGGCAGCGTGATGTCGTCACCGGTGGCGAGGAAACTGGCTGCGCCGAACTCGCCGAGCGACATGGCAAAGGCAAAACCGATCGCCAGACGCAAGCCCCGCCAGGCCATCGGCAGATCGATCGTGCAGAGGATCCGTGCCGGGCTGGCGCCGAGCAGGGCTGCGGCATCTCGCAGGCGTGGGTTGATGGCGCGCAGGATGGGCAACAGGGCACGCAGCACCATCGGCATGGCCACCATGGCCTGTGCGATGGGCACCAGCTCGCTGCCCATCCGCAGCGGCGGAGCCTGAAGGGCGATCAGGAAACCGAAGCCAAGGGTGACGGCTGAAACCCCGAGCGGCGCCATGGCCAGTGTTTCGATCAGGGATTGCAGCCGTCTCGTGTGGGGATGGCGCCAGGGGCGCGACAGTGCCAGCGCCAGTGGCACACCGATGGCCAGGGCCAGCACACTGGCCTGAAGAGCGGTGGCCAGCGAGTTCTGCAAGGCTTCCAGCACGGTGCTGCCCCCACTGAAACCCTTGCCGGTACTGGCCAGCAGGCGATAGTTGTCCAGCGTCCATTGCTCACCCTGACGGAAGGAGCGCAGCAGCAGCGACAGCAGCGGGGCGATGATCAGGCCCAGCACGACACCGAGTGTCAGCAGCAGCGCAGGCAGGTCGCGACGTCGCAACGGACGGGGCGTGGCGCGCCGAAGGCGCTGGGGTGTGCCGCGTGCGGCGACAGAGGACAGGCCCAGCGCAAGGATGACGATGAGGAATTGCAACAGGGACAGACCGGCTGCTGCGTCGAAGTCCAGCAGGTTGCTCTGTGTCCAGATCTCGCTCTCCAGGGTGGAGAGTCCCCCGAGCGTCATGACGAGGCCATAAGCGCTGGCACAGAACAGGAAAACCAGCGAGGCCCCCGAGGCGATGGCGCCTCGCAGGGCGGGCAGCGTCACGGTCAGGAAGACCCGAACCGGGCCGGCTCCCAGCATCTGGGCCGCTTCGGCCATGCGCGGGTCGAGGCTGGCCCACATCGTGCCGACGGTGCGGACGATCACCGAAAAATTGAAGAACACCATGGCCGCGATGATGGCGGCCGGCGTGCCATCCAGGCCCAGTCCGGCATAGGGCCCGCCATGCCCGAGCAGAAAGCGGAAGGCGATGCCGACGACCACGGTCGGCAGCACGAAGGGAATGGTGGCCACGGCACGCAACAGGCGTTGGCCGGGAAATCGGCAGACGTGCAGAATCCAGGCACCGGGCAAGCCGAGCAGCACCGAGCCGGCCGTGCCGGCCAGGGCCAGCCACAGCGTGGTGCCGACGAGCCGCCAGCTGCGTTCCTCGGCGAGCACGGCCAGGGCGCCGCTGCCCAGCCCGCGGGCCAGCATCGCCCCCACCGGCCAGGCGAAGAACAGCAGCAGCGCGAGCAGCGGCAGACCCGTGGCGACGGCGAAGGCCCACCGGCTGCTGCCCGGGATGGGCAGGCGGGGCACCGGCGCCCTCATCGGCGCGCGTCGTCGAGCAGCGTCTGCCAGGCCTTGAGCCAGGCCTTGCGCTGCTCGGTCACCTGTGCGGCATCCGGGAGAATGGGATCACTGGCCCGCTGGGCGTGCTTCTGCCAGTCGGGCGGCAAGGGCACCTGAGTGTCGACCGGATAGACGTACATGGCTGCCGGAATGGCGGCCTGAACCTCGGGAGAAAGCAGAAAGTCGATGAAGGCGCGGGCACCGTCGGTATTGCTGCTGCCTTCGACGACGGCGGCATACTCGACCTGTCGCACACAGGTCGAGGCCAGCACGCCGGTGCGGCCGCCGGTGGCCGCTGGCGATGAGGCATAGGACAGCACCAGCGGGTACTGTCCCTTGCCCTCGCCAGCGGAGAAGTGCACGTTGTAGGCTTCGGACCAGCCGGATGCCACCCGCGCGCCAGCACCGAGCAGCGTCTGCCACCAGGCGTTGGCCTGCGCACCTTTCAGGGTGTGGATGCCGGCCAGCATCGCAAAACCGGGCGAGGAAGTGGCAGGGTTGGGCAGCACCAGCAGCCGGGCGTATTCGGGGCGGTTCAGGTCGTCGAAGCCGGCGGGTGGGGTCATCTGTCGTGACTTGAACCACGCATGATCGATGTTGACGCAGACATCACCCAGGTCGATCGGTGTCAGTCCTGGCAGCCGGTAGGGGTGGGCCGAAGCGGGCAGCCTGGGCGAATCATAAGCCTGCAGGACACCTTCGCTCTGCGCCAGGCCAGCCGAATACGTGTCGATACCGTAGACGGCGTCGAAGCGGGGGTTGGCCTTGGTCAGCACCAGCTGGTTCGTGACGCCGGCATCACCCGCAGGGGCGGTCTTTAGCCGGTAGCCGCTTTGCTGCTCGAACTGTGCCAGCAGCGCCGCCGGCAGCTCGAAGGAGTTGTGGGTCAGCACCGTCACGGTGCTTTTGTCGGAGCCGGCGGCACGGTCGGTGCCAGCTGCGCTGTGCTGGTTCCGGTCGCAGGCACCCAGCAGCGCCAGACCCGTGATGCACAGGGCGGTGAGCAGCGGGCGGCGGGGCCGGGCCGGATGCAGCGATGGCAGGTGGGGCGGATGGTGGTTGGACATGCAGAAATCTCCGGTCAGGACTGCCGATCCCGTTGGCGGGGCCGGAGAGGCGGTTTGCGGTTCGTCTTCCCCGGACGTGGCTTCAATCCTAGCCGAAAAGCAGGACCGATGCCCCGTTGCTGCCGGACGGGTGGTGCGGTCTTTGTGACCAGGGAGCTTGGGCGGCAGGCAAGTCGCGGGCTGCAAATCGGCCGCGCCGGCCCATTTTGCACCCGCTTCTTGCCCCATAGCTTGGGCTATGGGGCGGCGAATCGGGCACAAACTGTGCTCGGCGGGGCCGGTTTTCGCCTTCGCGATGCCTGCCGCCCAAGCTCCCAGGGGGCTGATACACTCGGTGCATGATGATCGATACCCGAGCCGATTCCCGGGGCGGCGCTGTCGCCCGTTTCCATCGCAGCCTGCTGCTGTGCCTGATGCTGGCTTCGCCGGCCTTCGGCGCGGACGCTTCCGATACCGATGCGCCCCGGCCGTCGCGGCCTGCGGGCGTCGAACACCTCAGCCGTCCGCCGGTGATCCAAGCGGAAGGAGGCTCGACGGCGACGGGTGGGGCGGCAGCGCTGTCAGGCCAGCAGAAAGCGGTTGGCAGGGCTCGTGCCGGTGAGGCGATCGCCAGTCTGCAACAGTTTGCCCGAACCACCCGATCGGCCACCGGGCGCTTCGAGCAGACCCAGGTCGGTGCCCGGCATCCGGTCACGACGCGTGGCCGCTTCGCCTTTTCCCGGCCGGGCAAGTTCCGGTGGGAGATCGAGTCACCCGACCAGCAGCTGATCGTCACCGATGGCAAGAAGCTGCATTTCCACGACAAGGATCTGCAACAGGTGACGGTACGGGAGGCTGGTGATGCCTTCAGGGAGACGCCGGCGGCCGTGCTGTTCGGGTTTGGTGACCTGAACGAGCGTTTCAGGCTCAGCGAACTGGGCGTGCACGGTGGCGTGGCCTGGGTCGAGGCGATTCCCCGGGCGCTTGACAGCGGTTTTGACCGGATCCGCGTCGGCATGCGTGATGGCCAGCCGGTGGCGATGGAAGTCAGTGATGCTTTCGGGCAGATCAACCGTTACCACTTCACCGAGCTGCGCACGGGCGTGAAGCTGCCGGATACGGATTTCAATTTCGTGCCGCCGCCCGGCGTCGACGTGCTGGAATGACGAGGGCCCCAAGCTCCTACTGGGGCGCCAGTCTTGCCGCGCGGCTTTTCAGCACCATGCCGACGATGAAAATGGCCACACCGGCCCACACCCACCCATAGCCGATCAGTCGCTGCGGGCTGAAGCGTTCATCGAACACGAACAGCCCCAGCAGCAGTTGCAGGGTTGGCGAGGCATATTGCAGCATGCCCAGCAAGGACAGGGGGATCCGCCGGGCCGCGCCCGCAAAGCAGAGCAGCGGCAAGGTGGTGGCCGCCCCCGAGCCGAGCAGCACGGCCATCTGAAGGGGAGAGAGACTGCCGAACACGAGCGTGCCCTGCTGGTGACACCACAGGAGCCAGGCCGCTGCAAACGGCAGAAGCAGCAGGGTTTCCAGCGCCATCGCCGGCATGGCTTCCAGCGGCGCCAGTTTGCGAAGCGCGCCATACAGACTGAAACTGCCTGCCAGCAGCACGGCCACCCACGGAATGTGACCAGCGGGTACGGCCAGCCAGAGGATGCCGACCGCCACCAGCGCCACCGCCAGCCATTGCAGCCGGTTCAGACGTTCGGCGAAGAACACCCGCCCCAGCAGCACATTGGCCAGTGGGCTGACGAAATAGCCGAGGCTGGCATCGAGCACATGGCTATTGACGATGGCCCAGAGATAGACCAGCCAGTTCAGCCCGATCAGCAGCGCCGACAGCAGGAACATCGCGAGCAACCGGGGCCGCCGGATGGCCGACAGCAGACGCCCACCCTGGCGGGTGAGCAGTACCAGCAGCAGCGACAAGAGCACCGACCACAGGATCCGCTGGGCCAGGATCTGGTCGGGCGCGATCGATGCCTGGTTGAGGGGATACCAGTAGAGCGGAAAGAGCCCCCACATCCCGTAGCAGGCCAGCGCATACCAGATGCCGCGTCGGTACTCGTCCTGCTGTCCTGTGTTCATGTGTTCTTTCGTTCCTGTGCCATGGTCGGTGCCGTGTTGCCGCGTTAGAGCGTGTTATGCACTGATTCGTCCCCGCGAAAGCCCCTCTGGGCGTGCAG
>JAUMZD010000064.1 GCA_030528325.1 Lautropia sp. | reverse complement strand
TGAAACTGCAACCATTGGTCAGCCTGCTGGGCCGTCGTGATGGTTCCCGTACCATGATCAAGATAGGAGCATGAACTTGCGCCCCTCGTCAAAACTCTTGGCCTCGTGCTTGATTGCAGCACTGGCTTCGGTCCAGGCTCCCGGCGCAATCGCCCAGTCCGCTGGCCCGATCACGCTCAACTTCAAGGAGGCCGAGGTCGATTCCGTCATCGGTGCCTTCGGTCATCTGCTGAACAAGTCCTTCGTCATCGACCCGCGGGTGCGTGGCAAGATCTCGCTGGAGACACCGCGTGCCGTCAGCCGTGAACAGGCTTTCACGCTGCTGAAGACCGTGCTGCGCCAGCAGGGCTTTGCCATCGTCGATCTGGGCGATCTGTACAAGGTCGTGCCCGAAGCCGATGCGAAGCTGCAATCCGGGCCGGTGGAGATCGGCTCCTCCTCGCGTCAGGGGGACGAGATCATCACCCAGGTCTTCCAGCTCAATCACGAATCCGCCACCAACATGATCCCGGTGTTGCGGCCGCTGGTATCGCCGAACAACACGATCACCGCCTATGCCGGCAACAACACGCTGATCATCACCGACTACGCGGCGAACCTGAAGCGCCTCTCCAAGGTGATCGCCACGCTCGACAGCCCGCGGGCCAATGCCGACGTGCAGGTGGTGCAGATCAAGAACTCGATCGCCTCCGATGTGGCGGTGGCCGTCTCGAAGCTGATGGATGATGCGCCCCGGCCCGGTGGTGGCCCCCAGATGGCTGCCGATCCGGGGCAGCGCGTGGTGGTGATGGCCGACCCACGCACGAACACGGTGCTGCTGCGCACGGCCAACAGCTCGAAGATGTCGCTGGCCCGCTCACTCGTCGAGCGGCTCGACCAGCCCGCCAGTGCCGATCAGGCCAACATGCGGGTCGTCTACCTGAAGAACGCCGAGGCCGTCCGCCTCGTCGAAGTGCTGCAGGCCGTGCTCTCGGGTGAGAGCGGCGGCTCCTTCGGTGGCAGCAACGACGGCTTCAACAGCTTCAACCGGGGCGGCCGCAACAACCGCGACAACAGCCTGTTCGGTGGTGGGGGCGAGGGCGGCTTCGAGTCCGGCTTCGGTGGCAACGGCGGCCAGCAGTTCAGCCTGGGTGGCCAGCAGGGTGGTTTCGGCAGCGGCTCCAACCAGGGCAGCGGCCCGACCTCGATCAACGCCGGCGGTGCCGTCATCGCGGCCGATCCGGCCACCAACTCCCTGATCATCACGGCGCCCGAGCCGATCTACCGGAACATCCGCTCCGTCATCGACCAGCTCGACAGCCGTCGTGCCCAGGTCTACATCGAGTCGCTGATCGTCGAGGTCTCGGCCGAGACGGTGGCCGAGCTGGGTATCCAGTGGCAGTTCCTGTCGCCCTCGAACAGTGGCCAGAACAACGTGATCGGGGGCACGAACCTGCCCACCGGCTCGGGGGCCAGCATTCTGGACGTGACGCGCAACCCGGCCGCCGTCGGCGCGGGCCTGAACATCGGCATCGTCCGCTCGGGTACGAGCCTGCTGGGTCAGGCGGCCGCGATCAACCTCGGGCTGCTCGCCCGTGCGCTGGAGTCCGAAGCCGGCGGCAACATCCGCGCCACGCCGAACCTGCTGACGCTCGACAACGAGGAGGCACGTATCATCATCGGCGAGAACGTGCCCTTCATCACCGGCCAGTACACGAACACGAACAACAACCTGTCGAGTCCCTTCCAGACCATCGAACGGAAGGACGTGGGCACGACGCTGCGCGTCCGTCCGCAGGTCTCCGAAGGCGGCACCGTCAAGATGGAGATCTTCCAGGAGATCTCCGCCGTCAAGGACGCCTCGCAGGCGGCCGGCATCATCACCCGTCGCCGGGCCATCGAATCGAACGTGCTGGTCGATGACGGCCAGATCGTCGTGCTGGGGGGCCTGATCGAGGATCGGCTGGAAGGCAATGTCAGCAAGGTGCCGCTACTGGGCGACATCCCCTTCCTCGGGCGCCTGTTCCGCTATGACTCCCGCAAGCGCAACAAGACGAACCTGCTCGTCTTCCTGCGGCCCGTCGTGCTGCGGGATGCGGGCGCGAGCTGGGATGTCACGGCCAGCCGCTACGACTACATCGGCACGCGCAGCGTCGAGGCGCAGCAGACGCTGGGCAAGCCGCTGGGCCTGGGCGTCGGCACCCAGCCGCCGCTCGATCCGCTGCCTTCCCGTCCCGGCACGCCGGGCAAGCGCGTGCCGCCTTCACGCGAGCCCAGCATGATGCCGGGCGCCGCCGAGGAGTCGGCCGTGCATGGTCTGCGTGCCGTGCCCTCGCTGCAGCAGCCCCAGCCCGATCTGCCGATGACCGAGAAGGCGGTCAGCTTCAGCCGTGCCTTGCGTCAGCAGCAGCAACAGGGCAGGGTGCAGGGCCAGCCAGGACAGTCGCTGGATTCCTTCTCCGTTCAACCTTGATCATCCTTGACGAAGGCGGCTCTGATGTCCTCGGTTTCCCCCTCACGCTTTGTCCCTTACGGTTTTGCGCGGGCCCATCAGGTGCTGGTGTCGGCACTCAGCGGTGACGCGCTCGAAGTCTGGGTCAGCGACAGCACGTCGCCCGTTGCACTGGCCGAGATGTCGCGCAGCCTCCCATATCGGCTGGTACCGGTGCAGAAGCCGGCCGATGAGCTGACGGCGGCCATCTCGCGGGCCTATTCCCAGCGTGAAGGTTCGGCCGCCTCGGTCGTGGACGAGGTGGGCGGCGACATCGATCTGTCCCGCCTGATGCAGGATCTGCCGAAGGTCGAGGATCTGCTTGAATCCGAGGATGATGCGCCGATCATCCGGATGATCAACGCGCTGCTCACACAGGCTGCGCGCGACAATGCTTCCGACATCCACATCGAGCCCTTCGAGACCTACTCGATGGTGCGTTTCCGTGTGGATGGTTCACTGCGAGACGTGGTGCGTCCACGCCGCGAGCTGCATGCGGCACTCGTTTCGCGGATCAAGATCATGGCGAGCCTCGACATCGCCGAGAAGCGCCTGCCGCAGGATGGCCGGATCACGCTGCGCATCGGGGGCCGCCCAATGGACGTGCGGGTCTCGACGCTGCCCACCGGCCACGGCGAACGCGCCGTGCTGCGTCTGCTCGACAAGGAGGCCGGGCGTCTCGACCTGGCCAAGCTCGGCATGAGCCCGCCGCTGTTGCAGCGCTTCGACCAGCTGATCAAGCAGCCGCACGGCATCGTGCTGGTCACGGGGCCGACCGGCTCCGGCAAGACCACGACGCTGTACGCGGCCCTGTCGCGTCTGGATGCGAAGACCACCAACATCCTGACGGTGGAAGATCCGATCGAATACGATCTGGACGGTGTCAGCCAGACGCAGGTCAATGCGCGGATCGACATGACCTTTGCGAAGGCACTGCGCTCGATCCTGCGTCAGGATCCGGATGTGGTGATGATCGGCGAGATCCGCGACGTCGAGACGGCGCAGATCGCCGTGCAGGCTTCGCTCACCGGTCACCTGGTGCTCGCTACGCTGCACACCAACGACTCGATCTCGGCCGTCACCCGGCTGATGGACATGGGGATCGAGCCCTTCCTGCTCTCGTCCAGCCTGATCGGCATCATGGCGCAGCGTCTGGTGCGCAAGCTGTGCCCGAACTGCCGGGAAGAAGATCCGGTCACCGGTGCCTGGCGCGCCGTCGGGTGCCTGGCCTGCAACCGCACGGGCTTTCAGGGGCGTACCGGCATCTACGAGATCGTCTCGGTGGACGACGAGATGCGCGCGCTGATCCATCGCAGTGCCGGCGAGGGCGAATTGCGTGCCGCGGCGCGAGCCAATGGTTTTCGCACGATGCGAGAGGATGGCCAGCGCTGGATCGAGGCGGGTGTCACCTCGCCGGATGAAGTGGCACGGGCCACACGGGATTGAGGCGGAAATAGCCCATGCCAGCCTATCGTTTTCAGGCGGCCGACGCCGCCGGCATTCTTCACAAGGGCATCATCGATGCCGATTCCAGCCGTCAGGCGCGGGCCATCATCCGCGAGCGGGGCCAGACCCCGATCGAAGTGGTGGCGCTCTCGGCCGAGCAGCATGCCGGGCACATCAACCTGGGTGGCCGGCTGAAGGATGCCGATCTGGCGCTCTGCACCCGGCAGCTGGCGAGCCTGCTGTCGGCGCGCCTGCCGCTCGAGCGGGCCTTGAATGCTGTTGTCGAGCAGGCCGAATCGGCCCGCATCCGTGAACGGTTCGCCGCCGTGCGCAGCGACGTGGTCAGCGGCCAGACGCTCACGCAGGCGATGGCGAAGTTCCCGCGCGACTTTCCCGACACCTACCGGGCACTGATCAGTGCCGGGGAGCAATCGGGCGATCTGGCCCAGGTCATGTCTCGGCTGGCCACCTATGTGGAAAACCGGACGGCGCTGGTCAGCAAGGTGAAGATGGCCTTCACCTATCCGATCATCGTGGCGGTGGTGGCCGTGGCGGTCATCATCGCGCTGCTTACCTATGTGGTGCCCCAGGTGGTCAGCGTCTTCAATCAGACCCGGCAGGATCTGCCGACGCTCACGCTGATCCTGATCCAGGTCTCGGCTTTCATCCGTCACTGGGGTTGGCTGGTGCTGCTGGGGGCAGGGGTGGCGTTTGCGGCCTTCCGCTACACGCTGCGGGCACCGACGGCACGGCTGTCCTTTCACGCCTGGTTGCTGAAGATGCCGCTGTTCGGGCGGCTGATCCGGGGCATCAATTCGGCCCGTTTCGCTTCCACACTGGCGATTCTCTCGGCCAGCGGCGTGCCGCTGATCAAGGCGCTGGACGCCGGCGCCAACACGCTGAACAACGAGGCGATGAAGGCCGAGGTGCGCGAGGCACTGGCCCGCGTGCGGGAAGGCGCGCCGCTGGCCCGGGCGCTGGGCGCTGGCAAGACCTTTCCGCCCCTGCTGGTGCACATGATCGCCAGTGGCGAGGCCACGGGCGAGTTGCCACAGATGCTGGAACGGGCGGCCGAGACGCTGTCGCAGGAGGTCGAGCGCAAGACGCTGACGATGACGACGCTGCTGGAGCCGCTGCTGATCCTGTTCACGGGCGGCATCGTGCTGATGATCGTGCTGGCGGTGTTGTTGCCGATCATCGAGATCAATCAGCTGGTGAAGTGAGGGGGGCCTCTCTCTCCTTCTGGAGCTTCGGGAGGGGCCGGCGTACCGGGTACTAACCTCCTCACAACCTGGCGGTAATGGATTCGTCGGCCAGCACCCGGTACGCCGGCTTCAGCATGCGTGGGGGCGGTAACTTCGGGCGGGGCCGGGCTACCCGATATCGCTCGCTGCCTAACCAGTGGAGAAGTGAGCTGGGCGTGGCGGACGGGGATTGGTGTACGATCAGCGCTTGCTTTGTAAGAAACTGATAGCGATGTCGAACAAGAACCGCCGTGACTCTCAGGCGACCCCGAAGCGTGATGCGGCCGACGGTAATGCGGTGGGCTCTCTGGCGAAGGCGATCGACGTGCTGGAAATGATCACGGCGTCGTCACCACCGCCGAGTGCGGCGCACATCACGGACGAGTTGAAACTGCCTCGGCCCACCATCAATCGGATCATTGCCAATCTCGTCCGTCTTGGATTGCTCAAGCGTGATGTCAGGCAACGTCAACTGGTCGAGGGGGATCGTCTTCTGGCATTGGCTCTGAATGTACTGAGCGGTGCAGCGCAGCGTGGGCCGCGACACCAGATCCTGCGAGAGCTGGCGAGCAAGATGCATGAGACCTGCAATGTGGGCACGATCGTGGCGGGACAGGTGCGTTATGTGGATCGGGTCGAGTCGGCGTGGCCCTTGTCACTGCGTCTTGAACCAGGCAGTGCCGTCCCTCTCCATTGCACGGCGATAGGGAAACTGTTGCTCGGGCACATGCCTGCGCCCCAGCGAGACAGGTACCTCAATACAGCCAGTCTTGAACCTTTCACAGCCAGTACCATCATCGACGTGGACAGGCTGAGGGCCGAGCTCGACCAGATTGCCCGTCAGGGTTACGCGCTCGACCGCGAGGAATATCTGGATGGTGTGGTGGGGCTCGCCGTCCCTATTCCGGGGAAAGGGGAATATCCGGTGCTGGCGCTTGCCGTTGCTGCACCCCGTGCTCGCGTCGCGGCGGACGATCTGGTGTGCGACCTTCCCCATCTGCAGGAAGCTGCCCTCAAACTGGCGAACTGCTATTGAATGGCGAGCCGGTTTGCAGCCCGCGACTTTCCTACCGCCCAAGCTCCTGGGCGCCACTCAGATCGCGGCTCGCAGGATGACGTCGCTTGTCAGGGCAGGGGCCTCCCAATGCGGCATGTGTCCCACGCCCGGAAGCAGGTGCAAACCGACTCGGGGAGGCGCATTGAGCGCACCCTTCCAAGGGATGATCCGATCCTGTCGTCCCTGAAGGAGGCTGGCAGGGCACGTCAGCTTTTCGAGATCGGCACGGACATCGATCTGTTGTACGCCGTTCCAGCTGATGCTTTCGCATATGTCTTGCAGCAGTGTCCGGCGTTCGGCCAGACGTACCGAAAGACGTGAAACGTAGGTGGCGGAAGGCACGGCACCATCGGCAGTCAGTTTTGCCAGTTCGCGCTGCAGGGCCTCCTGGCTGCGTGAAAGGGTCATGCCGGCAAGGAAGTCCTGTTCGATGCCGGTGCAAAGTCCGAGTGGGGCGATCAGCACCACCGAGCGTATATCGATGGTGGACAGGCTGGCCAGTCTTGAAACCACTGCACCGCCGAAAGAGTGTCCGACCAGGGTCAACGGGCGGCCATCGAGTGTCATCAGCGTTTCAGAAAGCGTGTCGACGATCCGTTCGAAAGAGTTGGCTCCGGATTCGCTCTGGCCGTGGGCCGGGAGGTCGAGGGAGAACACGTCGAGTCCTTCCCGGTTGAGGGGGCTGATCAGGGAGGACCAGGTATCGGTATCGCCGAATAGACCATGCACCAGTACGACCGTTGCGGAACCTTGGCGTGGTGTCGATGCAGCCCTGAAGCGAACGTGCATGCGGCCAGTCGTGGTCTGGACGAAGGTGCCGATATTTTCCGCCGTTGCACGGGAAGCATGGGCACGGACGTCGGCAAGCGTGATGCGGCCATCGGGGCCGCTGCCATGAACCGCTTCCGGCCCTATGGCTTGCGCCGCCATTTCGCGGCGTGCAACTGGGGAGGCGAAGATGCGTGTGTCATGTGTGCCGATGCGCTGGGCATGGGGGGCAGGGACAGGGACTTCATGAAGCTCAGCCGAAGGCGGGGGAGGGCTGGCCGAGGTGTGTTCCGTTTCGTCAGTGGATGTGAATTCGATCCGTGCGACTGGTCGGCTCGGATCGAATCTTGTGTTTTCGCTCACGAGCTGCTCGACCAGACGGCCATCGCCAGGAGCCCCGACCTCGATCACCGATTTGTCCGTTTCCATCTCCAGCAGTGGGGTTCCCCGGATGAGTTCCTCGCCTGGTGCCACGAGCCACTTCAACAAACGTGCGCTATCCATCGGCTCACCCGAATCGGGGATGGAAAATTCAATGACTTGTGCCATGTTCATCTCTCATGATCGGCTCATACGGCGTGCGGCGAGATCACCGCAAGCCGTGTTGTGTGGGGGTACGCAACGGATCAGGCGTCGTGCGCGTAATACTTGCTTTGCGTGTTGGCGGCTTCCCTGAGCTGATCGAATGCCTTGAGCGAGCCGATCAGCTCGACCTTGACGGCATTCCATTCCTCTCGTTGTGAACCGGCCTTCTCACGCCATCTATCCATTTCTGCATCGTCGGGTTCGTGGAGCTTGACACCGGCACGGGTCATTTCATCAAGTGCGAACATCCGGGAGGCAGGAACCTGGGCCATGTTCTGTAGAAAGGTGATTTCCGAGCCCCACAGCACGCCTTCGCGGGTGTCGGCATCGAGTGATTTCAGCCAGTCGAGGTTGCATGAATACACCCCCCCGTCGGGCACGGCGCGGATCAGGGTGACATGCTCGACGATCTCCTTGAATCCGAAAAGGTTCAAGCCCATCACGTTCGAGTCGAGGGCATCGGCCACGCCCTGGCGAATCGCCGAGGCGGTCTCTCCCCATGCGATGGGCGTGGGACTGGCACCCATCATTGCATAGAGCCTGGCCAGGATCTTCGAGCCAGGGATTCGGAATTTGATGCCTTTCAGGTCATCGGGCGTTCGAAGGGGGGCCGCACGCAAGCCACGTCGTGCTGCCAGTGTCCGCGGGTCGACACATTGGTAGAGCAGTACCTTCATGCCGTTCGACTCGACACGGGTGTCGACTTCCCGTTTCCATGCTTCCGATGTGACGAGATTGATGAAACGCTGGTTGTCGCCGCACCAGAAGGGGATGTTGATCAGATCGACTGCGGGGGCGAAGGGCGCGAAGTTGGCCATCGAATGCTGGGCAGCCTGAATCGTTCCTGCCTGAACCTTCTGCGCAAGCTCGGTTCCACTACCCAGGGATCCCGCTGGCACGAGTTTGACATAGACCTTGCCACGGGTTGCATTCTGGATGTTCTCCTTGAGCTGGAGCTGCATCACGGGAAAGGTTCGGTTGGTTCCCAGCCGGTAGGCGGTTGCGACCGTCATGGTGTACTTCGCGCCAGCCTGACGTTCCTTTTCTTCGTTACGCGCCCGTGCATGAGCCTCCCGGTTGCCGAGCAGGCCGCTGCCTGCCACCACGGCGGCTACCGTGAAGCCTGCTGAACCGCTCAATTTGAGAAGTGCCCGTCTCGAGACTGTGGTCAGGCCGGTCAGTGTTTTCTGTGTCTGTTCCGTCATCTCTCTCTCCTTGTGATCGAGGTCTACGTCTACGGCGCCCCCGTGGGTGTCGTTCCTCCAGCTCACGCCTGTCCTGGCGGTGGTGTGCAGGTGTCTCCGTCTGGGCTGATCTGGATGAACTCCGTGACGGCGCCTTCCGGTTCGCAGAGATAGAAGACCCTGCTACGCCCACCGCGCAGGCATTGAGGGGGCGACAAAGCTCGATACCCGGCAGCCAGGGCTTGCGCGTAGACAGCATCGACATCGGCAACCTCCATGCCAAGGTGGGTGTAGCCGAAGTCGCATTGCCGCCGTGGGGCTGTCTCACCGGCGGGGCTGTGGTACTTGAACACTTCGATGCGATGCTTTCCCAGACGCAACATGGCCCATCGGATCACCGCGCCGGGAAGGCCGACGACGGTGCCCAGCGCCGGCTCGTCGCGTTGATCCATATGCCCCTCGAGCTCGAAACCGAGGAAACTGCAATAGAACTCGAGTGCATGCTCAAAATCGGTGACGCATACCGCGGTGTGATGGGGGGTCAGAACAGGATCCTGAAGCTTCATGGATGGTCTTCCTCGCCAGAAATGGGTCATGATGGCTGGCCACGACGTGCATCGAGCGAACGCAAGGCCTCCAGAAACGCTTCTGAACCGGCAAGCGCGGCACGTTCGAGAACCTTGGACACGACGGGTGATGCGTTCGAGCCGGTCACATGGACGATTTCATGATCAAGCCAGTCGAAGAACCTCAGCTGCGCGTCACTGACGATGCGTGAGCCGATGGAAGTGCCTCGGGTGGTCTGTTCGACGATCATCAGGGCATTGGTGCGCTTGATGCTGTCACCGATCGTTTCCCAATCCAGACCCAGGGGGTCCAGCGACCGAAGATCGATGATCTCTGCATCGATACCACTGGCATTGGCCACATCCACACAGATATCCACCATCGAGCCGTAGCAGAGGACGGTGCAGCGTGTACCGGGTCTTGCCACCCTTGCCTTGCCGAAGGATACGATGTAGTTCCAGTCTTCACGGGGAACCGGACCGCGCTTCCTGAACAGGTCGTTGTACTCCACGACAAGAACGGGGTCATCGCAGGCGATGGCGGCATTGAGCAGGCCGATGTAATCGTAAGGGCGGGATGGTGCAACGATTCGCCAACCCGGGTAGAGAGAGAACAGGCCGCTGGCATCCATCGAGTGCTGTGAACCGTAACCGGTACCCGCGGAGACACGGCTGCGAACCACGATGGGTACGGAGAAATTTCCCCCGAACATGTGACGAACCTTGGCAATCTGGTTGAAAAGCTGATCGGCAGCCACCAGCGCAAAATCCGGATACATGATCTCGATGACGGGGCGCATGCCGTTCAGCGCCGCGCCCAGCGCCATGCCGGTGAATCCGTTCTCGCAGATGGGCGTACCAATGAGTCGATCCGGAAAGTGCTCGTCGATGCCCCGGGTCGCGCCGGCCGTTCCCCCGCGAAGACGGTGTACGTCTTCTCCCAGAACGATGAGCTGGTCGTGGCGTTTCATGTTGTCCAGCATCGCAGCCGGGATGACATCGATGAAACGGATTTCGGACAGTTCCTCGGCCGGGCATTCTTCCAGTTCTCGTGTTCGTAGCCCGGCGAGTTCGCTGAGGTCTCCCCGGATGCCGTCGTCGACTTCCCGTGGGTCTGGCCACAGGGATGGCTGGATCCGGCTTGTCCTGCCATCCGCATCCTGTTCCAGCAAACGATCCAGTGCCCGATCGATGCATGTTTGAGCGCGCACGTCGATTTGACTCAGTGCCGCCTCATCGAGGATCCCCGCTTCATGCAGTTGCCTCGAGAAGTTCGTCACGGGGTCCCGGTCCATCCAGGTCTCTTCTTCTGCCTTGTCGCGATAACCAAAGGCACTTCCCTTGAGCGTGCCCGATTGGTGCAGATGCCGATAGGTTCTGGCCTCGAGAAGGACAGGACCACCCGACTCGTCGATGATGGCACGGGCTTTCTCCATCGCCAGTCGCGCGGCGATCAGCTCCATTCCGTCAAATTCGATGGCAGGGATTCCCAGTGATAGTCCCCGGGCCGACAGGCGGGTTTCCCGGGTCTGCTCGGAGATGTGAGTGGAAACCGCATACAGGTTGTTCTCGACGAAGAAGACTGTCGGCGCGCCGTAGAGTGCGGCCAGGTTCATGGCTTCATAAGCGGCGCCATTCTGCATGGCACCGTCACCAAAGAAGGTCACCGAGACGTGGGGGCGCCGATTGAACTTGTCGGCAAAGGCGTAGCCGACGGCGTGGGAGGGGTTTCCGCCGACGATGGCGTTGGAGCCGAAAATGCCGGCCTCGGGATGACGCAGGTGCATCGACCCCCCCCGGCCACCACAGTAGCCAGGTGTGAGGCCGAGAATTTCCGCGTAAGTTCGATGGATGACGTCCTGCATGCTGTCAGGGAAGGCCTGGCTCAATGGCGAGTAACCTGCAGGCATGGCATGATTCAGTGCCTTGGCCAGAAACTGGTGATGCATGCGATGGGTGCCATTGATCTTGTCATTCGAATCCAGCACTGACATCGCACCCACGGCGGCTCCTTCCTGTCCGATGCTGGCATGGGCCGGCCCATGCAGGATGCCGGCCACACTCAGCTTGAGCAGCCTTTCTTCGAAGCGGCGAATGATGTGGAGCTGCTCTGCCAGAACGATCAATTCGTTCCGATCGATGGCCGGCAGATCTTCAGGACTTGTCTGGAGCCTCCACCAGGGCGTTTTCGTCTTCAAGGACACCAGTTTCGATGCCATGCCTGTCTCCTGTGTGTTGGGCCCGTTGCCGAGGATGAGGTGACGAGCCTGCTTGGTTACGGCCATGAACCCTGAGCGATAACGATCCGGCTCATGAAAGTTCTGGTTGTGATGTTTCCGGTTTTCCTGGTGGCTATTCCTGGAAGGCCCATAACGAAAGGGATGGAACGAAGGCAATCAGCAAGACGACCAGAATCAATGACATGACGTAGGGCAGGGCGTAACGGGCGATTTTCAGGATCGGCTGGCCGCTGACGCCGGCGATGACGAAGAGGTTCAAGCCCAATGGTGGGGTGATGAAACCGATGCCGAGCGCCGTAATCATGAACACGCAGAACTGAAGCTGATCCATGCCGATCTGGGATGCCAGCGGAAACATGATCGGGCCCAGGATCACGATGTTTGGCGTGGCTTCCATGAAGCAGCCTGCCGCGAGAAAAACCGCCAGCATGAGCAGGACGATCATCGTCGAATCATCCGTATATGAGGTGATCATGTCGGCAAATGCCTGGGGAAGCTCGACCAGTGCGAGTGCTTGTGCCAGCGGCAGGGCCACGGCAATGATGGGGACGATCACGCCATTCACCTTGGCGGATGTTTCGAGCATGCGGGGAATGTCCCGCCGTTCAAGTGATCCGGTCATGAATCCGATACCGACCGTGACGACGACGGCCACGGCGGCGGCTTCGGTGGGCGTGAAAATCCCCGTGTAGATGCCGCCAAGAATGATGGCGGGAATGGCCAGTGCAAATTTGCCGTCCCAGAGGGCCGCCAGCCAGCGCCGAAAGGAGAATCTGGCAGCACTGTTTTCGAAACCGGAAAGGCGGTTGATGAGCACGTTGGTCAGCATGATCGCCAGTAGAACCAGCACGCCAGGAATGGCAGCGGCGACGAACAGGCTGGTCACGGGAACACCGAGAACCATGCCCAGGATGATGTAGGCGATCGACGGTGGGATCAGGATGCCGGTGCAGGCGCCTGCGGCAATCAGGGCTGCTGCATAGGCCGGGGGATAACCGCGCTCGACAAGGTGCTTGTGAGTGATCCGGCCGACGGCGGCGCATCCTGCTGCGTCCGAACCGGAGATGCAGGCAAAGAATCCGCAGCCCAGCACGGTTGAGCTCCCCAGGCCGGTTCTCAGAGAGCCTGCCGTGGCTTCGGCGATGTTGAGCAGCTTGTCGGAGAGACCGGAGCGAACCAGCGCATCGCCGGTCAGCAGGTACAGCGGAATGGCAATCAGCGCGAAGGCGTCGATCCCGCTGAACAGGCTTTCCCCCAGCAGTGACAGAGGCAGGATACCTGTCATCCACAACATCAGCAGACTCGAGAGTCCGAGGGATATCCAGACCGGTACCCCGATGGCAAAGAGCAGCGCCAGCAGGGCGAGAGGCAACATCACGTCGGGGCCGAGCTCCAGCTCGAGCGGTGTGTCTCCGTAGAGCATGACGACCTCCTCAGTCAAAGAGTTTTTCTCCGCCCCGGGTCTCACGCCCGTGGCGCAGATCGTTGACGTCATGGATCAACGCTTCCAGTGAGCGTCCGAGAACCAGGGTGAAGCCCAGGGGAACCGCGATCAGAAACCATCCTTTCGTGATGCGAAGCCCATCGGTCACGGAGCCGAACCGGAACGAGACCAGTACCGGTTCGATCGACCAGTAGAGGGCAAAACCCGCAAAGATGATGGCGCACAGATGCGCAATGGCATTGAGGAACGCCCTGCCGCGCACGGGCAGGGCGTTGAGCACGACGTCGATGCGGATGTGCGAGCGGTTTCTGATCGCCACGGCTGCACCGATCCATGTGAGATAGATGAAGGCATAGCGTGCGCTTTCTTCTCCCCAGACCGAAGAGAGATCCAGCACGAAGCGGCGAAAGACTTCGACGGCGGTGACCAGGACGATATAGGCATAGAGCCACAGCATCATCCAGCGCTCGCCATGTGCGTTGAGTGTTGCGAGGATCCGCATCTTTTCTCCTCCCCTGATGTCGGCAGGACGGCCTCAGCCTCAAGGTCGCCCCGCTGTCTCTCTCCTTCCGTGCATCCGTTGCCTTGCCTGGCTTGAGAGGGCATGTGACGGAACTCGCCTTCATTTGGATCACATTATGATTTTCATCGTATCAGTATGTGATTCAATTGGACAAGATAGTAGAAGCGAGAGAGGGATTAGGGATTTCCCAAGGGGCCGTTCCGCTGGCGATGCTGCGTCGAGCTTGTCGGGGGGAGAGAAGATCCGGGATACCGGGTTACCGTGCCGTGCCTGAGGGGGGGGTTCGGAGGACGGCTCTGTATCCGTTCAATCATGTATTTCTGTGAATTTTTCCTTGACCGGGGCAGAATTGTCCCCATGTAGCCGGAACATGCAGGGCTGGGAAGGTTGCCCGTAGCCCATGTGTCTGTCATCGTGCCGGCTTTCCATCGGCGCGGTTGGTTGTACATCTTCCTGGTTGGGTGTACATCCGTCACTTACTGCACTGAGAGGAAAATCCATGTTCTGGTTGCTGAAAATCCGCCGCCTCTTCCGTTCCACCGGTCGTGAGGCCGTCATGCTCTGGTACGCGCTGCGCAATCCCGCCACGCCCGTGGGCATGAAGGTGGCGATCTTGGCGCTGGCCGCCTATCTGGTGTCGCCGATCGACATCGTGCCCGAGTTCGCCATCATGCTGGGCCTGGCCGATGATCTGGCCGTGCTGCTGATGGGCGTGCCCTTCCTGGTCAATCGCCTGCCGGCCCATGTTCGTGCCGAAGCAGCTGCCCGGGCCGATCGCTCGTGGCTGGGGGGCTGGTTCCGCAAGCGTGAGCAGACCGCATGAGAGGTGAGCGGGGCCAAGCAGGCGTTTGAACGCCTGCTGTGAGGTCGAAACCTGCGCCGGCGCCGGATCGTGCCGGATTCCCTCCCCCGATCATGCACTGCGTTTCATCAGGCACCGTTTCGGTGCCTTTTTTATTGTGCGCCCAGCATGGGCGCACTCCTGGAGGTGAAAGTCCTCCCATAAGTTGATCA
>JAUMZD010000014.1 GCA_030528325.1 Lautropia sp. | reverse complement strand
AAATGCCTTTGCCTGCCTCAGTTTTAGGCAGGATTTGTCGAACTCGGGGGGCCTGACGTGGTGATTCTGACGAACATGTCATCACGATAGGACAACATAGGCCGTCAGTCAAGATAAACCCAGGAAAAACGTGTCACTACAAATGCCCTGACCCCAAGACGCTAAGCTATTGATTCAAAAGATAAAATGCCTTTGCCTGCCTCAGTTTTAGGCAGGATTTGTCGAACTCGGGGTGCCAGACCCAAGAATTAGTGAACTAGGTGTTTTTGTATCGCCTCTCGAAATCCTTTCGTTAAAAAAAATCTTTCTCTTAGGAGCACTATTACCAGAAATACCAAACATAACCCTGCCGTCAGCCATAAGCCTAGACATCTCAATCCTGTTGATAGACCAGCTTCTCCCCACAGGCGGATAGAAATCTTCACCCGTTTCAGGATTTTTTACAGGATAAAATGTATCCCCTCCTGGTTTATTAGCATCCAAAGGCACTAACTTCCACGGACCACGAGGATCATTATCTCTATTTTGGTAATCAGACTCATTTATTCTATCACCATAAAATTTCAGGAGCGAATAATTTCTTGAATAAACAAGAATTGAATTATGGTTGTTAGATACTTTATGGTCATCGGAAATAGACGTCCTGGACCTCCAAATCATTGATGACAAGAAGTTATCCTCTCCAAAAATATCATCACAAAGCAGCTTCAGATTCGCTGCTTCATTATCATCAATACTAATGAATATCACCCCATCTTCCCGCAGCAGGTTTCGTGCCAGATAGAGACGCGGATACATCATCGACAGCCAGTTGCTGTGATAGCGGCCAGAATCCTTGCTGTTTTTCTCCCAGAGGCTCTGCTTGTTCAGGTCACCGTCTTCGTTCATGTCGCCGATGCGGCGCTGGTAGCTTTCTCGGGCTTCACGGAAGTCATCCGGGTAAACAAAGCTGTCATTGCCGGTGTTGTACGGCGGGTCGATGTAGATCATCTTGACCTTGCCGTAGTAGCTTTTCTGCAGCACGCGCAGCACTTCGAGGTTTTCACCTTCGATCAGCATGTGCGGGGCTCGCTCGGGGTTCTGAGCGGCCGGGCGCAGCGTGTTGCTGGTGCTTTTCTGGATTTCGCGGCGGGCGGCACTTTTGCCGGCCCAGCTCAGCTCGTAGTGTTCGTCAGGTGCGATGCGCTCGTCGCCCAGCAATGCTTTCAGGGCGTCGATGTCGAGCTGGTTGTCCTTGATGAGGGCGGGGTCGATCTGGCCGAGGGTGGCCAGCAGTTCCTTCTGGCGTTGCGCCAGCGGGTCGGGGCTGAAGCCTAATTCAGAACGGGATTCTGGCTGTTGGCTGTTGGCTGTTGGCATTATAATACCTAAGCTGTTGATTTTGAATGTATTTTACTCAACCCGCCAGCGCAGGGTGAAGAGGGTGTCGGTCTGGGTGGTCTGGGTCAGGCGTGCCTGCAGGGCTTCGATCATGGCATCGCGTCTTTCAGCGATTTCATCCTCCACATCGTACAGGGCCTCACGCTGGCGCTTGCGTTTTCGCTCCTGCTCGGCCAGGGCTCGCTGGATGTCTGCCTGCTCGGACACGGTCGTCGCCTTTCGCGCATCCCGTTTCAACTGGTTGATCCGCGCCCGCGTGGTGCGCATCGCTTCTTCGGCTGCCAGCAGTTTATCCTCGGCCCATTGTTCCAGCTTGTCGCGTTCATCCTCGAACAGGCGCTGATGCCGCTCCAGCACCTCAGCGATGCTCGCGGCCACGGCCTGGCGGTGATCGGCCATCAGCTCGACGGGCACAGGCTCGGTCAGGGGTCTGGCCTTGCCGCTCGCCTGCACCGACAGGAGTTTCTCACAGATGTCCTGATCCAACGGCTCACCCTGATCCGTTCGTGCACTGAACAGCAACAGATCGGCACTGTCCAGCCCGCTCACCTGCACGCGGCTCAGGATCAGCCAGCCGGCCTGCCCTTTCAGTCGTTCGATGACGCTCAAGCGGTGCGCATGCCGGCTGTAGGCAAACACCAGTTCTGCCGTCGGCGTGTCGCTGGCGAGACCTTGTGCCAGGCACCATTCCCCCAGCGGATGGCTGAGCCGGTAGGCATGAGCGAGCCTGTCGGGCTGGGCTCCGCCACGCAGCAGCTGATACCGGCCCGCTGCGATGGCCGGCGGTGGATCGCTCAATGAAAAGGCATGGGCCGCTTCATCGAAACACGCCCTGTCCTGCAAGGCATAACGGGTAGCACCCCAGAACCAGCGGCCCAGGCGATCCAGCCGTGCCTGCGCTTCGTCCAGCTTCAGTTTGAGCCGTTCATGCACGTCTTCATCGAAATTCTCCAGCAGCTGCGCCTGGGTTTCACGAATCCGGTTGGTGATGACGGCCTCCAGCTCCTGCTGCAGGGTGTTGAACGCCGATTCGATCTCAGCCGGCTGGCGGCAGGTGTCGTAGATCTGCAGCACGCGCTTCTCGAAGTCGATGCCGCCTTCGAGCTGGCCCAGAATTTCGTCACTGGCACCAAAGACACCCGAGAACAGATTGAATTTGTCGGTCAGCAGTTCCAGCACACGCTGGTCGGCCTGGTTGCGCGTATTCAGGAAGTTGATGACGACCACATCGAAACGCTGTCCATAACGATGACAGCGGCCGATGCGCTGCTCGACCCGCTGCGGGTTCCACGGCAGGTCATAGTTGATCAGCAGGGAGCAGAATTGCAGGTTGACGCCTTCGGCGGCCGCTTCGGTGGCGATCATGATGTCGGCACCGCGGCCATCATCCTGACGGAAATGGTCGATCAGCGCGGTACGCCGATCGACCTGAGCCGAACCGGTGACGCGATCGGTGCCGGCATGCGTTTTCAGCCACGCCTTGTAGATGGCCGTACTCTCGGGATCGGTGTTGGTGCCGGAGAAGATGGCCAGCTTCCCCTCATATCCATGGGCCGACAGGAATCGGGCCAGATATTCCTGCGTGCGCCGTGATTCGGTGAAGATGATCGCCTTTCTGGGCGCGCCCAGTGCCGCCATGTTGTCAAAGCCCAGCTTCAGGGCTTTGAGCAAGGCGGCAGCCTTCGTGTCGGTGGGCAGATTTTCGGCCTTGTCGATGAACTCACCCAGCTCGGCGATTTCCAGACGCAGCAGCTCGGGGTCGATCTTTTCGTCATCCCAATCGGCCACGGCAATCGACACCGCACGCAGTTGCACGGCCTCACCCTGCCGATCGGCTTGCGGCAGAAGCGAGGCACGATTCGCAAAAGGGGCTGATGGCTTGCCATCAGCGACATGGGCAAGGGCGTTGACCCTCTCCACCGCCAACGTGGTGTGTTCGCCTTCGGCTTCAGCTTCACCTTCGACTTCCGGCTGATCCTCCTCTTCCGATGGCCGTGCCAGCAGCGCTTCATCCATGTCCTCCTGCGCCATCAACCGGGCCAGCATGTCCTCATCCGCCTTCGGGTCGCTCATCACACCAGCGGCCAGCATGGCTTGCAGACGCTCACGGATGATGCGCAGGGTAGCCACCACCGCCTGGGGGCTGGATGCCAGCAGTTTGCGCAGGATCAGGCTGGTCAGGTGCCGTTGCTGCCTGGGCAGGGCATAGGAGTGTTCGCGTTGCAGGAAGGCCGAAATCCGCTCATGCAGGGCATGTTCCTCATCCGTCGGCTCGAAGGGCTGGGTCAGTGCCTTGCGCTCGGTGTAGCGGATGTACTCCAGCACATCCTTTCGCAGCGTGCGTTTGACGACATGACGCAGCCGGCGCCGCAAGGCCGGGATGGCGTCTTCCCCGCTCATGAACTGCCGGCGAAAGGAAGCCTCCTCACCAAACAGGTGTTCATCCAGCAACGTGGACAGGCCATACAGCTCCATCAGCGAGTTCTGCAGCGGTGTGGCGGTCAGCAACAGCTTCTTTCGGCCCGCCAGTGCGCGCTTGAGCGCCTGGCCGGTGCGGTTGCTGCTGCGATGCGCGTTGCGCAACTTGTGCGCTTCGTCCATCACCACCACATCCCAGGCGATGGCACGCAGTGCGGCCTCGTGCCGGGCCGCAAAGGGATAGGACAGGATCAGTACCTGCTGGCCGGCCCAGCTCTGCAGGGCCGACAGCATCCGGGTCTGGCCCTGCTGCTTCAGCGTGGCGCTGTCGACGACCAGGGCCGGCACGGCAAACTTGTCCTGAAGCTCCTGCGCCCACTGCTTGCGCAGCGCAGCCGGGCAGATGATCAACAGGCGGCGCTGCCGCTCGGCCCAATACTGGCAGAGCACGAGCGCGGCCTCGATGGTCTTGCCCAGCCCCACCTCATCGGCCAGCAGCACGCCCTCCTGCAAGGGGTTTCGCAAGGCGAACAGGGCGGCTTCGATCTGATGCGGATTCAGATCGACCCGGGCATCGAACAGCGACTGTGAGAGCCTGTCCACCCCGTCTGCCCCGTGACGCCGGGTCAGTTCATGGGCGTAGTATTTGGCATGGTAGGCGGTGTACATGGTCTCCTGGTCATGAGAAATGCCCGAAGGATGCCCGCACCGTGTCGCGGACACGCTCAGTGCCTGCCAGTCGCCAGCACGGGAGGCAGGATCCGTCAACCGTGGCTCCGAGATAGCAGAATAGACCTTCATCACAACGCACGTTTCCTTGCGCCCCCTGTCACAGACGGAAGGCCCTGCCAGCCTGACGACATGCCTGCCGAATCGGAGACGGCACCGGTCAGAGGCTCGCCGATTATGGTGGCCAGCATCCGATGCGGGAAAGGCGTGTTGTATTTGGCGCGGTTTTCCGGAAAGCTCGCCAGCCCGTCAGTCAAGGCCAAGCCTGTCCTTCAGCCTTGTCATCAAATCCATGCGCCCGTGCAGAATCGCGACGACCAGGAGAGGCGTCGACTCACCGGTCAGGAAAAAAACATGATGCTGGTCACACCGCGCCATTCGCAGATCAGGGTGGATATCTCCCAACCTCCTTGCCCTGTCCTTGGCAACAACTGCGCTGGCAATACACTGCTTCAGCTGTGTCATGTAACGGCGTGTCTGGGCCTCTCCCCATGTTCGCCGGGTATAACGGATGATTTCTCGCAAGTCCGACTCGGCCTCATCCGTCAGAACATAAGCCATCAGAACCGCTCCCTGGACAGCTCATCCTCAAGTATCTCATCCATGCTCCTGTCGGAAACCTTGCCAGCCAACCCATCGTCGATGCGCTGGCGGAGCATGCGCTTGAGTTCCTGCCATGCCTGATCGGCGTCGGTATCCCCCGGAAAAAGGCGCTCCAGCGCGTATTGCTTGATGGTCTTGCCTTGCAAGGCAGCCATCGCCTTCAAGCTCTGATGCTGCTGATCTGTCATGTCGATGGTCAATCTGCCCATTACATCACCTTGTGGGATTGAACAAACCCACATTAGCACATCCTTACGAGTCATGTCACGCCTTTCAAGACCAGCATAATCAGAACAGGTACAAGAGGCGCATACAGATCAGCCCCATTCGCGGGGATGCCGCACCAGGCTCACCCCCCAGCCGGCCGTTTCCTCAGCACCTGGTCGATGACGCGCTTGTCCTTACCTTCGACGACGCGGATGCGCACGGGCATCATGTCGAGGTCGGGGGCGAGCCAGACGTCGAATTTGGGGGCGTCGCGGTCGCCGGGCTTGCTGACGGCGATGTGCAGGGCCTCGAAACGGCCGGCGTTGGTGCGCAGCGGTTCACGGCTGATGACGTGAAAGAGCGGCTCGTCGATGCGGCTCATGCCGGCCAGGGGCAGCCTGAAGCGCTGGCCCGGGCGGGAGACGGCGTCGTGGCTGCGGGCCAGCAGACCCAGCTGGAAGAAGACGGAAAGCCGATCCTGCGTGCCTTCGGGAAACGGAAATTCGACGCCGGCATCGCCGCTCTGCCGGATGCGGCGGGCCTTCGTGTCGAAGGTCAGCTGGCGTTCGGGGCGACGGCCACGTTTTTCGGTGTAGCGCTGGGGCAGGAAGCCCTGCGCGCCCAGTGCCCCGGTGCTGGTCTGAAGCAGGTTGCCACTGTAGAAGACGGCCAGCATGCCGGTGGCATGCGCTTCGGTATCGAGCCGGTACTGATCCTTCTGGCGGCTGAAGCGATAGACGGCCTCGGCGACCTGAAAGCCGCTGCCGGTGAAGTCGCCATAGAACACGTCGAAATCGAGGCTGAGTGCCGCCGGCATGGCTGGCAGCGACGTGAGCGCCGGCACCAGCACGCCACCTTGCTGGTGTCCCACGCTGCCTGCCGATGCCAGCTTTGCATCATCCGATGCGGCAGCCCTGACGGATCGGAACGGCAACAGGCTGCCAGCCACGCCTGCAGCGGCCGTGAATCCGGCAGCGGCGAGCGAAGAGGACAGCAGTTGTCGTCGAAGGCGAGAGGTCATCCGGCAATACCGATCACGGGGTCAGCCCCCGATGGCTATGGTGGCTACAGCTGGCTACAGACGAACCGGACGGTTGTCCAGTTCGTTCCGATTATCCTCGCCGGGCCGGGCAGGCAAAGCCTCGATAAGCGCCTCGTTCAGGTGGTGAATCGCATCGATGACCCCCTGGACGGGCTCGCCCAGCCGACAGCCGTCGCCGATCCGCAGGCACAGTTGCCCCCACAGATCGGCAGGCAGCTGCTGATACGCGAAGCGGTCGGCGATGATCTCGACCGCATGGTCGGCCGTCAGCAGATAGATGAGGATGCCGGTGTTCTCTTCGGTATCCCAGACGCGATGCTTGCCGAAGACCTGCAAGGCGCGTTCGCGCGGGGTCAGGCCACGCCACAGGGCGGACCAGCTCAAGGTTCGTTCGAGCGCGAAGCGGATTTCGCCCCGGTGGTACTGTTCGCCGGCGCTGATGGCCTCTTCGATCAGCGAAAAGGCATCCTCGCCGTCGAAAGCCCTGGCCACCGGATCGGGCGACAGGCCACTGTGGCGCCAGTAGCAGGCGAGCCCACGTGAGGGCCAGGCAGGCACGGCGTCCCGAGCCGGTTGGCTGGACGGCCCAGACGGGCCGCATGGAGGCGGCCCGGACATGGCCGGCGAAGGCCGGGCCACCGACAACGGTGTGTCGGTCGATGTAGCGGGATGCTGGCCCGGGCCCTGTCTGCTTGTCTGATCACCAGCCACCGGATGCTCCTCCTCCACCAAAACCGCCTCCGCCACCGCCGAAGCCGCCACCGCCGCCGAAGCCACCGCCACCGAAACCCCCACCGATACCACCACCCAGGCCACCGCCCAAGCCACCACCGCGACGACCACCCCGGTAGGTATGACGGCCCACCTGCTGCAACGAATGGCCGCTGGCCGAGACGATGAACACGAGCACCAGCACGATCAGGCCACAGATGGCACCGATGGCCAGTGAGCCCAGCACACCCAGTGCACTGAAGCCCATGATGCCACCGGCCAGCAGGCCGGCGAGCACGCGGCCGATGATGCCGGATGCGATGATGCCACCGATCGTCATGAAGAACATGAGCGGCAGGATGTCATCAAGCCAGACATCCTCGGTGCTGCGGGCATCGGCTGGCGACGGCAAGGGTTCATCGTTGATGCGCGCGATGATCGAATCGACCGCTGCCTGGATACCGGCGAAATACTGCTGCTGGCGGAAATGCGGCACGAGCTGCTGGTCGATGATGCGCTTGGCCATGCCATCCGGAATGGCCCCCTCCAGCCCGTAGCCGACTTCGACACGGGCACGGCGGTCGTCTCGCGCGATCAGCAGCAGCACGCCGTCATCGACCGCCTGACCGCTGGGGCCTGTCTTGCCACGGCCCAGTTTCCAGGCCTCGGCCACGCGCAACGAGTACTCCTCGATGGTTTCGGGCTGCGTCGTCTTCACGGTCAGCACGGCGACCTGACTGCCCTTCTGATCCTGCAGCTGCAAAAGCTTCTGGATGAGCGCCTGCCGTTCGCCCGGCTGCAACATGCCTGCGGTGTCGGTGACGGGTGATCGCAGGGGGGGAATGGGCTTGAAGCTGTCATCGATGTCGGCCACTTCCGCCTGCCAGCCATCGCCAGTGCCGGCCGCCGGGGCACGGCCCGTGGCCGGCGTGCTCTGGGCGAGCTGCGTCAGCGGTACGGCCCGTGGCGTGACGGTGACAACCGGTGACGACGGCGAAGCGGGCCGGGCGACCTGATCCCCGGCCCGTGACGGCAGCCCGCCAGCCGGGTCGGCAGCCATCACAGGTTGCAGCTGCGACGCTGCCACATCGGCCGACATCCCGGCAGGCGATGCCTGTACCGGCGCGCCGGCGGCACCGAACAGGGCCAGCGCGACCAGCAACCCATTGCCGGCACGGCGCCAGCGGCTTTCAGGCTGCCGGTTCATCCGCACATCCCGTCCCGGTTCTCCCCGATCCCGAGCCATCCGCATCCCGATCCTCAGTTGGCCGAACCGGCGGCAGGCACCGCGCCCTTCGCACCACCAAAGTCCACCGACGGCGGCCGGGAGATGGCCTGCTCGTTCTCGACGGTGAACTGCGGCTTCAGGTCATAGCCCATGACCTTGGCCGTCAGGTTGACCGGAAACTCGCGGATCAGCACGTTGTAGTCGTTCAGCGTCTGGATGTAGCGCTTGCGGGCCACCGTGATGCGGTTTTCGGTGCCGGCCAGCTCGGCCTGCAATTCGCTGAAATTCTGGTTGGCCTGAAGCTGCGGGTAGTTCTCGGCCACGACCAGCAGGCGCGACAGCGCGCTGCTCATCTCCGCCTGGGCACTTTCGAACTGCTTCAGCGAGGCCGGATCGGCCGGATTGACCTGGGCCTGGATCTGGCCGACACGCGAGCGGGCGTCGGTGACACGGGTCAGCACTTCCTTCTCGTGCTCGGCATAGCCCTTGACCGTGTTGACCAGGTTCGGGATCAGGTCGGCACGACGCTGATACTGGTTCAGAACCTCGGCCCACCCCTGCTTGGTGGCCTCGTCGGCCCGCTGGATGTCGTTGTAGCCGCAACCCGACAGCCACACGGCCACCATGCCCACGGACAACAGCCGGATGCACCGGCCTTTCAGACGGCGTGCTGCCATCATCACCCCCTGCTGGAAAATGGAGAAACAGGGGATGATGGTACCTGCTCGGACGGGCATGTGGGATTCAACCCGTACACCCGCAAGTTTTTGACACCTGACCGGCCCCCGCGACGTTTGCCGGGGAACGGGCCGGCTGCCTGATCAGGATCAGGCGCACGGCCAGGTCGATGACGTGCCCCGGCCAGCCGCCCGTCAGGAGACGCCCGTCAGAGCCACTGCACCAGCGAGATGCCCAGCCCCACCCGTGTCTGCTTGTGGTTGTAGTCGATCATGCTGGCGCCATAGCCGCGGAACACCTGCAGGTGCGCCTTCAGGTAGCTGCTGATCGGAAAAGCATAATCCAGGGCCAGCGAACCGCGCGAACGGCTGCCGAGCCGCAGCGAATGCCTGGCTGTCAGCGACATTTCGTGGCCGCCCCGCCGGTGCACGAGCAACCATTCGCCCCGCCCCATGAAATCGCTGATGTCGGGGTTGTCGTCATCCTTGGCCTCTTCAGGCACACGCCACCAGGGCCGCAGCATCATCATCCAGCCCTCGCGCTCGAGGCCGAATTGCAGGATGACCCGGTTCCAGCTGCGCGACACCGGCAGACTGCGGCCATTGGACTGGTGGTTGAGGCCGATGGAGGCCAGACGCCAGTGCCAGTCCCCCACTTTCCGGTGGGTACGGAAGACGGCCATCACCTCTGGCTCATAGTTCGTTTCCCGGAAAGGGCGTGACATGCTGGGCGTATAGATCTGCCACAGCGATACCTGGGTGTAGCCCACCCAGATGTCGCCGTTGTCACCAATCAGGTTCTCGTAGATCTTGGTCTTCAGACTGACCTGGAACTTCGCCTCGACGTTCTTCAAGAGGCCCGTGTTGACCACCTCGGCCGCACTGGCCGTGGCCCAGGCATTGTCGGGGTTCGGGGTGCCCGGCGCCCGGTTCACCCGGGATGTCCAGTCACCGAAGATCGCGTACATCGGTTTGTAGGGACGCAGCACGAAACGCCCCCGGCTGGCGGCATCGTCCAGCTCCCAGCGGTCGGTCAGGTCGACACCCAGGCTGCGGCGCACGTCCTGGACCGCCCGCGACGCCTGCCGGCCATCCAGCAGGAACCGGGCCTCGTCCGGCGGTGAGGGCTCGAAGGACGGCAATGCCTGGCTGAACCAGGAGCCATCACCGAACCACGATCCCTGAGCCGGCGCCATCATGTGCGGCTCGGCACGCGTGGTCTCCGAAGGGGCCTTCAGCTTCAGGCCGTACGTCTGGGCAGCGCCCGAGGGCAGGCTTCGATCGGGTGGCGTGATCCGGCTGGCGGCCACTTCGTCATAGCAATGCAGCCGGTCGGCGTCGAGCGCCATGGCCCGGCACTCATCCGTGCGCCGGGCTGCCCGCAACAGGTCTTCTGCCTGACCGGCCGGAATCGGTACCCCCTTGCCGGCGGGCGCGTCTGCGCTCTGCCCTGCCGACCGGGTAGCGCCCGCATCGGTCCTAGGCTTCAGTGACACCATCGGCACCTGGTCATAGCAGCGCAGCCGGGCGGCATCCTGCTGGATCGCGATGCAGCGGGATACCGCCTGCGCAGCCTTCTCGATGGCCCGGACACGGCTGGCAGGTATCAGAACCTCACCCCTCGCCCCCTGCTTCATGGCCCTGACATCGGGCGCCGGACTGGACGGCGTCGCTGGCTGCGCCATGAGTGCCATCGGCCAGACGAGCGATGCCACCGCCAGTGTCAGTGGCGACAGGCGGAAACCGGAAGGAGAAACATGCGGATGAGTCATGACGGCAAGCGACGGAACAGGCGACGAACGATTCAGGATCCAGAGGGTGTCGTTCCAGGAGCTTGGGCGGCAGGAAAGTCGCGGGCTGCAAATCGACCGCGCCGGCCCATTTTCGCCTTCGCGATGCCTGCCGCCCAAGCTCCTAGACCGGCTGCAGACCGGCCGCAACCCGCTGACGATTGTAAAAACCGGTTTTCAGCATCTCTGGAAGGGTACTGCAGGCCGGGATGACCAGCTCTTCCCGACGGTGGGCCGTGATCAGCACATCATGTCGGGCGAACCACTCGGCCATCGCGGCAAAACGGCTGGCATCATCCCCAGCATACACCCCCAGCAGCGCCTCGGTAAGCTCACGGCCCGGCAGCAGATCGAAGACACCCTGGGTATTCAGCTCGACGATGGGCGCACGGGCGAGCGGCGTGCCCTCGGGGCCCTGCCAGTAGCCGATCAGATTGCCACGGCCACGCATGACGACGAAGGTGGCCATGCGGGCGACCTGATTGATGGCCTCGTTCATGGCCTCGACGGCCGTCGGGTCATCGGCAACGTGGTTGCGCACGCAACAGGCGTCCATCCAGTGCGCCAACCCCCCGGTTCTCAGACGCGCGGTTTCCTCCGGCCGGAGCAGTCGCAGACCCATGGCCTGGAACGGATCGACGAACTGTTCGCCATCGGGCACACGAACCGTTTCGATCAGCCACAGGCGGCGAAGGTCATCGGGGACGGGCTGCCCCGACAGAACGGTCTGGACGAAACTGTCGATGCCCCAGGCGGGGACAGCCGCATCGGCGGCCGACGGCGCAGGAAACGAATCGGAGGACAAGGCGGCACGCCGGTGCCGGCGTCCACCTGAACGGGAGCGAGAACGGAACACAGTCATCACAAAAACGGGGGCAGGACACCTGGCTGCCAGATGGGCGACATCCACCCGACCGATCCGGCGGGCTCGACGGCCACCTGCGGGCAGCCTCATGCCGCACACAGGTTTGCCGTAAGCAGCATGGCCCCCAACGTAGAATCCGGAAACCATCGAATCGGGCCCTGACGATTCAGCGCTCCCGATGGCCGGCGCCTTCCCGTGGGAAAGGCAGCACCGGCGTCCATCAGGAAACCTGAAAGGATACTCTGAACAAGTCCCGCGAGGCGACGCGCCCCGACACGGGATGCGGCGTCCGCCTGGACTTGTGCAGAGTATCCGAAAAGGCCCGAAAAAATGGGGCTGCGTATTCTGAAGGTTTTATGCGTTTTGGCCAACGTACTTTTTAATAACAAAAGTGATACGCTGGCAGTCTGAACTGAAAACCATGTTTCCTCCGACCACACCTCACTCTCACGGACCCGCTACCCGCCGGGGGCAACAGCGTGATGCGGATATCGGAGGATTTCTTGCCCTGTCCTTGCGGACATCCTCTGGCACGAACGACAGGCCAGACCGTTGGAGACACACGACGTGAGCCATACCCACCTGAACATCAAGGTCGAAGAGGCACTTCACAACCGGCTGAAGCAGGTCGCCGATCGCAACAACCGCACCCTGCCCTGGCTGGTGAAGCAGGCGCTGCTCAGCTACATGGAGAACATCGAGCGGGGCCACCTGCCGCCAGAGCTGCAGGCAGGTGCGCCCGGCCTGAAAGCCAGCGGCATCGACGGGCGCCCGCCAACCGCCGACGGCACACAGCCCTTCCTCGCTTTCGCACAGGACATCGCCCCGCAGACACCGCAGCGGGCCGCCATCACGGCCGCCTGGCGCCGCCCCGAGCCGGAATGCGTGAGCTGGCTGCTGAAGCAGGCCGAAGAGCCGGCGCTGGTGGCCGAGCCATATACCAGCCGCGTGAAAGCGCTGGCCAGACAGCTGGTCGAGGGGCTGCGCCGCCGGCAGAAAGGGGGCAGCGGTGTCGAAGCGTTGATCCAGGAGTTTTCCCTTTCCAGCCAGGAAGGCGTGGCGCTGATGTGTCTGGCCGAGGCGCTGCTGCGCATCCCGGATCGTGAAACCCGTGACGCGCTGATCCGGGACAAGATCAGCCACGGCGACTGGAAATCCCACCTCGGGCACTCGCCATCGGTGTTCGTCAACGCCACCACCTGGGGTCTGATGCTGACCGGCAAGCTCGTCTCCACGAACAGCGAGAGCAGCCTGTCCTCGGCCCTGACCCGCCTGATCGGCAAGGGCGGCGAGCCGCTGATCCGCAAGAGCGTGGACATGGCGATGCGGATGATGGGCGAGCAGTTCGTGACGGGCGAGACCATCGAGCAGGCGCTCGCCAACGCCCGCAAATACGAGGCCAGGGGCTTTCGCTACTCCTACGACATGCTGGGCGAGGCAGCCGCCACCGACGAGGATGCCCAGAAGTATCTGATGGCCTACGAAATGGCGATCCACGCCATCGGCAAGGCGGCCAACGGCCGGGGCATCTATGAGGGCCCCGGCATCTCGATCAAGCTCTCGGCCCTGCACCCGCGCTACAGCCGTGCGCAGGCCGATCGGGTGTTCGGTGAGCTGATGCCGCGCCTGCGCCACCTGGCGCTGCTGGCCCGTCGCTACGACATCGCCCTGAACATCGACGCCGAAGAGGCCGATCGTCTGGAGCTGTCGCTCGACCTGCTGGAGTCGCTGTGCTTCGACCCGGCGCTGGCCAGCTGGAACGGCATCGGCTTCGTGGTGCAGGCCTACCAGAAGCGCTGCCCTTACGTGATCGACCACCTGATCGACCTGGGCCGCCGCAGCCGCCACCGCCTGATGATCAGACTGGTGAAAGGCGCCTATTGGGACAGCGAGATCAAGCGAGCGCAGCTCGATGGCATGGAAGGCTATCCGGTCTACACGCGCAAGGTCTATACCGATGTGTCGTATCTGGTCTGCGCGCAGAAGATGCTGCGCGCTCCCGATGCGATCTATCCGCAGTTCGCCACGCACAATGCGCGCACGCTGGCCACCATCTACGAGATGGCCGGCCAGAACTATTACCCGGGCCAGTACGAGTTCCAGTGCCTGCACGGCATGGGCGAACCGCTGTACGAACAGGTGACGGGCCCGACCGCCGAAGGCGGGCTGAACCGGCCCTGCCGCATCTACGCGCCGGTGGGCACCTACGAGACGCTGCTCGCCTATCTGGTGCGCCGCCTGCTGGAAAACGGGGCCAACACCTCCTTCGTCAACCAGGTCAGCGACCCGAACACACCGACCGACAAGCTGATCGCCGATCCGATCGCGGAGGCTGCCGCCATCTCACCGACCGGCGCCCCGCACCCGATGATTCCGTTGCCTGCCGAGCTGTATGCGAAGGAAGGCTTCGGCTACCGCGAGAATTCGGCCGGGGTGGATCTGGCCAACGAACAGAAGCTGGCCGCCCTGTCGACCGGGCTGATGGCGAGCGGCACGATACCGTGGCTGGCCGTGCCGGCCAGTCATCAGGCGCAAGAGGGAGGCAACCGGCACGGCGCCGAGACCGGGTTCGCCGACGACAGCCAGCGCAGCCCTGCCCCACCGGCCGGCGCGAAGGCCGTGCGCAACCCGGCCAACCATGAGGATGTGGTCGGCCATGTGCTGGAAGCCACGCCCGCCGATCTGGACAACATCCTGAAGGCGGCCGGGGCAGCCGCACCCGGCTGGCAGGCCACGCCCGTGGGCGAACGTGCCGACTGCCTGGTACGGGCGGCCCGGATCATGGAAGATCGCACGCCGATCCTGATGGGGCTGGTGATCCGCGAAGCCGGCAAGTCGCTGCCCAACGCCATCGCCGAGATCCGCGAGGCCGTCGACTTCCTGCGCTATTACGCCAACCAGGTACGCGCCGAATTCGCGAACGACACGCACCAGCCGCTGGGCACGATCCTGTGCATCAGCCCGTGGAACTTCCCGCTGGCGATCTTTAGCGGTCAGGTCGCGGCGGCGCTGGCGGCCGGCAACACGGTGCTCGCCAAGCCGGCCGAACAGACGCCGCTGATCGCGGCCGAGGCCGTGCGCATCCTGCACGAGGCCGGGGTCCCCCGCGACGTGCTGCAGCTGGTGCCCGGCGACGGCGTTCAGGTCGGCGCCCCGCTGGTGGCCGATGCCCGGGTCAACGGCGTGATGTTCACCGGTTCGACCGAGGTGGCGCGGATCATCGCCGCCACGCTGGCCGAACGGCTCGACCGGCACGGCCATCCCGTACCGCTGATCGCCGAGACCGGCGGGCAGAACTGCATGATCGTGGATTCCTCGGCCCTGACCGAACAAGTCGTGCAGGACGTGCTCGTGTCGGCCTTCGACTCGGCCGGTCAACGCTGCTCGGCGCTGCGTGTGCTGTGCGTGCAGGAAGACTCGGCCGACCGGGTATTGACGATGCTCGACGGGGCTACCCGCGAGCTGCGACAGGGCAACCCCGAGCTGCTCGGCACCGATGTCGGCCCGGTCATCGACCAGGAAGCCCGCGACACCATCGTGAACTACATCGACAGCATGCGGGCCAAGGGGGCGAAGGTCAGCCAGCCTGCGCTCGAGCGCGCCGATCAGGCGGCGCTGGCTGCCGGCACCTTCGTCCCCCCCACGATCATCGAGATCCGGAGCATCCGGGAGCTGGGCCGCGAAGTCTTCGGCCCGGTGCTGCATGTGCTGCGTTACCGGCGGGATGAGCTGGGTGCGCTGATGAAGGACATCAACAGCACCGGCTATGGCCTGACCTTCGGCGTCCACACGCGGATCGACGAGACCATCGAGCAGCTGCTGGACGGGGTGAACGCCGGCAACCTTTACGTGAACCGCAACATCGTCGGTGCCGTGGTGGGCGTCCAGCCCTTTGGCGGCGAGGGTCTGTCGGGAACCGGCCCGAAGGCCGGCGGCCCGCTGTACCTGACCCGTCTGCTGTCCGCCCGACCACTGGGGAGGCTCCCTGCCCATGACGAAAGCCGTCAGCTGATGGATACGATGGACAGCTGGCTGGCGAAGACGGGCATCGCGAAGGCGGATACCGAGGCGCTGCAGCGCTACAACCATGCGCTGCTCGAGGCCAGCAGCGCCGAAGCCGAGCAGACGATGCCAGGGCCGACGGGCGAGAGCAACGTCTACCGGCAGCAGGGCCGTGGCCGCGTGCTGTGCGTGGCCGCCACCCCGCTGGGTGCCCTGGCCCAGGTGCTGAGCTGCCTGGCCACCGGCAACACGGCGCTGCTGCCCGACGGCACGGCGGGCGGCCAGCTGGCCGACGAGCTGCCCACCCTGCTGAAGAAGCGCGTGCAGCGCATCCCGGCCGGCGAGATCGATACCGGGCACTTCGAGGCAGCGCTGTACGAGGGTGAGCTGGAGGGTCTGAAGGCGCTGAACCGGCGTCTGGCTGCCCGATCCGGCCCGATCGTCAACCTGCAGTCACTGAGCAGCGGACAGATCCGCCAGGGGCAGCACTATCGCAGTGAGCTGCTGCTGGCCGAGCGCTCGATCAGCATCAACACGGCCGCGGCCGGCGGCAACGCCAGCCTGATGACGATCGGCTGAACGCCAGGGATACTCTGAACAAGTCCTGCGAGGCGACGCGCCCCGAAACGGGATGCAGGACAAGGCGGCATGGGTCGTCAATAGTGGTGCTATTGACGGCCCATACCAACGCAGGCATGCGCCCGTGTCGGGGATGCGGCGTCCGCATGGACTTGTTCAGAGTATCCCCAGGAGCTTGGGCGGCAGGAAAGTCGCGGGCTCCTAGGGAAAGCCCTAGCGCGTGTGATTGGATGAAAACCACAAACCGTCTGAAAATGCCGGCGGTCAATCGTATTAGGAGGCGCCATGCTCGCTGAGTTTCGCAATCGGGAAACCTACCCGTTCTGGTTTGAAGTCGCACCCCTGGTGCTGACCACCATCATCCTGATGGTGCAGTTCTTCGGCTTCGAGGATTTCACCCCCCACGTGCCGCTCGTGATCGGCATCTGCATCACCGGCATTTTCATGTCGCTCAAGGGCAAGTCCTGGCAAGGCATGGAAGTGAAGATGTATCGGGTCATGAAGGTGGCCCTGCCCAGCGTGATGATCCTGATGTGCGTGGGCATGGTGATCGCCAGCTGGATCGCCTCCGGCACGGTGCCCACCATCCTGAACTTCGGCCTTGGCATCATGAGCCCGACGATCTTCCTGCCGGCGGCCTGCGTGCTGGGCACCCTCGTCTCGCTGGCCACCGGCACCTCCTGGGGCACGGTGGGCACCGTGGGCCTGGCCGTGATGGGCATCGGCACGGCGCTGGGCATCCCCGAGTGGTGGACTGCCGGGGCCGTCGTATCGGGCGCCTTCTTCGGGGACAAGATGTCGCCGCTGTCGGACACCACCAACCTGACGCCGGCCGTCACCGACACCGATCTGGTCAGCCACATCAAGTCGATGCTGCCGAACACGGTGCCTGCCTACCTGATCGCGCTGGCCATCTATGGCTGGATCAGCAGCGATTACGGTGCAAACCTCGCCTCCACGCCCGAGATTCGCGAAACGCTTCAGCACACCATCCAGACGAACTTCAAGCTGAGCTGGATCACGCTGATCCCGGCCGTGTTCGTCGTGGTGATGGGCTTCAGGCGGTACTCGGTGATCGGCACCCTCTGCACCGGCGTCTTCCTCGGTGCGCTGATCGCCATTTTCTTCCAGGGCTTTGACGTCGCCAAGATTTCCAACATCCTGATGAACGGCTACAAGGCCGAAACCGGTCAGGAATACGTGGACAAGCTGCTCAGCAAGGGCGGCATCCTGTCGATGGGCTGGGTGATCACGATGATGCTGCTGTCGCTGGCCTTCATCGGGGTGCTGGAGCACTATGGCACCTTCCGCGCCATCCTCGGCAAGCTGGCCAGGCTCACGCAATCGCGTTTCTCGCTGGTGGCCACGTCGGCTGCGGCCGTGCTGGCCGTGGGCGTGATCGCTGGTGAGGTCTACACCTCGATCGTGCTGCCGGGCCGCCTGATGAAGAACAAGTTCACCGAGCTGGGCTATGACCGCACCATCCTCTCGCGCACCATCGAAGACTGGGGCACGCTGATTTCCCCGCTGATCCCCTGGAACAACGGCGGCGCCTTCGTGAGCAGCACGCTGGGCCTGTCGGCCTTCGTCTATGCGCCCTTCGCCCTCTTCTGCTGGCTCTCCCCGCTGGTGGGGCTGATCTATGCCGCCTTCGGCTGGTTCATGCCGATGGATCCGGCCGGCCCGCAACCCGGCATGGCCGACGAGGACATGGAGGAGATCGCGGCCGATGCCGACAGCTATCTGACCTGATCCGGCGCACATGGCCCGGGGGCGGATGCTTGTCCGCCCTCACCGGGGCCACACCGCCCGACAGCGAAAGCCGGCCGATGTGCCGGCTTTTTTCATGGGCGCTGATGCCAGGCCGTCCTGCATCGAGGGGACATCTCTACTTGGGTCAAAGGGGACATGACGACTTTGGGCTCACAGCCGACACCCGGCCACAGACAAGTCAATGAGAACGGGTTACAATGGATAGGTTATAACATCCTTTCCGAGATTCATCATGCAGGTATTGTCTTCCCTGAAAGAGGCCAAGAAGCGCAGCCGCGATTGCCAGATCGTGCGCCGTCGTGGCCGCATCTACGTCATCTGCCGCTCCAACCCGCGCCTGAAGGCCCGCCAGGGGGGCGCCAAGAACAAGAACAAGCACGCTGGCTGAAGGCTCAGAAGCTGCCGAACATCGTCCCCAGCCCGATCACCACCGCCAGCGACACCAGCGGAATCGCGATGGTCAGCATCGCGATGTTCAGATACGAATCGCGGTGCGTCAGGCCACAGATGGCCAGCAACGTGATGATGGCGCCATTGTGCGGCAGCGTATCCAGACAGCCTGAGGCGATCACGGCCACCCGGTGCAGCAGCTCGGGGCTGATGCCCGCCTGCTGCGCGAGCACCAGATAATCACTGCCCAGCGTCTGCAGGGCGATGCTCATCCCGCCCGAGGCCGAGCCCGTGATGCCCGCGATCACATTCATCGCGAAGGCCTCGGAAATCAGCGGATTGCTCGAGACGTTCAGCACGGCATCGCGGATCACGACGAAGCCCGCCATGCTGGCGATGACCGCCCCATAACCCACTTCGGAAGCCGTGTTGAAGAGCGGCAGCATGAAGCCAAAGGCCCCCTTGTTGATCGTGTCCTTCAGGTTGTGCCAGCGCCCGAGCCGGATCAGGATCAGCACCGAGCACGCCACCACCAGGGCGATGATCAGCGCCCACATGCCCGTGGACTTGGCCGGGTTCACGGTCGGGAAGCGTTCGGTCAGCGCGCTGAAGTCCATGCCGGGAAAGATCCCGTAGGTGAACCAGGCATTGACCGCCACGACCAGCACCAGCGGCAGCAGCGCCAGCAGCACCGGCATCTGGCTATAGCGGCCCGTGTCGTCCTGGGCGTCCTTGTCGGCCGCGTCGAAGGGATGGACACCATAGCCCTCACCGGCCGCACGGGCCTTCGCATGGCGGCTCCACAACCACATCAGGCCGCCCCCCATCATGATGGCCGAGGCCATCAGCCCCAGACCGGGCGCGGCAAACACGTTGGTGCCAAAGAACGGGATCGGAATGGCGTTGTGGATGGAAGGCGTGCCGGGCATGGCGGTCATCGTGCAGGTGAAGGCGCCCAGCGCAATGGCCGGTGGCAGCAGCCGCTTCGGGATGTCCGCCTCCTGAAAGAGGCTCCGGGCAATGGGATAGATGGCAAAGGCCACCACGAACACCGACACGCCGCCATAGGTGAGCAGGCCCGTGGCCAGCGCGACCGTCAGGATCGCATGCCGGGCGCCCAGCCGCTGCATGATCCAGCGTGACAGCGTCATCGCCGCCCCCGAATCCGCCATCAGCCGGCCGAACAGCGCCCCCAGCAGGAAGATCGGCAGAAACGCCAGCACGTAGTTCGACAGCGCCGACATGAAGGTGCCGGTATAGATCGGCAGGAAATAGCCGATCTCGCCGGACAGCAGCACGGCCAGTGCTGCCATCAGCGGTGCCAGGATCAGAACCGACACCCCCCGATAGGCCAGGAACATCAACAACAGCAGCGACACGATGATCGCAAACGTACCCACCATTTTTCTTCTCTCCTTGTTTTTAGCGTGTCATGCTCAGGCCTGTCCTTCTGCCCCATCCCGCCTGATCCATGCAGCCGCTTTTTCCGAAATCATCAGGGTCGGGCTGTTGGTATTCCCGCTGGTGATGGTGGGCATGATGCTGGCATCGGCAATGTGCAACCCGGCGATCCGGCCTCCCCGCCCGTCCCGCACACGCAGCCGCGAATCGACCACGGCCATCGGGTCATCGTCACGCCCCATCTTGCAGGTGCCGACCGGATGGAAGATCGTGGTGGCAATGTCACCGGCCAGTCTGACAAGCTCCTCATCGGTCTGGTACTGGACACCAGGCTTCCATTCTTCAGGCTGATAGGGCGCCAGTGCCGACTGGGCGACGATCCGGCGTACCACGCGCAGGCTGTCGGCCGCCACCTGACGGTCTTGCGGCGTGCTCAGATAACGGGGGGCGATGGCGGGGGCCTCCCGGAAATCGGCGCTCTTCAGGCGGACGCTGCCCCGGGAGTCCGGGTTCAGGTTGCAGACGCTGGCCGTGAAGGCATCGAAGGGATGCAACGGCTCGCCGAAAGCATCGAGGCTCAGCGGCTGGACGTGGAACTGGATGTTCGGATGAGGCTGCTCCGGTGACGACCGGGTGAAGAGCCCCAGCTGCGACGGCGCCATGCTCATCGGCCCCCGACGGTGCAGCAGATAGTCCAGACCGATGCGCGCCTTGCCCCACAGGCTGGCCGACAGGGTGTTGAGGGTGGGTACGTGCCTGACCCGGTAGACCGAGCGGATCTGCAGATGGTCCTGCAGGTTCTCCCCCACGCCGGGCAGCGCCACCCGGGTTGCGATGCCATGCCGGGCGAGCAGCGCCGGATCGCCGATGCCCGAGAGCTGCAGGATGTGCGGCGAGCCGATCGCACCGGCACACAGCACCACGGCCCGGGCAGCCTTCACCTCGACGCCCTGCTGCCCGTCCCAGAGTGTCACGCCAGTGCAGGCCGTGCTGCCATCGGGGCGCGTCTCCAGCAGCAGGCGCTGTACCTGCGCCCCGGTCCAGACGCGCAGGTTCGGACGCGAGCGCACGGGCCTCAGGAAGGCCTTCGCCGTGTTCCAGCGCCAGCCCCTGCGCTGGTTCACCTCGAAATAGCTGACGCCCTCGTTGTCACCCTGATTGAAATCCCCGGTCGCCGGGATGCCTGCCTGCCGGGCAGCCGCTGCAAAGGCATCGAGAATCTCCCAGCGCAACCGCTGCTTCTCGACCCGCCATTCACCCCCCGGGGCAGCGTCCATCCGATGCCGGCGCGACGAGGCACCACGCCCGTCGTCCCGCTGCCCGGCGTCCCGCTGATGATCCGGCCGGCTGCGAGGGGTCGCCTTTCCAGCCGCACTGCCATGAAAGCGTGCGAAGGCCTCCCGTTCGCCGGCAGCCCACTGGCCGGCATGGGTAGCATCCAGCCGGTAATGATCTTCGTGCGCCATGAAGGCCGGCAGCACGTTCTGCCAGCACCAGGTGTCATCACCCGTCAGTGCCGCCCATTGGTCATAGTCCCGCGCCTGCCCACGCATGTAGATCATGCCGTTGATGCTGGAGCAGCCACCGAGCACCTTGCCCCTCGGATAGCGCAGACTTCGGCCATTCAGACCCTGATCCGCTTCGGTCTGGAAGCACCAGTCGGTACGCGGGTTGCCGATGCAATACAGATAACCCACCGGGATATGTACCCAGTGATAGTTGTCCGTCTGGCCAGCCTCGAGCAACAGCACATTCGTCCTGCCATCCTGACTGAGTCTGTTCGCCATCAGTGAGCCAGCGGTGCCAGCCCCTACCACGATGAAGTCGTAAACCCTGGATGCGGAACCCGAATGCTGCTGTCGACCAGCCATAAGGGGGCGTCTCCTCCCACCTGCTTCTTTGATTTGTGTGGCTCGTCATCGGTATCCGACGCGGCCTTTGCCTGAATGTCACCTTTTTTGACGCCCGGATCAATCTGGGGAAAACCTCAATAGGCCCGCCATGCGAGTCGTGCCCCGAGCCCTCTGCCAGCCCGTGCAGATGGCTGTGGCAGGCCGGTATCGAGCCCCCGGGATCACGGCCCGGATCGGCTAGAATCGTGGAGGTTCATTTTCCAGCCCATCTGCCCGGCCATTTGCAGGCTGGCCGACAGCCCCCTGCATCACGGCTTGTCCTGCCCAGACCCCTGCAGGGCGTCGCCCGATCCGGCGACGGTACCCTTGGAGCGTGAGGCCATCCGGCCGGCAGACAGCATTTGCACCTCGTTCTTACATCTTGATCCGTCACAGCTCCACCCTCCGGGGAATCCGTGTGGGCGTTAGCTGGGCCACGCTGATGCTGCCGGGCCTCACCGCCCAGGCACAATCGCCGACGCCCACCGCCCATGGCCCAGATCGTGCAGCGACGACGCTTTCCGCCCCGACCACCCCGGACGTGGCGGCAAGGCCATGGGCGCCTGCTTCGGCGCCCATGGCCGATGGCGTCGCGCACGTGCGTCCTGCCGCGCCTGTTGCATCCGCCATTGCACCGGCCGCCACCGCATCCCGTCCGCCATCCGCCCCGCCGCCCGACGCTGCCGAAGCGTCGGTGGCCCTGCTCGCGGCCGGCTGTGCCAACTGTCACGGCCCGCAAGGGCATCCCGTCAGGGGCATGACACCACTGCACGAGCTGCCACCCGATTACCTGCGGCAGCGCCTGATCGCCTTTCGGGACGGCAAGGCAGCCGATGCGACCATCATGCCGCGCCTCGTGGCCAGCTACGACGATGCCCAGCTGGCGGCACTGGCGCGATGGTTCGGCCGGCCCGGCAGGGCGGAGGATGCCCGCGCGCCCGCACGCAGACCGGCTCGCCCCACGGCCCCAGACGACGGAGGCGCCCCATGAACGCCCCCGCCCGACATCGTCGCCGCTGGCTGGCATCGGCCGGCATCGCAGGCCTTGGTACCCTGGCCCTGCCGGCCTTCGTGCGGGCCGGCGCCGCCTCGGCCCATGTCGTCGTCGTGGGCGGGGGCTTCGGCGGCGCCACGACTGCCCGCTATCTGAGGCAGTTCGCCCCCCAGGTTCGCGTGACGCTGATCGAGCCGGAACGACGCTTCTACACCTGCCCCTTCTCCAATCTCTATCTGGCCGGTCTTCGCAGCTGGGAGAGCATCGGTCACGGCTTCGACGGTCTGAAATCCGCCGGCATCGACATCATCCATGCCCGTGCGGAACAGGTGGACACGGAACGGCGACGACTGACGCTCTCGACCGGCCAGACACTCCGCTGGAACCGGCTGGTGCTGTCACCGGGCGTGGACATGCGCTGGGATGCGCTGCCCGGCTACGATGAGGCGGCTGCCGAACGGGCTCCCCATGCCTGGAAGGCAGGCCCCCAGACGCAGCTGCTGCACCGGCAGCTGCGCGCGATGAAGGATGGCGGCACCTTCGTGATGGTGATCCCGGACAATCCCTTCCGTTGCCCGCCCGGCCCCTACGAGCGGGCAGCCATGGTGGCGCACTACCTCCGCCAGCACAAGCCGCGCAGCAAGATCCTGCTGCTCGACGCAAAGGACAACTTCTCGAAGAAGGCGCTGTTCCAGCAGGGCTGGCGGGCGCTGTACGGCGACATGATCGAATGGGTCGGCCAGTCGGACGACGGGCAGGTCCAGCGCGTCGATGCCAGAGCACTCACCGTGGAAAGCCTGTTCGGCACGCTGCACCAGGCCGATGTGCTGAACGTGATTCCCCCCCAGCAGGCCGGACTGATCGCCCACCGTGCCGGTGTGACGGACGCCAGCGGCTGGGTACCGGTTCACCCGGAGCGTTTCGAATCCACGCAGGCAGAACACGTTTTCGTGCTGGGCGATGCCACCATCGCCGCGCCGATGCCCAAGTCCGGCTTTGCCGCGAACACCCAGGGCAAACTGGTGGCCGCCGTCATCGCTGCCGAGCTGAACGACCGCCCCCGGCCCGCCCCGGCCTACGCCAACACCTGCTACAGCCTGATCGGGCCCGGTTACGGCATCTCGGTGGCCGGCGTCTACCACCCGGAAGCCGGACGCATGGTCGAAGTGCCGGGTGGTGGTGTCAGTCCGCTCGATGCGGATGCCGCCTTCCGTCAGACCGAAGCCCGCCATGGCGAGGCCTGGTATCAGGCGATCAGCACCGACATCTGGGACCGCTGAACGGAGCGCCACCATGCCAGACAACCTGCTTTGGGTCAGCTTCGGACTGGGTGCCGCCTTAGAGCGTGTTATGCACTTATTCGTCTCCGCGCTGGCCCCAAAACCGCGGGCTGACAAGGCGCCACGCGCCGCCAAGGCTCGATGCCTTTAAGCCATGCATATGCTTTGGCTTCACCTGGTTGCTTCATCCCCTTTGCATCACCCCTGCGAGGCTTCATCATGAAACGCCGTCATCTTCTTCAAGCGCCCCCTGCCCTGGCGCTCGCCGCCATGCTCCCCACTGCCGTGCAGGCATCGCCCCTGGCACCGGGTGCACTCGCCAGCCGCAGCAGCTTCATACCCCGTCGGGGCAAAGGCCCGCGCATCCTCATCTGCGGCGGCGGCTGGGGCGGCCTGACGGCGGCGGCCTGTCTTCGCCAGGCAGTGCCCGAAGCCGAGGTGATCGTGATCGAACGCAACCCGACCTTCTGGTCGGGGCCGATGAGCAACAAGTGGCTGATCGACATCGTGAACACGGATTTCGTGCACCGCGACATGCTGCGACCGGCCCGCAGCCATGGCTACACGCTGCTGCAGGCCGACGTGATGGACTTCGAGCGGGAGAAACGCCGCGTGCAGACCTCACTGGGCTGGCTGGACTACGACTACCTGATCCTGTCCGGTGGCATCCGGGATGCCTTCGACGCCTGGTTCGGCGATGACTGGCACACCACCCAGTACACGCGGATGCATTATTCCAGCGCCTACCTGCCCAACCACGAGATGCTCTCGCTCAAGCGCCGGGTTCATGACTTCAAGGGCGGCACCCTCGTGATGACACTGCCCCCGCCACCGCATCGATGTCCGCCCTCTCCCTACGAACGGGCCTGCCTGATCGCCTCACACATCAAACGCAACCAGATCCCGGGCAAGGTCGTGATCCTCGATCCCAAGCCCCGTATCGCCCCGATCAGCATGGGCTATCAGCAGGCCTTCGAGGAGCTGTACCCGGACATCATCACCCACGTGCCGAACGCCCAGGTGAAGCAGGTCGATCCGTACAAGCGCCACATCCAGACGGCTGCCGGCGATTTCGATTTCGATGAGGCCATCCTGATGCCCCCGCACCAGGCAGCGGATCTGGTCTGGCGCGCAGGCCTGATCGGCAAGGACGACAAGGGCAAGCCCACGGGCTGGGCCGACATGAACCCGCGCTACTTCCACGCCAACGGTGACGACCGCGTCTACTTCGTCGGCGATTGCATGGGCCCCATTTCCCCGCAGTTCGGCCACTACCCGAAAAGCGCGCACGTGGCCAACGCCATCGGCAAGATCGTGGCGAAGAACCTCGCCCAGCGCATCACAGGCAAGACCGTCACGCCGCTGCTGCCCGACAACCTCTGCTACATGATGGTGAATACCGAACCCCAGGAAGCCATTTCGGTGCTCTTCGACTACGAAGTCGATGGCAGCGGACAGGTCATCCAGCATCAGGTGGACATGGATGTCCGGTCGGCCGACCTCGTGAAGGAAGACTTCGCCTGGTTCGGCACCCGCCTTGGCGAGTTCCTGAAACCCTGACCCCGCGAGCCCCGATCATGTCAAAGACGATCCTGCCCACCGGACCACACCAGTCGCCCCGCCCCTCCGCGCCAGCCACCGTCCCGCACAGCCTGTGCACCGGGACGACACACGCTGGCGTGACACCCGATGTCGCGCCCCCCCCATCCCGGACTGTCATCGGTCGCCGCCAGGCGCTGATGAGCGGCATCGGCGGGGTGCTTGCGCTGGGCGCCAGTCTGAGCCTGCCGCCGCAGGCCCGAGCGCAGACACCGGCCTCTGGCGACACCGGCTCCCCGGCGCCTGGCGCACACGGCAGCGCCTCATCCGCCCAGAACCCGCACGCGGCCCGCCAGGCGCAGCTGCTGGCACCGAACCCGGCCGAGTTCAAGCGCCAGTACGACGCCTTCGTCGATGGGAAGCCCACCCGGATCGATGGTCTGAAGCTCGATGTGCCGGTACTGGCCGACAACCCGAGTGCCGTGCCGGTGCGAGTGGTTGTCACCCTGCCGGTGACGGACAGGGACTGGTGCGAGGAACTGATCCTGCTGGCCGAGCGCAACCCGGTTCCACTGGCCTGCCGGATCTTCTTCACGCCGCTGGCCGGTGTGGCCGAGGCGGCCGTCCGCGTGCGCCTGAGCCAGTCGCAGACCATTCACGCACTGGCCCGGATGAAGAACGGCCAGATCCTCGCTGCCAGGCAGGAAGTGACGGTCGCGGCCAGTGGCTGCGGCATGTGACGACATCCGAGACCTCGCCTAGGAGCTTGGGCGGTAGGAATCGCGAAGGCGAAAACCGGCCCCGCCGAGCACAGTTTGTGCCCGATTCGCCGCCCCATAGCGGGCGCTATGGGGCAAGAAGCGGGTGCAAAATGGGCCGGCGCGGTCGATTTGCAGCCCGCGACTTTCCTACCGCCCAAGCTCCTCGACGCACCTGTATCCCCGCGAAGCGTCCCGTCACCGCACGTCCTGTGCGTTGAACGGGCCAGCCCGACAAGGAGTCCACCCATGTCCCAATCGACCCCTCCCCGCATCTGGGTCAGCAACCTGAAGCCCAAACAGGGCGAGGTGCTGCGCGTGCGCGCCCAGATCAGCCACCTGATGGAAACCGGCCTGCGACTGGATGAGCAGGGCAAGATCCGCCCCCGCAACATCCTGACCCGCTTCGAAGCCCGGCTCGGCGATGCGCTGCTCTTTGCCTGGGAGCCGGGCTCGGCCATGGCCCGGAACCCCTACATCGAGTTCACCTTCCTCGCGCGGGAAAGCGGCGAGCTGATCTTCATCTGGACGGGTGACGAAGACTTCCGGCTCGAAGCCCGGCGCAGCATCACCGTCAGCCCGTAGCGCGGGGCCTGCACCGGCATGAAGTCAGCCCGGGGAGCAACCGCTGCCGGCGCAGCCCCGAATGCCCCCCTCTCTGACCTGCATCAGGGACCTGGCCGAAAAATGAGGCAAACTGTCGGGTTGGGTGCCTGCCTTCAGGCAACCACACTGCCGCCCCGGCAAGCCGCTTCACCGACCACGAAGCACCGCGGCGGGCGCCATCGGCTTTTGCGGCACCCACTCCGGCAGGGTGTCAGCCAAACCTGGGCGTGCCACGAACGCCCACCGGCTTCGCTTGTCAAAACAACGGCTTACCCAGTGGTTTAACATGGCTTATGAAAAACCCCCGACTCTGGTCACGTTGGGTCGGTTTATTCGTAGAATCCCGCTACATCCAAGAGTGAATGGGCACGAACAAGATGGTCAAAATCAAGCGTGGCCTGAATATTCCTATCGCCGGTGATCCGGTACAGCAGATCAGCGACGCCAAGCCTGTGCAACGCGTCGCGGTCATCGGTTTCGACTATCACGGTCTGAAACCGACGATGGCTGTCCAGGTCGGAGACCGGGTCAGGAAAGGCCAACCGTTGTTCTCCGACAAAACCAACCCGGGCGTTCAGATCACGGCGCCTGCCGCCGGCGTCATCAGCGCCATCAACCGGGGCGAACGCCGCGTGCTGCAATCGGTGGTCATCGACGTGGCCGCTGAAGGCCGTGACGACAGCGAAGTCCAGTTCGCCCGCTACGACGCCGGCCAGCTGGATTCGCTGACTGACACGCAGGTGCGTGAAAACCTCCAGGCCTCCGGGCTGTGGGCAGCCTTGCGCACCCGCCCCTTCAGCAAGACGCCGAAGGTCGACGACAAGCCGGCCGCCCTCTTCGTCACCGCCATCGACACCCATCCGCTGGCGGCCGATCCGGCCGTCGTCATCGCCGAACAGGGCGAAGCCTTCCAGCACGGCCTGCAGGTGCTGCTGCACCTGGCCCCCATCTATCTGTGCAAGGCGCCCGGTGCTGCCCTGCCCGGCGAGAACCTGAGCGGCGTCAGGGTCGAGAGCTTCGAAGGCCCGCACCCTGCCGGTCTTCCAGGCACCCACATGCACTTCCTGTTCCCGGTGGACACCCAGCGCGTCGCCTGGCAGATCGGCTATCAGGACGTGATCGCCATCGGCAAGCTGTTCACCACCGGCCGCCTGTGGACGGATCGTGTCGTGGCACTGGCCGGCCCGGTCGTGAAGAAGCCACGGCTGCTGCGCACCCGTCTGGGCGCCGACCTGGATGCCCTCACCCATGGCGAGCTGGAAGGCAACGACAACCGGATCGTGTCCGGTTCGATCCTCGGCGGCCGTGCCGCACGCGGCCCCTGCGCCTTCCTCGGCCGCTACCACCAGCAGGTCAGCTGCCTGAAGGAAGGCACCGACCGGCAGATGTTCCACTTCCTGCGCCCCGGCTTCGACAAGCACTCGGTCACCGGCGCCTTCATCCGCAGCCTGTTCGGTGGCAGTCCACTCAAGATGACCACCACTGCCAACGGCAGCCCGCGCGCCATGGTGCCGATCGGCAACTATGAAGCCGTGATGCCGCTCGACATCCTGCCCACGCAGCTGCTGCGCGCCCTGATCGTCGGCGACACCGAATCGGCGCAGAAGCTCGGCTGTCTGGAGCTGGACGAAGAGGATCTGGCGCTCTGTACCTACGTCTGCGCCGGCAAATATGAATATGGCCCGATTCTGCGGGACAACCTGACCCGCATCGAGAAGGAGGGCTGAACATGGGTCTGCGATCTTTTCTGGACAGCATCGAGCCGCATTTCCATAAAGGGGGCAAGTACGAGAAGTTCTACGCCCTCTATGAAGCGGCCGATACCTTCATGTACCGTCCGTCGCTGGTCACGCGCACCACGGCACACGTCCGTGACAGCATCGACCTGAAGCGGATGATGATCCTCGTCTGGCTGTGTACCTTCCCCGCCATGTTCTTCGGCATGTGGAACGTGGGCTGGCAGGCCAACCAGATCTATGCCCAGCAGCCCGACCTGCTGGCAGCCCAAAGCGGCTGGCAGATCGAACTGGTGCGGATGCTGGCCGGCTTCGATCCGGGCAGCGTCTATGACAACTTCATCCAGGGCGCCGTCTATTTCCTGCCGATCTACGCCGTCACCTTCGCGGTCGGCGGCTTCTGGGAGGTGCTGTTCGCCACCATCCGGCGCCATGAAGTCAACGAAGGCTTCTTCGTCACTTCCGTCCTGTTCGCCCTGACGCTGCCGCCCACCATCCCGCTGTGGCAGGTGGCGCTCGGCATCAGCTTCGGCGTCGTGCTGGGCAAGGAAGTGTTCGGCGGCACCGGCAAGAACTTCGTCAACCCGGCGCTGGCAGGCCGTGCCTTCCTGTTCTTCGCCTACCCGGCATCGCTCTCGGGCGATGCCGTCTGGAACGTCGTCGACGGATACGCCGGCGCAACGGCACTCAGCCAGGCGGCTGCCGGCGGCGTGGCCGCCCTGACGGAAAACGGCCTGTCCTGGACGGATGCCTTCCTCGGCTTCATGCCGGGCTCGGTGGGAGAAACCAGCACGCTGGCCATCCTGATCGGTGGTGTCGCGCTGCTGCTCATGCGGATCGCTGCCTGGCGCATCGTGGCCGGCGTGATGCTCGGCATGGTGGGCTTCAGCCTGCTGCTGAACCTGGTCGGTTCGGACACGAACCCGCTCTTCGCGATGCCGTGGTACTGGCATCTGGTGCTGGGCGGTTATGCCTTCGGCATGATGTTCATGGCCACCGACCCGGTCTCGGCCTCGATGACGAACACCGGCAAATGGGTGTTCGGCGCGCTGATCGGCGTGATGGTGGTGATGATCCGGGTCATCAACCCGGCCTTCCCGGAAGGCATGATGCTCGCCATCCTGTTCGGCAACCTGTTTGCCCCGTTGATCGATTATTTCGTGGTTCAGTCAAACATCAAGCGGAGGGCTGCACGTCGTGTCTAAACAGCAAGAATCCATCGGCCGGACGCTGCTGGTGGCGTTGCTGGTCTGTCTGGTCTGCTCGGTCGTCGTCTCGACCGCGGCCGTCAGCCTGAAGCCCACGCAGATCGTCAACCGCCAGCTCGACAAGCAGCGCAACATCCTGTCCATCGCCGGACTGGCGGAAGACACCGCCTCCGGCGCCGACGTGCAGCGCATCTTCGCCGAGCGCATCAAGCCGCGCGTCGTCGACCTGAAGACCGGTCGCTTCACCGACGCCCAGAACCCTGCCACCTTCGATCCGCTGGCGGCCGCCAAGGATCCGGCCCTGTCCGACGCCCTGCCGGCCGACCAGGATCCGGCCGGCATCCGTCGCCGCGAGCACCAGTCGGTGGTCTATCTGGTCGAAGGTGAAAAGGGGCTGGAGACCATCCTGCTGCCCATCCGCGGCTATGCGCTGTGGTCGACGCTGCACGGCTTCATCGCCCTGAAGAACGACCTGAACACCGTGGTCGGCCTCGGCTTCTACCAGCACGCCGAAACCCCGGGCCTGGGCGGCGAGATCGACAACCCGCGCTGGAAAGCACTGTGGCCCGGCAAGCAGGTCTATGACGAGGCCGGCAACCCGGTCGTCACGGTCGTCAAGGGCTCGGTCGATCCGAACAGCCCGCGCGCCGTCCACCAGGTCGACGGGCTGGCCGGCGCCACGCTGACCAGCAAGGGCGTCGACCACCTGGTGAAATACTGGCTGGGGCCGCAGGGCTTCGGGCCCTTCCTTGCTCACCTGCGCGCAGGAGATAACTGATCATGGCAAAACCCACCATCAAGGAAGTCCTGTTCGACCCGATCTTCAAGAACAACCCGATCGGACTGCAGATCCTGGGCATCTGCTCGGCGCTGGCCGTCACCTCCAACCTGAACACCGCGCTGGTGATGTCGATCGCGCTGACGCTGGTCACTGCCTTCGCCAACCTGTTCATCTCGGTCATCCGGGCCCAGATCCCGTCCTCGATCCGCATGATCGTGCAGATGGTGATCATCGCCTCGCTGGTGATCGTGGTCGACCAGACGCTGAAGGCCTTCGCCTACTCGCTGTCGAAGCAGCTGTCGGTGTTCGTCGGTCTGATCATCACGAACTGCATCGTGATGGGCCGCGCCGAAGCCTTCGCCATGCAGAATCCGCCGCTGCTCTCCTTCATGGACGGTATCGGTAACGGGCTGGGCTACAGCTTCATGCTGATCGTGATCGGTTTCGTGCGCGAGCTGTTCGGCGCCGGCAAGCTCTTCGGTGTCCCCATCTTCCCCGCCGTCAACGATGGCGGCTGGTATGTGCCCAACGGCCTGCTGCTGCTGCCGCCTTCGGCCTTCTTCCTGATCGGTCTGATCATCTGGGCCATCCGAGCCTGGAAGACCGAACAGAACGAGGCGCCAGCCTTCCGCATGGCTCCTCAGGTGATCGAGAAGGAGGAATATTGAGATGGAACACTATCTGAGTCTGCTGTTCCGTGCCGTCTTCGTCGAGAACATGGCACTGGCCTTCTTCCTCGGGATGTGCACCTTCATCGCCATCTCGAAGAAGGTGCCCACCGCCATTGGCCTCGGCATCGCCGTGATCGTCGTGCAGACCATCACGGTGCCGGCCAACAACCTGATCTACACCTGGCTGCTGAAGGATGGTGCACTGGCCTGGGCCGGCCTGCCCGATGTGGATCTGAGCTTCCTCGGATTGCTGAGCTACATCGGCGTCATCGCCGCCATCGTGCAGATCCTGGAGATGCTGCTCGACAAGTACGTGCCCAGCCTCTACAACGCGCTGGGCGTGTTCCTGCCGCTGATCACCGTGAACTGCGCCATCATGGGTGGCACCCTCTTCATGGTCGAGCGTGACTACAACCTGCCGGAAAGCGTCGCCTATGGTTTCGGTTCGGGCCTGTCGTGGGCCATCGCCATCGCCCTCCTCGCCGGCATCCGTGAGAAGCTGAAGTACAGCGACGTGCCGGCCGGCCTGCAAGGGCTGGGCATCACGTTCATCACCATCGGTCTGATGGCGCTGGGCTTCATGTCGTTCTCGGGCGTTCAGCTCTAAGGAGGTCTTTCGATGAATCAGGAAATCCTGCTGGGCGTCGCCATGTTCACCGCCATCGTGCTGGCGCTGGTGGTGATCATCATGTTCGCCCGATCCAAGCTCGTCTCCAGTGGTGACGTCACCATCGAGATCAACCACGAGCGTTCCATCACCGTGCCCGCCGGCGGCAAGCTGCTGCAGACGCTGGCTGCCCAGAACATCTTCCTGTCGTCGGCCTGCGGCGGCGGCGGCACCTGCGCCCAGTGCAAGTGCATCGTCGAGGAAGGCGGCGGCGAGATGCTGCCCACCGAAGAATCCCACTTCACCCGACGCCAGGCCAACGAAGGCTGGCGCCTGTCCTGCCAGACCCCGGTCAAGCAGGACATGAAGATCGAGGTGCCCGAGGAGGTCTTCGGTGTGAAGAAGTGGGAGTGCACGGTCGAATCGAACGACAACGTCGCCACCTTCATCAAGGAGCTGACGCTGCGCCTGCCCGAAGGCGAGAACGTCGACTTCCGCGCCGGCGGCTACGTGCAGCTCGAGTGCCCGCCGCACACCGTCGCCTACAAGGACTTCGACATCCCCGAGGAATACCGCGCCGACTGGGACAAGTTCAACATGTGGCGCTTCGTCTCGAAAGTGGACGAAACCGTCATCCGCGCCTACTCGATGGCCAACTACCCCGAAGAGAAAGGCATCGTCAAGTTCAACATCCGCGTGGCCTCGCCCCCGCCGAACCGCGACGACATCCCGCCGGGCAAGATGTCATCCTGGGTGTTCAACCTGAAACCGGGCGACAAGGTCACGGTGTACGGCCCCTTCGGCGAATTCTTCGCCAAGGAAACCGACAACGAGATGGTGTTCATCGGCGGCGGTGCCGGCATGGCGCCGATGCGCTCGCACATCTTCGACCAGCTGAAGCGCCTGTCGTCCAAGCGCAAGATCAGCTTCTGGTACGGTGCCCGCTCGTTGCGTGAAGCCTTCTACGTCGACGAATTCGACAGGCTGGCTGAAGAGAACCCGAACTTCACCTGGCACCTGGCGCTGTCCGACCCGATGCCCGAAGACAACTGGACGGGCAAGACCGGCTTCATCCACAACGTGCTGTATGAGAACTACCTGAAGGATCATCCAGCACCGGAAGACTGCGAGTACTACATGTGCGGTCCTCCGATGATGAACGCCGCCGTCATCAAGATGCTGCTCGACCTGGGCGTCGAACGCGACAGCATCTTCCTCGACGACTTCGGCGGTTGACGCAGGAAACCGATCCGGCCGGCGGTCCGCGCAAGCGGCTCCGGCCATCCGGACGGATCGGCGCACCGCCGATCACGGCAAAAGGGAGCTTCGGCTCCCTTTTCTTTTTAGGGCTCCCGTTCACCGCTTCGCGAGCCGGATAGTCGCTGTCAACACGGCCCGACCGGCTGCTCGCCCGTTCACTGCTGACAAAAACTGACAGCCGCCTCCTGCATGCTGGCTTTCCTACCGCCCGACCACACCCGACAGGCCCCCCCGACATGACGCAACCCACCAGCCCGGACACCGCTGACCGCGCCAAAGCCTACCCCCTCACCCTCCGCTGTCACTGCGGCCATGTGAAGATCGCCCTCACGGCTGCCCCCATCGCGCAGGTCTATTGTCATTGCAGCGACTGCCGCAACGCACACGCTGCCGCCTACGTCGCCTCGGCCCTCTATCCGACCGATTCGGTTCAGGTACTGGAAGGCACCCTGCACCCCCGCGTCCTGAAAAACCGCCCACGCATGGCCTGCAGCGTCTGTGGTACCCATCTGTTCTCGGAGCTGCCCGAGCTGGACGCCCGCAGCGTCAACGCCTTTCTGTTGCCCCCCGGCGTCTTCCAGCCGCAGATGCACCTGCATTGCCAGGAAGCCATCCTGCCCGTGGAGGATGATCTGCCCCATCACAGGGACTGGCCTCCTTCCCATGGGGGAAGTGAGGACGGCGTGGGGTGGTAGGCTGCTCATTCAGCGATCCTTGATGCCAGCCCCCGATGTAGATACGATGACATCTGCGTCCACCATGACAGCTTGCTTCATGAACCGAACCGCCAAACTGTTCTCCGCCGGCGGCAGTCAGGCCGTCCGCCTCCCGGCAGATTTCCGCTTTGATGCAGCAGAAGTCTACATCTGGAAGGATCCCATCACTGGTCACGTCACCCTGTCACTGACACCGCAAGACTCATGGCAAACTTTTGCCTCCCTGCGTGATGCCCTGAACGATCAGGGCGGGGTGACACTGCCACCGCGTGAGCAGTCGATCGAAATTCGGGATCCATTCGAGGGATGGCAGGAGTGAATGCTATCGCTTCGACGCCCCAGCCGCTGTACATGCTGGACACCAACATCGTCAGCGCCGAATTTCGCACTGCCACGCCAGTTGGGAACAAGCTCTCGACGCTTTCATCGGAACGATGGTGCATCTCTGCCATCACCTGGTCGGAGCTCTGCTTCGGCCTTGCACTCCACCCGGAAGCAACACGACTGGCCCAATTGCTGCAGACATTCGGTCGCATCGCCCGAATTTTTCCCTGGGACGCAAAGGCGGCTGAACAGCACGCCCACATACGTGCCGCTCAACGTCAGAAATGACGACCCATCGGGGACTTCGATGAAATGATCGCAGCCCATGCCCTCAGCGTGGGCGCCATTCTCGTCACGGACAACACCCGGCACTTTGCCCGGATCGAGAACCTGATGACAGAGAACTGGCTACGCGCCGATAACGGCTGACGCACCGCCGGCCGTGTCCCAAGCATTCCACTCGCAAACCTTCCATGATCCCCTTCCGGCGTCCTGTTCTCAGTACCCACACCCGCCACGCACTCACCTGTCTGATCCTGCCCCTCCTGGCCGCCTGCCAGCCCCCTCTGGAAAAGCTCCACGGCCTGACGATGGGCAGCACCTGGCACATCAGCTACGTGCGCGAAGGCAAGGCACCGAAGCCCGATGCCGTCCAGGCTGAAATCCAGCAACTGCTGGATGACATGGATCGGGCCGTCTCCACCTATCGGAACGACTCGGACGTGGCCCGCTTCAACGCAGCACCAGCCGGCACCTGCATGACGATGCCGCCCGTCGTCACCCGCATGCTGGCGCCCTACGCCCGACAGCTGCACACGCAGAGCGATAGCGCCTTCGACATTACCCTGCTGCCAGCGCTGGACGCCTGGGGATTCGGCCCGAAGGCCGCTGCGCGGAAGGCAAAAACCGTCATCCAGCCCGGCACCCGGCTGGACGACAGCATCCTGACCGGCAAGCAGCCAGCCGCCGCCCCCGGCAACAGCCCGTCCGGCGCCCCCTCTGGAACCCCACCCTCCACCGGCACGCCCGCTCATGCGGCAGCGGCCCCACGCCCACCGGCCGCACCTGTCACCACAGCCGGCCAGCCCGGCAAAGCCGAGCTGGCCGCTCTGCGTGGGCAGATCGGCCTTCAACACCTGCGCATCGACGGCGACCAGCTCTGCAAGGACGCCCCGATCAGCATCGAATTCAACAGCATCGCGGCCGGTGCCGTCATCGACCAGATCGCCGACCGCTTCCAGGCCCTCGGCATCGACAGCTACCTGATCGAAGTCACCGGCGAGCTGCGCGCCCAAGGCACCAAGCCGGACGGCAGCCCGTGGCGCATCGCCATCGAAGCCCCGATCGACGGCAGCACCCGTCAGGCTCAGAAAATCCTCAGCCTGAACGGCCAGGCTGTCTCCACCTCGGGCGATTACCGCCAGTACCGCGAAGAAAACGGCCAGCGTCTCTCCCACATCCTCGACCCACGCAGCCTACGCCCCATCACCCACCGGCTGGCTGCCGTCACCGTCCTGCATCGGGAAGCCATGCAGGCAGACGGACTGTCGACCCTGCTGATGGTGCTCGGGCCCGAAGCCGGCCATGCATGGGCGGTGCAGAACGAGATCGCGGCGCTGTTCGTCAGCCGGGCTGACGGCGGGTTTGAGACGAAGGGAACGCCGGCGTTTGAGCAGCTGCATGGCGGAAAGTAATAGGGCAGCGCTTCACCAACACCCGAAGCCGTGACTGCTGCCTCAATCCCGCCGCAGCGCCTCAGCCCCCAGCTGCACCCATTCCACCGCCAGCTGGTACTCCTCGTGGAACGCGTTGTAGAGGGTGTCTTCCGCGAGGATCCCTCGGGGCATGTCGGTGGGGATACGGCCTGTTGAATCAGCCTCGACATCCCGCATCCATTGCTCGCTGTGATAGTAGCGCTTCAGCTCGTCCAGCTTCGCACGGGCCTCACGCCACTGGGTCTGCGCTGCCTGCAGGGCCGGCAGCATCGCTTCCCATTCGTTGTACAGGCACTCAAGCTTCCGGATGCGCTCAAGCTCGGTTTCGGTCAATGGGTTGTTCATGGCTCGGATCAGAGGACATCAGAAGGCGCGGCTACTCTTGCCTGGGAGCTTGGGCGGCAGGAAAGTCGCGGGCTGCAAACCGGCCGCCCAAGCTCCTAACCAGTATAATCGGAGCTTGAAAACGGGGCCTGCAAACCGCTGAATCTCAGGTTCTGCAAGGGTTCCAGCCTCTCGGAAGTAGCCCTCCAGGCCAGACCGATCGGCCTTGACCCGCACCGTTCCTGCGCGCTTCGCCCCCGTCTGCCTGGATCTCGACCCTGCTCCTCGGACAAGGCTCACGGTTCGCTGCTTCCGGGCGACCCACCAAGCCCTCACTCAAGCAAAGGAAACCAACATGACCTGGTTGATTGCCTTCATCGTGATGCTGCTGGTCGTAGCTGGCATGGCCGTCGGTGTGATGGCCGGCCGCAAACCCATTGCGGGTTCATGCGGCGGTATCGCCAACCTGGGCATCGACAAGGTGTGCGGCATCTGCGGCAACGACTTCACCAAGTGCGAGAACCAGAATCCGGATGGCCCCAGCGCCAATGCCAGGTCACTGAACAGCACGGAGATTTCGCGGCCCGGTAACAGGGTCTGACTCATACACGGGCTGAACCCATATTCTCACGAGGCTTCAGCCACAGAGACTGAAGCAACCCGTGGTCACGGGCAAACCTTGTCCGTCCAATCGGACGGCACAGCCGACTCTCCCCGCCGGCAACGCATCTGCCGCGCTGCCGATACGGCCATCCAGGCCGAACCACGGCGCGCGAACTCGATGCGAATGCGCTCGGCAGCCAGCGAATCATCGGGCAGATTCACCATCGTCACCAGATAGACCCCGCTGGTGATCGGGCTGTCGGCATAGATGAAACTCTCGCGCTGGATCTGCTCGGGTGCCAGGTCGGCATAGGACTCAGGCGAGAAAACCTCGTCGAACACCTGCTGTCCGCACAGCTCGATCGGCTGCTCACAGGGTTTGGACAGACGAACCGCATCTTCGGTCGACAGCACGAGCGGGCTGAAGCCCCTGGCCGTGCGAACCGAGGCCGGCAAAGTCGGCATCAGGCGGATCAGCCCGCCCGGCCCGGTAGCCGAACGTGTCCCGGAAAGGATATCGCCCGTGTCGGCTGTCACCTCCCCCTCGCCACGCACCGTCTTCGGCTGAGTCGGCGCCGACGGCTCGACCCCCCGAGCCCCGTCAGCCTTCAGGGGATCAGGCTGTGCCGCCTCGGCCTGTACGTTTCCGGCCCCAGCCGGAGCCGTTTTTGAGGCGGAGGCTGGCCGGGTTGGCGTCACATCCGCCTGCTCGGCCCGGCGGATCGCATCGTCCATGCTGCCCCGCACCCGTTCTCCGCCAGCACCCGCACCCCCGGCACCCGCCGCTGCTGCCGTGGGCACATCCTGCCCTGACGAAGAAGCCGTGTCCGGCTGAGCTGAAGCCTGCTGCCCCAGCGGGCGCCACTGCGCATTGAGCGGGGGACGCCCCTGCAGCCCGGCATCCTGAGGCTTACCGGCCGCCGCCAAGTCTTGCCCAGTCTGGGCAGACGCATCGGCTTTCCGAACCTCGGCCTCGGCAGTCGCCTTTGCGACTGCTGCATCCGCTGCAGAGGGTGCCGGCGTCGGCCTGGCGGCTTCTGGCCCCTTCACCCCGGTACGGCCGGATGCCGCTGCGGCAGACTCACCCTTTCTCACCGTTGCATCAGACGCTGCGCTGACGGAACCGGCGGCCGCCTTCGAGCCTTCGGCCTCCTGCGACTTCGGTTCGGCCACACGCGCCTGTTTCTGCGAGGCCGGCTTGCAGGCAACCTTGCTCCACTCACCGCCACCACACCGATACTGCAGGCCCACCTGCAACAACTGGAATCCGCCACTGGTTCCCTTCCGGAAAGCCAGACGACGGCGCCATTCCATGTGCTGATCCCTGTCACGGGCGATGGCTGTCTGAAGGAAGATGCCGACGCCGGTATCGAACATGAATTCCTCTTCCACGAAGCGATACGCCGTCTTGGGCCCACTCCCCTTCGGCAGCTTCATCCGTCCGGTAGCCTGACGGCCACAGGTCATCAGACTGCCTGATTTGCATTGAAGCACCGACGTGCCTGGCTCCACCTGATCGAAATCGGTGGGACGGGCAATGTCGGCGCGGGGAGTCGCGCCCTGGGCGCTGGCTGCCATCAGGCCCAGTGCCATCAACACGGAAGATCGGAGCAAGACTGGATTCATGCAGGAAGCAGGAAACAGAACAGGACGAAGTGTTGCAGCGTGCCAAAGTGAGTGCAAGCGACACACCGGCTTGCGGCACGAGTTGCAACACGGCGATGCCTTTTTTAAAGGCACAACAAAATGTATGCGCCTGCGCGAGCGCTGGCCATTCAATGCCCGAAGGCCTTGGCAGGCCATGGGCAAAGAACCTGCACTAGAGCGTGGGCGGCGGTGCATTGCGTTACCATCGGAGCCCATCTGGCCCGGACGCCCCGCATCCCCCCTGACCGCATCGTTGCCGGGCACTGGAGAAGACAGCCGCCTGGCAGCATCCACCAGTCACTGACCGGAGGGTGCATTAAGTATACTGCCGGGTATCAGCCCAAGCTCCTGGTTCCGGCTCCCCCTCTCATCTCAACTCTCACTACGGAGACTTTGCATGACTTCCCGCGTCGACAAATTCGGCCTTCAGGTGTCCCGTCCGCTGTTCGACATGATCGAGCAGGAGGCGTTGGCGGGAACCGGGGTCACGTCCGACCAGTTCTGGGAAGGTCTGTCGACCCTGGTTCACGAACTTGGGCCGCGCAACCGCGAACTGCTCGCCAAGCGTGACGACCTGCAGAAGCAGCTCGACTCCTGGTACAAGGCCAACCCGGGCGCCATCAAGGACATGGCTGCCTACAAGGCGTTCCTCACCGAGATCGGCTACCTGGTACCCGAAGGCCCGGATTTCTCGATCGACACGCCCAACGTGGACGACGCAATCGCGACCATCCCCGGCCCGCAGCTGGTCGTGCCCGTCATGAACGCCCGCTACGCGCTGAACGCCGCCAACGCCCGCTGGGGCAGCCTCTATGACGCCCTGTACGGCACCGACGCGCTGGGCAGCCTGCCCTCGGGCAGCGGCTATGATCCGGCTCGCGGCGAGCAGGTCATCGCCTGGGCGAAGAAGTTTCTGGATGAAGTGGCCCCGCTGGCCCAGGGCAGCCATGCCGACGTGACGGCCTACACGGCCGAAGGCGGCAAGCTGCAGGCCACCACCACTACCGGCAAGGTCGGCCTGGCCCAGCCCGAGCTGTTCGTGGGCTATCAGGGCGATGCCGCCAGCCCGTCGTCGGTGCTGCTGCGTCACCACAGCCTGCACATCGACCTGCGCATCGACCGCAACAACCCGATCGGCAAGGCTGACAAGGCTGGCGTAGCCGACATCGTGCTGGAAGCCGCCGTCTCCACCATCATGGACTGCGAAGACTCCGTGGCAGCCGTCGATGGGGAGGACAAGGCACTGGCCTATCGCAACTGGCTGGGCCTGATGAAGGGCGACCTCACCGAGGAAGTGTCCAAGGGCGGCAAGACCTTCACCCGCCGCCTGAACCCCGATCGCGAGTACACGACCCCCGATGGCGGCAAGCTGAGCCTGCAGGGCCGCTCGCTGATGCTGGTGCGCAATGTGGGCCACCTGATGACTTCCCCGGCCATCCTGGACAGGGACGGCAACGAGGTACCGGAAGGCATGATCGATGCGATGGCAACCGTGATGATCGCCATGCACGACCTGAAGAAGGCCGATGGCGCCGCCCGCAACTCGGCCAGGGGCTCGATCTACATCGTCAAGCCCAAGATGCACGGCCCCGAGGAAGTGGCCTTCGCCGACCAGATCTTCACGCATGTCGAAAAAGTGCTGGGCCTGCCGCAGTACACCGTCAAGCTGGGCGTGATGGACGAGGAGCGCCGCACCACCGTCAACCTGAAGGAATGCATCCGCGCCGCCAAGTCGCGCATCGCCTTCATCAACACGGGCTTCCTGGATCGCACCGGCGACGAGATGCACACCTCGATGGAAGCCGGCCCGATGATCCGCAAGGCCGAGATGAAGACCCAGCCGTGGATCCTGGGCTACGAAGACAACAACGTCGATGTCGGTCTGGCCTGCGGCCTGGCCGGTGTGGCCCAGATCGGCAAGGGCATGTGGGCCATGCCCGACCTGATGGCCGCCATGCTGGAGCAGAAGATCGGCCACCCGAAAGCGGCTGCCAGCTGCGCCTGGGTGCCCAGCCCCACGGCCGCCACGCTGCACGCCACCCACTATCACCGGGTCGACGTGAAGGCCCGTCAGGCCGAAGTGGCCAAGGGCGGCAAGCGCGCGAAGCTCGACGACATCCTGACGGTGCCCGTCGCCAGCAACCCCAACTGGTCGGACGCCGACAAGCGGGCCGAAGTCGAGAACAATGCCCAGGGCATCCTCGGCTACGTCGTTCGCTGGGTCGATCAGGGCGTGGGTTGCTCGAAAGTGCCGGACATCAACAACGTCGGCCTGATGGAAGACCGTGCCACCTGCCGCATCTCGTCACAGCACATCGCCAACTGGCTGCATCATGGCGTCGTCACCCAAGAGCAGGTGATGGAGATCATGAAGCGCATGGCCGCCGTCGTGGACGAGCAGAACGCGGGTGACCCTGCCTACATCAGGATGGCGCCCAGCTTCGACACGATCGCCTTCAAGGCTGCTTGCGATCTGGTCTTCAAGGGCACCGAACAGCCGGCCGGCTACACCGAGCCGATCCTGCACGCCCGCCGCCTGGAACTGAAAGCCAGCCAGGCGAAGTGATGGGTTGAGGGGCCGACGACGGCCCCTCTCCGCCCGTATCCTCTCCGTTCGGTGATACTCGGGCCATTCTGCCTTCATCCGCGAGGATGCCCATGACCGCCCCCATCGAGATCTACCGCAGCGCCGACGGCCAGGCTCAGGTCGAGGTTCGCTTTGCCGACGAGACCGTCTGGCTTTCACAGGCACAGATGGCCACGTTGTTCGGACGAAACCAGTCCGTCATCTCGCGCCATATCAACAACGCAATAACCGAGGAAGAGATCCAGCCAGAAAGCAATATGCAGAAAATGCATATTGCTTCTTCTGATCGACCAGTCACCTTCTACGATCTGGAAACCATCATCTCGGTTGGCTACCGCATCAAATCCCCGCAAGGCGTGGCTTTCCGCCGCTGGGCCACCACCCGCCTGAAAGAGTACCTGCTCCAGGGCTACAGCCTAAACCACCAGCGCCTCCAGCAGAATGTCGCCGAGCTGGAACAGGCACTGGCCCTGATCCGCAAGGCCGCCGCCTCACCCGAACTGACGCTGGAAAGCGGGCGCGGCCTGCTCAGCATCGTCAGTCGCTACACGCAGACCTTCCTGTGGTTGCAACAGTACGACGAGGGCTTGCTGCAAGAGCCTGCGGGCGAAGCAGGTGGTGTGCTGCCCTCACCCGACGAAGCCCGAGCCGCCCTGGCCGAACTGAAGGCACAACTGATCGCCCGCGGCGAAGCCACCGCCCTGTTCGCCCAGGAACGTGGTGACGGCCTGGCCGCCCTGCTCGGCAACCTGAGCCAGACCGTGTTCGGCGAACCTGCCTATCCCAGCATCGAAAGCAAGGCGGCCCATCTGCTGTACTTCGTGGTCAAGAACCACCCGTTTTCTGACGGCAACAAGCGCAGCGGCGCTTTTCTCTTCGTCGATTTCCTGCACCGCAATCATCGGCTGATGGACAGGCATGGGCATCCTGTCATCAACGACACCGGCCTGGCTGCGCTGACCCTGCTGGTGGCCGAGTCCGACCCCAGGCAGAAAGAGGTGTTGATCCGGCTGGTGATGCACATGCTGAACACGGCAGCCTGAGGCTCGACGGATCGCCTTTCAATCGTTTCCTGGAACTGTTTGCCTTTTTCATCGAACAGTTTGCGGAATATCAGCCCAACTGTCTGTCGCCCGGCGCCGTGCCTCGCGCACAATAGAGCGTGTCATGAACTGATTCGCCCCCGCGCTGTCCCCAAACCGCGTGCTGACAAGGTGCCACGAGCCATTCAGGCTGGCGCCTTCTCAAGGCGTGGCAACGCCGGCAGCGCGCGGTTCTGGAGCCAGCCCGAAGGGAAAGTCCCTACCCTGGCACGCCCGCCCCTCAAGACCCCACTGCCCCATGTCTTCCCGTCCCAACGCGCTGCCCCTGCGCACCTGGCTGTACCTCCTCGCCCAATCGATCAATCTGACGGCTGCGGTGATGTCGGTGTCGATGGCGGCCCTGGTCGGCGCCACGCTGGCACCCGCCTCGTGGGCCGCCACCATCCCCTACGGATGCCAGTTCCTGCTGCTGATGCTCTGCACCATCCCCGCCTCGCGCCTGATGGCCCGATGGGGGCGACAAAAGGCCTTCCTGCTCAGCTGCCTGCCACTGGCGCTGGCAGGCATCAGTGGCTATGCAGCCGTGCAGGGGCAGAACTTCTGGCTGCTGATGCTGGCCCACGCGCTGCTGGGCACCTACATCGCCTTTGCCAACTTCAACCGGTTTGCCGCCACCGATGGCCTGGATGCCGTACTTCGGCCTCGGGCGATCTCGCTCGTGGTGGCCGGTGGCCTGATCGCTGCCTTCTCCGGGCCCCTGCTCAGCCGACAGTTGCAGCATGTGGCGGGCATGGGCGAGTTCGCCGGCGCCTATCTGGTCTTCGTGGCCCTGGCCGCCGTGGCACTGCTCATCAACCTGCTGATCGGCCACACGCCGCCCGGCGACACGCGACAGACCGCCCGCATCCGCCCGGCCACCGGACCACTGCTGCGCACCGTGCTGCAGGACCCCGTCACCCGGCTGGCCGTGCTGGTCTCGGCGCTGGGCTTCGGGCTGATGAACCTGCTGATGATCCAGACCTCCATCCAGCTGTCGGTCGGCCTGTGCAGCGGCTTCGACGACATCAGCCAGGCCATCCAGTGGCATGTGCTGGCCATGTTCGCGCCCTCCCTGATCGCCGGACGGCTGATACCCTGGCTGGGAGCAAAACGCCTGTCCCTGCTTGGTGTACTGCTGGTGGCCGGCAGCGCCGCCATCAACCTGATCGCCGTCGACTACGACACCATCGTCACCGCGCTGATCCTGCTCGGCTTGGGCTGGAACTTCACCTACGTGGGCGGCAGCGCCCTGTTCACCGAGCGCTCGGCCTCGATGCCGCACGCCGTCGAGCTGCAGGGCGTCAACGATCTGGCCATCTCGATCCTGGCCACCCTGGGCGCCTTTTCACCCGCCCTGCTCCACGCCACGATCGGCTGGAACGGCACCAACGTGCTGGCGATCGCCCTGTGTCTGTTGCTGGCATGGCAGGGGTGGCGGCTTCGTCGTGCGGGATGAGAGGTTAGATCACCGTGATCAGCGACTAAGGCCGCCCGCTCGTCGAAGAACTCGAGGCGCTCGGCAACCGCCTGCAACAGCGGCGCAGCGCCGTCAGCGGCATCCATCCCGTGATGCCGGCCCGTACCCGCGAATCCCTGTACCTGTCCGTGCTGAGCCTGGGTGAAATCCGAAAAGGCGTCGAAGGTTCAGGAAAAGGGATTCAGCAACGGAACCCTCGGTGGCGAATCAGCCTGACACCCTGCTGCAAATCACCTATCGTGATGGCCATCTTCTCACCGACCTCCTCCCGAACCACCTGGAGCTTGTGGCGCAATTCAGGGCAGAAATCCTGCGGCCGATCTTGAAGGCAATCACGCATGATCGCGATGTCCTTCAGCGACAGGCCCGCCTGATTAGAGCGTGTCACCTTCTGCACATAACCGACATCATCGGCCGAATGGAGGCGGCTGTCGAACTGATCAGCCCCCACGCCGCACCGGAAAACGCACGCGCGCCTGCAGGCCGCCGCCGGCCCGATTCTCCAGCAGAAGCTCCGCGCCCTGCCCCTGCAGCAGGTTCCGGGCGATCGTCAGCCCCAGACCAGAGCCACCACTGGCACGGTTGCGCGAGCCCTCGACGCGATAGAAAGGTTCGAACACGCGTGCCAGCTCGGCTGGCGGCAGGCCGGGGCCACGATCCTGGATGCAGAGGTGGGCTCCGTTTTCATCCTGCCCAAGTACGATCCCCACCTCACGCCCGTAAGCCAGCGCGTTGTCCAGCAGGTTCTGCAACGCACGCCGGGTGGCACGCGGCGCACATCGTACCGGGGCGCTCAGCCTGCCTTCCAGCGACACGACATGACCCAGATCTTCGGCCTGCTCGATCAGGGTGTCGACCAGTGCGTTCAGATCGGTTGCCACCACCGCCTCCTGCACCTGCTCGCTGCGGGCATAGTCCAGTCCTTCCTGGATCAGGGCCAGCATGCCGTCGATGTCCTGCTCGGCAGCCTGCCGCTCGGCACCGGCCGGCAGCTGATCCAGGCGCAGGCGCAGCCGGGTCAGCGGGGTCTTCAGGTCGTGCGAGATGGACGCCAGGATGCGCGTGCGGTCGGCCAGATTCTTCTGCAGCGAGGCCTGCATGGCATTGAAGGCGGCGCTGGCCTGCTGCACTTCGGCAGGGCCGCAGGGCGCCAGCGGCGGTGCATCCAGGTTGCGGGCCAGCGCCTGGGCTGCCCGGGTGAAGCGACGGAGCGGCCGGGTGAGCTGGCGCACGGCGTACAGCGCCACGGCCATCACGCCCAGCAGGATCAGCAGCAGGTACAGGGCGATCAGGTAGAGCGGTGGCAAGGACAGGGGCGGCTGGGGCGGCAGCCTGACCAGCAGCGCCTCGATCTCATCCAGTGGCACGACGATGGCGGGCGAAGCAGCGTCCAGGAAAACCAGCTGCACCGCAGGCGCCTTCCCTTGCCGGGCCAGCTGTTGCCGCAAGCCATCCAGGATGCGATCGACGGCGTCCACCTCGACAGGTGCCGGCATATCGGCCAGTGGCTGGATGTCGATGCCGTAGAAATTTCCCCGGCTGAGTGCTGGCAGCCACTGACGCCGCGCTTGCGACGGCTGCCCGGCCAGGAAGCGGTGGATGAACGCGGCGTCCGCCGCCAGAAAATCATAGAGCTCGCCACGCATGCTCCGGGCACCGATGGCCGCGACCGCAAAGCTGAGCAGCTGCATCGCAATGGTGGTGGCCAGCAGGATCAGCACCATCCGGCCAGCGAGCGTTCCGGTCAGTCGCCTCATCATCAGGCGTCCGCCTCCCCGAAGCCGGCCGGGCGCATGACATGGGCACTGACCTGGCGGCACAGTACATAGCCTTCACCGCGAATGGTCTTGATGTAGCTGGGCTCCCGGGCCGCATCGCCCAGACGCTTGCGCAGGCGGCTCACCCGCAGGTCGATGGAGCGGTCGAAGACATCCACATCGCGTCCGGCCAGGCCGGTGAGCAGCGCATCGCGGCTGATCACCTTCAGCGGATGGTCGAGCAGAAAACGCAGCAGCGCGTATTCGGCCGATTGCAACAGGGTGATGGCACCGCCCCGGGCGATCAGATGGCGCTCGACCGTATCCAGCGCCCAGTCGCCGAAAGCCAGATAACGCATGCCTTCCTCCCGCGGCGAGCCGGGCGGCAGCATGCGTGCGCGACGCAGCACCGTCCGCACACGGGCCAGCAGCTCCCGCGGCACGAAGGGTTTGGCCACGTAATCGTCAGCCCCCATTTCCAGACCGATGATGCGATCCACGTCATCGGCGAGAGCCGTGAGCATCAGCACCGGCGTGCTGGCATGCGCCGCCTCGGCCCGCAACCAGCGGAACAGCGCCTGCCCGTCCTCGCCGGGCAGCATCAGATCCAGCACGATGGCATCGACCGGGCTTCGGGCCAGCACCGCGCGCATGGCGTGGCCGTCGGCAGCACAGCTGACCTGCACCCCCTGCTGGCCCAGGTAGTCGGCCAGCAGGCGACGGATATCGGGGTCGTCATCGACGATGAGCACATGGTCGGGGCGATTCATGGCTGCATTGTGTCACCCTTTATGTATCCGCATGTGTCGCCACCTTGCCCCGATGTCTCCATGGCGGGCGGGCACAGCTGCGCATACAAACCGGCCCGGCCGCGGATAAACGCCGGACATCCTGTTGCGCTGCAATGTCATCAGCGACGCCCGCTGGCGCCGCACGGACATCAGCGCGTGTCATGGATGGAAAGAGGGTTCAAGGATGAGCAACAAGGACTCGATGCCACCCCTGGCATCAACACCCGGCGTGGCCTCGCTGCGCCGGGTCAGCAAGCGATACCGGATGGGTCATGCCACGGTGACGGCGCTGCACGCGGTCGACCTGGAGATCGAACGGGGCTGTGTCACCGTGGTGGCAGGCCCCTCAGGCTGCGGCAAGAGCACGCTGCTGCACATGGTGGGCCTGCTGGACCGGCCTGACGAGGGGCACGTGATGGTCGATGGCCATGATCCGGCCGCCCTGTCCGACGACAGGCTGTCGCGTTTCCGGGGGCAGCACATCGGTTTCGTGTTTCAGTCCTTCAACCTGATCCCGGTACTCAGCGCGCTGGAAAACGTGGAATACCCAATGCGGCTCGGCAGCCTGTCACGCGCCGGGCGCCTGGAGCGTGCGCGACAGATGCTGGCCGCCGTGGGTCTGGCAGACAAGGCAGGACACCGACCGAACGAGCTGTCGGGAGGACAGCGCCAGCGCGTGGCGATTGCCCGGGCACTGGCCAACCGGCCCCCCATCGTGATCGCCGACGAGCCCACGGCCAACCTGGACCGCCAGTCGGGCGCAGGCATCATCGCGCTGCTTCGCCAGATGCAGGCCGAGACGGGCTGCTCGATCCTGCTGTCCTCGCACGATCCCTCCGTGATCGAGATGGCCGACATTCGCATCGACCTGCTCGACGGCCGGGTGGTGGGCATCGGGAACACTCACCATGCAGCCCGGGGGCCCCGGATGGATGTGGGCCAGGAGGCGACCACATGAACACCTTCTCTCTCGCCCTGCGCAACGTCCTGCGCAACCGCCGCAGGACCCTCATAACCCTGGGTGCCATCGGCGTGGCAGCGGCTGCCATCGTGGTGCTAGGCGGCTATGTTTCAGCCACCCTGAAGGGGCTGCAGACCCTGACGGTACGCGACACGGGCCATCTGCATGTCATGACCGAAGGCTGGCTGGAGTTTGGCCGCGCAGACCCCGGGCAATACGCGCTGCGTGATGCCGATACCCTCGAGCGCCTGCTGGAGGAGGATGACACGCTCCGGCCCATGCTCCGCGTGGTCACGCCCATGCTTCAGCTTCAGGGCGTGGCAGGCTATTTCGAAAGCGGCAATTCATCGACCTTCGTTGCCACTGGCTGGCTACCAGAACCCCGCCAGCACATGTTGACCTGGGACGGCCTGGGCACAGGCCTGCCCCCGGTGGCCTCCCATCTGGATCCGGCCCGGCCCGAAGCTGGCATGATGGGCGTGGGTCTGGCACAGCTACTGGGCATGTGCGATGCACTGAAGCTGACCGACTGCGCCGAACGACCAGCCGACTCGGTCGATGCCGATGCGCCAGCCATCGGCGACGACCTGGCCGAACTGGGTCAACAGACCCGGACACTGGCCAACGGTGAACGGCAGAAACCGTCTGCTGGCGAGGTCGCCCTCGAGCTAATGGCAGCCAGCAGTGGCGGCGCACCGAACGTCGTTCGCATGCCCATCAGCGAAGCCCGGCGTCTGGGCGAGCGCGAGCTGGACAACATGTACGTGGGGATGCCGCTGCCCCTGGCCCAGCGACTGGTGTTCGGCCCGGACAGGCACGAAGTGTCGGCACTGGTGCTGCAACTGCATCACACCGACCAGCTGCCGGCCACCCGGGCCCGGGTCGAGACGCTGCTGCACGAACACCACCGGACACACGGGGGCCCCAGACTGGAGGTGCGCAGCTTCATGGATGTGCAGCCGACCTACAACCAGATCGTGACCATGTTCAACACCCTGCTCGGTTTCGTGGCGGTTCTGATGCTGGTGGTCACGCTCTTCTCGGTGGCCAACACCGTCAACATGGCCGTCAGCGAACGCTCGAACGAAATCGGCACGCTGCGCGCCATCGGGCTGACACGCGGTGACATCCTGCGCCTGTTCATCACCGAGGGAGGGCTGCTCGGACTGCTGGGCGGGAGCCTCGGCGTACTGTCGGCCATCGCGCTGTCGGTCTGGGGCATCAACCGGGCCGGACTGAGCTGGACACCGCCCGGCAACACGACCCCGGTGGACATCCGGGTCGACATCGCGGGGAATCTCCCCCTGTGTGCGGCCATCGTGGGCATGATGATGCTGATCGCCTGTCTGTCCGCCTGGTGGCCAGCCCGCCGGGCCTCGCGCCAGGAAATCGTGGAGGCCTTGCGCCATGTCTGATTCCCGGAAACTCCCATCCCCCGTGCCTCCGCTCCCCATATCCGGCATTCGATCGGCCCGCCGGGCACTGAGCGCTGGCCTGATAGCGGCCCTGATGCTCATGCCCGTCGCCCACGCACTGGCCGGGGAGGAGATCAGTGATGCGCAGGCCCAGGCATGGCTCGACAGCAGCGACCGGATGCTCAACCTGCCCGGCAGCTTCGCCCTGCGCAACACGCTGACCGAGTTCCGCCGCGGCAGGCAGAGTGCCCAATCCGTGCTGACCGTGTTCGCACGTCCTGCCGCCAGCGGAGGACAGTTCGACAACCTGATCCGCTTCGAGGCCCCGGCACGCGACCACGGCAAGCTGATGCTGCGCAACGGCCTCGATCTGTGGTTCTACGATCCGTCCACACGTACCAGCGTGCGCATCTCGCCCCAGCAGCGTCTGCTCGGACAGGCCAGCAACGGCGACGTGATGAGCACGCGGCTCGCGAAAGATTACAAGGCCAGCTTCGTCAGGCGGGAGACCATTCGTGACGGCGAGCGGCAGGAACGCGCCACTATCCAGCTCAGGCTGGTGGCTCAGCGCAGGGACGTCCCCTACACGGCCGTCGATTACTGGATCGACGCGACCAGCCACCGGCCGGTGATGGCCCGCTACCGCAGCGCCGAAGGCCGCCTGCTGAAAACCGCCTACTTCCGCAAGTATCGGGACGTGCTGGGCGTACAGCGCCCCACGGAAACCGTGATCATCGACGGCATGAACCCGGACTGGGTGACGCTGATGACGCAAAACCAGCACCGTCTGCAGGATATCCCCGCCACCTGGATGCAGCGTGACTACCTGCCCCGCTTCACGGGCGACGCGGCCCCTTCTGCGCCGGCAAAGGCCCAGCCATGACATCGACCGTGCCCACGTCCACCTCCACGCCCATGCCCCGGCGTGCCGGGTGCTGCAAGCCCGTGCAGAAGACACTGGCTGCCGCCTCGCTGAGCGGCCTGCTGGGCATCGGCCTGGCCGCACCGCCGGTGACCGCCCAGGACCTCGATCCGCTGGCCCTGCAGGCCGATGACACGGCGACCGGGCAGGCGGAAGATCCGCTGGGACTGCGGGTGGAGCTGTCGCAGCAGTGGCTCGAGCGTCTCCCCCCACCGGCCAGCGCTCCCCATGGCGTTGCCGGTGCCCTCCCCGCGCAGCAGCAACGTCTCGTGCTGGACTTCAGGCGCGAATGGCAACTGGATGGCACCACCCGGGTCGGATTGTCGAACCATGCCGAGCACCTGTGGTCATCGGCCCGGACGGAAACCCGCAACGCCTTGCGCGAAGCCTATGTCAGCCATCAGTGGGGCAAGGGCTGGTTCACCGACGTCGGGCGCATCAACTGGCGCAACGGAGTGGGCACCGGCTTCAATCCCACCGATTTCCTGCGTGACGGCGCCAGCATCGAGCAGGCCACACAGGACCCTCGTGCGCTGCGCGAGAACCGCCTGGGCACCGTGATGCTGCGGCAGCAGTGGCTCGGCGAGACCGGCTCGATCCAGGCCGCCCTGATCCCGTCCATTCCGCATGGCAACGACAGCCCCCGCGCCTTCGGCTGGCGGCGCACCAACGCACGTGACGCGCTGCTGCTCAAGGTGACTCCCATTCTCAACGAGCGCACCACCTTCGATGCCCTTGCCTACTGGCGGCAGGGCGATGCCCCACGCTGGGGCGCCAACCTGACCTACCTGGCCACGGATGCCTGGGTCCTGCACGCGGAAATCGCCTGTACCCGACGCAGCACCCTGCCCACCGCACTTCGCCCTCCCTCCTGGCGCACCGGGGACGATCAGCGCCGGGGACTGGATCACGCCCTGGGCGCCACCTGGGCCAGCACCAGCGGCCCGGTCTGGACGATCGAGCTGCAACGCGACGCCCGGCAGCAAACCCGGGCCGCCTTCGTGCGCATGGCCTGGGAAAAACCTTTCGATCTGCCCAACACCCAGTTCGCCGCCTTCCTGCGGCAGGATCTGGATCATGCCCGCCGCTGGTGGCAGATGGATCTGGCCTGGAACCTGAACGACGGGCACAGCCTGTCCGTGCTGCTGGGCGGTACGGCCGGCTCATTCCCGATGCTCGCCCACACGGGTGCTGCACGCCGCCAGGCACTGCTGGCGTGGCGGATGGACTGGTAGCGAGAAACGAAGGGAAACATGACTGGCAGGAACCTGAGAAACGACCGTGACAGGCAAGACCGTGCCAATGCTGAGTCTGGCGGCGAGCCTGACTTTATTCGCCGCCGTACTTCATCAGGTCTGGCGTGATCAGGACTCGCCCGACAGGCTCTCCAGCGTTTCCCTTTCCGCACGCCGCTGGTTACCCCAGACACACATCGCGTCCAGCACCGGAATCAGCGACTTTCCAACCGGCGACAACCGGTACTCCACCCTGGGAGGAATCTCCGGATACCCGGTTCGGGTGATCAGCGCATCCCGTTCCAGCTCCTTCAGTGTGGCGGACAGCGTCTTGTAGGAAATCCCGCCGATCAGGCGTTGCAACTCGTTGAAGCGGATCACCGGCTGCCGGTACAACCAGTACAGGATCACCATCTTGTATTTGCCGCCGATGAGCGACAGCGTATAGCCGACACCGCTCTCTTCAAGCGTCTCGACTTCAGCATGAGCACCCTCAGCCCCGCAGGGAATCTGGATCATGGTGCTTTCCTCCGGGTAAGTAGGTGGTGGCGGGGTGCGTACTTGTTAGCCAGGAGCCGCCATTATAGGATGCCGACAACCTCGCCCTGGAGCACGCATGAGCCACCTGAACACCGAACTGATCACAGCTGTTCGTCACCTGATCGACACCGCATGCCATTACCGCATGGACGAACTGGCACCTCTCTATGCACCGGATCTGCTGATCGTGATCGTTCAGGAAAATGGTGAAACGCTCAGCTTCGATCGCGATCAGAATCGGGCTTTTTTTCAGAACCTGAAAGATGCTGGCGCGCCACCACTGAACACGGCTGTGACCTTCAACCACGCGCAAGTTCACGATGGCATCGGTTATGTGACTGCCACCCGCCAGCTCGATCTGGGCCAGGGCGAAAAACGCATCGTCTTCACCCTGATGCTGCGACACGACGGCACCCGCTGGCAGGTGTTCCGCGAGCATGCGGTGGTGACGGGCCGGCCAGCATGACCACGCCGAGCGCGATCAATGATGGCATCAGCGCCGCCACCATCGGCAAGCACTGCAAACCGGCGCCCTGCGCGATCACCAGAGCACCCAGCCACGCACCGATGGCATTGCCCAGATTGAAGGCGCCGATGTTCAGGCTCGAAGCCAGGCTCTGGGCGCTGCCGGCGCGCTGCAGAACCCACACCTGCAGGGCCGGAACGGTGACAAGGCAGCAGCATACAATTCGTGGATCACATGGAAAAAGTGTTTCAGAATAATTTGCCGACTAACTGACACCCCACGTCTCGCACATCTGCCGCCCAAGCTCCGAGGGGCTTGGGCGGTAGGAATCGCGACGGCGAAAATCGGCCGCGCCGGATCACCCAACGCCCGTCAGCCCCCTGCCAGCCAGTTCTCCAGCAACAACCCATCCACACGCCGGAACTCACGCTCGTTATGGGTGACCAGCGTGGCGCCGATGCTGCGGGCCTGGGCAGCAATCCAGAGGTCATTGGCACCGATGGGCGTGCCACGGACTTCCAGTGCGTGCCGGATATGGGCGTAATGCGCGGCCGTTTCGGCGTCGATCCCCAGCAGCGCCAGACGCTGTGTCAGCGCCGCAATGCGCGCCCTGTTGTGCGCGCCATACGCACTTTTCTGAGCCCCAAACATCAGCTCACCCAGCACGACGCAAGACAAGCGCAGGCTGCTCTCCGCCACACGGCCCAAATGCGCCAGTACACGGCCATCCCCCTTGAGCATGGTGATCAGGGTGTTGGTATCAAGCACGTACACCACGACATAAGCCTCAAGGTGCCTCACCCATCCAGCGAAGGCACAGAACCTGGCGGGAGGTCCGCCGGCGCCTGCATGTCGACTTCGGTCATGTCACCGGCCCACAGATCCTTGAGTGCATTCAATGCCGTTTGTGCCGGCTCAGGCACCAGACGCACCACCACCTTGCCGTGACGTGTGACCGCCACCTGTCCCCCAGCCTCCACCTCGGCCAGCAAGGCCGAAAAATGCGCCTTGGCTTCCACGACAGAGACATTTTTCATGACAGCCCTCAAAATAAGACCATATGGTCATAATTAAGCGCTACGCCCTCGGCAGGCAAGCCTCGCCTGCATGACCGCAGGACGCCCCACACCATCTGGAAGAAACATCGCCCGGACGATACGTGTACGCACCGGCACCAGCAACACCCGGGGCCAAGATCATGAAAAGCGGACAATCAGAAGTCAGAAAGGGATAATGTATCGCTTTTGTGCAGACATCAGCGCCCGACACATGCACGCAAAGGAGGTCAGCAACCATGAAGCGAATACCTGAACTGAAGACCGATGCCGAGGCGGAAGCATTTCTGGCACAGGATCTGTCCGACCTCGACTTCTCGCAGTTCAAGCCCATGCGCTTCGAAATCGCCCGAAAGGAAGCTTCGCTGAACATGCGCCTGCCCGCCCCCCTGATGGATGCGATACGCGCCAAGGCCAAAGCCAGGGGCGTGCCCTATGCCCGCTACGTACGCATGGTGCTGGAGGCCGATCTGCAACGGAACGATGACGCGGTGACGATCGACCATCGCGCATGACCCCTGAAGCGTCTGCCGCCGGGAAAGCTGAAGATGGGCTGGGTGATCTCACCGCCTGAAGCCTTGACCTTCGCCAGCGTGACCACCAGCCGGTCGGCATAGATGACGGCCAACGGCGCATGAAAGACTGCTCTACCCTGCCTACAGGTATTTCTGCGCCTCGCGCAGACTCAGGGCCGCCATGCGGTCGCGGTGTGCGGCGATGAATTGCCGAACCCAGTCGGGGTTGGTCTTGCTGTAATCACGCAGCGCCCAACCGATGGCCTTGTTGATGAAAAATTCCTTCTGGCCAAGATTGTTGATGAGGATCTGTGCCAGCAGTGCCGTATCCGTCCTGTCCTTGCGCAGAAGCTGATGGTCGATGGCCAGGCGGCGCAACCAGATATTGTCCGCCTGGCTCCAGGCTAGCAGCGTGGCGTTGACCTTCGGATGGCGCAGGGCGATGTCGCCGACGATGCGGTCCAGCACGTCGATGCTGTCCCACCACGACTTGTGGGTAGCAAGCTTCTGCAGCGCCGGAATGTCGTCTGCGCCGAGTTCGCCCTGCCGCTGCTTCAGATAGGCAAGCGCAGCATACTGCATCTCACGTTCTTCGGCCTGCCAGCAACCATCCACGAACGACCAGTCAACCGGGTGATGCCGGGCCGCTTTCAATATCGGCTTCAGAAACCTGCCCAGTTCTGCCTTGCTGATGCCGAAGTATCGGAAGCGGTTCTTCATGTAGGCTGCCGTCCCTTTCGCGCGCTCGGGATTGGCCCGATCGGCCAGGGCCGCATGGAGGGCGCGATGGTCCAGCATGGAGGGGGGCTGTCTTGCCGGCATGGTTTTAGCTCCTTCATCCCGTTCAACCCAGTGCATGTCAAGATAGTTGTCGCCTGATCCGTCATCCAATTTACCACCCTGATTCCAGAGCGTTCGTGACTGGGCATCGGCAACACTCGGGAAAGCATCGGACACGGTGGCGATGTTCCACAGGGCCTGCTCAGCCCCTCTGCTGCTCTCTGCTGAAGCCGCATCACCAGCGCATCGACCGTGCGCTCGGTATCGGCGATGGATGCTGCCAGACGGTCATGGGGGATTTTCTGCTGCAGGCGCTGGCCAGCTACCAGCAGCGGGTCGTCAGACCACCCAGGGGTTGAAGAGCTGAACGCCCATCCCTTCAAAATCCCGCACATTCCGGGTCACCAGAATCAGGCCGTGTGCAAGCGCCGTGGCAGCAATCATGGCATCGCGCCGCCCCTTGGGATCGGGCACATGCAGAGGCGCGCACAGTAGCGCCTCCCGTTCCCCAAAGGGCAGGATTCGCCCGGCAAATGCCTGCCGCACCGCCATGGCCCATCGACGCAGCGCCTGACCACCGGGCGGCTCCCTGCGTTCCAGACGAAGAATGCCTTCTTCCTGCTCCAGAATCGTGATGGAGGACAGATGGAACAGGTTGTGCGGCACCGATGCTGCCCATGCCCGCACGGTTTCGGCCTGCATCGGTTTTCCAGGCCGCAGTTCCGACAGGACATTGCTGTCGAGCAGATACACGCTCAATCCTCCACGCGCAATTCGACACCCAGAGGCTCGATCTCGAATTCAGCCACGGATGAGCTATCTGGCAGACCGTCCATCACCTCCAGCAGCGACATCACCTTCTCGCTGCCCGTGAGCTGCCGATACTGCTGGATGTTCATCAGCACGAAGGCTGGCTCTCCCCGGTCGGTGATGACGACCGGGCCTGTCCTGGCCAGATTCTTGGCACTGCTCACATTGTGGCCGAACTCCCGACTGCTGAGGGTATGCATGCTGATGCACTCCTTGTCCATGCACCATGAGGGTAAATCCAGATAGAGCCATCAAGGTAGCTACATGGCTACATCCTGTCAAGAGGCAACTGGCGCTTGTTAGCCCAAAGTCGTCATGTCCCCTTTGAGCAAAGTAGAGATGTCCCCTTGATGCAGGATGGCTGGCGGTACATGTCAAGATAGTTGTCACCACCTGATTCATGCGACCTGTGGCTGAGTATCCGGTGACGACTGTTGGGCCTGCAACGCGTCCCTCACGACCGAATCGCGCTCGGCATCGGCAACCCCGTCCACCTTGAACATGAGGCTGATCAGCGGATAAAATTCAGATCAGTCTGGTCAGACTTGATGGATCTTTTTGGAGCAGGCCCATGCAGACTTGGCAAATGCAGGCCGCCAAGGCGCGGTTTTCAGAATTGGTCAAACTCGCAACACAGGAAGGACCACAGGACATCACCCTGCACGGCAAGTCCGTCGCTGTGGTGCTGTCACGCGAGCTCTTCGACCGCCTGTCTGGCGGCGAACAGTCGCTGGTGGATTTCATGCGTGCGTCTCCCCTGGCCGGACGCGATGACATCGACTTCGAGCGCGATCGCGGGCCAGGCAGCCTGCCACGCGAGGTGTCGTTTTGAGCTACCTGATCGACACCAATGTCCTGTCCGAATTGCGCAAGCACCAGGCCGATCCCAACCTGGTCGCATGGGTTCAGGCTTGCCCCCGCGAATCCCTGTACCTGTCCGTGCTGAGCCTGGGTGAAATCCGCAAGGGCATCGAAGGCGTGGCCGACGCCGCCTTTCGCCGGACACTCACCGACTGGCTGGACATCGAATTGCCCAGATACTTCCTGGGGCGCGTACTGGGTATCGACAGCTCCATCGCAGACTGCTGGGGACGACTTCAGGCCCGCGCAGGCCGCACCCTGCCGGTCATCGACGCCCTGCTGGCGGCAACCGCCTTGCAGCACCAGCTGACGCTGGTCACTCGCAACGTCAGGGATTTTCAGGGGCTGGGGGTACCGCTCGTGAATCCCTGGCTGGCATGACAATATATTCGGTGGCTGATTTTCCAGAGCATGTCATGAAGCAGGCGCTGGCTGCCTGACGGTAGGATCCGTCAAGAAGAAACGGGCGCTTTGCAGTACAGGCCGGAACAGATGGGTTTCGACCGCCGGCCAGATCACCCCCTCTGCTGAAGCCGCAGCGCCAGCGCATCGACCGCGCGCTCGGCATCGGCGATGGATGCCGCCAGACGGTCGTCGGCAAATTCGTCGTACTCCACCGCGATGCGGTGGGTGTCGGTGATGCCCAGATAAGCCAGCGCCGTGAAGACAGACGGCTCTACATGGTTCTGGCCTGCCATCTTGCCACCGTCATAGCCGTAATCGCCGCGCGATGTCAGCAGCACGGCGCGCTTGCCCATGCCGGCCAGCAGTGGCCAGTACGGCTCGCCCTCGCGGCTGCGGTCGAAGCCGAAGGTGCGCCCCACGCGCACGATGTTGTCGATCCAGGCTTTGAACTGCGCCGGCGGGCCGAAGTTGTACATGGGTACGCCGGCCACCACGATGTCGGCAGCGATCAGCTCATCCACCAGCTCGTCACTGGTGGCCAGTGTCTCGTGCATCCAGGGCTCGCGTGCCGCGGCCGGGGTGAAAGCCGCATGGATCCACTCGCCCGTCACGGGCGGCGGCGGGTGCTGGCCCACATCCCGGTAGATCACGCGCGTGTCGGGCTGCCCCGCCAGCCATTTCCGGACGAAGCGCGCCGACAGGCGACGGCTGTGCGAACCATAAGGGTCGCGCCCGGACAGACCGCGGCGCGCGCTGGAGTCGATGTGCAGGATCGTCGTCATGCCTTCTCTCATGGATGAATCTGATGAATATCTGATGGATGAATGAAAACTTCTTGGGAAGGCATGTTTTCATGCTTGACACGGCTTCGACAAAGGGTATTTTCTAAGGCGATGGATTAATTTCATTCATCCATGACCCAGGGAGCTTGGGCAAAACCATCGATGAGCCCGCCCGAGAAGATGATGATGCCCCTTCATCCATGACCATGGAGAGCAGCCTTCATGCCCAAACCCCTGCCCAGCCTCGACGCCCTGCACGCCTTCGAGGCCGCTGCGCGCCTGGAAAGCTTCAAGCGGGCCGCAGCCGAACTGAACCTGACGGCCACCGCGATCAGCCACCGCATCCGCAAGCTGGAGGATGATCTGGGCTGCGCGCTCTTCACCCGCCGCGTGCGGGCCGTCACCCTCACCAGGGAGGGACAGCGGCTGCTGGCCGCCGTGCAATCGGGCCTTGCCACCATCGGCAGCGCCGTGGCCGACATCCGCCAGCCGGCCCGACATGTCGTCACCCTGTCGGTGACGCCCGAGCTGGCCACGCACTGGCTGGTGCCCAGGCTGGCGGCCTTCCAGCGCCGTTTTCCCCACATCGACCTGCACGTGCATGCAAGCTATCAGCCCGTGGATCTGGCCGCTGGCGCCGCCGATCTGGCCATACGCTATGGCCGCGGCCCCTTTCCCGGCCTGCATGCCACGGTGCTGTTCAAGGAACGCTTTGCCCCGGTGGCGTCTCCCGCCCTGAAAGCCGCTCTGCATGCCGATCCGCGACAATGGCCGCTGATCCACATGAAGTGGCATCACAAGGCGCTGGCGCAGGACTTGGGCAGCCTGGGCACAGAGCGCCGGGCTGTCTTCCACCGACCTGCAGGGCGGTCTGCGCTACTCGGATGGCAGCCACGCCGTGCAGGCTGCCCTGGCCGGGCACGGCGTGGCGCTGCTGGGGCTGTCACTGCTGAGGGAACCGTTGCGTCTGGGTCTGCTGGCGGTGGTGGCCGAACCGGTGCTGGACGGACAGCCGTTTCACGTCTGCCACGCCCGGCAGCGCAGCCTGTCACCTGCCGCGCAGCAGGTCAGGGACTGCCTGCTGGAATGGGCGCTCAACCAGGAGGCAGACCACCAGCCTGCTGACGCACTCCCTCCTCGACAGGATGACAGCCTCCTCAAAGCCGTTTAGTATTACATTTTTGTGATACTGAGGGAGGGTATATGGTTCTGTCCATTCGCCTGCCCGCTGAAGACGAAGCACTCGTCGAGCGTGCTGCCCACAAGTTGCGCATCAGCAGATCCGAATTCATCCGTCGCAGCATTGCCGAGTACGCCAGCAAGGTCGTTCCTCCAGAGCGCAGCACCGAGGAAATCGACGCGCTCTATCTGGGCCAGGGTGGCCTGCGAGATCCAGCCGATGTGACCGACCCACTGAAACGGCAAGTACTGACACGCCTGCGCGCGAAGTATGGATACACTGATTGACACCGGGTTTCTGGTGGCCCTGTTCAACGCCCGCGACCCCCACCACGATAGTGCCCGTCAGATGCTGGCAGAGCTGAAACACGCTCGGCTACTGAGCGTCTGGGAGGTGCTGACCGAAGCGACTCATCTGCTTGACCATCGTGGCAGTGTCGCTCTGCTGCGATGGGCTGCAGCAGGCCGTCTCACCATCGTGAACAGCGATCCCGGCAACCTGAACGACATGGCAGACTTCATGGGTCGCTACAGTGACGGCGGAGCGGACTTGGCCGATGTCGCCCTGGTATTTGCCGGTGATCGTCTGGGAGTTCACAACATCCTGACCGTGGATCGTCGGGACTTCGACCGCTACCGGAGTCCTCGGCGAAAAACGTTCAGACGCCTCTGGGTCCGGGATTGATGCAACACCTCAACCCCCTTCATCGAGCAGCCCCGCCAGCAAGGCCTGCGAGCGTTTCAGGCTGCTGATCTTCTCTCTGAACCAGACGCCCCTTCCTCCCCGGTCTCACGTCCCTTGCGCTGGCGGCCTGCCAACCCCCTGCCCCCGCGGTGCTTCGATCGAGTCTCCCGCGTTCGGCCCCTGACGGGATTCTTCGGCCTCACGCAGCACGGCGTCCAGCAGGTTGAGCGGTGCCAGAGGGATCATCGTGTCGGGCGGAAGATCCGGTGACACGGCACGCGCTTCACAACTGCGATCCTGTGCGGCCGGCAGCTGCTCGACGAATTCGATCCAGCTCGGCAGCTTGAAATGCGCCAGATTGTCGCGCAGGTGAGCCATCAGCCGCGCTTCGGTCGAGGCATCCGGGATGACGCCTGGCTTCAGCACGATCAGCGCCTTCGGCCGGATGAATCCCCCTTCGGCATCGGGCACCCCGATGACCGCCGCCTCGGCCACCTCTTCATGCGCAGCCAGCTCGGCAGCGACCTCGGCCGGCGAGACGAATTGCCCGGAAATCTTCAGCAGGTCGTCGCAACGGCCCACATAGTGGTAATAGCCCTCGGCATCCCGCCAGAAGCGATCCCCCGTGCGAACCCATCGTCCCAGGAAGACATCGCGGGTCTGTTCCCGCTGGTTCCAGTATCCCAGTGCTGCGGTCGGCCCATTGACGAGCAGCGTGCCTACCTCACCATCCGGCACATCCTGATCCTGATCATCCACCAGCCGCAGCCGGAAACCCGGCACGGGCAGACCCGCAGGGTCGGTACGTCCCTCGCTACGCGGGGTGGACAGAAAGATGTGCAGCATTTCGGTGGCACTGATGCCGTTGAGCAGCTCGACCTCGAAGCGCTCCTCGACGCGTTGCCTCAAGCCATCGGGCATCGCTTCACCCGCCGAGACGCACAGTCGCAGCGACAAGTCCCCGCTTTCCGGACAATCCGGCTCGGCCAGCAGACCGGCATACAGGGCCGGCATGCCAAAGAACACGGTGGGGCGGGCCCCCACCACCTTGGCCGGCGCCCGCCCGGTCAGATAGGTGATCAGCTCGGGCACCGTGGGCGGCGTGGCTTTCAGCACCGCCATCGCCCCCGCCACCATCGGGAAGATCAGCGAGTTGCACAGCCCATACGAGCTGTACAGACGCGCGGCCGAGAAGCACCGGTCGCGCGCCGTCAGCCCCAGCATCCTCAGCCCATACAGTTCGGCCATCTGCACCAGGCTGGCGTGGCAGTGCACGGTGGCACGCGGATGCCCCTGGGAGCCGGCCGAATACAGCCAGAAGCAGGGTTCGTCACTGCTGGTGTCCACCGCATCGAAGCGGTCGTCGTCGCCAGCGGCGTCCAGGATCGCACCGATGTCACCACCATCGGCCAGCGGCGCCTCCGAGATCAGCAGGCGCTGAAGCGTCGGGATCGAGTTGTGCAGCCCGTCGAAGGGCGCGAAGGCCGCGCGCGAAACGAACAGGGCCTTGGCGCGGGAGTCGCGCAGGATGTAGTCGTAATCGTGCTTTGACAGCCCCGTGTTGACGCAGACCGGCACCACGCCTGCCTTGATGGCCCCCAGAAAGATCGTCGGCCAGTCGATCGTGTCGTTCAGGCACAGCACGATCCGATCCTCACGCCCGACACCGATCGAATGCAGCCCCAGGGCAAAGCGATCGACGCGGCGGGCCAGCTCCCCATAGGTGATCGACGTCCGGTCGTCCACGAAAGCCACCTGATCGGCACGCCCGGCCTGCAGATTGCGCTGCAGCAGGTCGTGCGCGGCGTTGTAGTCCCGCGGGATGCTGGTGAGAGCGACACCACCCACGGCGTCGTCCGCGTTCAACGATACTCGATCCATCAAAGACTCTCCGCGTGACGGAACCCCAATTGCCATCGGGGTGGCGTCGCGACGTGTAACAGGTAACAAAGGAAAGGACTGGACACCTGATGTGCCGATCAGGCATGGTGCATGGCCCGTGACACGATGGGCGTCACGCGCGTGATCACGATCGCGCCCTCAGCGTGTCTGATGCCTGCACCAACTATACCGCGCATGCCGCCCCTCGGGTGCCCGACGCATCCTCGATGCCCGAGACGCCACCAGGCCCGGGGAGCTTGGGCGGCAGGCAAGTCGCGGCTGCAAACCGGCCGCGCCGGCCAATTTTGCACCCGCCCCTGGGCGGCAGCACCGATCGTTTCAACGAAACGGCACGGCCGCATTTCAGGCCGCCGCAGCCCGCTCCAGCCGGTCGTTCAACGCCCGCCAGTCCGGCCCCGCCAGTGGCCGCTCGACAAGGATACGGGACACCGGCAGCGCATCGAGCTGATGCAGCGTGTCATAGAGGTCGCGCGCCGCGCCTGCCGCGTCCACGGGCCGACGACGCCAGAAAAGGCCGGCCTGAGGTTCGGGTGGCCGGGTCGACCAGAGCGCCACGGCTTCACCCTCCTGACGGGCCTCCGCCAGCGCAGCCCCCAGCTGATCCGCGTCCAGCAAAAGCACCGGCACCGAGGGGGCATAGTGCGAAGGCAATGCGCCCGGCACCCTCGGCGCGTCGGCATCCTCTCCCGCCAGCGCCAGCAGGTCGGCAGCCCGAACCGGCTCACCCAGACATTGTTCGAGCGCGGCCAGACTGATGTGACCGGGACGCAGCAGCACGGGCACATCGCGTGACAGATCCACGATGGTGGACTCCAGCCCGATCTCGGCCGAGCCCCCTTCGAGCACCACCGGCACCGCTTCACCCAGCCCGGCCCGGACATGAGCCGCGCGGCTGGGGCTGATGCGTCCGAAAGGATTGGCTGACGGTGCCGCCAACCCCGTGATGCCGAAGGGCTTCAGCGCCCGCATCAGCGCCTGGAAGACCGGATGCGAGGAACTTCGCAGCGCGATGGTCGGCTGACCGCCACAGGCCCAGGCAGGCGCTTCCTGACGGCGGCGCAGCACCAGCGACAGGGGGCCGGGCCAGAACGCCTCGGCCAGGCGCTGAGCCGCCGGTGTCCACTCCGCCCACTGTCGTGCCGCGTCGATATCGGCCACGTGCACGATCAGCGGGTGATCGGCCGGCCGGCCCTTGATCCGGTAGATGCTGGCCACCGCAGCCTCATCCGCTGCATTGGCCGCCAACCCGTAGACGGTTTCGGTGGGCAGGCCCACGACCCCGCCTGCGCGCAAGGCTTCGACGGCAGCGTGCAGGTCGTCATTGGACACCGGGGTATCCGCCTCGCCCGCCATCGGGCGGGCAGCCTGACCCGCCGTGTGGACAGGCCCGGTCTTCAAACCCAAAATCATATCGAAAACACGAGCGTCTGATTCATCAATATCACGATGGGTAATGGCAAAAATGCCGGCACGACAGGCTCAGCCTGCCGACGGCTCATCGGGCGCCAGCGGCTGGGCGATCCGGGGACCGATGTCGGCGGCCTGGCCCCGGGCCTGCGCCATCGTCGGTGCCATCACGGTCAGATGCCCCATCTTGCGGCCCACCCGGGCTTCGTCCTTGCCATAGAGATGCAATCGTGCCCCCGGGTGCGACAGCACGGCAGCCCAGTCGGGTTCACTCGGCATGGGCGAGGTTGCCGGCTCGGCGCCTGCCTCCTGCCCTGCCGCCCCAGTCTGCCCAACGCCATCCGCCCCGGCGGCCGATGCCCCGGCCTTCTGCACGGCCCTGGCCTGCGGATTCGAAGCAGGCAGATACCAGGCATTACCCAGGATGTTCAGCATCAGCGCGGGCCACGTCTGCTCGGTACTGCCCAGCGGCAGGCCGGCCATCACGCGGGCCTGCTGCTCGAACTGGCTGCTGACGGCCGAGTCGATCGTCCAGTGACCGGAGTTGTGGGGCCGGGGCGCCATCTCGTTGGCCAGCAGGCGGCCATCGGTCAGCACGAAGAACTCCACGCACAGCACGCCGTGATAGTCGAGCTTCGTGGCGATGGTCACGGCAGCCTGTCTGGCCTGATCGGCCAGGGCATCGGGCACCGGTGCCGGCACCGTGCTGACGGCGAGAATCCCGTCACGATGCTCGTTGCCGGCCACCGGGTAGGTCACCACCGAACCATCCCCGCCCCGCACGACCAGCACCGAGACTTCCGAAGCCAGCGACACGCGCTGCTCCAGCACGCAGACCGGCGGATGACCACCGGCTGCGATCGTCCAGCTCTCGAAGGCTTCCCGGGCTTCGTCCCGGTTGGCGACTCGGGCCTGTCCCTTGCCATCGTAGCCGAGACGGGCCACTTTCAGGATGCCCGGAAACAGTTCATCGGGGGCCCCGTCCAGATCCGTCATCGACAGGATCGGCCGATAGGGGGCGACCGGCACGCCACTGGCTGCCAGAAAGGCTTTTTCAGCGACCCTGTCCTGCGCGATGGCCACCGCCGAAGCGGCTGGCGCCACGCGCGTGAGCTGTGCCAGTTTCTCCAGCGCCTCGGCCGGCACGTTCTCGAATTCGGTCGTCACGGCCGCACAGCGCTCGCCGAGCACCGCCAGTGCCGCCTCGTCCAGATAATCGGCACGCAGCTGACGATCGGCCACCCGGCCCGCGATGCAGTGCGGGTCGGGGTCGAGCACGCAGACCCGATAGCCCATGCGCTGGGCCGCCTGACAGAACATGCGCCCCAGCTGCCCGCCGCCGAGCACGCCCAGCCAGCTGCCGGGCGGCAGCGGCGTCCATGGCTCCCCGGTTTTCACATCCATTCCCAACTGTCACTCCTTGACACGCGTCGGCCTCCGCTCGAACACGGTGCCCCGACTCGCTCACCCATCATTCCATCGTGGCCTTGCCGGACGATGAACGCTGTCAGGCCGGCAGCTCCATCTGACGCGCCGCCTTCGTCTGGCTCAGCCGGAAGGCTTCGAGCGCCGTGGCCAGATCGGGATTGTCCAGGGCCAGCTGCGCCACGGCGAACAGCGCCGCATTGGCCGCACCGGCCTGCCCGATGGCGAAGGTGGCCACCGGGATGCCCTTGGGCATCTGCACGATCGACAGCAGTGAATCCTGCCCCTGCAGGTGACGGCTGGGCACCGGCACGCCCAGCACCGGCACCGTGGTCTTGGCTGCCAGCATGCCGGGCAGGTGCGCCGCACCGCCGGCTCCGGCGATGATGGCCTTCAGACCGCGGCCAGCCGCCTGTTCAGCGTAGGCGAACATGTCATCCGGCATCCGGTGGGCCGAGACCACACGCGCCTCATGCGGCACACCGAACTGCTTCAACAGCTGGACCGCATGCTGCATCACATCCCAGTCGCTGTTGCTACCCATCACGACACCGACCAGCGGCGTCTCGTTCTCGGGGATCTCGGTCGTCACAGTGATTGTCCTGTCAGTCGTTCATAAGCTTCACGATAACGGTTGCTCGTGGCCTCGATCACCACGAGCGGCAGCGGTGGCGGCGGCGGCTGCCGGTTCCAGTCCTTGACGGTATCCAGATAATCACGCACGAACTGTTTGTCGAAGCTGGGCGGCGACATGCCGGGGCGATACTGGTCTTCAGGCCAGAAACGCGAGGAATCCGGGGTAAGAATCTCGTCCATCAGCACGAGCTGATCATTCTCGTCCAGACCGAACTCGAACTTGGTATCAGCGATGATGATGCCTCGGGTGGCGGCGTATTCACGAGCCCGCGCATAAAGCGTCAGGCTGACCGCCCGGATCTGCTCGGCCAGATCCTGGCCCACGCGCGACACCATCTCGTCGAAGGAGATGTTCTCGTCATGCTGGCCCAGCTCAGCCTTGGCGGCCGGGGTGAAGATCGGTGCATCGAGCTGCTCGGCCTGCTGGATGCCTGCGGGCAGCACGATGCCCGACACGCTGCCCTTTTGCAGGTACTCCTGATAGCCGGAGCCCACCAGATAGCCGCGTACCACGGCCTCGACCAGAATCGGCTTCAAGCGCTTGACGACCATCGATCGCCCGGCCACCAGCGGGATCTCATCCGGCTGGACGACCGATTCGGGCGCCTCGCCCGTCAGGTGGTTCGGCACCACATCCTTCAGCTTCTCGAACCAGAAGAGCGCCAGGCTGTTCAGCACCCGCCCCTTGTCGGGAATCGGCTCGGCCATGATCACATCGAAGGCCGACAGCCGATCCGACGTCACCATCAGCAGCCGGTCGTCACCGACCGCGTAGTTGTCGCGCACCTTGCCGCTGCCGAGCAATGGCAACGAATGCAGGCGGGCAGAGGGAGCAGAACTCATCAAGGCACTCCTTGGCACGAAGATGGGAGAACACAACAACTTGGAAGAATATCAGGCGCTGATCGTTTACTCTACTGACATGAAAACAACCTCATGCTCCTCTTCCGCGCCGATTCGGGCGCCCTTTTCCCGGCAGGCACCTCGACGGGCACGTTCCCTGTCCGCCCTAGGAGCTTGGGCGGTAGGAATCGCAAAGGCGAAAATCGGCCCCGCCGAGCACAGTTTGTGCCCGATTCGCCGCCCCATAGCGGGCGCTATGGGGCAAGAAGCGGGTGCAAAATGGGCCGGCGCGGTCGATTTGCAGCCCGCGACTTTCCTACCGCCCAAGCTCCTAGGCACGCCGGTGCTCGCCCTGCTGCTCCCGCTGGCCGGACTGCTGGCCTCACCGGCCGCCCAAGCCCAGATCAAGACCCTGCCCGATGGCAAGTGGCGCCAGATCCTCGGTGCCGGTGCCTCGGTGGCCTCCGGCAACAGCGATCTGAAGAGTTTCCACCTCGGTTACGATTTGGCCCGTGCCACCCATCATCACAGTCTGTCGCTGCGCGCCAAGGCGCTCTACAACACGGCCGACGGCGAGACGAGCGCCCACAATGGCGACCTGAGCCTGACGGCCAAGCACAACCTGCGGGACGACTTCTATGTCTATGCCAACGGCACCTGGTTCCGGGATCGCATCGCCCGGCTCAGCCACCGGCTGACGACCTCAGGCGGTTTCGGCTACAAGCTGATCAAGACGCCCGAAACCGACTGGGAGGTCTTCGCCGGTCTGGGTTACTCCCAGGACCGCTACACCGAACCCACCATCATCGACGATCAGCTGCGTCGCCGCTATGGCCGCACCGAGCTGACGCTGGGCAACGAATCCACGCACCAGCTCACCGCCACCACCACCTTCCACCAGCGGCTGGCCCTCTTCCCGGCCATGAACAAGGCACGCGATCTGCGCGCCGAGTTCCTGGCCAACCTGAGCGTGGCCATCACGAAGCGGCTGGCCATGACGGCGGCCGCCGAGCTGCGCTACAACAGCGACCCGGGCAACCTGGTCAGCAAGATGGATCGCCGTTTCACGACCGGCATCAGCCTGAAGTTCGTGGATTGACACGCCTCGCCCAGCCCGCCAGCGGGGGCTGGCAGGCTTTCGTCCTGCGCCGGATCGCGCCGATCAGGCCGTCCGGCCGCGCTCCCTGACCGCTGGCAGCCTGTCCGGCTGCCTCGTGCCCCCGCCCCCCCGACAATGACAGCCATCAGGCGTGTCATGGCGCCGATGCATCCTGCTGGTACGGCAGACCGTCGCCACTGGCCACCGCTCGGCATCGCACACGCCAACGCCCAAGCAATCTCTTCTGAATGCCCTGTCGCGGGTCGCAGCAAGCATGGCCAGACTCTCGCCCAACCTCAACGCCATTCGCCAGGACACCGGCCTGTTTCGTGAGCTGGATGTGCTGGAGCGACTGGAAGAATCCCTGCCCGAAGGCTACGAGATCTTTCACAGCGTGGCCTGGCACTCGATCGACCATGGACAGGACCGGCACGGCGAGATCGACATCGTGATCCTCGGGCCGAACGGCCATCTGCTGCTGATGGAGATCAAGGCCGGCCACGTCCAGTTGCGCGATGGCGAGCTGATCAAGCTCTACACCACCCGCGAGCATGACATTGCGCGCCAGTTGAACGTGCAGCGTGCGGCGCTACTGCACCGGCTGCGCGAAGCCGGCCTGCACGCCCCGGTCACGACCTGTCTGGTGCTGCCCGACTACCGGATGCAACCAGGCGGCATCGTCGCCCTGTCGCGCGAGCGCATCATCGATGCCGACGACTTCCCCTATCTGGGTGCCCGGGTGCAGGAGCTGATGCGGGTGGGCGAAGCCCACAGCGACCTTCAGTCGCTGCACCGTTTCCTGGCCAACGAGTTTCAGGTGTCGGTCGATCTGCGGGTACTGGACGAGCAGCTGCAGCGCACGAGCCAGCGACTGGCCGAGGGGCTGGCCACCTGGGTACCGCGCATCCAGGCACCCAACGGCCTGATCCGCATCCAGGCGACGGCCGGCTCGGGCAAGACGCAGCTGGCCCTGCGGCTGCTGGGCGATGCCGTGGACGAAGGCAGGCGCGCGCTCTATGTCTGCTTCAACCGTTCGCTGGCGGATCACATCGCGCGGCTGGCACCGGTTCACGCCGACGTCACGAGCTATTCCGAGCTGTGCGTGCGCTACTACCGTCGCCATTACGGTGAGCCGGACTTCGCGGCACCTGACAACTTCGACCTGCTGGCCCGCGTCTATTGTGAAGCATCGGATGAATGGTCACCGATCTATGACCTGATCATCATCGACGAGGGCCAGGATTTCCAGCCGGCCTGGGTCGAGAGTCTGCTGCCACAGCTGAAGTCCTCGGGCCACCTGTATCTGCTGGAAGACGATGCGCAGCGCCTGTACGAACGCGCCCGCTTCGATCTGGCCGATGCCGTCACGCTGACCTGCAACGACAATTTCCGAAGCCCCCGGATGATCTGTGAGGTCATCAATGCATTGCGACTGTCCGACCAGTTCATCAACCCTCGCAGCCCCTATTCGGGCGATGTACCGGCCTTTCGCGTCTACCAGAATGAAAAATCACTGCTGCGCGAAACCGCCGAGGCGGTCAAGAACCTGATGGCGCGCGGCATCGCGCTCTCTGACATCGTCGTGCTGAGCGGGCAGGACCGGTTCGCGTCGACCGTGCTGAACGCCCACCGGATCGGCGACTGTCAGACCCGTCGTTTCACCGGTGACTACACCCCGGATGGCGATCCGATCTGGACGGACGGCGACTTGCTGGTGGAAACCATCCACCGATTCAAGGGCCGCAGTGCCTCGGGCGTCGTGCTGACCGAGCTGGATTTCGACGCGCTGACCGAGCGGGAACGCCGCGCCATGTTCGTCGGCATGACCCGCTCCTGCCTGGCCGTCGAGCTGGTGCTGTCCGAGCAGGCAGAGAGCTGTCTGGCGATGCAGCTGGCCTGTTGAGCCACCGGCGACTGCGAGCGTGTTATGCACTTATTCGTCCCCGCGCTGGCCCGATCACGTTCCGCCTCCTGTCTGCAAAAGAAAACAGCCACCGATGCGCGAACATCCGTGGCTGTCCCTGGCTCTGGCCGGCAACATGGCCGGCTCATGACAGGCGATCAGGCGATCAGGCGATCGAAGCCTTGTAGATCGACTCGATCGAGCCATCCAGCAGCTTGTTGAATTCCTCGTCACTCTGCTGGGCGCTGAGGCCTTCGGCCAGCGCACGGCTGAAGCTGGCGATGATGCCCTTGTTGCGGGCCAGCCGGGCATTGGCGTCATCACGCGAGAAGCCGCCGGACAGGGCCACGACCTTCAGCACTTTCGGATGAGCCACCAGCGCGTCATAGGCACCGTCGACCGCCGGGATGGTCAGCTTCAGGATGACTTCGGACGACACCTTGTCAAGACGGGCCAGGATGCCCTTCTTCACTTCCTCTTCGATGGCGGCACGATCAGCGGCGTTGATGTCGACCTCCGGCTCGATGATCGGCACCAGGCCGGCGGCCAGCACCTGCTCGGCCACCTCGAACTGCTGATCGAGCACGTCGGCGATGCCCTTGGCGTTGTTGGCCTTGATGACCGAACGCTCCTTGGTGCCGAACACGCCCTTGGCCTTGGCACGGGCCAGCAGATCGGCCAGACCCGGCATCGGCTTCATCAGCTGCACGCCGTTGGCTTCGGCTTCCAGGCCCTTGTCGATCTTCAGGAAGGGCACGACCTTCTTGTCTTCCCACAGATAGGCTGCGGCGTCCTTGCCGTTGAACTTGCCGTCCAGCGTCATCTCGAACAGGATGGCGCCCAGGATGCGCTGGTTGAAGGCGGGGCTGGACACGATGCGCTCGCGCATCTTGTGCACCAGCTCGAACATTTCCTTCTCGTTGCTGTACGCCGACTCCTCGACGCCGTAGAGCTTCAGTGCCTTCGGCGTGCTGCCGCCACTCTGGTCGAGCGCGGCGATGAAGCCTTGGCCCTTGGCAATGCGGTCGCGTTGTTCGGTGTTGATCGACATGGTGGAAAGCTCTCCTTGCGGTTAGGGGGTGGAGTTCCCGCCCTGGCCGTGACAGCACACCAGCCTGGCACAGGTCATCCACCATTCATGAATGCGTGTGCAGTGCCGGCCCGTCAGACCACCCTGACCGGCCGGCTCATGGGCAGCGACCTTGTCGGCCAATACCCTTTGCAGAATCGGTTCATTTTAACAGGGCTGATCCGCCGGGCCGTCAGATGCCGGCCCTCTTGCTGGGACGTTCGGGCAATGCCGGCACACTCGTCCCGTGTCCGATCTGAAAGCAGGTTCATGCGCGAAGCCAGGAGCCTGGGCGGCAGGAAAATCGCGGGCTGCAAACCGGCCGCACCGGCCCATGTTGCACCCGCTTCCTGCCCCATGGCACCGGCTATGGGGCGGCGAACCGGGCACAAACTGTGCTCGGGGGGGGCCGATTTTCGCCTTCGCGATTCCTACCGCCCAAGCTCCTGGCACCCAAGCCGCCGCCGGGTTCAGCGACCGACACCGCCGATCCGGATGATCTTCAGCGAATTGGTTCCGCCCGACTTGCCGGTCGGCTCGCCGGTCGTGATGACGACCAGATCTCCTTCCCTGGCCAACCCGTTGTCCAGCATCAGGCGTTCGACCTCGGCCAGCACTTCCTGGATATTGCTGGAACGATAGCTGAGGGCGACCGGGTGGCATTCGCGGAACAGGCTCATCCGCCGGCGGGTGCTCTCTTCCGGCGTCATCGCGTAGATCGGCACGCCGGAGTTGATCCGGCTGATCCACAGGGCCGTCGAACCGCTCTGGGTCAGCGACACGATGGCCTTCGCCCGCATGTGATGCGCGGCGAACAATGCCGCCATCGCGATCGACTGGTCGATGCGGGTGAAGGTCCGGTCGAGGAAGGCGCTGTCGAAGCTGGTCAGAAGACGCTCCGACTTGTCCGCCTCCTCGCAGATGCCTGCCATGAAGGCGACGGTCTCGACCGGGTATTTGCCCGCAGCCGTCTCGGCCGACAGCATCACCGCATCGGTGCCGTCCAGCACGGCATTGGCCACGTCCGACACTTCGGCGCGGGTGGGCACCGGCGACTCGATCATCGACTCCATCATCTGCGTGGCCGTGATCGCAACCTTGTTGAGCTGCCTGGCCATGCTGATCATCCGCTTCTGCAGGGCGGGCACGGCTGCGTCGCCCACTTCCACGGCCAGATCACCACGGGCGACCATGATGCCGTCCGACGACTTCAGGATCTCTTCCAGATTGCCGATGGCCTCGAAACGCTCGATCTTGGCGATCATCAGCGCCTTGCCGCCTGCCGCCCGGGTCAGCTCCCGCGCCATGTACATGTCGGAGGCATTGCGCGGGAAGGAAACCGCCATGAAATCGGCCTGGAAGGCCACGGCCGTCTTGATGTCCTCCATGTCCTTGGCCGTCAGCGCCGGCGCGGACAGGCCACCGCCCTGGCGGTTGATCCCCTTGCGATTGGACAGCACACCGCCCACCAGCACCGTACAATCGATGCGCGTGTCGGTGACGTTCTCGACCCGCATGGTCATCCGCCCGTCGTTGAGCAGCAGGGTGTCGCCCGGATGGACATCGTTGACCAGCTCCCGGTAATCCAGACCGACCACGGTCTGGTCGCCGGACTCGACGGTAATGTCGAATGCGAACGGATCGCCTTCCTTCAGAAAGATCTGACCATCCGCAAAAGTGCCGATACGGATCTTGGGGCCCTGGAGGTCGGCCAGCACGCCGACATCCTTGCCGAGATCGGCGGCGATCTCACGAACCAGGCGAACCGTTTCGACATGTTGTTCGGCCGTGCCATGGGAGAAATTGACCCTGACGACGTTGACGCCCGCCCGGATCAGCTTCGCCAGCACCTCGGGCGAATTGGACGACGGCCCAAGCGTGGCAACGATCTTGGTGGCACGGGGTATGGTGATCATGCTGAAATTCTTCCTCTTGTATGACAACTGCCTGATGCACCCGACATTCTGAACCACTTGTGCCGACGTTGCAGGATTTAACCTATATGAAAAGTGTCTTTCGGCGTTTCTCACCACAACCTGCTTCGCCCAGATGAGCGCTTACGCGACAGTCGCCGCTTCCGAACGCTTCCGCATTCTCGATGACCCCGACGAACTGGCCGATCATGCCCGCCCGGCTGCCGGCACCTCCGGGCGCCTGGAAGCCATCCTGGCCATCGATGCGGTTCACTGCGCGGCCTGCACTCAAACCATCGGCGCCGCCATCGACGACGAACACGCCCGGATCGAGGTCAACGTGGTGTCCCGCCGAGCAAGGCTCGAATGGGATGCCGGACAGCGTCCGCTGAGCCACATCCTGCAGACACTGGCCGACATCGGCTACGAGGCGCGCCCCCTGCCACTCGACATGGTCGAGCGTGCCGACCCACGCCCACGCCGCCGTGCCCTGTGGCGGATGCTGGTCGGCGTGCTCTGCATGATGCAGGTCATGATGTTCTCGGTGCCCCGCTATGTCGGTGGCGACGAGATCCCGCCCGACCTCCAGACCCTGATGATCTGGGCCGAAGTCATGCTGACGATTCCAGCCCTGATCTTTGCCGCCGGCCCCTTCTTTTCCGGCGCATGGCGAGACCTGAAACAGCGACGCATCGGCATGGACACACCGGTGGCGCTCGGCATCGCCGTCACGGTGGTCACCAGCATCATCGCCTTCTTCCAAGGCAAGGAAGTCTATTTCGACTCCGTCACGATGATCATCGGCCTGCTGCTGATCGCCCGATGGCTCGAATCGATGGCCCGCGAGAAAGCGGCTGCCGGTCTTGGCAACAGCATGGCCCGGCTACCCGAGTCGGCCAGCCGGCTTCGGCCCGATGGCAGCATCGAGCAGGTCTCGCGGCGCCGTCTTCGACCGGGTGACCGGATCTCGGTGCCGGCCGGCAGCACCTTCGCGGTCGATGGTCTCATCCTCGACGGCAGCACCGAGGTGGATGAGGCCCTGCTGACGGGCGAATCGGAACCGCAGCCCCGCCAGCCCGGCATGCGCGTCGTGTCCGGCAGCCTCAATCTGCGCAACCCGGTCATCATCGAGGTCAGCCACCGGGCCGGCGAATCCCGGCTGGCCGAACTGAACCGGCTGATCGAACGGGCCTCCACCAGCCGACCGGCCATCCTCCGGCTCGCCGACCGCTATGCCGGCCCCTTTCTGGTCAGCGTGCTGATCATCGCCGCGATCGCCTTCGGCATCTGGTGGACGATCGACCCCGATCGCGCCCCCTGGATCGCAGCGGCCATCCTGATCGTCACCTGCCCCTGCGCCCTGGCGCTGGCCGCACCTTCTGCCCTGCTCGCCACGCTCGGTGGCCTGGCCCGGCGCGGCATCATCATCGACCGCAGTGACACGCTGGAGGCCATGTCGCGCGCCGATGTCGTGCTATTCGACAAGACCGGCACCCTGACCACCAGCGTCCCCGGCATCCGCCTCACCGGCACCTCGGACGGACTGAGCGAAGCCGACGCCGTCGCCCTGGCGGCCGGCATCGAGCACAGCTCACTGCATCCGGTCGCCCGCGCCTTCGCCGAACAGGCGGCCCGACTGGGCGTCACACCGGTGGCGATGCAGGAAACCACCTCCCGCAGCCGCTCGAACGCCCCGGCCACCGACGAAAGACCCGATGTCCCCCCGAATACCCTGGGAGCCTTGGCGGTAGGAATCGCGAAGGCGAAAATCGACCCCGCCGGGCACAGTTCGTGCCCGTTCAGCCACCGGTCGGCACGGATCCGGGACGTCATCAACCTGCCAGGCGGCGGGCTCGAAGCCCGGCTGGACATCGACGGGCATCCGTATCTGGCCACCATTTCACCCCGCCAGACCCAGATCCTGCTGAAAGTCGTGCCGAGCGCTCCGGACGCCCACCTGCCACGCTGGCACGCCACTTTCCAGCTGACCGAGTCCATCCGCCCGGGCGCCGAGGCCGTGCTGGCCGGTCTGCGTGCCGAAGGACTTGAATGCCGGATCGTCTCGGGCGACCACGATGAACGGGTCGCGCTGGTCGGTGAGGCACTCGGCTTCGGGCCGGATTCACGCCAGGCCCACGCCAGACCCGAGGACAAGCTCCAGACGATGCAGGCGCTTCAGGCTGCGGGCCATCAGGTGATGATGGTCGGCGACGGCATCAACGACGCCCCCGTGCTGAGTCAGGCCAATGTCTCGGTCTCGCTCGCGAGCGCCGCCCCACTGGCCCAGCACCACGCCGACGTGCTGCTGCTCGCCGAGCGGCTGGACGGCCTGCTGACGGCCCACCACGCCGCCCGTCGCGCCATGCGCATCGTCCACCAGAACCTGATCTTCTCCTGTCTGTACAATGTGGTCTCGATCCCCCTGGCCGCCATGGGGCTGGTGCCGCCCTGGCTTGCCGGGCTCGGCATGGCCGGCAGTTCCCTGGTGGTGGTGCTCAACGCACTGCGCGCCGCCCGCTGATCATGGACATCCTCTACACCCTCATTCCCCTGTCGGTATTCCTGATCTTCGGCATTCTCGTGGTTCTGGCCTGGGCGGTGAACTCCGGTCAGTTCGAGGATCTCGATGCCGAAGCCGAACGCATCCTGCTCGACGACTTCGCGCCACCGGCCGGTACCGGTGATTCCGCCGATGACGCCGCCCAAGCGGCCCGGCGGGCAGACAGGCAAGCGGTGAGCGACGACGCGGCCGCCCCAGCCCCCCGACAGCCGGCGCCCTGAGCCGCTGGCCCGGACGCCGGGGCGATCCATCCCCCAAAGCACCCGGGGGCCCGAACCCGGAGCCGGCAAGGCATCCGTATACCCGGGCCGACAGATGCCCAAAGCTTGTGGCACGGCCGGATCACGCCTGACACGGCCCGCTGACCATCTGACCCTTTCCTGAACAGGGATTTCCCTCCGGTTGACCTAAATCAAGGCCAGCTTTGCCTTCCAACCGGATCATCGGGCAGTCGGCCCGGCCGTTCGCGGGCCTGCTTTACCCACTCTTCCGTGCGATATCCCGGTACTTAAACATGACAACATCGTCCATTGCCTGGAACGATCGCGTTGTCCGCCAATTCTCCATCATGACCGTCGTCTGGGGCGTGGTGGGTATGGCGGTCGGCGTCTGGATCGCTGCCCAGCTCGCTTTTCCGTCCCTGAACTTCGGCATTCCCTGGCTGAGTTTCGGTCGCCTGCGCCCCCTGCACACCAATGCCGTGATCTTCGCCTTCGGTGGCTGTGCGCTGTTCGCCACCGCCTACCACACGGTTCAGCGCACCTCGCATGTGCCGCTGTTCGCACCCAAGCTGGCAGCCTTCACCTTCTGGGGCTGGCAGGCCGTCATCGTGGCAGCGGCCATCTCGCTGCCGCTGGGCTACACGCAAGGCAAGGAATACGCCGAGCTGGAATGGCCGATCGACCTGCTGATCGCCGCAGTCTGGGTGGCCTTCGCCATCGTCTTCTTCGGCACCATCGTCAAGCGTAAAGTCCACCACATCTATGTGGCCAACTGGTTCTATGGCGC
>JAUMZD010000013.1 GCA_030528325.1 Lautropia sp. | reverse complement strand
CCATCGTCAAGCGTAAAGTCCACCACATCTATGTGGCCAACTGGTTCTATGGCGCTTTCATCCTGGCGGTTGCCCTGCTGCACATCGTCAACAGCGCCGCCATTCCGGCCACGCTCACCAAGTCCTACTCGGCCTACGCCGGCGTGCAGGACGCCATGGTGCAGTGGTGGTACGGCCACAATGCGGTGGGCTTCTTCCTGACCGCCGGCTTCCTGGGCATGATGTACTACTTCGTGCCGAAGCAGATCGGCCGGCCCGTCTACTCGTACCGCCTGTCGATCGTGCACTTCTGGGCACTGATCTTCACCTACATGTGGGCCGGTCCGCACCACCTGCACTACACCTCGCTGCCCGACTGGACCCAGTCGCTCGGCATGGTGTTCTCGCTCGTGCTGTTCGCCCCCTCCTGGGGCGGCATGATCAACGGGATCATGACCCTGTCCGGCGCCTGGCACCGTCTGCGTGACGACCCCGTGCTGCGCTTCCTGATCGTCTCGCTGTCCTTCTATGGCATGTCGACCTTCGAGGGGCCGATGATGTCGATCAAGACCGTCAACTCGCTGTCGCACTACACCGACTGGACGATCGGTCACGTTCACTCCGGCGCACTGGGCTGGGTGGGCCTGATCACGATGGGCAGCCTGTACTACCTGGTACCACGTCTGTGGAACCGCCAGCAGATGTACAGCAAGAACCTGATCGAGCTGCACTTCTGGCTGGCCACCATCGGCATCGTGCTGTACGCCGCCGCCCTGTGGGTTGCCGGTGTCACGCAGGGTCTGATGTGGCGCGCGCTGGAGCCCGATGGTTCGCTGACCTACACCTTCGCCGAATCGGTCAAGGCCAGCTTCCCGTACTACGTCATCCGTCTGATCGGTGGCGTGCTGTACCTGGCCGGCATGCTGGTGATGGCCTACAACGTCTGGCGCACGGTTCGTGGTGACAACACCGCGGCCGCACAGGTGCCCACCGGCCGCGTCGACGAGACGCCAGCTGCTGCAGGCGCCATGCCCGGGCTGAGCACCGCCCGCCAGAGCCACTGAACCCTGAGGGGCCTGCCCGCCCCATCCGCAGGTGGGCAGGTCGAATGGCCTTCTTTCAAAAGAACGACCGATGAAACTCACTCACGAACAGATTGAAACCAACCCCTGGCTGATGATCGTGCTGATCGTGCTGGTCATCTCGGTGGGCGGCCTGGTGCAGATCGTGCCGCTCTTCTTCCAGCGCTCGACCACCGAACCCCTGCCAGGCATGACGCCGCCGAGCGCCCTTCAGGTTGCCGGCCGCGACATCTATGTCCGCGAAGGCTGCTACAACTGCCATTCGCAGCAGGTTCGCCCCTTCCGGGCCGAAACGCTGCGCTATGGCCCGTATTCGGTGGCAGCCGAGTCGGTCTGGGATCACCCCTTCCAGTGGGGCAGCAAGCGCACCGGCCCCGACCTCGCCCGTGTAGGCGGCCGCTACAGCGACGAATGGCACCGTGTTCACCTGAACAACCCGCGTGACGTGGTGCCCGAGTCGAACATGCCCGCCTACTCCTGGCTGGAGGGCACGCCGGTGAACAAGTCGACGATCACGCGCCACATGGAGGCGCTGCGCACGGCCGGTGTGCCCTTCAAGGATGAGGATATCGCCGGTGCCGAAGCGGCGCTGGACGGCAAGACCGAGATGGATGCCGTGATCGCCTACCTGCAAGGGCTGGGCACCGTTCGTCCCAAGACCCAGTAATCGGGGAACGGCCGGCTTGCCGGCCGGCCCCCTCGGTTCAACCAAGCGCACCCTTGCCGGGTGCCATCTGGAGGTACTGATGGACATTTCCTTGATACGGGGTCTGATCACCCTCTTCCTGTTGATCGCATTTTTCGGCATCGTCGCCTACGCCTGGTCCTCGAAGAACAAGGCCAGGTTCGACGAAGCCGCCAACCTTCCACTGAACGAACCTACCGAGACCAAAAATGGCTGACTTTCTCTCGGACTTCTGGTCCTACTACGTTGCCGGCCTGACCGTTGCCAGCCTGCTGTTCTGTCTGTTCGTCCTGATCTCCAACAGCCGTCGTCCTGCCCCCACGGCAGACAACACCACGGGCCACGTCTGGGACGGTGACATCCGCGAAGCCAACAACCCCCTGCCCCGCTGGTGGATGGGTCTGTTCCTGATCACCATCGTCTTCGGTGTGGGCTACCTGGCCTGGTATCCGGGCCTGGGCAAATTCCAGGGCATGGGTGGCTGGAGCTCCGCCGGCCAGTATCAGGAAGAGCGCAAGCAGGTCGAGGAAACCCTCGCCCCGATCTATGCGGCCTATGTGAACAAGCCTGCTGAAGAGCTGATGAAGGACAGCGGCGCCATGGCCATCGGCCAGCGCCTGTTCCTGAACAACTGCGCCCAGTGCCACGGCGCCGATGCCCGCGGCGGCCGCAGCTTCCCGAACCTGACCGACAACGACTGGTTGTACGGTGGCACGGCCGAGAAGATCACCGAAACCATCACGGACGGCCGTAACGGCCTGATGCCTCCGCAGGTGGCTGCCTTCGATTCGGCCGCCGATGCCGAGAACGTCGCCCAGTATGTGCTGTCGCTCTCCGGCGCATCGTCCGACGCCATCAAGGCCCAGAAAGGCAAGAAAGGCTTCGCAGCCTGTGCAGCCTGTCACGGTAACGACGGCAAGGGCAACCAGGACATCGGCGCGCCGAACCTGACCGACCGGATCTGGCTTCATGGCGGTGGCCTGACGGGCGTGCTGGCCGCCATCAACAAGGGCTTCGACAACCAGATGCCGGCCCACAAGGAGATCCTGACGAAGGATCAGATCCATGTCCTGACGGCTTACGTCATGTCCCTGTCACAAAAACGCTGACCCATGGAAACCCGCGAAACTCAACGGCCCAGGCCTTCTGCCAAGAAAACGGCTGCCGCCGAAACTGCTGCAGCAGAAGCCACCAAAGGCGATGGTCTTTTCTCCAGCTACTCGGCACGAGTCAAGATCCAGCCACGTTCTGTCAGAGGTCGATATGACAATTTGCGGGTTGCCTCTCTGGTCATCACTCAACTCGTTTTCTATGGCGTGCCCTGGTTGCAATGGAACGGTCGGCAGGCCGTTCTGTTCGACCTCGACGCCAGAAAGTTCCATCTCTTCGGCCTCACGCTCTGGCCTCAGGACTTCATCTACCTGGCCGCACTGCTCGTGCTGTGCGCGCTGGGCCTGTTCTTCGTCACGGCCATCGCCGGCCGTGTCTGGTGCGGCTACGCCTGTCCGCAGACCGTCTACACCTCGCTGTTCCTCTGGATCGAGGCCAAGATCGAAGGCGACCGCCCGAAGCGTCGCAAGCTCGATGCGGCGCCGATGTCGTGGTACAAGTTCCGCACCCGTGGCCTCAAGCACCTGATCTGGATCCTGGTCGCCCTCTGGACCGGCTTCACCTTCATCGGCTTTTTTGCCCCCATCCGCGAGCTGGGGCACGACATCCTCACGCTTTCACTGGGCCCCTGGCAGTGGTTCTGGTTCATCTTCTACAGCTTTGCCACCTGGGGCAACGCCGGCTTCCTGCGTGAACAGGTCTGCACCTACATGTGTCCCTACGCGCGCTTCCAGGGCGCCATGTTCGACAAGGACACGCTGATCATCACCTATGACCAGAAGCGTGGCGACCCGCGCGGCTCGCGCTCGAAGAAAGCCAACCCGGCCGAGCTGGGCCTGGGCAGCTGCATCGACTGCGGCCTGTGCGTCGAGGTCTGCCCCACGGGCATCGACATCCGCGACGGCCTGCAATACCAGTGCATCAGCTGCGCCGCCTGCATCGACGTGTGCAACACGGTGATGGACAAGATGTCCTACCCGCGGGGCCTGATCCGCTACACCACCGAAAATGCGCTGCTCAACCACCTGGACGTCAAGGCCACCGTCAAGCGTGTCCTGCGCCCGCGCGTGCTGATCTATGCCACCCTGCTGCTGGCGCTCAGCGCCACGCTGGTCACCTCGCTGGCCGTGCGCAATCCGCTCAAGGCCGACATCATCCGCGACCGTCATTCGCTCGCCCGCATCGCCGAAGGCGGCGGCATCGAAAACACCTATCGTCTGCAGATCATCAACACCAGCGAGGAAAAGCTCGTGGTCGACATCACGGCCACCGGCCTGCCCAACCTGAGCGTCGTCAGCAAGCAGCGCCTGGAAGTGCCTCCCACCTCCAACCTGCTGGTACCGCTGAACCTGCAGCTGCCGCCTGATCACGGCCAGAAGTCGGGTTCGCATACCATCGAGGTCGAACTGATCCCTGTCATCGCTGAAGGCACGGAAGGGCCGACTGCCTCTCCCCGCAAGGAGAGCACCATCTTCATGGTGCCCCGGTGATCGCCTTTTGCGGCTAAACTGGCACATGACCAACGAAACCCCTCCCCCGCCGGCCTCCCCGCCCAAAACCGGCGGCATCCTCTCCCAGCCACTGATGTGGCTGGTACTGGGCATCCCGGCCGCCACCGTGGTGGCCGGCTTCATCACCCTGTGGATTGCCGCCGACGGCGCCGACAGGCCGGTGCCTTCGTACTTCACCAAGCAGGGCCTGTCGGTCGCCCCCGACACCACACGCGAAGACAGGGCCCGTGCACTGGGCTTCTCCGGTGAGATCAGCACCCAGGTCGATCAGGGTCAGCTCCAGATCCGTCTGAAGCTCAAGCCCTCCGAAGAAGCCGAGACTGCCGAGGGCACGGCCAGCATCACCCCTCAACGCCTGCGCCTGCTTCATCCCTCGAACCCCGAGAACGACATCACCCTCCATTTGCGGGCAGAGGGTGACGAGTGGCTCGCCAGCCAGCCCCTGACCTGGACCCCCGACACGCGGTGGAATGTCGTCATCGAAGGGTTGTACTGGCGCCTGCCGCTGCCGGGATTGCTGACCGTGGACAACCTCCGGCAGCACCCCATCGACGTGGCTCGGTCGCCGGCATCCCGGCCCGCCCCCAGTGCCTCGCCCGCGGGCACGGCCAAACCCTGAGGCAACCCCCGTGAACAATGCCTGGCCCCTGATCTCTGCAGCCCTGCTGATGGGTGCAGGTGGCAGCCTGCACTGCATGGCCATGTGCGCCGGCCTTCAACGGATGACACTGCGGGGCATACCCGTCGTCACCGTGCGGACACCTGCAGGCGTGATGGTCGAAGACAGCGCCGAAGCGCAGCGCACCACCGCCAGCACCGCATTCGGCGCCGTCCCCCCGGCGCAGCCCGCTCCCCTGTCCACCAGGACAGGTACAGCTGCCATGATGTCAGCTCCCGCGCTGGCCACGACGGCAGCGGCTGCCGACGGCCTCGGTGTCACGGATTTTCCGTCAGCGCCCCACGGCACCACAGCACCGGCCGCGACGAAACACGCGTTGTTCATCCGCCTGCCGGATGCCCGCTGGTGGCGCTTCCAGGCCGGTCGGGTGCTCGGCTACAGCCTGCTGGGTGCGGCCACCGGCCTTTTCGGCCAGCAGTTGCTGGCGGCTGCCAGCTGGCAGCCCGTATTCGAATCCATCTGGGCAGGACTGAACGGCCTGCTGCTCATCCTGGGATTGAGTCTGCTGATCCTTGGCCGGGAGCCCCGATGGCTGGCCGCGGCCGGCGCCCGTCTGGCTGGCAGCATCACGCCCGCGCGCTGGCGGCACACCGAATGGTTGCGTGGCATGCTGTGGGCCTTTCTGCCCTGTGGCCTGCTCTACACCGCGCTGGCCACGGCAGTCCTCGCTGCCACACCGCTGGGCGCCGCCGCCGTGATGGCAGCCTTTGCCATCGGCACGAATGTGGGCCTGCTGCTGGTGGAAACCGGCGTGCATTCGCTGCTGGTCGGCAGCAGGAAGCCGCAACTGGCCTATCGGCTCAATGGCCTCTTTCTGATGCTGCTGTCGGGTGTGGCGCTGGCCGCGGCCCTGCTGGGCATGGAGCACCCATTCTGCTGATCGCGTTCCCTAGGAGCTTGGGCGGCAGGAAAGTCGCGGGCTGCAAACCGGCCGCGCCGGCCCATTTTGCACCCGCTTCTTGCCCCATAGCTCGGGCTATGGGGCGGCGAATCGGGCACAAACTGTGCTCGGCGGGGCCGATTTTCGCCTTCGCGATTCCTACCGCCCAAGCTCCTAGAGGATGCTCTGGGAGGCCGACCAGGGATGATCGACCCGGTTGATGGCGATGGTGCGGCGATCGGCCTCGGTGGCGGCTTCCCCCTGAACCTTCGATTCCGGCACACCGGACAGCATGCGCAGCCGGTCGTGTGAAATGATCTGCAGCTTGCGCTGCTCAACCGAAATGATGCCCTGCTCCTGCAGACGCGACAGGGTGCGGCTGACCGTTTCCAGCTTCAGGCCCAGGTAGTTGCCGATTTCTTCACGGGTCATCCGCAGGATGAACTGGTTGGGCGAGAAACCGCGCCGCAGGAAACGCCGCGACAGCTCAAGCAGGAAGGCACCAACCCGCTCCTCGGCACGCATCGTGCCAAGCAGCATCATCAGGCCCTGATCACGGACGATCTCTCGCGAAAAAATGCGATGAAGCCGCTGCTGCAACGGCGCGAACCGACGGCCGATCGACTCCAGCTCGGCAAAAGGCACGACACAGACGTCAGCGTCTTCCAGTGCCACCGCATCGCTGTGAAAACAGTCTCGACTGATCGCATCGAAGCCCAGCACGTCACCCGGCATCGGGAAACCGATGATCTGTTCCCGCCCATCGGGTGACAGCACCCGAGACTTGAAGAAACCCGCCCGGATCGGATAGATCGCATCGAAAGGATCACCCGCCTTGTACAGATAGGCGCCACGGCGGATGCGACGGCGAGTCTTGACGATGCCCGCGAGCTGCTCGATTTCAACGGCACTCAGTCCCTCGACCAGACACAGGTCATGCAGGCTGCAGGTATTGCAACTGGCTGCAGCAGGCGCTGCCACGGGCACAGGGGCCGAGGCAGGCGCTGGCGTTCGTTCGGGGGGAAAGGCATTTTTCAAGGTAAGTACCCCTGTCATGAAGCTGACGATCCGGGCAATGCGTGCAAGCAGATGAAGCATCTGGCAGAAGCAGATCGACCCGCATGAAACCGACCCGCGGGCGCAGGCCTCGCATGGCGTCATCGTCGGAAAGCAACAGCAGCCGTGTACCAAACCCAGCATCAAGACGGCATCCGCCTATTATATGTGGGCGTTGATCAAGATCAAAACCGCGCCAGAACCGATCCGGCATGCTATGCAGTCATGGACAGTATGCCAACCTTCGACCAGATCAGCCTGTTTGATCAGCCTGGCCCCCGGTATACCTCATACCCGACGGCCGACCACTTTGCCGAAGCCTTCGATGCCGAGAAGCAAGCGTGGTGGTTGAGCAACCGCGCCCTGCGTCAACCCGGCAAACCCGTCACGGTCTACGTCCACATCCCCTTCTGTGAGAGCATCTGCCATTATTGCGCCTGCAACCGGATCGGCACGAAGGATTTTTCACGGGCAGACCGATATTTCCAGACGCTGAAGCAGGAAATCCAGCTGTACGCCAGCCAGCTTCCCGATGATGTCTTCATATCGCAGCTTCATCTTGGCGGCGGCACCCCCACATTCTTCAACGACGGGCTGCTTCGCGCATTGGTGCAAACCCTCGACGGGCACATCGGCTACCAGCCCCATGCCGAGCGCTCCATCGAGGTCGATCCCCGCACCGTGGACGCCCAGCGGATGGAGAACATCCGCCACATGGGCTTCAACCGCGTCAGCTTCGGCGTTCAGGATCTGAATCCTGACGTACAGCAGGCCATCCACCGGGTTCAGCCCGAAGAGATGATCGTCTCACTGATGAAGCAGGCCAGAGAGCTGGACTTCCATTCGGTGAACATCGATCTGGTCTATGGTCTGCCCCGGCAGACCCTCGACAGCCTGGCCCGAACGCTCGACCGCATCGCCGAACTGCGCCCCGGGCGACTGGCCATCTACGGCTATGCCCATATGCCCAGCCGCTTCAAGGCCCAGCGACTGATCAGGGCAGCCGAGCTGCCCGACCTGCAGCTTCGCACACAGATGCTGCATCTGGCCATCACGAAGCTGAATGAGGCTGGCTATCGTTATATCGGCATGGATCATTTCGCCCTGCCCGATGATGATCTGGCCCTCGCGCTCGATCGCGGCACGCTGCGCCGCAACTTCATGGGCTACACCGCCATGCCCGATGACGACATGATCGGGCTGGGCGTGTCGGCCATCAGTGCCATCGGCCCCAGCTATTCGCAGAATCACCGGGAGCTGAAACCCTGGACACAGGCCATCGAGGCAGGACGCCTGCCCATCGCCCGGGGCATCGAGCTGAGCAGTGAGGACATGCTGCAACGTGCCATCATCATGGCGCTGATGTGCCAGGGCCGCCTTGAATTCCAGTCGGTTGGCGACCGTTTCCTGATCGACCCCCTCACCCACTTCCATCACGAGCTGGAAGACCTTGAGCACTTCGTCAAAGGCGGGCTCGTCACGCGGGATGAGATGGGCATCCAGGTCACGCCCATCGGCCGCTACTTCCTGCGCAGCATCGCCATGTGCTTCGACCGGCACGCCCAGCTGCGCCGTCGCCAGCGGGAACAGGCCCTGCACCAGCAGGTGAACGCGCACCTGTATGACCCGAAGGCCACACAACCCGTCAGTCTCATGCGCTGAAGCGGCCGGCCTGACAGCTCAGGTCAGCCAGCTTGAACACACACGAGCCTGCTGGTATCTTTTGCCCTTTCATATAAGAAATCACTAAAGTAAAGGGGAGAACATCATGTTCCGACGACGACGGATCGGCACATTCTGGTGCGCAAGCGCGCTGCTGCTAGGGCTTGCCATTCCCCAGACGGCTCTGGCCCTGAACCCGCCAGCCGGATGGCAACAACGGAACGAACCGGGCATGAGCACCTTCGTGCCCAAAACTGCGCCCGGCCAGCTCTTCAGCCTCATGCTCTCGGATCCGATGCCGATGCAGGGACTTTCGCTGCGTCAATGGGCGCCCCAAGCCGTGAACAGCGTCGCGTCCAGCTACGGCAAGATCATCAGTCGTGGCAAGCCAGCGTTCAAGCCCCCCCTCTGGACGGTCAAACATGAGGTGGCAGTGAATGGCAAGCGCTTCACCGCGATCTATCACGCCTTCGTTCAGGGCCCCGATCAGGCCCGCCTCAGCATCATGCTGGGCGATCCTGAACAGTTCGCGCACCATGCGCCGGCCGCTGCCGACATCATCGCCGCCGCCTTGCGCGAATCCGGCACGACACCATCCCCCACGAATGCCCGAACAGGCTCAGGCGGCACCGGACAGCGCAACGCCGCTTCCGGGCAGACGGTGGCCAGGACTGAAGCAAACGACACAGCCGCTGGTAGCGGCACCCGGACAGCCAAGGCCGGATCAGGTGGCGCCAGCGGGGACGGATCATCAGCCAGGCCCGGCCAACAGGGCAAGAACCGTTTCGCCTTTTCGGCCAACGACATCCAGACCGTCCTGAATCACGCTGAAACCACCTACGGCGTGTATGGCCTCGAAGTGGAAGAGACCACACATGTCCTGCTGAAGGGTGGCCGTCTGTACACGAACGGCAAGGCGAATGGCACCTGGCGCAAGCGTGGCAACGGCTATCAGTACCAGCCCACCCAGGGCAGCCAGGGATGGAAGACACTAAAAGGCGACCCCACCCTCGGTATCAACGCCAGAACCCTGCCGGGCTACTATAACGCCGACCGGGGAGCCTCCTTCGGCACCACCATCGCCGTGACCCGAAACCGGATCGAGTTCCATCCGAATGGCCGCTACGAGACCGACCACCATTTCAGCGGCTACACGCAGATGGGAGACCAGATCACCACACCACAGACCACCACCGCCGTCAGCAAGGGCAAGGGCATCCGGCAGGGCAGCTACCGCGTGCTGAATCCGTACGCCATCGAACTGAAAGGTGACGACGGCAGCGTGCGCCAGGTCATCGCCTACTTCACCGATGACGAGCGCAAATGGCTGAACCTGAACGAAACGGCCTATCAGCGAAAGTGAGACCAGGTATCAGGCGACGATCGCTCCCCGTGGACAAGTCTCTCCCAACCTGACATCCACTTCTGACTGCGGTCAAAAATGGGGGGACTACCGGGCGAGCGATGTGGCGCTCGCCGGCCATCCGTGATCAGCCCTTCAGCAGGCCCAACCCGGTCAGCACTTCACGGGCCACCCGGAAACCTTCGACCGCTGCCGGGGCACCGGCATAGATCGCGCTGTGCAACAGCACCTCGCGGATTTCCTCGACCGACGCGCCGTTGTTGACCGCACCACGGATATGCCCCTTCAGTTCATGGCTTCGGCCCAGTGCAGCCAGCATCGCGCAGGTGCAAAGGCTGCGGGTCTTCAGGTCGATCCCCTCACGCTGCCAGGTGCTGCCCCAGGCGTGCTCGTTGATCCACGCCTGCAGCGGCGCCGAAAACTCGTCAGCCGACTGCATCGCCCGCTCGACGAAATCAGCACCCATTACCTGGGTGCGTCGTGCCATGCCGGCGTCGTGATCCTGTTGGCTCATTATCTCCTCCGGGTTTGATGGGGTTCTTCGGGAGGATATCATTGCGCAAGAAATCAAGCCGACATCGGCGGGTTCCATTGGCGATAGGCTCGAAAGTCGAACTCTGTCACCGACACGATCGCATCCTGTCGCAAGGCCAGATGAATGCTGGCGTCGACTTCACTGTAATGCGTGGTGAAGTGAACTTTCAGGGTGTCCTTATCCCGATATCCGCTCATCAGCGGGATGATGAGAATGTCCTGATCCATGCCGCTTGTGGCGGAAGGTTCGCCCAGATCGATCACCTTCCCCACATAAACCTTGCGATCGTTCATGACAAGCATCGCAAACTTGTCCTTTTCCAGTGACAGCCGGAACAGCAGGCGATCAAGCGGGCTGTCCTGAAGGATTTCACCGATGACATGGACGCGAAGGTCGGCCAGCGTCTTCTGGCTCCCTCTGGATGCCGCCCGGGCGTCAGTCAGCTCCCGCTCATCGGAATCAGCAGGATGCTCTGCATGCGCCTCAAGCGCATCGGCACGAAGAGAGACGGCAGTCCCAACCGTTGTCTGGCCAAAGCGTCGTCTCAGCCGCCGCAAGGCAAAGGCCTTGAGCACGTAGGCAGCCCCCCAGGTCAGCAGAGACAACAAAAAGATCCAGGCCTGCTCGTTAGCTTTTGCTGGGGTCTCAGCGCCCAGTCCCTGCATGAGATGAATGATGGCCGACCAGACGTCATCCAGGGTACCAACCGCATTACCACCCCAGAGAAGATACACACCCCAGGACAACAAGCGGCACACGCCATAAAGCATCGCCAGCATTGTGCAGGCAATGGCAAAGCACTTGAACCCCAACTCGGCACTTTTCAGGTAGAGGTACTGCCCTTCGTACCGATGCAGCCGGTAAGACTCGACCGGATGGATATGGCAGGCAAAGAAGCCCGCCACCAGAATCGGGATCAGGAGCGTCGCGATCACCGGATCCCTGACCGCTGATTAACGGGCGGACGACGCCACGATCTCTCTGGCCTGTTCCCGCGCTTGCTGGAACTGCCAGGAGTTCACCACTTCCTCCGGGTCGATCTGGATCGTGCCTCGACCCACAACCCTGATATTTCGATAGGAATTTTCTATCAAGGCGTTCAGACGAGCATCACGCTCCCGCTGGGCGGCTCGTTCGGCCGCTCGCCACGGAAACAGGCGATCCATCCAGCTTTTCAGAGATTCACCCATGTTCGCTCAGCCCTCAGCCACCGTGCGTGGCCATTGCAGCCCTTTCCTCTCATTGTACGTCCTTATCGCCCTCGTGCCATCCACTCGGTCAGGTTTGGCCGCCCAACGGCCGAAGCGATACGACCTGAACAGATTTGCCCGCGCCCCGCCACACACGGCGGGTGGCGTGTCAGGGCGCACCTGCCTCGCGCCATGAATGCCCTGAGCGTCACGATTGCCTGCAGGGCCTTCGCGCTAGCGTCTCCAAGCCCTTTCAGGCACGAAATCAGGTCAAGCCCCCAAGCGACGCCGGGTCATGCAAGCCAGCAACAAAAGCCTGCCTTTATCATCACGGCGTTTGTGGAAAAAACAACGGGTTTCCCCGGGTTACATCCTGCAAACCGGCATCAGACAATGACTTGCTCGTCTCACCGGGCTCGTCTGCAAGACCAACCACAGGAAAGAAAATGAAGAAAAAACTGATGACCCTATCCATCCTGTCCGCCCTTGCCGCATGCGGGGGGGGGGGGCGATGATACTCCTTCCGCGGTAGACAGCACACCCGCTGCACCCGCCCCATCTGCTGCTACCGGTACCGACAACAGTAACAGCCAGACCGCGGCCAGTACTGACGATGGCACTGCCGCCGGCACGGGCAACACTACAGTCGCGGATTCGTCAACCGAATCGGGCCAGGCGACTGACATACAGAACACCTCCGCCATCCGTACCCGGCTGGACAACTGCCCCTTTGCCAGCGGGTCGCAATCTCCGACCGCGGGCGCCTGCCTGGCCGGGCGCTATGAGGGACGCGATATTCACACCGGCAATCGTTGCCAGGTCGTCATCAGCCGCACCAGGGTTAGCGCTCGCGCTGGCAGCCTGGGCATTCAGATCCCACAGCCCTCCTCCGTGTCCGTGTACTCAAAAGCACGCTACACCCCCATTGCCGGCACCACCCCGGTCGGCTACACGCTGCTCTGGTCAACCACGCACAGCCCCTCCCTGGAAAATGCGGGCAGCACGAATCTGGTCCACACGACCTTCACCTTCAACTTCAACAGCAACGTGGATGGCAAGCTGCTCATCGAAATGGTCGAACGCGTGACCGCTGCTCGCACCAGCGCTACCACAAGCAACGCCATCAGCTGCCAGATTCCTCTGTAAGCATTTTTCCAACCTGACTCTGCAGACAATCCATGTCATGCCCATGGGATGGTTTGTCCGCAGACACGTCAGCGCGTGGCTGACAGCCCTGCTTCATCAACAAGGTACTTCATCATGAACAAAACGCTCTTGATCGCAGCCCCCCTTCTTCTTGCAGCTTGCGGCACGATCGGCAACAAAGTCATCTCCGATGACACCCTTCAGGAACGAGCTGCTTTTGCCCTGGGCACTACAGCTGACCAGATCACGATCTCCAACCGCCGAGGCGATACCAATACCGTGCGTTTTGTCGCCACCGTCGGCCAGCAATCCCATCAATGCTACGTCTCCACGGTGGGAGGAATCCATGTGAGCGATGCGATCTGCTCTGGCAACAGTTCTGTCAGACCATCGTCAGACGACGGTTCGTGCAATGCGCTACTGAAGGCCGCAGGCCGTTGCTGACATCGTAAAAAAGGACGCCCCGCACCACGCGGAAGCGTCCCTGATCGGCCAGACAGGATCAGGCCCGTGCCTTCAGCCACGGAGACACAAGACTGGCAGGCCCTCAGGCACCTGGCCTGCGCGCGCAGATACCTACAGACCAGCAGCCTGAGGGGCGCAAGCCCCGAAATATCTCGCAGGCAGCCGTTGACACGAACATCAAACGAAAAGGCCGACATCGCCACACCGGAGATGTCGGCCTTGCTTCACAGCAACTGGACAGCCTCAGCCCGCAGCTGCCTCCAGTGCCGCCACGGCCGGCAGCGTGCGGCCTTCGAGGAACTCGAGGAAGGCGCCACCACCGGTGGAGATATAGCTGATCTGCTCGGTGATACCGAACTTGGCGATCGCGGCCAGCGTGTCGCCACCACCAGCAATCGAGAAGCCCTTCGAGTCGGCAATGGCGCGGGCCAGCACTTCGGTGCCTTTGGCAAAGGCGTCGAACTCGAAGACCCCGACCGGGCCGTTCCAGACGATGGTGCCGGCGGCCTTCAGCTGCTCGGCCAGCTTGGCGGCCGTCTTCGGGCCGATGTCCAGGATCATGTCATCCTCGGCCACATCCTTCGCATCCTTGACGGTTGCCTCGGCATCGGCAGCAAAGGCCTTCGCCACGACGACATCTTCAGGGATGGGCACTTCGGCACCACGCGCCTTCATCTTCTCGATGATCTTCTTCGCATCCTCGACCAGATCCGGCTCGGCCAGCGACTTGCCGATCGGCAGACCGGCAGCCAGCATGAAGGTGTTGGCGATGCCGCCCCCGACGATCAGGTTGTCCACCTTGTCGGCCAGCGAATCCAGGATGGTCAGCTTGGTCGAGACCTTGGAGCCCGCCACGATGGCCACCATCGGATGAGCCGGGTTGTGCAGCGCCTTGCCCAGTGCATCCAGCTCGGCCGCCAGCAGCGGGCCGGCCGCGGCGACGGGGGCGAAGCGGGCGATGCCGTGCGTCGAGGCTTCGGCACGGTGGGCCGTACCAAAGGCATCGTTCACATACACGTCGCACAGCGCCGCATACTTCTTCGCCAGGGCCTCGTCATCCTTCTTCTCACCCTTGTTGCAACGGGTGTTCTCCAGCACCACCACGTCGCCGGCCTTCAGCGGAAAGCCCCCATCGACCCAGTCGGCCTGCAGGCGCACAGGCACGCCCAGCAGCTCTTGCAGGCGCCTGGCCACCGGGGCCAGCGAATCTTCCGGTTTGAATTCGCCTTCTTTCGGACGGCCCAGGTGCGAGGTGACCATCACGGCAGCGCCCTTGTCCAGCGCGGTCTTGATGGCAGGCACCGAGGCACGGATGCGGGTGTCATCGGTGATGTTGCGCTTGTCATCCAGCGGCACATTGAAGTCGCTGCGGATGAAGACTTTCTTGCCATTCAGGTCGAGGTCAGCTAGTCGTTTGAATTTCATCAGAACCTCCAGGTAGCGGCCTGGCAACCAGTTGGCCGCCAAACCACCGGAATCATGCACAAAACAAAAGCGGCCCGGTGTTCCTGCACCCGCTACGCAGCAGGAGCAGAACGCCAGCAACGGCCGCTGGGTGGAAAGACAGCACACCTCGCTCATGCGGCCACGCTGTCCTTCATCGATACCGGGGAAGGCGCCTGATCAGGACGCCCTCATCCGGTACCGGCAAGGTCGGGTCATCTTCGGTTCACCGTCGCCCCATCGGGAGCGCGGCGCCGGTCACCCGTTTCGCCAATCACTTGGCGTTCATCAGGGCAACGGTGGTGTCGAGCATCCGGTTGGAGAAGCCCCACTCGTTGTCATACCAGCTGGACACCTTGACCAGACGGCCGCTGACCTTGGTCAGGGTCGAGTCGAAGGTGGACGAAGCCGGGGAGTGGTTGAAGTCGATCGACACCAGCGGCTCGGTGTTGTAGTTCAGGATGCCCTTCAGCGCGGCACTTTCCGAGGCTTCCTTCAGGATGGCGTTAACCTCTTCGACGGTGGTGTCGCGCGCTGCGATGAACGACAGGTCGACCAGCGAGACGTTGATGGTCGGCACACGCACGGCAAAGCCATCCAGCTTGCCATTCAGCTCGGGCAGCACCAGACCGACGGCAGCAGCCGCACCGGTCTTCGTCGGGATCATCGACATCGTGGCCGAACGGGCACGACGCAGGTCGGAATGATAGACGTCGGTCAGCACCTGGTCGTTGGTGTAGGCGTGCACGGTGGTCATCAGGCCGTTGACCAGACCGATCTTGTCATGCAGCGGCTTGACCAGCGGTGCCAAGCAGTTGGTGGTGCACGAGGCGTTCGAGATGACGGTGTCGGAAGCCTTCAGCACGTCCTGGTTGACGCCATAGACGACGGTGGCGTCGACATCCTTGCCACCCGGCGCCGAGATGATCACCTTCTTGGCGCCCGCTGCGATGTGGGCACCAGCCTTTTCCTTCGAGGTGAACAGGCCCGTGCACTCCAGCACCACGTCGACCTTCAGCTCACCCCAGGGCAGTTTGGCAGGATCACGCTCGGCCAGCACCTTGATGCGGTCGCCGTTGACGACCAGGCAATCACCGTCCACTTCAACTTTCGCATTGAACGGGCCATGCGCAGTGTCGTAACGGGTCAGGTGGGCATTGGTTTCGGGCTTGCCCAGATCGTTGATGGCAACGATCTCGATGTCATGCTTCTTGCCGCCCTCGTAGTGCGCACGCAGTACGTTCCGACCAATACGGCCATAACCATTGATTGCAACGCGAATAGTCATTTTCTTTCTTCCTCAGTTGATCAAAAGAATCAGTTCGCCAGCACCCGACGCACGGTGGCAGCCACATTCTCTGCCGTCATGCCGAAGTGCTGGTTCAGTGCCGATGCGGGGGCCGATTCGCCGAAGCGGTCAATCCCGACAACCGCTTCCGGGCGATACTTCCACCAGAAATCGGTGACACCGGCTTCCACGACGATGCGTGGCAAATCATCAGGCAGCAGACGACGCTTGAAAGCCGTCTCCTGCCGGTCGAAGGTCGTCGTCGACGGCATCGAGACCACCCGAACCCGGATGCCCTCTTCCGCCAACTGGTTGGCAGCAGTCAGCGCCAGCGATACTTCGGAACCCGTGGCGATCAGCACGGCCTTGGCCGCCCGCGGCTTGTGAACCTCATAGGCGCCGCGACGGATGTCATCCACGTTGACCACTTCCCGCTCGATGAACGGGAGTCCCTGACGAGACAGCAGCAGGCAGGTAGGCCGCTCTTCATTCTCGATGGCCGCCTGCCAGGCGATGGCCGTCTCGACCGAGTCGGCCGGCCGCCAGACGTCCATGTTCGGAATCAGGCGCAGCGAGGCGGCATGCTCGATCGGCTGGTGGGTGGGGCCATCCTCGCCCAGACCGATGGAGTCGTGGGTCAGCACATGGATGACACGCTGCTTCGTCAGCGCCGCCATCCGCAGCGCATTGCGGGAATAGTCCGAGAACACCATGAAGGTGCCACCGTACGGGATGAAGCCGCCGTGCAGGGCCAGGCCGTTCATCAGCGCCGCCATGCCGAATTCGCGCACCCCGTAATTGATGTGACGCCCGCCGTTCAGGTCGGCGTCGCTGTCCTCGTCGGCGCGCAGCGCACTCACACCCTGCCAGTTGGTCAGGTTGCTGCCGGTCAGATCGGCCGAACCACCCAGCAGCTCCGGCAGGGCCGGGCCGAGGTAGTTCAGCGCCCGCTGGGACGCGGCCCGCGAGGCGATGCTCTCACCCTGCGTGACCACATCCATGATCATGTTGTCGACGATGTCCTCCCAATCCTCGGGCAGGACGCCCCGCATGCGACGGCTCAGCTCGGCAGCCTCGGCCGGATACTCGGCGGAATAGGCCTCGAACGCATCTTCCCAGCGTGCATGACGCTCATCACCGACGGCCGTGGCATCCCAGGCGGCATACAGGTCGGCCGGAATCTCGAAGGGTGGCAACGACCAGTCCAGCTCACGGCGGGTGGCTGCCACTTCATCCGGGCCCAGCGCCTCACCGTGCGACTTGGCCGTGCCGGCACGGTTCGGCGAGCCCTTGCCGATCACGGTCTTGCAGACGATCAGCGTCGGTGCGAAACGGCGTTCACCGTTCTCTCCGACGACACGGCCTTCCTCGCCCCACTCGCGTGCCTGCTGGATGGCCTGTGCGACGGCCCAGGCATCATGCCCATCCACGGCATCGATCACGTTCCAGCCATAGGCCTCGAACCGGGCCGGGGTGTCATCGCGATACCAGTTGCGGACGTCGCCGTCGATCGAGATGCCGTTGTCATCATAGATGGCCACCAGCTTCGACAGGCGCAGCACGCTGGCCAGCGAGCACACCTCGTGCGAGATGCCTTCCATCAGGCAGCCGTCGCCGACGAAGGCCCAGGTGAAGTGGTCGATGATGTCGAAGCCGGGCCGGTTGAACTCGGCGGCCAGCAGTTTCTCGGCCAGCGCCATGCCGACGGCATTGGCGATGCCCTGCCCCAGCGGGCCCGTGGTGGTTTCGACACCGGGCGTGATGCCGTTTTCCGGATGGCCGGGGGTCTTCGAATGCAGCTGGCGGAAATTCTGGATGTCCTCGATCGACAGGTCATAGCCCGTCAGGTGCAGCAGCGCATACAGCAGCATCGATCCATGGCCGTTCGACAGCACGAAACGGTCACGGTCGAACCAGGACGGATGTGCCGGGCTGTGTTTCAGGTGGGCTGACCACAGTGCCACCGCGATGTCTGCCATACCCATCGGCATGCCGGGATGGCCCGAACGGGCTTTTTCCACCGCATCGACGGCAAGCATCCGGACGGCATTGGCCATGCGGCGCGCCAGCGCGGGCTCGGGGAATGCCGGCCAGCCACTGCTGACGAAGGCGGCCGGCGCACCGACAGCGGTATCCTGCTCATCGCTGAACAGGGGCCAGCCGGACGGGGATGTGCCCTCGTCTGCGCTGGAAGGCATGTCCAAGCCAGCGTTCAGGTCATTCGATAACGGGGTATGGGTCATGGCGAAATGAATATCTGTGTCGTTTGGAGAGACATGCTGCGGGCGGTTGGCTTCAACCTCTGCGAAGTATACTGGAGCATGTTGTAACAGCTATTTGCATTTCTTCAGGTGATGCCTCAAGTCGGCCGAAGCTCATGGCCCGCAGCCAGTCTTCCATCTGGCAGACTTCACAGAATCCAGGCTCAATCATCCTCCCAACCGGAAAGCCCTGCTCTGATGCCTGAGCCCCCTTCATGGTCAAAGACCGTGAAATCGGCAGTTTTCGGCCAGACCCTGCCAATGGATGATGAGGATCATCACGGTCGTGAACATCGCCGCGTCAGATTCCGGCCTGACGTCGCCCGCGTGCCGGAAAATGGCGGTGCGCCTCCAGCCCTGGGAGTTTGGGCGGCAGGAAAGTCGCGGGCTGCAAATCGACCGCGCTGCCGATGATCGTTTCCCCCCGAACCTTTTGCCCTTTCCTGAAGCCCTGACGTGACACCCCGCCTATTCGTGCCATCGCTGGCCACAGAGCCTGCCCTGACCGCCCTGGCATCGCAGCCAGTCGATACCGCAGGCTCACCATCGTCGAGACACCCACTGCCGGATTCCATCCCACCGATCGAGCTGGATGCCGGCGCGGCCCATCATCTGCTGCGGGTACTCCGGCGAAACGTGGGAGATGCGGTGGAGGTGTTCGATGGGCAGGGCCGGGCCTATCGGGCAGAGCTGGCCAGCACGAAGCCCGCCACCGTCCGGCTCAGCGCCGCCCTGCCTCCCGAGCCGCCACCACCAGTGCGCCTCGGACTGGCCCAGTGTCTGAGCACCGCCGACAAGATGGACTGGACGATCGAGAAAGCCGTCGAGCTGGGGGTGGACACGATCGCGCCACTGCTGTCGGCCCGCAGCGTGGTCAAGCTGGACGCCGAGCGCGCCGGCAAACGGCTGGCTCACTGGGAAAGGCTGGTGGTGGCAGCCTCGATGCAATCCGGGCGCAGCCACCTGCCCCGGATGCTGCCGGTTCAACCCTTGACGCGATGGCTGGACGGGCTGGCAGCACCGACCAGCCATGAGAAGCGCTGGGTGCTCAGCCCGGGGGCCAGCGCTTCGCTGGCCCGGCAAAGTCTCGACGCCACCGGCACGAAGACGGCGTGGCTGCTGTGTGGGCCTGAATCCGGCCTGTCGGCAGAGGAGCTGGCCCTGGCCGTTCAGCGAGGATGGCTACCCGCCTCACTGGGACCCCGGGTGCTGCGTACCGAAACAGCCGGTCTCGTCGGCCTGTCGGTGTTGCAGACCTCGCTCGGCGATCTGGGTTGAGCGCCACGGGAGCCAGGCCTGCCGCCCCATAGAGCGTGTTATGGGGCAAGAAGCGGGTGCAAAATGGGCCGGCGCGGCCGGTTTGCAGCCCGCGACTTTCCTGCCGCCCAAGCTTCTATGACACGGATCCTGCGCGAGCCACCGGCTTCGGACTCGGCCTGCCACGGAAACGAGCCGATTCAGCCTCCGCCCGGTTCAGGCTTCGGACGGTTTGCGTACCGAATAGAAGACGCGAAACGCGATGTTCTCGTCGTAGAAGAAGTCGGCTGCATCACGGAAGACATCCAGCAGGGCGCTGCGATCGTCAGCAGAGAGCAGGCTGGTATCAGGCAGGTTCTCGATCAGCACGACGAAACCGGGCAAGTCGGCATCTTCGGACGGTTTCAGATCCGTCAGGCAATCATGCAGGGCATCCAGATTGACACCATAGTGCCCGGGCAGCCCGAAGCCCTCCCCCATGGCCTTCAGCACGGCCGCCTTGCTGTCGGCTCCAGCGCAATCGCAGCGCAACAGCGTCTGATCCGCGCGCAGGGCGGCCCGCTCCAGCCCCACCTTGTCATAGGCGCCCAGCGGCAACACGGCGTGTCTCGGGATGTTCGACAGTGCACTCATGAGATTCTGATCTGCTTCAATGACCGCCTACGGAACCGGGAAGGCAAGGAGACAGGGAGCGCCATCAGGGCCGGTTCAGTCCGGCTCGCCGACGCCCCTGATCCGCCTGAATGACTGGTAATGATCATCCGTGTAATAGAACTCCACCAGACGCCCCGATGCGCCCCCCGCCACGATGCGGCGGGCGCCCCGGTGCTTCACGTTCGGGGTTCTCACGGTGTATTCAGTGTAGTAGCCCCGGCGCTGTTTCGGCAACAGCCCCTCCCGGTTGCCAAAGACCGTACCATCCCTGTCGTAGGGATAAGGCCCCCCTTTCAGGATCAGCGCCAGCGTGACCCGGGCTTCGTGGGGCAATTGCGACACCAGGATTTCGCCGGGCCCCGGCCCCTCACCCGTTGCCCGGGCGTGACCGGCGGATCCATCCCGAGCGTCCGCAGAACGATCAGCGCCCGCACCCTTGCCAGCACCCGGCAGCGGTGCCTTCTGGCCGAGCGTATGGCCCGACGGCACCGGCGCGCCACCATCCGGCAGCGAACCGGTCAGGAAGGAATAGCCGAGCACCAGCGCCAGCAGCACGGCCCCGATCAGACGGGGCCAGCCTTTCGAGCCACCCGACAGCAAACGATTGAGCAGGGTCATCAGATTCATGCGTCGATCCTACGACAGAGCCGCGGGCACGAAAAGCCCCATGCCATCGCAGGGGCACCGTTTCCTGCCACCGCGCCCCCAAGCTCCTGGGCGGCAGGAAAGTCGCGGGGCGCCAATCGACCCCGCCGGTGCCATCGCGGACGTGAACGAGGAAGATGACACGCTCTACACTGCCAGCAGACGGTACGAGCCCGCCCGACCATGAATCCTGAGACCCCGCCCTCCCATCCGCGCGCTCTGCTGTGGCTCGTCGCCCTTGGCTTCTTCATGCAGGCTCTCGATGGCACCATCGTGAACACGGCCCTGCCGGGCATGGCACGCGACCTGGGCGAAAGCCCGTTGCGCATGCAGGCGGTCGTCGTGTCCTATGTGCTGACGATGGCCGTGATCATCCCGGCCAGCGGCTGGCTGGCCGACCGTTTCGGTACCCGCCGCATCTTTCTGGGCGCCATCCTGCTGTTCACGGTGGGCTCGGCCGCCTGCGCCGCCTCGGCCAATCTGGATCAGCTCGTCGCAGCCCGCATCCTGCAGGGGATCGGTGCGGCCATGCTGCTGCCGGTGGGCCGGCTGGCGGTACTGCGCAGCTTCCCGCGCGAACGCTTTCTGGCCGCGATGAGTTTCGTGGCCATCCCCGGGCTGATCGGGCCGCTGATCGGGCCGCCGCTGGGCGGGTGGCTGGTGGAGAAAGCCTCCTGGCACTGGATCTTCCTGCTGAACCTGCCGGTGGGCATGGTCGGCGCCATCGCCACGCTGCGCTACATGCCGGACCTGCGCCGTGTGGACGTCGGCCGATTCGACCTGAGCGGCTACCTGATGCTCGGCATGGCGATGGTGACGATCTCGCTGGCGCTGGACGGCATGAGTGGCCTGGGCTGGGCTCAGGCGGTCGTCACGCTGCTGATGGTCTCGGGGCTGGCGGCGCTCACCGCCTACTGGCTGCACGCCCTGCGGCATCCTTCGCCGCTGTTCTCTCCGCTGCTGTTCCAGGTGCCCACCTACCGGGTCGGCATCCTGGGCAACCTGTTCGCCCGCATCGGCTCGGGTGCCATGCCCTTTCTGGTGCCGCTGCTGCTGCAGGTCGGCATGGGATTCTCGCCGATGGATGCCGGCTTGATGATGCTGCCCGTGGCGCTGTCGAGCATGGGCGTCAAGCGCGTCGTCACCCGCATCATCCAGCGTCATGGCTACCGTCGCGTCCTGATCCTCAACACGCAGATGCTGGGCCTGTGCATCGCCTGCTTTGCGCTGATGACGCCCGAGCAACCCCTGTGGCTTCGCGTCGTTCAGCTGAGCATTTTCGGTGCCATCAACTCGATGCAGTTCACGGCCATGAACACCGTCACGCTGAAGGATCTGGCGCCGGCCTGGGCGGCCAGCGGCAACGGCCTGTTCTCGATGGTCCAGATGCTCGGCATGAGTCTGGGCATCACCTGCGCCGCCACGCTGCTGCACGCCTTCAGCAGCTGGCTGGGCGCCGGACAGGGCACGGACGCCCTGCCCGGCTTCCGGGCGGCCTTCGTCGCCATCGGCCTGCTGACGGCGGGCTCGGCCTTCATTTTCAGTCAGCTGCGCAGCGACAGCGACAGCGACGGCCACGCCACACCTTCAGCTGCCCGGCGCGGTGGCAACTCCGGGTCCAGCCCCCCATCCGGCGACAGACACGGCCACTGACAGGCTCAGTCCACCCGCCCCCGGCCAGACACCACCCCGGGCGCCAGAATCTGCCCGGGATCGAAGAGCCGGCGGACATCGGCAAAGGCTGCTGCAAGCCCGGGATGCCAGCGTCCCGCCTGCAGTCTCCCCACGGCCTCTGCCAGGAAGGCCCAGACACGGGCCGGATCGACTGTCCCATCCAGGGGCCGCAGACACAGCACCCCACCGAGCAGATCGCCCCGCCATGACAGGCGAATCCCGACCCGGCGGCACGCCTTCTCCAGCGCACCGGCCACCGCCACCAGACGGGCCGGCTGCCCCGGCAGCGGCGCCATCGCCAACGTCGCGGGCTGCCCCTGTACGGGCGCAAGCCACCCGTGATGACGGGCAGCCACCAGCGTGTCCAGATCGAAAGCCGCCTGCTGCCCCCCATCGAACAAACGCCACCACACAGGCTCCGTCAGCCTGTCGGACGGCACCCGTCTTCCGGCCTTCGAGGGAGACAGCCCCTCGACCCGAAGGAGCGCAACGCCTTCCTCTGCACAGACCCGGTGTGCACCCAGCAGATCCATCACGGCTCGCAACCCGTACCGGCAACCCGCCTCATCGTCACCCGAGAAACGGATCAGCACGGCCACCGCCTGCGCCGCCGCCACCGACTCCCCGGCTCCCACCCGCTGCCACGCGGCTGCCGCATCCTGAACCAGCGCCCGATCTGCCGCCTCGTCCGAATCGATCAGCGCCTGCAAGCCCCTACCGTCCACCAGCAACAGGGCACTCGGCTGCAGTGACAGCAAGGCAGGCAGCGGCTTCAGGGCGTCCATCAACGAAGCAAAGACGAACAGCGCCGCCTGATGATGCCCGGGACGCGGCAGCAGACGAAGCTGCAGCCGCGCCGACCAGGCCAGCGTGCCCTGTGAGCCTGCCAGCAGATGCGCCAGATTCACCGAGCCATCCGGCGTGTAGGGCCTGGCCGGCCTCGGCCTGAAACAATCCAGCAGGTAAGCATCGGGCTGGCGAAGACCGGCTGGCCAGTGCTGCCGGATCTGCTCCTCCACGCCGGCGGCCAGACCGAAGAGCGCCGACACCATCTGTCCGGCACGACCACTGCGCAGATTGATGGACGAGTTGCTGCCGAAGGGGCCGAACAGCTGGGCCGTGCCATCGGCCAGCAACGCGTCCACACCGAGCAGACGATCGACCATCGCTCCCCAGGCCGGGTTCAGGGCCCCTTCGTTGGTCGCGACCAGACTCGCCACCGTACGCCCGGCAGCTTGCGCGCCCTCGATCGGCAACCATAACCCATGGGGCATCAGGAAACGGTTCAGCTCCGCCAGCCGAACCCCTGCCTCCACCTCGATGAAGCCCCGATCCCGATCAAAGGTTCCGACATGCCCCAGATGAACCTGATCATCGATGAGCAGCCATCCCCTGGCGCGACAACGGGCAAAGGCATCGATGGCCGCAGGCGAGCCTGGCGGCGGAAACCGGCTGCCGAACAGGACAGGCATGCCTGACTCGCTGGCCAGCGCCAGCGCAACCGAGACATCGGCTGGATCACGCGGTGCCAGCCGGCAACCGGGAAGGGTCTCGGGCAGTGGTTCTGCCCCCCCGACAGCAGCGGACGACGCGGCCGTCGCCGGGGAAACGGAAGGCAGGGGAGAGACGGCGGAAACAGGCCCGAGCAGCCCCCCCCGCTGGGCGAGCGCCAGCGATACCTCCCCGCGCACCCGCGGGCGCAGGTTCTGGACGAAACGGGTCAGATGCCAGTCGGCCTGCGCTGTCATGCTGGATAGAGCGTGTTATGCACTTATTCGTCACCGCGCTGGCCCCAAAACCGCGGGCTGACAAGGCGCCACGCGCCGCCAAGGCTCGATGCCTTGGCAAGCGTGGCAACGCCTCACAGATCGGCCGTCTTGCTGCGACCAGCCTGTGCGGCGGCGGCCTGCGAGGGGCCACCATGGCGGGCGGCGATCGAGACCGACAGGAACTCGTCGCGGCGCTTCAGCACCTTGCGGCCATAGCCGAAGTCATGCGACAGGTTCGCAGCGCCCACGTAGGCCTTCAGCGCACGACGCTCGGAGCCGTAGCGCTTGATATAGTCGGCCAGGATGCTGGTGCCCACCTGGATGTTGACGCGAGGCTGCCAGACCATCTTCGTGCTGCCATAGGGCTTGAAACGGTCCTTGTGCACACGGGTATGAACCTGCATCAGGCCCTGCGCCCCAACGCGGCTTTCGGCCCGCGGATTGAAGCTGGACTCCGTGGCCATCACGGCCAGGATCAGATAGGGGTCGAGCTTGTAGGCGCGGCCCGACTGATAGGCATAGCTCACATAACGCTCGACCGAGGCCGGCTGGACCCGGTACTTGCGGGAAATGTGCTGCACGACACCACGCTGGGAACGATTCAGACGGATCGGGCCCTTGTCGGCCAGCGCAACCTTGCGTGCCATCGCATGCGTGATCTCCCGGTTGGACAGGCGGGAGGCGCCCGCAGCCCTGTCCTTCTGGCTCTTCGATGCCACGGCCCGCTTGCCGGCGCCCGAGGCCGTGCGCGCCACCTTGGTGCCGGCCGATGCGCGATTGGCCGCCACGGTCTTGCCGCTGGCCTTTCGCGCCGAAACACGGCGCTTGCCGGCGGACGGATCGGCCTTCGCACTGGCCTTTCGGGCACCCGGGGCCCTGGTCGAAGCCACCGGGGACGTGGCCTTCTTCGCCGTGGCCGAAGCAGCCGGCTTCGCAGCCGCTGCCCGCGGCGCAGCCACCACCTTCGAGCCCGACGGCGTCGTCCGCTGAACCACTGGAGCAGGCTCGGCCATTCTGGCCTCGGCCACGCCCGTCGTCATCAGCCAGGCCGACCCGGCCAGAACGGCCAGCCACCACTGGCTGCGAGACAGACGGCCCAGCCCCATGCCTGCCAACAGATCGGTCAGCAGAAAGCTCTGCCGGACAGGGTCGGCAGATTCGATCGATTGCATCCGGTTGGCTGTCATAGACGCAGGCTCCTGATCACACGGCACCACATGACACGAACGACTGTCGAATGAACCCGGCCCCGATCGGCACCCACGCGGAGCGGCAACACCGACGACCGGCAGCCAGACATTCGCGCTTCATGCCCTCGGGCCCGTTTCGCACGTGCCCCGGCGCCTGGCCGTCGAACAGCCCGGAGCGCCAGATAGGACCAACTAACTGTAAGCGGCCAGCCGCCAAACGGCCGCCGCTTCAACATCAAAACAACGGTATTCAGGGGAAACCCCCACTGAGTTCGACCGCATTATCAATGAAATAGCGCACAAGCTCCAGTTTTGGATCGTGACTTTCCACCAGGCAACCCTCGTGACAAAGTCTTTCATCGACCGGAAAGCGCCGCCCCTCCCCGTCGCAGGGCCGGGCATGACACAATGCCGCCATACGGTCCACACCTCGCCCCATCCCGCGGTAGCCACGCCGGCGACACACGACAGGATGCCCCCGCCAGGCCACAGACCATTCGGCACCGCCCCAACGGGATCATCGCATCATGGCCCTTCGCTACACCGACCTTCGGGAATTCATCCAGCACCTCGAGAACCGGGGCGATCTGAAACGGATCAGGATCCCGGTGTCGCCGGTGCTGGAAATGACGGAAATCTCCGACCGCGTGCTGCGGGCCGGAGGTCCTGCCCTGCTCTTCGAGCAACCGGCAGAAGCCGGACGACGCTGGTCACACCCCGTGCTCACGAACCTGTTCGGTACCCCCGACCGGGTGGCTCAGGGCATGGGGGAGGAATCGGTCTCGGCATTGCGGGAGGTCGGCCGCCTGCTCGCCTACCTGAAAGAGCCCGAGCCGCCGCGCGGGCTGAAGGACGCCTGGGAAAAGTTCCCGGTACTGAAGCAGGTGATGAACATGGCCCCCAAGGTGGGCAGCCATGGCCCCTGCCGCGAGATCATCATCGAAGGCAGCGATGTGGATCTGGGTTCGATCCCCGTGCAGCACTGCTGGCCCGGCGACGCCGCCCCGCTGATCACCTGGGGGCTGGTCGTCACCCGGGGGCCGAACAAGACCCGTCAGAACCTCGGCATCTATCGCCAGCAGGTCATCGGACGCAACAAGACCATCATGCGCTGGCTCGCCCACCGGGGTGGGGCGCTCGACTTTCAGGAGCATCGACGGCAGTTTCCCGGCAAACCCTTTCCAGTGGCCACCGTGCTGGGCTGCGACCCGGCCACGATCCTCGGTGCCGTCACGCCGGTGCCCGACAGCCTGTCGGAGTACCAGTTTGCGGGCCTCCTGCGTGGCTCGCGCACCGAGCTGGTGAAGGTGCCCAGCACCGAGCTGAACGTGCCGGCCAAAGCCGAGATCGTGCTGGAAGGCCATCTGCAGCCCGACCCGGATGGCAGCCGGACGCTCGCGCACGCCCGCGCCCTTGGCTGGCAGGGGCCGCTGCCACCTGCGGCGCTGACCGGCTACGAAATGGCCCTCGAAGGCCCCTATGGCGACCATACCGGCTACTACAACGAACAGGACTGGTTCCCGGTCTTCACCATCGACCGGATCAGCATGCGCCGGAATGCCATCTACCACTCCACCTACACCGGCAAGCCCCCTGACGAGCCGGCGGTGCTGGGCGTGGCCCTGAACGAGGTCTTCGTGCCGCTGCTCACCCGGCAGTTCCCCGAAATCGTCGACTTCTACCTGCCCCCCGAAGGCTGCTCGTACCGGCTGGCCGTCGTCTCGATGAAGAAGGCCTACGCCGGCCACGCCAAGCGCGTGATGTTCGGCATCTGGAGCTTTTTGCGGCAATTCATGTACACGAAGTTCATCATCGTGGTGGACGACGACATCGACATCCGCAACTGGCAGGAAGTGATCTGGGCGATGACGACCCGCGTCGACCCGGTTCGCGACCTGACCCTCGTCGAGAACACCCCCATCGACTACCTGGACTTCGCCTCACCCGTAAGCGGCCTCGGCTCGAAGGTCGGCATCGACGCCACGAACAAATGGCCGGGAGAAACGACCCGGGAATGGGGCGTGCCGATCACGATGCCGGCCGAACTGAAGCAGAAGGTCGACCGGATGTGGGGGGAGATGGGGCTGGGATAGGCGCTTGGGCGGCGGGAATCGCGAAGGCGAAAATCGGCCCCGCCGATCATGCATCCGGTGAGTCTGACATAATTTCCCACAGTCTTCGCGCCGTCCCGGTGATCGATCACCTCAGCCTGCCGAACAAAATCCTGGCGGCCGCGACAAACATTGCTGGCATCAGAGGGGCAGCGCCCCGGTCAGCCTGGCCGATTCCGCTGCCCTCATGCCTGCCGCCCCGCCGGGGCCCGAACCACCCGAGGAGAGAGAACACCATGATCACCCCCTTTCGCCGCCCGCTGCTCAGCGGTCTGATCATCCTGGCGCTGGCCGGATGCAGCACCACGGCGCTGAACCAGCACACCGATCAGGCCACCACCCAGGACAGTGCCCAGCAGGCCGGTGCCACCAGGGCCGCCGCCCTTTCCTATGACTTCCAGCTCGACATCTTCCAGCCCGTCATCGCCCGCAACGGCATGGTGGCCTCCGAGCAGGGACTGGCCAGCCAGATCGGCCTCGACATCCTGAAGGCCGGCGGCAATGCCGTCGATGCCGCGGTGGCCATCGGCTTCGCACTGGCCGTGACGCTGCCCAATGCCGGCAACATCGGCGGCGGCGGCTTCATGATGGTGCACGATGCGAAGAGCGGCCAGTACGTGGCACTCGACTTCCGCGAAACCGCACCCGGCTCGGCCGGGCGTGACCTGTTCCTCGACAAGGACGGCAACGTCGTCGATGGCAAGTCGCTGTACACCCATGCCGCGGTCGGCGTACCGGGCACCGTGGCCGGCATGGCGCACGCCCTGAAGAAATGGGGCACGATGCCGCTGGCCCGTGTGATGGCGCCCGCCATCGCCCTGGCCGAGAAGGGCTATCCGGTCAGCGAGACGCTGGCCAAGACCCTGAAGGCCGAAGCCGACAACATGGGCAAGTGGCCCGCCACCCGCGCCATTTTCTGGAAGAACGGCGAGCCGCTGAAGGTGGGCGATCGCCTCGTGCAGAAGGATCTGGCCCGATCGCTGAAACTGATCGCCGCCCAGGGGCCGGACGCCTTCTATCGGGGCGAGATCGCCCGCCGGATCGCCGCCGACAGCCAGCAGAACGGCGGCCTGATCAGCCTCGATGACCTGAAGAACTACCGCCCCGTCGAGCGCCAGCCGGTGCGCGGCAGCTATCGCCAGTACGAGGTCGTCACCATGCCGCCGCCGTCCTCGGGCGGCATCCATCTGGTGCAGATCCTGAACATGATGGAAGCCTGGCCCATCGGCCAGTGGGGTCAGAACAGCGCCCAGACCGTGCACCACATGGCCGAGGCGATGAAGCTCGCCTATGCCGATCGCTCCGAATATCTGGGCGATCCGGATTTCGTGAAGATCCCGCAAACGGGCCTCACCTCGAAAGCCTATGCCGACAGCCTGCGCGCCGGCATCGACCCGAAGAAGGCCCGCCCGGCCGGCCAGATCAGGCCCGGCAAGCCCCAACCCTATGAAAGTGACCAGACCACCCACTATTCGGTGGTGGACAGGGCCGGCAATGCCGTGGCCGTCACCTACACGCTCAACACCAACTTCGGCACCGGCATCGTGGCGCCGGGCACCGGCATCCTGCTCAACAACGAGATGGACGACTTCGCCGCCAAGCCCGGTGTGCCGAATGCCTATGGCCTGATCGGTGGTGACGCCAATGCCGTGGCCGCCGGCAAGCGCCCACTGTCGTCGATGACGCCCACCTTCGTGCTGAAGGACGGCAAGCCCTGGCTCGTGACCGGCAGCCCCGGTGGCGCCCGCATCATCACGACCGTGCTGCAGACCATCAGCAACAGCATCGACCACAGCATGAGCCCGGCCGAAGCCGCTGCCACCCCGCGCTTTCACCACCAGTGGACGCCGGATGAGCTGCGCATCGAACGCGGCTTCCCGGTCGACACCATCGAACTGCTGAAACAGCGCGGCCAGAACGTCGTGGTCAAGCCGGCGATGGGACGCACCCAGACCATCCAGATCCAGGGCAAGGAGTTGTGGGGCTATTCCGATCCGCGCAACCCGGATGGGCAGACGCTCGGTTACTGATGCCCCTCCCCCGGATGGCGGGTATCACGCATCACACGGCCTGCGCGTGCCCGCCTTCTCTCGCGTCTCCTGCCCTCCTCCATGAAAGCACCTGCCCACACCCTGCTGACCCGTGAACTGTTGCAAAGCGACGCCTTCCTGCAAAGCTTCGCCAACACCCCCGGATTCACCGCGTGGACGCAGGCACAGATCAGCCAGTCGCTGGACGACATGCTGTCCCGGCGCCCGAAACCCCAGGCACCGGTCTGGCTGTTCGCCTACGGCTCGCTGATCTGGAACCCGCTGTTTCTCTACGTCGAAAGACAGCGTGCCAGCCTTCGAGGCTGGCACCGCAGTTTCAGCATGAAACTCACTGCCGGCCGTGGCACCCCCGAGCGTCCTGGCCGCATGCTGGCCCTGACCCCGTCATTCAACCCCGACACCTGCACCGAGGGACTGGCCTTCCGGCTGGATGAGACGCAGCTGCGCGATGAACTGATGCTGGTCTGGCGGCGGGAAATGGTCGGCGGCACCTACTGCCCCCGGTGGGAGCGCGTCACGCTGGCCGATGGCCGCCGAGTCGACACGCTGATCTTCGTCATGAACCACGAGCACCCGGTCTACGAGGCCGATGCCTCGGTCGCCACCGTGGCCCCGCTCATCGTCCACGCCACCGGGCACCTCGGCCACAACCTCGACTACCTGCTCGATCTGGAAAAGGCGCTGGCCGAACACGACATCCACGACCCCTACATCGACGATCTGGTCGCCGCCGTGCGTGCCTACGCGGCGTATATCTGAAGATCATCTCATCAGGCGCCTGAGCGGTTCATCAGCGTCTTCAGCCACCCCAGCCCGTCCTCCGTCCGGCCCCGCGGGTTGTACTCACACCCCACATAGCCTTCATAGCCGAGCCGGTCGAGCAGCGCGAACACATGCGCGTAATCGACCTCGCCTTCATCAGGTTCATGACGATCAGGAACCGAAGCAATCTGGACGTGGCCGATACGCCGGATCATCGCCTCGGTCATCCGGCTCAGGTTGCCATCCACGTTCTGTGCGTGGAAATAGTCGAACTGCATGAAGACGTTGTCCCGATCGACCGCCTCGACGGCAGCCAGTGCATCGTGCTGGCTCTTCAGCAGATAACCCGGCTTGCCCTGCGGGCTGAGTGCCTCCAGCATCACCTTCACCCCGTGTGGGCGAAAGGTGTCGGCCGCATGACGCACGTTATCGACGAAGGTATCGAAACAGGCCTCCCGACCGACGCCATCGGGCACGACACCGGCCATCACATGTACCTGCGGGCAGGCCAGCACCCGGGCATAGTCCAGCGCCTGCCCGATCAGCTCCCGTGCCTCGGTCTCCCGGCCCGGCAGCGCTGCCAGTCCCCACTCGCCCCGGGCCGGATCACCGGGCGAGGTATTGAACAGCACCTGCGTCAGCCCATGTTCATCCAGCTTTGCCTTCAGCACCCCGGCCGGATGCTCATAGGGGAACAGGTATTCCACATGCCGGAACCCTGCCTCGGCCGCCGCCCGGAAGCGATCGAGAAACGGGTACTCGGTGAACATCATCGTCAGGTTGGCAGCAAAGGTCGGCATCCTCAACACTCCCTGTCATCGCAGGACGCCTTCACGAGACGCTTGCCATCCCGGTAGAAGAAAGCGCCCATGACAGCGCCCCCCACCCACCAGATCACCCAGTGGAACAGGTCCTGCTTCACCGGCTGCCCTGCCACCCAGGGCAGCACCACATTCATCAACACGGTCATCGAGGCTCCCCAGCCAAGCCCCAGCAGCCACGCCGAGCGCTTCATCGTGCGCACGGTCCGTGCATGATTGGACGGCGACAGGGTTTCGGCCCCCGACAGACCGGCCTGCTTCGATGCCCGGATCACCCGGCAGCTCAGGAAGACATGCACCACCATCAGCGCCACGGTCCCGAAAGAAACGCTCACCTTCCGATGGGTATACACGTCCACCAGCAGACTGATCACCATCAGCGTGGCGACCAGGTAATAAACGACGACGGCCGCATTGGCCAGCCCCTCATCGAGGCTGCGTCGCGCCCCCTCCTCCAGCGGCCACTGCCGCCCGACGAGGCAGCGCTTCATCCGCTCATGCCAGTCTTCCTTCATCTCCCCACCTCCGATCGTCGTTCAGGTTGAAAGCGGCCGCCCTCCGTGCCGGGGCTGCCTCATGCGATTCTACGTGTCCTGCGTGCCTGCCCCCCCCGCGAAAGCCCCGGCAGGGCCGCAGAACGACGGGCATCCTGCCAGCCTCAGAGCACGATCCGGCTCTCGGCCTTCGCAAAATTCATGACGAACAGGCTGTTGAAGGTCTTCACATGGTAGTCGGCCGTCAGCACGCGCCGGGTGAAGGCGTGATAGGTCGGCATGTCGGCTGCGTGCACGAGCAGCAGAAAATCATAGTCGCCCGAAATCTCGTAGCAGCCCATCACATCGTTTTCTGCACGCATCCGGCGCTCGAAGTTGTCCTGACAGGCGGCATGCTGGTTGTCGAGCTTCACCATCACGTACACGCTGATCGGCCGCCCCACCGCCTCGGGCGAGACGAGCGCCACCTGCCGCAGGATCACACCGGCCTCGGTCAGTGCCCGGATGCGACGCTGACAGGTGGCCACCGAGCTGCCGACCCGCTCGGCCAGCACCTTGAGCGGCAAGGTCGCATCCAGCTGCAGTTCATTCAACAGCGCCCGATCCAGCGCGTCCAGCGCAAAGCCCATCCTCTCTCCCGTTCTCCCATGTTCCCGTCACCCGAGCCTGCCCCGAAGGCCGGGTACAGGACGCCCTCCCCAGCACATCATGCCGACGGACCGGCAGACAGACTCGGTGCCGACCAGCCCTCCGCGCCGCATGCCAGCCGGCAAAGACGGACACGGATGACCAGCCGACCACGGCCACCGGGCTGTCCTGCCGAGGGCAGCCACAGGGCGGGCAAAATTATCGTCGAAAGCCCGTCCGATGAAAGGCTTTCCCATGAGGCCCCGATATAGTTTCCCGGTTGCGAACACCTACCGACCCAGGATCACCCCCATGACCCCACTCGCCCGCGGCGCCGCGCTCTGCCTGCTGTCCCAGGTTCTCTTCGGCGTCCTCTACCTGTTCAGTCACTGGATGCGACCGCTGAGCGGTACGGACGTCTTCGCCTGGCGCATGCTGGTGACCGTGCCGGCCCTGCTGCTGCTCGTGTCGCGGCACGGCGGCTGGCAGAGCCTGCGCGATCTGCTTCATGTCCATCTGGGCCGTCGCCCCGCCCGGTGGGCCATGTTCCTGCTCGGCACGCTGATCGTCGGCAGCCAGTTCTGGCTCTTCATGTGGGCGCCCGTCAACGGTGAAGGCGTCAACACGGCCATCGGCTACTTCCTCTTTCCGCTGACGATGGCGCTGGGCGGCCGGCTCCTGCTGAACGAACGGCTCACGCGGCTGCAGACCGTGGCGCTGGTGCTCGCAGCCACCGGCGTGGCTCACGAACTGTGGGCCACCCGCAGCTTTTCCTGGACGAGCCTCTGGGTCTGCCTCGTCTATCCGCCCTACTACCTCAGCCGGCGGATGATGCGCATCCCCGCCCTGCCGGGGCTCACGATCGATTTCCTGCTGATCATGATCCCCGCGCTCGCCTATCTGCTGTGGCAGGGCGATGCGCTGACCCTCGTGCTCGGCGAATCCCGCTACTGGTGGCTTCTCGCTGCGCTCGGTGCCGTGACGGCCGTGGCAATGGCCTCGAACCTGCAGGCAGGCCAACTCCTGCCCGTGGGCATCTTCGCGATGATCAGTTACCTCGAACCGGCGCTACTGTTCCTCGTGGCCGTCTGGGTGCTCGACACGCCGGTGGCCGACGGCGCGTACCTGACCTACGGGCCGATCTGGGCCGGTCTGCTGCTGCTCGGCCTCAATGCGCTGCGCCACTGGAAGCGCCACCGGAACACAGGAGAAGCTCAACTGGCAGGGTGATGCCATCCTCGTCGAGGCGCCCCTCAGGGAAAGACTTGATGGCCAGCCGCCTCCCAATGCCGCACACTGACGTGAGGGTTTGAGCGGGATCCGTGCCCGGAAAACGCCAAAATCCTTTCATGGCGGATCGATACCGCCGACAGGCGGCGGTGTCACCCGAAAACCCGTCGCCCTGACGAGGAGACTGCGCATGTCCGCTCACGACAGCTCGACCCAGGCCGGGACGACGGCATCTCGCGCTGCACCATCTGCCCATCAACACGCCCGGCGCCCGGCCTATTTCCAGTGGATGGCCCTGTTCGTCGGCCTGATGGCCGCCACCGCCGTCTTCGACCCCACCTGGCTGACGGGCACCATCGCCACCATCAGCTCGTTTTTCTATCTGAAGTTCGACTGGCTGATCATGTGGCTGCCCCTGCTGACACTGGCCGTGGGGCTCGTGGTGGCCCTCACGCCGCGCTTCGCGCACATCCGGCTGGGCGGCCCCCAGGCCATCCCCGAATACTCGTTCCTGTCATGGATGAACATGCTGTTCACCGCCGGCATCGGCGTGGGCATCGTGTTCTTCGGGCCGATCGAGGCCCTCTGGCACTATTTTCATTCCCCGATCGGCATACAGGCCGAACACCTGCCGGCCCACCAGCAGGTCGGCAACGCCATGAGCCTGGCCCTGCACGTCTGGGGGCTGCCTGCCTGGTCGATCTACATGATCGCGGGTCTGGTGATGGCCTATTTCACCTATCAGCACGGCACTGAATGCACCCCGGCCGCCCCCTTGCAGCATGCCTTCGCCCACAAGCGCTGGGCCCGACCCGTCGGCATTCTCGTCACCGGCCTGGCCATGCTGTCGATCGCGATGTCGGTCTCGTCCTCCATCGCGATGGCCGTCCAGCAGATCGCCTCCGGACTCGCCCTCATCACCGGGCTGCGCTTCGACACCCTCGGCTGGAAAACCCTGTTGCTGACTGCTCTGGCAGGCTTCTGCACCATCGGCGCCATCCTGCCCATCCAGCAGGGCATGCGCCGACTGGGCGACATCACCATCATCCTTTCGCTCTGTCTGTTGTGCTTCGTCTTCGTGAGCGGGCCGACACATTATTTTCTCAGCACGATGACGGTCACCTTCGGCAACATCCTGACCCGAACCATTCCGCATTCCTTCGAGCTGTACCTGTTCCACGCCCGGGACTGGGTGGTCTGGTACCCGATGACCTACTGGGTCTGGTGGATCACCTGGGCACCGTTCGTCGGCGTCTTTCTGGCCAAGATCTCACGGGGCCGAACCCTGCGCGAGTTCGTGCTGGCCTCGGTGCTGGTGCCGTCCGGCTTCATCCTGATCTGGTTCAGCGTCTTCTCGGGATTCAGCCTGCTCGACACCCTCGAAGGCACGGGCAAGCTGGCCGAGATCGCCAACCGCGGCGACTATGAGGGCACCTTCTATCACCTGCTGAACATGCTGCCCCTGGCCATCGCCACGAAGCCGCTCACCATCACGCTGTTCCTCGGTTTCATCATCACCTCGATCGTCAGCGCCGCCATCTCCCTCGGCGTCATGAGCAGCCAGGACGGGCAGCAGGAAAACCGTTTCCGGGCTGCCGTCTGGTGCATCCTGATGACGCTGATCAGCTATGCCGTCATCGCCACCGGCCACATGCAGGGCATCAAGGCTGTCGGCTCCTTCGCGGGCTTTCCCTTCGTGTTCGTCTTCTATCTGTGGCTGGCGGCACTGTGGCGCCAGTTGCGATCCGACACCCGCCACGAGCACCGCCCGACCAACCCCCGGCTCCCCCGGCAGAACGCGTCCAGCCAACGCTACCGTGACCCATGACGAAAGAACCTCTCTACTGGAACCAGAGCCTTCAGGACAACCTCATCGAAACGCTGATGCTGCTGCTGGCCCTCGCCTTTCTGGCCTATGTCCTCAAGCTTGCCTGCTTCGAGCCGGAAGAGCCGGACGGGCTGGATGAGCTGGATGAACAGGACCGGCCGACAGCGACGACACCGGCAGCCAGTCCGGACGCGCGCGCGCCCTGAGCAGCTTCCGGCAAGCCGTCCTGCCACCGGCAAGTGCGTGTCATGAAGCTCCGCACACCCATCCCCCCCACGGACCATCCAACCATGCCTGCCAGCCCCGACCTGCCCCACCTGCCCGTTTCGCCGCTCGAAGACACCTGCCGGCGCTATCTGGACCAGCTTGAGCCGCTGCTGTCGCCCGAGGCGTTCGACCGGACCCGTGCCGTCGTCGACGACTTTCTCTCAACGGAGGGTTCCGCCCTGCACCAGGCCCTGCTCGCCTTCGGGCAGCAGGCCGGGCGACAGGGCAAAAGCTGGCTGATCGACACCTGGCTTCGCGGCTATCTCGCGGGCCGTGAGCCGCTGCCGCTCGCCAGCAACGTGGGCTTCCGGCTGCGAAGCGGCGGCCACTCACTGGCCGACTGGATCTCGGCACTGGCCGGCGTCTGCGCCGACTACCGACATGGTCGAATCCTGCCGCCCCTCTCCCCACGGGGCGAGCCCGGCTGCATGGCGCAATGGGCCATCCTGCGGGGCGCAAGCCGCATTCCCCGGCCGCATGTCGATGACTATTTCATCCACCCTACCGGCGGCCGGCACATCGGCCTTTTCCATCAGGGCCATTACTACCGGCTGGCCGCACTCGACCGTCACCACGAGGCCGAACCGGCCGAACGCGTGTCGGCCGCCATCCGCCGGATCCTGGGCGACGATACCGGGCCGAACCCCTGGCCCGTGGGCGTCCCCAGCTTCCTGCCCCGCGAGGAAGCGGCACGGGTCTATGCCAGGCTGGGCGCCACGCCTGTCAACCTGCGACTGCTCCGGCACATGGCGAAGGATCTGTTCCATGTCGTGATCGTCGACGAGGCGCTCGATGAAGATACCGATCTGTGCCGGGCCACCTTCGCGCCCGACCAGTCATTCTGGTGCCACAAGCCCATCACCCTGCACTACAACCTGGCCACCAGCCGCCTCCACCTGCACAGCGAGCACACCGCCCAGGACGGCGGCATGCTGCAGGCGGCCATCCGCCTTGCCCAGCAGAAGCTGCCTGCCACCCCCGTCCTGCGCGCCCTGACGCCCTCGATCCCGGCCGACATACCGACCTGTACGACATCAGCGCCCGGCCCCGATCTGTGCCGGCACGACTGGCAGCCCGATGACGGCCTGAAAGCCCAGTGGCCCGGCTGGCATCGGGACTATGCCACCCGCGCCACCCGGATGAGGGTCCGCAGCCTGCGGATCCCCTTCGGGCAGCACGCCGTGCCGAAGGGCATCAGCCACGATGCACTGATGCAGTTCCTGCTGCAGTACGCACAGCTTGCCACCTGGAGCAAGATCCGCAACACCTACGAAGCCGTCGATGTCAGCCACTTCCAGCAGGGTCGAACCGAGTGCGTCCGTCCGGTCTCAAGGGAATCGGTCGCCTTCGTGCAGGCCTGGCTCCAGCACGGCCTGGACGCCGGGCAGCACGGGCTGTTCAGGGCCGCGCTGGACGAACACAAGGCCCGCATCAGGGCCTGCAAGCAGGGGCTGGGACCGAACCGCCAGCTGCTGGGCCTGCAGCAGATGGCGGACAGGCAGAACCTGCCCACGCCAGCCCTCCAGGCGGATGAAGGTTATCGGGTATTCACCACCGATTTCCTGTCCACCTCGACGATCGGGGATGACAGCATCAGCCCCAGCATCGCCTTCGCCCCTACGTCGGCGGGAGGATTGGGCATCAACTACACCCTGACCGAGGCAGGGTGGCTGTTCACCATCAGCCATCTGGCCGGGCAGACGCCGGACGTCCAACGCTTCGTGCAGACCCTGCAGGAAGGCGGCCGTGCACTGCTGGCCTTCGTCAACGGCCAGTTCGCTCAGCCATTCCGATAGATCCAGCGCAGCAGCTCATCCTGCCCGGCCAGTGCACGCCGGGCCTCGAAATGCCCATTGATCATCAGGGACACCGCGTAACGCTGGCCTGAAGCCGCCGTGACGTAGCCGGCAATCGCACGCACATCATTGAGCGTGCCCGTCTTGATCTGCGCCTGCCCGGCCACCGGATCATGGCGCAGGCGGGCACGCATCGTACCGTCGATGCCGACCACCGGCAGCGAGGACTCGAACCAGGGCGCCGTCTCCGAGCGTGCCGCCACCTTCAGCATCGACACCATGTCGCTGGCCGAAATCCGCTCCCGCCGTGACAGCCCCGAACCGTTCTCGACGACCAGCGACGGCATCGCCAGCCCCTGTGCCTGATACCACCGGTGAAGCCACCGGCCCGCAGCCTCGGCAGGCAGAGCCCCCTGCCCTCTGACGACGGCCATTTCCAGCAGTAGCATCCGCGTCATCACGTTGTTGCTGAACTTGTTGATGTCATGCACCACATCACTCAGGTTGCGTGACGACAACCACGTCAGATAGGGTGTGGCCGTGGCCGCTGCCCCGGCGCGGACGAGCGTGCGACCATGAAACCTGCCCCCCATCTCCTGCCAGGCGGCCTTGAAGATGCCGTGCACGAACTGCTGGTGATCGAGCACGGCCGCGTAGAACTGCTGTGCGCCACAGGCACGCACCTGCGTACCCTTCACCGTGATGACAGGTTTGCCGTTCCTGCCCACGCTCTCCTTCACGCCCAGCCGCGTCAGTCCGGGACGGCAACGCCCCTTCAGCACCCGGACATCGTAGCGCAGCTGCACATCGGCCAGCGGCGGATCGACGGTCAGGCGCCGGTTCTTCGGATCGGCCATCAGCCGTGTGGCCTTGAAATTCATCAGTGCCGCGTAGGGCTGCACGTTGTAAGCCTGGCTCGCGTCACCATCGAAGGCGCGCGACAGGGCAGCCCGCGCCGAGAAGCGGCTGTCGTCGATCACCAGATTGCCCTTGATCGTATGCAGCCCCCCGGCCCGCATGTCGGCGATCAGCGCACGCAGATCCTCGATCAGCAGGCGGGGATCACCGCCGCCCTGAATGATCAGGTCCCCGGTCAGCACGCCATCACGCAGCACGCCCCGGGTATGAAAACGCGTGGCCCAGTGATAGTCGGGTCCCAGCATCGACAGCGCGGCATGGGTCGTCACCAGCTTCATCGTCGAAGCGGGGTTGAAGGCTCTTGCGCCCTGATGGTTGACCCGCAACCGCCCTTCTCCCAGCGGCTGCACGACCAGTCCGAAAGCGCCTGCGTCGATGCCCGACGTCGTCAGCGTTCCTGCCGCCAGCGTCGTCATCGCCTCTTCCGACAGGATGGCGCGCTCGGCCGTGTCCGTCATCGGCCACTCGAACATGGCGGCCATCCGGATGCTGCCATCGGCCCTTGCCCGTTCTCCCTGTGCTGCCTCACCCCTCACCGGTGCAGTCTGCCCCGACAGCTGCACAGGCGGCAGCAACCGAATCTCCTCCGGTTCATGTGACTGAGCCCCCGCCGTCGACAGCATGCCCAGCAGGCCGGCCAGCGCCAGCACACGCGCGAGCGGCACACGGCCCGCCGGCAGACGGACGACGCCCCGGGAAAGCAGGCACGCAGGCAGCCCGGCTCGGCCATCCGCCGATCGGGACGATGCCTCACCGGCCGTCTTGCCGACAGCCTTCCTGCCTTGCCAACGCAACCTCATCGCACGCCCTAAACCATATCGAGACTGAACAGAAGGCGATGGTGCTGTCTGGTGACAACACTTGCAGGCAAGGCAGGACGGACGAACGCCAGCAGCCGATGAATGCCGGCCCGTATCAGGGCCGGATGGCATCCGCGCCACACCCCGCAACCGCCATCCATCGCGGCCGGCACCGTGCCCGGGTTGCATCCCCCCCCTCGGCTGTCTATTATTAGCACTCTCCCGAGGCGAGTGCTAACGCGCCATCGCCCTGCCCGCGGCAGGGGCTGGCGCCACACTCGCCCTGCTCTTTCCGAGGAAGCATCCGTCAGGCAACACCGCAGGCACCCCCACCCTGTCGCTCACCAGCCGTGTGCACCGGGCATGCCATGCGGCCCGTCAGAAAGTTTTTCTGTCATGTCTTGTTTTTTAGGATGACGCCCTCAACTTCGATCACATCCGCGCCGGTTCGGTCACCGAACCGGCAAAACCCCCATCGTCTAGAACCAAGATTCAGGAGTGAACTGAATGAAACTGCGCCCCTTGCATGACCGTGTCATCATCAAGCGCCTCGACAACGAGCGTAAAACTGCCTCCGGCATCGTGCTGCCCGAGAACGCAGCCGAAAAGCCTGATCAGGGCGAAGTGCTGGCCGTCGGTGATGGCAAGATCGGTGACGACGGCAAGGCCCGTCCGCTGGCCGTGAAGGTTGGCGACAAGGTGCTCTTCGGCAAGTACTCCGGCCAGACCGTCAAGGTCGACGGCGAGGAACTGCTGGTGATGCGCGAAGAAGACATCATGGCGATCGTCCAGTAAATACCAGGGCCGCCCGGGTGCCCGCAGGCCCACACACCGGGCCTGTCCGGCGCAGCCGGTCTCCCCGGCCGATGCCCGACCGAGACGGCATCCGGCCTCGATGACATCATGGTACTGACGGCCCCGGCCACCTTGGCGCTCGCAGCGCCGGCAGTACCTCTCGAATCCATTCAGGAGTTTTCATTTCATGGCAGCAAAACAAGTCAATTTCGGTGACGACGCCCGTGCCAAACTGGTCGAAGGCGTCAACGTCCTGGCCAACGCCGTCAAGGTCACGCTGGGCCCCAAGGGCCGTAACGTCGTGCTCGAGCGCTCCTTCGGCGCCCCCACCGTCACCAAGGACGGCGTGTCGGTCGCGAAGGAAGTCGAACTGAAGGACAAGCAGGCCAACATGGGAGCCCAGCTGGTCAAGGAAGTGGCTTCGCGAACCAGCGACAACGCCGGTGACGGCACCACCACCGCCACCGTGCTGGCCCAGGCCGTCGTGCGCGAAGGCATGAAGTACGTGGCTGCCGGCATGAACCCGATGGATCTGAAGCGCGGCATCGACAAGGCCGTCGCCGGTCTGATCGACGAGCTGAAGAAGCTGTCCAAGCCCACCACCAGCTCGAAGGAAATCGCCCAGGTCGGCTCGATCTCGGCCAACAGCGACGAGGAAATCGGCCAGATCATCGCCGACGCGATGGAAAAGGTCGGCAAGGAAGGCGTCATCACCGTCGAGGACGGCAAGTCGCTGAACAACGAGCTGGACGTCGTCGAAGGCATGCAGTTCGACCGTGGCTACCTGTCGCCCTACTTCATCAACAACCCGGATCGCCAGGTTGCCGTGCTGGAGAACCCGTTCATCCTGCTGCACGACAAGAAGATCAGCAACATCCGTGATCTGCTGCCGGTGCTCGAGCAGGTGGCCAAGGCTGGCCGTCCGCTGCTGATCGTCGCCGAGGACATCGAGGGCGAGGCACTGGCCACCCTGGTCGTCAACAACATCCGTGGCATCCTGAAGACCGTCGCGGTCAAGGCACCAGGCTTCGGTGACCGTCGCAAGGCCATGCTGGAAGACATGGCCATCCTGACCGGTGGTGTCGTCATCGCCGAGGAAACCGGCATGTCGCTCGAAAAAGCCACCCTCGAAGAGCTGGGCAGCGCTGCCCGCGTCGAAGTGGCCAAGGAAAACACCACGATCATCGACGGCGCCGGCGAAGGCAAGGCCATCGAGGCCCGCGTCAAGGCCATCCGCGCCCAGATCGAGGAAGCCACCAGCGACTACGACCGTGAGAAGCTGCAGGAGCGCGTGGCCAAGCTGGCCGGCGGTGTGGCCGTCATCCGCGTCGGTGCTGCCACCGAAGTCGAGATGAAGGAGAAAAAGGCCCGCGTCGAAGACGCCCTGCACGCCACCCGCGCTGCTGTCGAGGAAGGCATCGTCCCCGGCGGTGGTGTCGCCCTGCTGCGTGCCAAGGCCGCCGTCAAGGTCGAGGGCAGCAATGCCGACCAGGAAGCCGGCATCAAGATCGTGCTGCGTGCCATCGAGGAGCCGCTGCGCCAGATCGTGACCAACGCCGGTGAAGAAGCCAGCGTGATCGTCGCCAAGGTTGCCGAAGGCAAGGGCAACTTCGGTTACAACGCCGCCAACGGCGAATACGGCGATCTGGTCGAGATGGGCGTGGTCGATCCGACCAAGGTGACCCGCACCGCCCTGCAGAACGCCGCCTCGATCGCCGGTCTGCTGCTGACCACCGACTGCCTGGTCTCCGAAGCACCGGAAGACAAGCCGGCTGCTGGTGGCGGCATGCCCGACATGGGTGGCATGGGCGGCATGGGCATGGGCATGTAAGCTCCGCCCGCCCGGCTGCGGCCGGCCATGCTCCTGCATGCCGGCCCTGCCCCGAGTGTGCAAGAAACATCGGCGTTTCATTCTGTGCCAGCCGGGCAGTACAAAAGGCCGTGTGGCTTCACCGAGGTGAGTCACACGGCCTTCGTCGTCTGAGCTTGAAGCCTCTCCAAGAGGGTATTGTCGAGGCATGAAGCGCCGTCGACGCAACAGGCGTCATCGACGGCGCAGCAAGCCAATCAGTCTGCCACTTTCAGGCGGCCACCGCGGCCCAGACCGCCCTTGACCGTCTGTGCCTTGTAGTTGCGCAGCGAAATCACCATGTTGTTGTAGGCATCCATGAAAGCTGCAACCGTGGCCTTGCCTTCCGGCGTGCGCGAGAAGCCGCCCAGACCGGCAGCAGCCACGCCCCCGAAGGCACCAATAGCCGCCCCGTAGTTCGTGGCCGTCGAATTGCCTTCCGACACGGCGATCTGAACGCCCGATCGGATGTCGTACAGCGTCAGCGTCACGACCGACACCTTCGACTCGAGCGAACCGGCCAGCCCGGCCAACGCCCCTGGCAGGAAACCCGCGATGCCACCGACCACCTTGCCGGTCGTGTCGTTGTCGATGACGATGGACGGCTCCATCAGGTAGTCGGCCGCCACACGCTGGCCCTTCTGCTGCTTCGAGCCAGCGCGGAACTCACCTGAATTGCGCTGCTTGTCGGTGATGCGGGCAATCTTGCTCTCGGTGCGTGTATTGCCGATCGAGGTGATCACGAAGCAGTTGGACTGCTGCACCGCCAGCCGGAGCAGCGGCTCGATCGTCGTCACCTTCGTGGCGGCGCCGAAGGCGTAGTACCAGTCCTGCTCACGGCCGTCATCCATCGCGATCGTCCCGAGCGGCGCATCGCAACGCTCCAGCGCGGCATTGGCTTCCACGCTGGTGCTACCCGCCGCGCCACCTTTCGATGCCGAAGCATCCTTGCCCGTGCTCAGAACGCCCCCCGCGCCCAGCGAACCGCAACCCGCCAGCACCAGAGCCGAAGCCAGCGCCGCTGCCTGACCCACGAATTTTTTCGTCAACATCAACCCACTCCTTCAATGGTTCTCGTGCATCAATAGAAATACCACGCACCCGCACGCCAATACAGCAGATAGTTGTACCCATGCCACCAGTAACCCAGCCAAACCGACCGATGGGCATCCACCCACCGACGATAGGCAATCTCGTCCTGCTTCGCCTTCCGGGCTTCGGCCAGCAGTTTCTTCGCCTCGGCATTGCCCTGGCCGGCTGCCGCCGACAGCCACGATTCGGCAGCCGCCGGATCAGGCCCCATTTCTTCCAGCCCTGACAGATAGAAGCGGCCCAGCGCCAGCTGGGCCGGTACATGGCCCCGTTCGGCAGCCGACTTCATCCACACCATCGACTGATACGCATCGCGGCGGATCCCGTCGCCCCGGAAGAACCGCAGCCCCAGATCGAAGGCGGCCCTCGGATCCTGCTCGGCCTTCATCGACAGCGCCTCGATGCGTGCCTGATTCCTCTCTTCGGCCGGATCGACCTGCTCCTGCACCAGGCGCTCATCACGCGAGAATTCACCGCACCCATGATCCTCGGTGCAGATACTCACCTTTTCCCTGGGCTTGAGCGGATTCGGGTTCGAGCTGGCGCAGGCCCCCACCATCAGGCCCAGCACCAGCACAGCCGACACTTGCTTGTTCATCATGAAGCCCCCTTTTTCAACGTCCCTATCGATATCTCTGGGCATTTATATACCCCTCGCCCTTCCTTGGCAATCGGCCATCCGGCTGGTTCATGTCATTCAGGGGTACCGGCTCAGACAAGCCCATGACAGGCACCTGACACACCATGGGGTAACGGTTGCACCAGCACCGGGTCTGTTGCACGCCTGCCGGCATGCGAGGCCACGAGCCGGGCACCCGCCGTCAGGCCGCCAGGAGCTTGGGCGGTAGGAGTCGCGACGGCGAAAATCGGCCCCGCCGGGCACAGTTTGTGCCCGATTCGCCGCCCCATAGCCCAAGCTATGGGGCAAGAAGCGGGTGCAAAATGGGCCGGCGCGGCCGGTTTGCAGCCCGCGACTTTCCTGCCGCCCAAGCTCCTGAGAGCTTGGGCTACCACGAGCACTGCAATCACATCGGCAATGCCGGCGGGCCCTCCCCAGCGCCCACCCATCGACACCGTGTGAAAAAGCAACAGATTGCCGATAGGCTGTACACCTCACCCATCAGCCTGTCGAGCAAGCGATGTTTTCACGATCCCGCTCACTTTTCCCCCTTGCGCTGCAACGAAAAGCCCTGTTGGCAGCCGCCATCGGTCTGGCCCTGTCCGCCTGCGGTGGCAGTGAACAGGCAGAAGACCTGGCCCGCACCTGGCAACAGATCGTCAACCAGAACACTGACGGCAGCTCCTCCTGGACCCAGGGAAGCAATCCCGGCGAACATCCAGCACCCAAGCCCCAAAAACTGGCCCAATGGAGACTGGAAAACGAGTCGGCCGTTTCCCGTTTTCTGGCACAGGCCAGTTACGGCGCCACCCCCAAGGATCTGAAAACGCTCAAAGGCCAATTGGCCAACGAGTGGATCGAACGAGAGTTCGCAAAGCCTCGAGTGTCACTTCTGGAAACCCTGGATCACTGGACCAGGCAGGACAGGAAGTCCTCGCCCTCGATGGACGATCTTCACAATGTCTGGTGGTTTTCCACCATGCAGGACGACCAGCTTCGGCAACGGATGGCATTTGCCCTGTCCCAGATCTTTGTGATCTCTTCCAGCGGTGCCCCAGGGTTCTACCCACGTGGCATGGCCAGTTACTACGATGTGCTTTCCAAGCACGCCTTCGGGAACTTCCGTGACCTTCTGGAAGACGTGACGCGCCATCCCATGATGGGACTCTATCTTTCCCATCTGCGCAACGAGAAAGAGCAGTACACGCAGGAAGGCGTCCGGTATCGTGCACCCGATGAGAATTTTGCGCGGGAAATCATGCAGCTTTTCACCATCGGGCTGGAAGAGCTCAACATCGACGGCACGCCCAGACTCGACATGAAGGGCAAACCGCTCCCGACCTACAGCAATCAGGACATCGTGGGACTGGCTCGCGTCTTCACCGGCTGGAGCTGGAGCGGCCCGACCCGCTCGGCCTACTGCTTCACCGGGTGGCACGAAAGCTGCAACGACAGGACAAACCCGGGACGGGATGTTCGCCTGATGGTTTCCTACCCCGAATTTCATTCGATCGAAGAAAAACGTTTCCTTGGCGTCACCATCCCCCGCGGACTGGCTCTGCCTGAAGACAACCTGAAAATAGCGCTGGACACCCTGTTCAAGCATCCGAACGTCGGCCCCTTCATCAGTAAACAGCTGATCCAGAGACTGGTCGTCAGCAACCCCTCTCCCGCCTATGTGCAGCGGGTTGCAACCACGTTCAACAACAACGGTCTCGGCGTTCGTGGCGACATGAAAGCCGTGCTTCGCGCCATTCTGCTCGATCCTGAAGCACGCACCGCCGAAGCCGCGGCAAGGCCGGAAGCCGGACGAATTCGTGAACCACTGCTTCGCGTCACCCAGTGGATGCGCGCATTCAAGGCTGTTTCGAATACCGGGCGCTGGGGGTTGCGTCGAACCGACTCCTATCCCCGATCGATCCATCAGACAGCAATGCGAGCTCCGTCTGTTTTCAACTTCTACCGTCCTGGATACATCCCTCCCAATACGCCCATTGCCGAGGCAAGACTGGTTGCCCCTGAAATGCAGATCACACAGGAAAGCAGCATCGCCGGCTATGCCTATTATATGGGTGTCACGACGGGTGCATTCTGGGAAACCTCCTACGGTATCGGGCCGATGGGCAATTTTCCCAATCCGACCCAGCCTGGCAGCGTGGTCAGACGGCGGGACATTCACCCCGACTACAGCACCGAAATGGCACTGGCCAATCAGCCGGAAAAGCTGGTTGATCACCTCAATACCCTGCTGATGAACGGTCAAATGCAGGCAGACACCCGAACGCTGATCATCGACGCGATCAAACGCATCAAATACCCCTACAACATGCCGAGCCGGGTGGCTGAAACCAATGCCCGCCGGGTGGGCGTCGCCATCTACATGGCCATGATGTCAACTGATTATCTGGTGCTGAAATGAAACACAATCACTCTCCCCATCGTCGTCACCTGTTGAAATCCGGTCTTGGCCTGGCGGCCAGCGGCCCTGCTGCCTTCGCCCTGAATCTGGCCAGCATGGGTGCCGCTGCAGCTCAATCCTCAGGCAACAGCGACTACAAGGCACTTGTCTGCCTGTTCATGCATGGTGGGAACGATCAGGCCAGCACCGTCGTTGCCACGAACGGTGATTCGTGGCAAAACTATCAGAAGGTACGTGGCGGCACCATTGCACTCAATGCACCAGGTTCATCACGCCATGCATTGCGCCCCATCAATCCTGCCAACCTCAGTGGCTTCAACAACAACGGTCTCAAGCTGGGGCTTCATCCCAATCTCGCCAGAACCCAGACGCTGTTCCAGCAGAAAAAGCTGGCCATCATTGCAAACGTCGGGCCGTTGATCGAGCCCACGACGCCCGAGCAATATCGCTACGGCCAGACCCGGGTACCCAATCGCCTCTTCTCGCACAACGACCAGCAGTCCACCTGGCAAACGTTCATGCCCGAGGGGGCCACCATCGGCTGGGGAGGCAGGATGGTCGAACGCCTGGCCAGCACTCACAATGCATCAGCCATGTTCGCCAGTGCCATTTCTCCGGGCGATACGCCTGCCGCCTGGCTTGCAGGTCATCGCCTGAACCCCTACAGCCTGCCTGTCGAAGGCGATATCGGAATCCAGCTGCTGGGTAATCTGGCCGATGCTGGCATCAGCGAATCCGTGCGTAAACTTCTGGTACTAGATCGCGATACGAACCTGCTGGCGCAGACCCATGCACAACTGTACCGCCGCACACTGGAGGCCCAGACGCGTATGCAGGCGGCTCTCGTCCCCGAGAACGACAGTCGTCTTCTTCCGGTTCCTGCCATTCCCGATTCGGGTGGCAACAGGAATGCCCTCGTGGCGCAGATGCGACTGGTTGCGCGGATGATCGCCAGCCGCAACAATCTGGGACTCAAACGCCAGGTTTTCTTTCTGAACATCGGTGGATTCGACACGCATGACGATCAGCTTCACATGCACAATCGCCTGATGATCCAACTGGATCAGGCGCTGGATTACTTTGATCGCCAGATGAAATCACTAGGCGTCGAAAACCAGGTAACCCTGTTCACGGCATCGGACTTTGGGCGCAGCATGGTCAGCAATGGTGGCGGAACCGATCATGGCTGGGGTTCCCACCATTTCATTTACGGAGGCGCCGTCAACGGAGGCAACTTGTACGGCCGGTTTCCCACATTCGGTGTCGATGCAGACCATGATGTCGAAGGTCGCCTCGTACCCCAGTACTCGGTTGAACAGTACGCGGCAGCACTCGGTACCTGGTTTGGCCTGTCACAGAGTGACCTGTACGACGTGTTACCGAACCTCATGAATTTTCCGCGCGAGAACCCGCTGAAGTTCATGAAGGTCTGAACGCCATCAAGCGCTGGAGACAGCGGCAGGATCTGAAGGGCACGAACGGGTGCTTCATGCCCTGCCACAATCGATCGGCCGGTGTCCATCAGGATCGCTCCACCGCCACCGGCTTTCCCTCCGGAATGGGAAACACCCGGTCATAGGCCAGGTTGTAGACGAAGGCGAAGACCACGTAGAAGACCACGAGGCCGATATCGGCGATCAGCGCCTGCCAGAGGCTGATGTCCAGCCACCAGGCGATGAAGGGAACGAGCATCACCACGAGCCCCAGCTCGAAGAGGATCGCGTGCAGAACCCGTACCCGCGTGCGCTTGTGGACGGAGCCGGTCAGCTTCTTCAGCACCCGGTCGAATCCGTAGTTGTAGACGTAGTTCCAGACGGCGGCCACCGCTGCCGTGCAGATGCCGAGCACGCCGATTTCCGTCAGATCCAGATCGAAAAACCAGACCCCGATCGGAATCAGGATCAGGAGGGCCGTCAGCTCGAACAGCACGAGATGACGGATCCGGTCAGCAGGGGTACGCATCAACACTCCACAACATCTTCACCTCCATCGCGTGCCGGATAATACCGGCTCCCGTATCCTTTCCGTAAGAAAACCGATTCATCATGCTGGCTGCCATCACGATCCTGCTGCTCTATCAGCTCATCGGCGAGCTCATCTCCCAGGCGTTCGGCCTGCCCATTCCCGGCCCCGTCATCGGCATGGCACTGCTGTTCATCACGCTGGTGCTGCGAGGCGGCCCCGATGAAAACCTGCGCGAGACCAGCCGCAAGCTGCTTCAGTACCTGTCGATGCTGTTCATTCCGGCCGGCGCCGGCGTGATGCTGCATTTCGGCACGCTCCGGACCGAATGGCTGCCGATCCTGCTGGCCGCCACCCTCGGCACGCTGATCGTCATCGTGCTGACCGCCGGCCTGATGCAGCACCTGATCAACCGGCGTCCGCCGGACGATGACGGACAACCTGCCAGAACGGCTGATCCCGTCCCGACCCGAAACCCTCAGGAAGTGGCTGCCTCACCGATCGGCAGCGCAGGAGGACAGGCATCATGATGGAAACATCCTTCGAGGAAATCCGTGCCTACCTCTCCACCTCGCCGCTGCTGGGGCTGCTGCTGACGCTGCTGGCCTATCAGGCAGCATTATGGGTTCATCGGCGGGCCAAAGGCCACCCGCTCACGAATCCCGTCCTGATCTCGGTCATCCTCGTCGTCAGCACGCTGCTGATGGCCGGCATCGACTATCGCAGCTATTTCAGCGGGGCGCAGTTCGTCCATTTCCTGCTGGGGCCCGTCACGGTGGCGCTCGCCATCCCGCTCTATGCCCAGATCAGGCCGCTGATGAAACTGGCCGGCCCACTGCTCATATCCCTCGTCATCGGGGGGACGGCTGCCGTGCTGAGCGCCTGGTGGCTGGCCAGCAGCGCCGATGCCAGCGCCGGCACGCTGCTCGCCCTGTCACCGAAATCGGCCACGGCCCCCATCGCGATGGGGCTCAGTGAAAAACTGGGGGGCTCTCCGTCGCTCGCGATGGCCTTCGTCCAGATGACCGGCGTCTTCGGCGCCATGATCTCACCGCTTGTCTTCCGGCTGATGCGCATCGAGAATGACCAGGTTCGGGGCTTCACGCTCGGACTGACGGCGCACGGCATCGGTACTGCGCGTGCCTTCCAGTATTCAGAGACCGCCGGTGCCTTCGCCGCGCTGGCGATGGGCCTGAACGGCCTGCTGACCGCGCTGATCGTGCCGCCGCTGGTCCACTGGTTCCTGGGCTGAATGATCCGCTGACGATGGCCCGAATGACACAGGCCCCCGCTGACAGCGCAGCCGGAGCCTGCCGGGCGATCGCTGCCGGGCGGTCGACGCCAGGACAGGACTGACGTCGGCCCAACCTCCGGTGTCGGCTCAGACAGCCACGTCGACCGGGTTGTAACCGGCCTCACCCAGCGCCTGTGCAAAGGCTGTGGCAGGTTGCCGGCTGTCGATCGTCACCTGGTGGTTCCCCAGATCGACGGTCAACGTCGCGCCCGGGTCAACCTTCTGCACAGCCTCGGTGACGGCACGCTCGCAATGCTTGCAGGTCATGTCTGGAATCTGGAATCGGATCATCTCATCCCTCTCTGGGTGGTGGAGTTGGCATGAAAAGGCTTCATGCAGCAAGCGCCACGCGCAGAACCGCCGAGCACAGTTTGTGCCCGATTCGCCGCCCCATAGCGGGCGCTATGGGGCAAGAAGCGGGTGCAAAATGGGCCGGCGCGGCCGGTTTGCAGCCCGCGACTTTCCTGCCGCCCAAGCTCCTGGCGTGTCTCATGCAGTGACACCATTCTAGAGCGTGTTGTGAACACTGGCTCCGGGCACCGGGATGCCCGCCGCCCGGGCCGCTTCCTCGCCCTGCTTCAGGAAGGCCCGGAGCTGGGGGGAGTCGGTCTGGACCGAGCCCAGCGGACCAACGGCCACCACCTTGCCGGCCTCCACCAGGATCAGCGCATCGAAGTATGGCAACAATGAGGGTCGATGGATGGAAGCCACGATCGTGGCGTCCTCGCGCGCCTTGAAGAAGGCATCGATCAGAGCGGCCTCCGTCGAGGGATCGAGCGCCGAGGTCGGCTCATCGAGCAGCAGCAGGCTGCTGGCTTCGGCGGCCACCAGCGCCCGGGCGATTGCCACCCGCTGGCGCTGACCACCCGACAGGTTACCGCCACGCGCCGTGATCGGGCTGTCCAGCCCGCCGGGCATCCGCGCCACGAAATCACTGGCCTGCGCCACCGACAGCGCGGCCAGATAGCGGGCCTCGCTGGCACCAGCCCTGACTGCCGCCGTATCCAGTGCGATCGAAACGGCCGGATCGATTTTCTGGCCTGTCGAGGATTCGCCTGCCACCGTCATCGACGCCTGACCGGCCTGCCCCGCCGACCCGGCCATGACCGGCGTGCCCTCCCCATCCACCGCATCAGCCATGTCCAGGTTCTCGCGCAGCGTGCCACCGAACAGCTCGGCATCCTGCGGCAGCAGCGTGGCTACCGAGCGCAACGCCGGCGCCACCGCCGAAGCCGGCAGTGGCCCTTGCGAATCGACCTGCAGCTGGCCTGCCTGGGGGGCGTACAGGCCCGAGAGCAGGCGCAGCAGCGTCGTCTTGCCCGAGCCACTGGGGCCAACCAGCGCATAACGTTTGCCACGCTCGAGCCCCAGATTCGCGCCGCTCAATGACCCACCAACCGACTCCGGATTGGCGGAATCTCGTGGCTGACGTTCGAAAACCACCGAGGAAAGCGTCAGGTGCTGCCAGTCGCCAGGCAGCCCGGGCACCGGGTGTGTCTGCCGGGCCGCCAGATCGGCGGACAGCGGCAAGGCGCGGATCTCGTCACCACTCTGGTAGTTGACCTGCTGGCGGGTAAGCGACTGGAAATGCGCCGCTACCCCGGTGATCACGCCACCAGCCTGCAGCGCATACTCGTACACCATGAAGAGGTTGCCTATCTTCACGCCTTCGGACGCTGCTGCAGCCCCCGCTGACACGGAAGCGGCCCCTTCCGAAGCAGCTGCGCCCACCGAAGCCGCCACCTCGGCGCCCGGCACCATGCCCTTCACCGACAGCCATACGTAGAGGCTCAGCAACCCGATCCACAACAGCGTGTTCAGCAGATCGACGGCAGCCCACTTCCCCTCGTTGTAGACGATGGCCCGTTTCACTGGGACGAAGACCGCCGTGAGCCGGTTTTCCACGAGCCGCAGCACCCCCCGGTTCAGGCGCAGCGCCAGCACCGACAGGATGTTGACGAGACCATCCGACAGACTCGACCAGTACTCCCGGTCTGCCGCATTCTCTTCGGCGGCCAGCTTCATCATCACCTTGTCGAAAGCCACGATGATGACGGCCAGGATCAGGTAGCCCGTCACGGCCACCGTGCCGACCCACGGCGAGATGACCCACAGCGCGATCACCGGCCCGATCAGCCGCACCACGCTCTGCAGGTAGATGAACTGGCTCTGGGCGAAGTCGTACAGGGCCCGGGTCGTCAGCTGGACCCGGTGCGCCGTCTCCACCCCATGCTGGGTTTCATGCCAGCCGAGCGGGGCGGCATACAGCCGCTCCATCAGATCGGTCGAGACCCGCTGGCGCACCACCAGTGCCACGTTGCGCTCGAGAATGCGCCCCGGCCCGTGAAGCAGCCAGCTGGCGAGCGTCGCGAGGAACACCATGCCCAGCAGCTGCCCGGCCCTGCCAAGACCATCGAGGCCCTGCCCCTGCAGGGTGTTGATGGCGGTGCCCGCCAGCGCCGGCACCGCCAGCTTGAAGCCCTGGGACGCGATCAGCAACGCGACGGCCGCGAGCAGCGTGCCGCGCCTGCCGGCAGAGAAGCGCCAGAGTTCACGATAAAGAAAGCCTATCCCCAGGGTTACTGCCGGTTTGCTCATCAGATGCTCGATGGATCACTCACTGAATGGTGTGAGTGTAACCATCGTTCTGATAACCCCCTTCGGGTTGCTGGCTCCACTGGCCGCTGCGCTGCTGGCGAGAGGACTGCTGATGGGTCTGCTGCTGGGGATGTCGGGCCGGTTGTTCGGCGGCCTGGCCTACATAGATCTCGACGCGACGATTCTGCGCGCGTCCCTGCGGCGTGCCGTTGTCGGCGATCGGATCGTGGCTGCCACGGCCGTCGATCATGATCCGTGACACCATCACACCATGCGACACCAGATAATCCCGCGTGGCAGCGGCCCGGTTCACGGACAGCGGATTGTTGATGCTGTCGTTGCCCGTGCTGTCCGTGTGACCGATGATCTGCACCGTGGTGGCAGGGTTCGCGACCAGCGTCTGCGCGAAACGGTCGAGGATCGGCTTGAAGGCCGGCCGGATGGCCGCCTTGTTCACATCGAAGGAAATGTCGCTGGGAATGTCGAGCTGCAGCAGGTTCTCACGGGTCTGCGTCACCTGAACACCCGTGCCAGCCGTGGCGGCTTCCATCGCCCGCTTCTGCTCCTCCATCTGCCGCGACCAGACATAGGTGCCGACGCCGGCGATGGCGCCTCCGATCAGCGCGCCGTTGCGCACCCCCTTCGAGCCGGACTGCGTGCCACCGATGGCTGCGCCGATGGCGGCTCCGATGCCGGTGCCGGTGGCGGTACGCTGCTGCGTCTCGCTCATGCCGGCACAACCGCTCACCACCAGGGCCACGGCCACGGCGGCGGCCGTCAGCCCACGTCCCTGCCGGCGCTCACCAGACACGACGGCCGGCTGCTGCACATCACCGGCAGCCGTCCTCGAACCGGATCGTTCAAACATTGTCGACATGCTCATTCTCCCGGCGGTCATGCCGCCCTGGCCGAAAAGAAAGGACTTCATCCAGAAATTATCCGGTACATCCATCCGGTTCGCAGGAGAAGGCGCGACCGTTCGTCAGACTACGATGCTTTCCAGACACGCGTTGCCGTGCAGAACATTCATTCTAGAATTGCCCCTGAAGCCGCCAGCGCCCGCCTGCCGGCCGTTTTGAAGGAATCCCACCGATGCGCAAGCTCTTCAATTTCAGTGCCGGCCCCGCCATGCTGCCCGAGGCTGTGCTGCAACAGGCTGGTCAGGAACTGCTCGACTGGCACGGCACCGGCATGTCGGTGATGGAAATGAGCCATCGTGCCAAAGACTACATGGGCATCCACGCCCAGGCACAGGCAGATCTGCGTGAGCTGCTCGGCATCCCTGAGCACTACAAGGTGCTGTTTCTGGGTGGCGGCGCCTCGCTCCAGTTTGCCGCCCTGCCGCTGAACCTGCTGCCTGAAAGCGGAAGCGCCGACTACATCGATACCGGCATCTGGGCCGGCAAGGCCATCCAGGAGGCCCGGCGATACGGCAACATTCGCATCGCAGCCACCGGCAAGGCCAGCCGCTACACGGCCCTGCCAGCACGGGACACCTGGGCGCTCGACCCATCGGCGGCCTATGTCCACCTCTGCACCAATGAAACCATCGGCGGCGTCGAGTTTCAGGAAACCCCGGATGTGGGCGACGTGCCACTGGTGGCCGACATGTCCTCCCACATCCTGTCCCGACCCATCGATGTCTCCCGCTACGGCATGATTTATGCCGGTGCGCAAAAGAACATCGGCCCGGCCGGCCTGACACTCGTCATCATCCGCGAAGACCTGCTCGGCCGCGCCCGTGCCGCGACGCCGTCCATCCTCGACTACCAGGTTCAGGCCGACAACGACTCGATGCCGAACACGCCACCCACCTATTCGATTTACCTCGCCGGGCTCGTGTTCCAGTGGCTGAAGGCCCAGGGCGGGCTGGGCGCCATCGAGCAGCAGAACCGCGAGAAGGCTCGACTGCTCTATGACGCCATCGATGCCAGCGACTTCTATCACTCACCCGTCGTGCCCTCGGATCGTTCACGCATGAACGTACCCTTCACGCTGGCCGACGAGGCCCTGAACGAAGCCTTCCTGAGCGGCGCGACCGAACGCGGACTGGCCAACCTGCAAGGCCACCGCTCGGTGGGCGGCATGCGCGCCTCGATCTACAACGCCATGCCCCGCGCCGGCGTCGAAGCCCTGATCGATTACCTGCACGATTTTGAAAAGACCCGCGCCTGAACACCTTCCGGTCGCTCCCTGGCCATGAAGGCTCACAGGCCAGGCATCGGCCCCAGCACCCGACGCATCGGTGCCCGTGACCTCGCCCGCCTCGATTCACGCCCGAATCCTGCCCCTCCTGAATATCCCCGACATGACCCAGAACACTTTCACGACCAAACTCAGACACCGATGGCAGCACGCGGACTCCATGCTGTGCATCGGCCTCGACCCCGACCCCCGTCGCATCCCCGCCCACCTTGGCGCCGGGCATGTGGCCCTGGGCCGCTTCTGTCGCGAGATCATCGCCGCCACCGCCGACCTGGCCTGTGCCTTCAAGCCCCAGATCGCCTACTTCGCCGCGCTGGGTGCCGAGACACTGCTGGCCGAACTGATCGAGGAGATCCACGAGCAGTACCCGGACATCCCCGTCATCCTCGACGCCAAACGGGGCGACATCGGTAGTACCGCGCAACAGTACGGCATCGAAGCCTTCGACCGCTTCAAGGCCGATGCCCTGACACTCAGCCCTTTCATGGGTTTCGACTCGATCGAGCCCTATTTCCAGTGGGAAGGCCGAGGCCTGATCCTGCTCTGCCGCACCAGCAATCCCGGTGGCAACGACCTGCAAGCCCTGCGACTCCAGCCGTTGCCGGATCGGCAAGGCCTGTTGCCCGCCACCGCACCCGGCAAAGGGCCGGGTGAATCAGAGCTCCCGATGAACGGCGGCATGATGACGGCCGCCCTGAATGCCGATACCGATGACACCCATGCCAGCACACGACCGCGCCAGGACACCGGTTTCATCAGTAGCGGCGGCCGGCTTCAAACGGCCGACCCCGGGCGCAGCAAGCCAGCGGCCAAGGCCCAGTCGGACAGCCCCCTGCTCTATGAGCACATCGCCCGACTGGCCGCCGGCTCCTGGAACCGAAGCGGCGAACTGGGACTCGTCGTCGGCGCCACCTTCCCCGCCGAGCTGGCACGCGTGCGTCAGCTCGCGCCCACCCTGCCGCTGCTGGTACCCGGTGTCGGTGCGCAGGGCGGCGATGTCGATGCCACCGTCCGTGCCGGCCTGGATGCCGATGGTCATGGGCTGATCATCAATTCCTCCCGGGCCATCCTCTATGCCTCGGAAGGACCCAGCTTCGCCCAGGCCGCCCGGCAGGCAGCCACCGACACCCGCGATGCCATCCGCCGCGCCAAGGCACTTGCCCTGGCCAGCCAGGGCTGACACGATTTTCCACAGACGATCGCAAGACCCTTGAACGAATGATTCACAAGCCGATCACAATCCGTGTATAATGCGCTTTCTTGCTTAGCGGCAAACGTGGAGATGTAGCTCAGCTGGTTAGAGCGCACGACTCATAATCGTGAGGTCGGTGGTTCAAGTCCACCCTTCTCTACCAAAATTCTGCTCTGAAATCCGTCGTGATTTCAGCCCCCTCCAAAGCCCCCACAAAGCCAATTTGTCGGGGCTTTTCGTTTATCTTTCCCCGATCATCGTCCGTAGCTCGCCCAAGCGCCCAAGCGCCGGCGAATGTCATCCGACATGAGTCCTTCCGCATCCCCCGAAGCCCCACCGACTCGCCACGACACGGCTGTGCCGTCCGTCTTCAAGCTGTCCATTCCCGTGGCCATGGGTTACATCCCGCTCGGCATGGCTTTCGGTTTTCTGCTCACGCAGGCCGGCGCCGTCTGGTGGCTGGCCCCGGTGATGAGCCTCTTCATCTACGCCGGCGCAGCACAGTTCATGGTGGTGCCGATGCTGGCCTCCGGCCAGACGCTGGCTGCCATCGCCCTGGCCACCCTCGTCGTGAACCTGCGCCACATCTTCTATGGCCTGTCGGTGCTCGATCGGCTGCCCGACAGTCGCTGGGCTCGCACCTACCTCGCCTGGGCGCTGACCGATGAGAGTTATTCGCTGATCACCACCCTCCCGCCCGAAGCCACGCCCCGACAGGTCGTCGGCGTGGCCATGATCAACCATGCCTGGTGGATTCTGGGCAGCACCCTGGGCGCGGTCATCGGCACCAACGTGGCTCCCTCGCTTCAGGGCTTCGACTTCAGTCTGGCCGCGCTCTTTGCCGTGCTGGTCGTGGCGCAGTGGCGCAGCCACCATCAGGTCGCACCACTTGTCACGGCCGTCCTCAGCTACGCCCTGGCCTGGAGGATCCTGCCCGAGCAGGCGCTGCTCATCTCGATCGCCCTGTCGGTGCTCGTCTGCATCCTGCTTTCCCTGAACACCGCCCGAACGGAGGCCCCCCGATGATCAGCGTGCAGGACGCCCTGCTGGCCACCGTCGTGATGGCCTCCATCACCTTCGCGCTGCGTGCCCTGCCCTTCGTGGCAGCGGGCCTGCTGCGTAGCCACCGCCTCATCCGGGAACTGGGCCGCTTCCTGCCAGCCACCATTCTGGCGCTGCTGCTGATCCACACGCTGCTCGGTTTCGTCATCGCAGACTGGCCCACCGTCGGCATCCTGCCCGTGGCCGCCGGCATCAGTCTCACGCTGGCACTGCAACTGTGCTTCAGAAACGCGCTGCTCTCGATCTTCGGCGGCACGGGCCTGTATGTGCTGCTGTACAACCTCGATGCCCTGTCCGCGTCCTTCCTCTCATGAACACGCTCCTCACCGCTTTCCTGCTGTCGCTCAGCCTCGTGACGGGTATCGGCGCCCAGAACGCCTTCCTGCTGCGACAGGGACTGCTCGGCCAGCATGTGGCACTGGTGGTGCTGATCTGCTTCGTGGGCGACCTGCTGCTGATGAGCACCGGCGTGCTGGGCCTGGGCAACCTGTTCAGCCAGAACCGCGTCCTGACCCTGTGCCTCGCGGTGGCCGGCATCGCCTTCGTGCTCATGTATGGCAGCCGTGCACTGCTACGCGCCTGGCGCCCCACCGGCATCCTCGAAGCCGCCAACGTCACCGTCGCCCCCAGCCGGCGCACCGTCGCCAGCACCGCACTGGCCGTCTCCTTCCTCAACCCGCAAGGCCTGCTCGAAACCCTGGTCATCATCGGCAGCGTGTCGGCCTCCCTGCCCGCCGGGCAGAAACCCGTTTTCCTGCTTGGCGCCGTCAGTGCCTCGGCACTCTGGTTTCTGGTACTGGGCTATGGTGCCCGTCTGCTGCGTCCACTGTTCCGCCAGCAGCTTGCCTGGCAACTGCTCGACCTCGGCACCGGCGTGCTGATGCTCTTCATCGCCTGGCGGATGGTGGTCTTTTTCTTCTGACATCCGGCCGCGTCCAGACCGACCCTTCATCCGTTTGTCAGGTAATATTTTGATGCCTTCATCATGCCCATGGCTTCGGCCCCGGTGCATCGATCAGGCAAGCCCGTGTGCAGCAGCGGCCCGGTACAGGCCGATGCCGGTCTGATTGAAGCTGCGCTTCACACATGATCCGAGTATCAGTCTGTCATTCAAAAGGCACACGACCATGACTTCCCGTATCTCCTCCAGACTGGCCCTGAGCGTTTCCGTGGCTGCCGCACTGGGTCTCGCGGCATGTGGCAGCTTCGACGGTGACGACAACCAGTACCCGCACCCGACCCTCGATGGTTCGAAGCCGCTGGTCGTCGGACACCGTGGCGCCAGTGGTTACCTGCCGGATCACACACTCGAAAGCTACCGTCGGGCCATCGAGCTGGGCGCCGACTTCATCGAACCCGATCTGGTCTCGACCCGGGATGGCGTGCTGATCGCCCGTCATGAGCCCAACATCACGAACACCACCGACGTGAAGGACCGGCCCGAATTCGCCAGTCGCAAGCGCAAGATGCTGGTCGACGGCGTCGAGGAGGAAGGCTGGTTTGCCAGCGATTTCACGCTGGCCGAGATCAAGACCCTACGTGCCGTGCAGCCACTGGCCGAACGCGACCAGGGGCACAACGGCCGCTATCAGATCCCCACGCTGGAAGAAGTGATCGAGCTGGCGAAGACCGAGGGCCAGACCAGGAACCGCGTCGTCGGCATCTATCCGGAAACCAAGCACCCCACCTGGCACCGCAACCTGAACCTGCCGCTCGAAGACAAGCTCTTGGCCACGCTGGCCAGACACGGTTATGTCGCCAAGGATTCACCTGTCATCATCCAGTCCTTCGAGGTCGGCAACCTGAAGTACCTGCGCAGCAAGACCCAGGTGCGTCTGGTGCAGCTGATCGACGGCAACGACCAGAACCCCGATGGCAGCATCGACCAGTCGCTGCCCTACGGCCAGCCCTATGATCTGACGGCGGCCGGCGACAAGCGCACCTTCAAGGATCTGCTGACACCGGCCGGACTGAAGGAAATCAAGTCCTATGCCGACGGCATCGGGCCATGGAAGGCCTATCTGATTCCGTCCCGTCTGACGCTGGGTGCTGACGGCAAACCCGTGGACCTGAACAGGGACGGCAAGATCGACGAACGTGACCGCACGCTGTTGCCCGCGACCACGGTGGTCAGCGATGCCCACCAGGCCGGGCTGTTCGTCCACCCGTACACCTTCCGAAACGAACCCCGCCGGCTGGTGTCGGACGACCAGGGCAACCCGATGGCCGAATACCAGCGCTTCTACAAGCTGGGCGTGGATGGCGTGTTCAGCGACTTCCCCGACTTCGCCCGTACTGCCCGAGACCTGCTGAACTGAGGCCTCGAAGGAGGCCATCGGCACCACCGGGCGCCGTTCGTACCCGCTTCGATGCCCCATGGCTCAAGCCATGAGACAAGAAGCGGGAGCCCAAAAGGGGCCGACGGACATGCCTGGTGTCAGAACCCGTCGCCCGGGTTCTGACACCAGGCCTCTCCATAACCCACCGCCATCGCAGGCCATTGATCAGCCGATGGCATCTGCCCCGGCGCTGCCTGTCGCAGCCAATGGATCGCACGCATCACGCCAGCGTGTGTGATCCAGACCTCGCCTTCATGCCCTGGAAACGGGTCGCCACCCCACACGCGGCTACGCGCACGCCCATCCCCTCGCTGGCAGCCACGCGCGAACCAAAGACCGCGCTCGCCCTCACGCGCCTGCCCAGGCACCCGTGCCATCTGCCCGTGCCCCGCTGGTCGCCTCTCCTCTTGCCGCCACGAAGTCAGCCCCTGCCCGATCCGCGCCAGAAAGGCCCGCACACTCTCACCGGTGCATCCTGCGCGGTAATCGGAGAAATCATCCGTCCAGGCGCGCAACTCGTCCGCCGGTATCTCTGCCCATCGCCGCCCCTCCCAGTCGCCGAAATCCATCTCGGCCAGCCACGCTGACGTACCCAGCCACCTCAGGTCCGGCCGGCAAAGCAGCAAGGCATCGGCCAGCGCCCGGCAGCGGGTGGCCGGTGATGAGCGCAGCGCGATCCCCGCCGGCAGTCTGGCCGCGAGCGTCGAGGCAACCCGGCTCACCTCGTCCGGATCGACCACCACGTCCAGCCGCCCGTAACATAGCCCTTCCACCCCCACCGGTTTGGGGTGCCGAACAAGCCACAAGGTCTGACAGGACATGGCCAATGGGTTCACGACACCCTCATTCATCCAGACTCACATCGGCGAACCCACTGGCAGGCCAGCCGACAGATGCGCCAACACGGCCCAGACCAGCACCAGGTGACAGCCCACTTCCACCAGCTGCTGCGTGGCGCCCAGGCAATCACCTGTCACCCCGCCCAGGCGGCGCCGGAAGAACAATCCAAGCTGCCAGGTCAGCACGACGGCCACCAGGCAGAGGGCCATCGTCGCCCCTGCCCCGAAGGCAGCGAGCACCAGCAGCAGCGCCGGCAGACACCACAGGCCGGCCGCCAGCAGCGCCCGCCGGCTGATGTCTTCCGCCATCGGGCGCGATTTGCTGGCACCGGCAGACACGTCGCCAGCCGAAGACGACGTGCTGGCAGCGATCGCAGAAGCCACCGCGGTGTCGGCAGCGGCCAGCGGATCGGGCGAGCGCACGCCCGATCCCGTCCCAGCGACATCGGTCGCCCCCACATAACGCAGCCAGCGAATCAGCCACAACGGCGCCCAGCGTGACAGCACGTGGACGGCCAGCAGCGCCATCATCGTCGCCTGCAGCCCGGCCGCCAGCATCAGCAACCACAGCAGGCTGATTTTCAACGACACCACGAGCAGCAGCGTGATCGTGCCATAGGTGCCCAGCCGGGAATCCTTCATGATGCGCAGCGCCTGTTCCCGGGACGCAAAACCACCCAGCGCATCGCCCACATCCGCCAGCCCGTCCTCATGAAAGGCACCGGTCAGCCAGACCGACGCCATCAGGGACAGAAGCACGACGAGCAGTGCCGACACACATCCCAGCACATACGTCGGCATCAGGGGTACGAGCGACGCAGCCGGCACCGCCACAGACCCAGGAGCGCCCACCGCAGCACCCGGCACAGCCCCTTCGAGCGGCACCACTGCCCCCCCGACTTGCACCGCTTCCGGGATCACGCCCAGGGGCAGCATGGCGCCGACCGATGACAGCAGCTGCCACGCCCCCCACAGCGCCAGCGCCGAGCAGCCCCCCACCACCCAGCCCACCCCCGGAAAATGCGCGGCCGCCGCCCGCATCATCGCCGGACTGAAGCCCACCCACGCCATCAACCGTGCAGGCAGCGGCAGCCGGGTGAAGAACTGTAGCGCCAGCAGGTAATGCCGCAGGAAAGAGCCCAAGGTGTCCATCATGCGGCAGGCACTGCACGTGACAGCACCGTCTCCAGCATCGCCACCTCATTCAGCACCCGGCAGGCGGATTCGAGCAGCGGCCAGACCATCGCAGCGCCCGAACCTTCGCCCAACCGCATGTCGAACTCAAGCAACGGCTCCGCCTGCATCGACGCCAGCATCAGCCGGTGCCCCGGCTCGGCCGACACATGCGAGAACACGCAACAATCCAGCACTGCCGGTTGCAGCCGGGACGCCACCAGCACCGCCGCACTCGTGATGAAGCCATCCACGACGATCACCCGATGTTCAAGCGCTGCCTGCAACACGATGCCGACCATCGTCGCAATCTCGAATCCCCCCAGGGTGGCCAGCACCGCCAGCGGATCGGTCACGTCCGCATGCCGCTTCAGCGTGGCGGCCAGTACCGCCTGCTTGTGCGCCAGGCCCTCCGGCGTATGTCCGGCCCCAGGCCCCACCACCTGCCCGACCGGCAGACCGGCCAGCCGTGCGAGCAGCAGCGAGGCAGGCGAGGTATTGCCGATGCCCATCTCGCCCAGCAGCACCGCATTGCCAGGCAGCCCGGCCACCAGCTCACGCCCGTTTCGGATCGCCTGCCGGCACTGCGCCATCGTCATGGCCGGCTGCTGACTGGCATCAGCCGTGCCGGCGCCCAGCGATCGCAGCACCAGCCCGGGCTGCGCCGGCAGCGGCTGCACGACCCCGCAATCCACCACCGTCAGCGCCAGGCCATGCTGGCGTGCCAGCACGCTCACCGTCGCGTCACCGGCCAGGATCGTCTGCATCATCAGCGTCGTCACCGTGGAGGGCCAGGCCGACACCCCCTGTGCCACCAGCCCATGATCGCCAGCACACAGCAGCATCACCGGCTGCTCCAGCCGCGGTTCATCCGTGCCCAGGATCTGCGCGATCCGCACCGCCAGCGCCTCCAGCCTGCCCAGCGAGCCGGGCGGGCGCGCCTGCGCATCGAGCCGGCCCTGAATACGCCGTGCCACCTCTCCATCGAGTCTGGGGACAATATCGGGCATGTCATCGAAGGTCGTTGCAGAGTTCGGGGCAGACATCAGGGTAGGCTTCCTTGACACGTTCAGGAGGATCGGATGTTGAAGCGTGTCATGAACTTGTTCGCGGGAAGAACAAGTTCATGACACGCTCCAAGCCGGACACGAGCCTGCTGCCTGATCAGGGATGACGGAAGACGGAGGAGCCCCGTCGTTCGCCCCCGACAGAGCGCTTCTGCCCGACAAGCCGGCTGCCCGACAGTATAGAGGGCAAGGCCACGCATCGCGCGCGGCCCTCGCCTGCATGCCATGCTGGCCGCCGTCTCCCGATCAGCCTCCGATCAACCTTGTGGTCAGTCCCCGATCAGTCCGGCCAGTACCCCCAGCTCGAAACTGGCGTCCAGATGGTCGGCCAACCCGTCGAACACGTCGAGCCACGGCCGGCCGGAGGCCCCGAACAGCGTGCGCAACACCTGATCATTCTCGAAAAGACCGTGCAGGTAGATGCCCAGCACCCGACCGCTGGCATCACACCAGCCCAGGTCGTCCGGCAGCACCGGGGTGACTTCCCCCGGGGTGCTCACCCACACAGGATCAGTGATCGAGCGGAGCACCCCGTCTCGCCCGGCCCCCGTCGGGGCCCATGGCGCAACAGCAGCACCCTCGCCCTCGGGATGCCCCCCTCCGCCAGGCCCCTGTCCGTGGCCGGCCACCTCTCCCCGCCAGGACACGGCTTCGACGATCCGGGTGCGGCCCTGATGGATTTCATAGCCGGACACTGGCAGCCCCGACAGGGCAGCCCACGGCCCGGGTGGTATGGCACCAAATGACAGGGTTCGCCGACGAAGCGCCTTCTCCGGCTCGAAGATGGTTTCGAGCGGCAGCAGGGCAAGCCCTGCCGCCTCGCCATCCACACCATGCGGGTCATGCAGCACACGGCCCAGCATCTGAAGGCCACCGCAGATGCCCAGAACCGCACCACCCTGCGCGACATGCGAGCGCACCCAGTCATCGAGCCGCTGGCGTTTCAGCCAGGCCAGATCGCTGCTCGTATGCTTCGAACCGGGCAGGATGATCCAGTCCGATGCCGACAGTGCCGGTAGCGAGGCCCCATCCCGCACCATCACCAGACGCACACCCGGCACCGACGCCAGCGGCTGGAATTCGTCCAGGTTGCTGATACGCGGCGGGGCGATCAGCGCGATCTGGCGCACAACACCCTCGCCATGCCCCTGAGCCCGATCCCGGTACTGGAACCAGCCGTCCTCTTCCGGCAGGCCATGTCCGGCCCACATCGGCACGGTCGCCACCACCGGCACGCCGGTCATCTCTTCAAGCCTCTGCGGCGCCGGCGCCAGCAGGCTGGCATCCCCCCGAAAGCGGTTGAGCACGAAGCCCTTCAGCAGCTTGCGATCGGCTTCGGGCATCAGCGCCCAGGTGCCATACAGATGCGCAAAGGCCCCGCCCCGATCGATGTCCGACACGAGCAGACAGGCTGCCCCCACATGCCGGGCCACCCGCATGTTCACCACATCCGTGCTCTGCAGGTTGATCTCGGCGGGCGAGCCTGCGCCCTCGATCACGATCACGTCGTATTGACGTCGCAGCTCGTCCAGCGTGCGCGCGATGATCGGCCACGTATGCGGATAGCGGCTGCGCCACGGCAGCGCCGTCAGTTCGGCGCTGACCTGCCCCAGCAGGATCACCTGGCTGCGCGTGTCGGCCTCGGGCTTCAGCAGCAGCGGATTCATCTGCACCGTCGGCTCCACCCCGGCCGCCAGCGCCTGAAAATACTGCGCACTGCCAATCTCGCCGCCAGCCACCACCCGCGCGTTGTTGCTCATGTTCTGCGCCTTGAAAGGCGCCACCCGCAAGCCCTGCCGCGCATACCAGCGGCACAGGGCCGTGGCAATCCAGCTCTTGCCCGCCCCGCTCGTCGTGCCGAGCACCATCACGCAGCGGGCGAGCATCAATCCTCGATCCCGCGCTGCGCCGGCACACCGGCCTCGAAGGCATGCTTGATCTTCGTCATCTCGGTGACCGTATCGGCCAGCTCGATGATCTCCGGCGGACAACGGCGCCCCGTCAGCACCACATGCACATGCGCCGGCCGGTTCTTCAGCGTCTCCAGCACCGGCTCCAGCGGCAGCCAGCCGTAGATCAGCGGATAGGTGATCTCGTCGAGCACCACCATGAAATGCTCGCCACCCAGGATCTTCTCACGCGCACGCGCCCAGCCATCCCGGGCCAGCTGCGCCGAGCGCTCCAGATCCTGACTCTTCCAGCTGAAGCCATCGCCCAGCCCCTCGATCGGGATGCCCAGCTGCTCGAAGACCCGATGCTCGCCAAAGCGCGCACTCGGCACCTTCATGAACTGATAGACATGCACCGCCTTGCCTCGCCCATGCGCCCGCATCGCCAGCCCGAAAGCCGCCGTGCTCTTGCCCTTGCCATCACCCGTGTTGACGATGATGAGGCCGCGCCGCTCGCCTTCCGGCTTGTCGTAGGGGCGCTCGCGTGGGGGTTCTTCTACCTGCATGCTGTTCTTTTGCTCCATTGATCGAGACCATCAGGCCTGCATCCGGACATGGGCTTCTGCCCCGGGAGCATAACCGATGGAAGCGACGATCGACGTCATCACGAACCTATGACGCCAGATGCCTTACATTCAACAAAAGGTAAGGAAACCCTGATAGCATGAAAACCTCAACCTGGAAGAGAGTCCGTTCATCATGCTTGCCACCGTGACCAGTAAGGGACAGATCACACTGCCCAAAAGCATCCGCGATCAGCTCGCCATCACAACCGGCACACAACTTGACTTCGCGATCGTCGATGGAGTCATCCAGGCTCGCCCCATCAACCGCTCTGTCAAAGACATCTTTGGCATGCTGAAGAAGCCTAGCCGCAAAGCCATCAGTCCCGAAGCGATGGACGAGGCTATTGCGGAGGCAGCATCCGCACGATTCGAGGCGGCCGATCAGCACCTTCCCAGACCTGATGGTCAACCAACATGATCGGACTGGACACGAACGTCCTCGTCAGACTGCTGATCGGTGATGATGACCTTCAGACCCAGGCTGCACAACGGTTGCTGCTGTCCCTGGACGGTACACCAGGTGCCGTTTTCATTGACGACATCGTGCTGGTCGAAACCATCTGGGTGCTCCAACGCAGCTATCACGTCGAGAAAACCGATCTGCTCAGGATGCTGGACTGGATACTGTCCGTCGCCGTTTTTGCTTTCAGTGATCGCCCGGTACTTCATGAAGCCGTCAATACCTTCAGGGAAGGACCCACCGGTTTTGCAGACTGCCTGATCATCGTGCGCCACCGGCAGGCAGGCTGTGCCCATACCGCCACCTTCGACAGGCGGATGGCCAGACATCCGGGCGCCCGGCTGATCCACGCAAACGCCACTTCCACCCAGCAGTCTTGATCAGCGCGCCCGCCATCTCACCTCAGCGCGCTTTCAGGCCCCTGAACGGATCCGGCCCCTACCCCCCAAGCTCCAGGGAAGCCGGATCAGCACAGAGCGACAGCCTTGGCGACGACTCAGAACGCCAGCGTCTTCACGCCCGGCTTGAGCAGGTGAGCCGCGACATCAGCCGGTTTGGCCGGCGTCACGCCTGGCAACAGGTCGGAGGGCTGCTTGCCGGTGTTGGGCAGGTAGAGCGCGCAAACTTCCACCTTCGCGCCGCCCTTGATCAGGCCCTGCAGCATCTGCTGGGGCGTGACATTGCGGGGTTTCAGGATGGCTTGCGGTTTGGCCGCATCCACCTGGCTCAGGGCGATATCCCCTGCCGCATCGCACAGCAGCACGCGCACCGCCGCCTTCTGTTCCAGCGCCTGACCCGCCAGCACCAGACCGGCCCCCTGCGCCATGGGGGTGGCGGCATGAATCGAGACGAACAGTTCTTCAGCCTGTGCCGCCGTGACGCAAGCCAGTGACAATGCAGCAAGTGCGATGGACTTTTTCATGGAAGAGACTCCCGAGTTGAGAAAAGTCTAAATTAGTAAAACAATATGCAAGGCCGTGCAAGCCGCGCCGTGCCCGACCTCAGGACTGCGGATCCTTCGCCACGACCGAACCTTACGGCATGTCAGTCCCAGGAGCCTCGCCGTTCCGTTGATGAGGCTCCGCAGCATCTGCTGGAACATGCCGCCGGGCACAATCTCGCATCAGCCTCGCCCCTTCCGCCACCCGTGGCCCCGGCCGCACCAGCACGTCCAGCGCCTCCCCGCTGAACAGGCAGACGTGTCCGGCCTTGAGCGCGCGCAGGCGCCCCCAGCCGGGTCTCGCGCGCAGGGCCGACAGGCCGCCTTCCGCCGGATCGCTCACCATCATGAGGTCCGGGTCGGCCTGCAACACCCATTCCCGGCTCAGCCGGACAAAGGCCCGGCCACTGGCTACCTCGGCCGTCACGACATTGCTCAGCCCCAGCCGTGTCAGCAACTGCCCCATGAACGAGCGCGGCCCAGCCACATAGGGGGCCGGATCCACCTCGACGTAGGTACGCAGCCCGCGGGCCACCGCCGGCATCGAAGCCGCCGCCTGTGCCACCTGCTGCCCGATCTCATCCCAGAGCCTCGTGGCCTTGTCGGCCGGCACACCCAGCGCTGGCGCCAGCGCAGCAAGAACCCTGCCGATGTCTTCATAGGATTCGGGCGACAGGCTCAGCACCTGGATACCGAGCCGTTTCAGGCGGGCCGCCAGCGGCCCGTGGGCATGCGATGCCGACAGCAGCACCAGATCCGGACGCAGGGCGATGATCGCCTCCGCGCTCGGCTGCGGGTGGGTGCCAAGACGGGGAAGATTCCGAACCGAGGCCGGCCAGTTGCTGTGCCGATCGACCCCGACCAGCTGCCCGCACGCCCCCAGCACACAGACCGATTCGGTCAGCGAGGGCAGCAGCGACACGATACGCCGTGGCGCCGCTGGCTTGGCCTGCGATGCCGACACCTGCCCGGCCACCGCCACCATCAGACTGGCCAGGACGCGTGGCAGCACACACCACCTCAACCGCCTCAACCACCCGGCGCGCCGGGCCGGCTGCCACCACGCAACGCGGCCCTCCGCCCCAACCGACGAATGGCACTTGACAGTGTGAAGACGGAATGAAACCTCAAACATGGCGTCGGCAAACGGGCGCGGACAAACCTTCGAACGTAACATCTCATTCTAACGAGCCGTCCTGCGAGAACCCGTCGTCCGGCAGACGCCGCATGGTCCGCCGAACCCCTTGTTTCCACGGGCGCCCAAAAACAACACAAGCCGACGCTGATCGGCCCGTGCTTCGCCAGAGCGCCTGAAGCCATGACAATCCGGATCCGTTATCGGGTTATTCATTGACTGCCATGCGCTTTTTCGATCGGCTGCTCTCCCGCCGGCTTCTGCCAGCAGCCCCGCACCAGGCCCTGCCCGCCGACGCCCAGCGCGCCACGGCTCTGACGACAGCCAACCGTCTGGACGATGACCGCCATCAGGCCCTTTTGACCCCTCGGGCGCACTTCAGACGCCGTCGCAGCCTGCTGCGCCGTACGGGTGCCCTGCTGTTGCGCCCCCAGATCGTGGTGGCAACCACGGCCTGGACGGTCGACACGATGGTGCTGACCGCCACGGCAGCACAAATCCGATATTTCCCCGACAATACGCAACTTGGGCGAATCCGCTTCGGTCACTTCCCCGAGGCCACCCTCAATGGCAAGGCCATCCGGCTGGGCGTTGGCGTGCGGATTCTGAATCAGCAAAACCTCGTCGTGCCGCCGGCCAGCCTCCTCGGCAAGAGCCATGTGGTCGCCTACAAGACCGGCGCGCTCGATGAAATCGTGACGATCTGGATTCTCAGCGACGAAGAGTACCGATCGCTGCGCAAACGCCGCAGCTGAGGCTGGCAGCCACGCCAGGGACGACAGGTTCCGGACGGGGAAATCCTTTCCCCGTCCTCCGGGCCGGCCGTTTCCGGTACGCGCTGCGGCCCCGATACCCGAACCGTTGCCCTGAAGTCCCCGATCGTCGCGTCCGCAGGCCCGCCCCCAATCCGTTGGCGGGCCTGCCTTGCAAGGACCAGAGCGTATGACCCGCAAGCTTTACCTGCGCACCTTCGGTTGCCAGATGAACGCCTACGACAGTGACCGGATGGCGGATCTGCTGGCCCAATATGAAGATGCCGAGCTGACCGACAACCCCGAAGAAGCCGACATCGTGCTCTTCAACACCTGTTCCATCCGCGAGAAGGCGCAGGAAAAGGTGTTCTCCGACCTGGGCCGCTTCCGGGCCATGAAGGCCGAGAAGCCGAACCTGATCATCGGGGTCGGCGGCTGTGTGGCCAGCCAGGAAGGCGAGGCCATCGTCTCGCGCGCGCCCTATGTGGACGTGGTCTTCGGCCCTCAAACCCTGCACCGTCTGCCGCAGATGATCGAGCAGCGCCGCCAGACCGGCAAGGCTCAGGTGGACATCCAGTTTCCCGAAATCGAGAAATTCGACGCCCTTCCCCCGCCCACCAAGATGGGTGGCAGCGCCTTCGTCTCGATCATGGAGGGGTGCAGCAAGTACTGCAGTTTCTGTGTCGTGCCCTACACCCGTGGCGAGGAAATCTCCCGCCCCTTCGACGACGTGCTGGGCGAAGTCATCACGCTGGCCGAGCAGGGCGTCACCGAAATCACGCTGCTGGGACAGAACGTCAACGCCTATCTGGGCCAGGTCGAGGGTTTCGATGCCCCGGTGGATTTTGCGCTGCTGCTCGACTACATCCACGACATCCCGGGCATCGAGCGCATCCGCTACACCACCTCACACCCGCGCGAATTCACCGACCGGCTGATCGACGCCCACGCGCGGCTGCCGAAGCTCGCACCGCTCGTGCATCTGCCCGTGCAATCCGGCTCCGACCGCATCCTGGCCGCGATGAAACGCGGCTATCTGGCGGCCGAATTCCGCTCGATCGTGCGCCGGCTGCGCGAAGCCAGTCCCGGCATCGGGCTGACCACCGATTTCATCGTGGGCTTCCCCGGCGAGACCGAGGCCGACTTCATGAAGACGATGAAGCTGGCCGAGGACATCGTCTTCGACGATGCCTATTCCTTCATCTACAGCCCGCGCCCCGGCACCCCGGCAGCGAACCTGCCCGACGACACGCCCGCCGAGGTGAAGGTCGAACGCCTGCAACGCCTGCAAGCCCTGGTGCAGAAAGGCTCGCTCGCCATCGCCGAAAGGATGGTGGGCAGCCGACAGCGCGTGCTGGTCGAAGGCCCCTCACGCAAGAACGCTGCCGAGCTGTCGGCCCGCTGCGCCAACAACCGGATCGTCAACTTTCCGGGCGACGCCAGCCTGATCGGGCAGATGGTGGACGTGGACATCACCTCGGCCATGAGCCATTCGCTGCGCGGCGAGCTGGTGCCGGGCCAGCAACTGTCCACCCGCACGCCGCTGACCGACATCGGCTCTGTTGCCCAGCAGCCCGACCGGCAGCGCATCGTGCAGCAGGTCTCGCTGTAAACACCATGCAGGACGCTTGGGGCAACCTGCTGCTGGCCACCGCCTTGACCTGCCCCGTGGCCGGGTGGACCTCGGCCGCCCTTGCCGTCGCCACGGACGACGCCCAGCCCACTGCCCTGTCGGCTGTGCGACCGGCCGCCTCGCAGCGGCCAGTGCCGCGATCCTCGAGGCTGGCTCAACAGGGTCAACCCGTTCGGCAGGACAGCGCCCATCAGGGCAGCGCCTTCTCGGCGCTGCCCGCACTGCTGAACGAAGCACGCTCGCTGATGCCGCACGATCCGAAGGCAGCTTATCAACTGCTGGAGCCCCATACCTGGGACTATGCCGGCTCGCGCGATTTCGATTATCTGCTGGGCGTGGCTGCCCTCGAAAGCCGGCTTCCGGGTGAAGCCGTCACGGCACTGGAGCGGGTGCTGACCCTGTATCCGGACGATGTACCGGCCCGAACCGACATCGTGCGTGCCTACCTGATGCTGAAGGAGCACCAGAGCGCCGAGCAGGCGTTGCGGCAGCTGATGGACTCGGCCGGGCTGCCGGACGAGGCCCAGCTTCAGCTCCGGCATTATCTGGACATCATCGCCCGACGGAACGCCGGACAGGATCGCCGCTGGCGTCTGGGCCTCGACCTGCAACTCGGTCATGATGACAACGTCAATGTGGGCAGCAGCCACACACGATGGATCATCGACGACGGCAAGGCGCTGACACCGCTACCCGCCAATCAGCCCCAGGGCAGCCCCTACGTGGATCTGGCGGCCAGCCTCACCCATCTTCAGCCCCTGGGCGAGTCGATCGAATGGAGCAACAGCCTGCAGCTGGGCCAGCGTCTGAACACCCGGATGCACCCGCAGGACATGGGTTCGATCGGCGGCGCCACGGGCCTCGCCTGGACGCAGGGGGCACATCGCATCTCGGGCGCACTGAACCTGCAACAGATGCTGGTCGACCAGCATCGTTTCCGGCGGGCCACCGGACTGGTTGGTCAATGGCAGTATCAGCCCAGCCAGAAAATCCAGTTAGGCGCCTATTCACAGTATTTCCGCCTGGACTTCAGGAACCAGCCCTTCCGTGATGCGCACCGTGGCATCTTCGGCATGACCGCAGCCCGAGTGCTGAAAAGCACCACCGGCAGCGTGCTGCTCGTGAATCCCTATCTGGGCCGGGAAAACACACGCCAGGGCACCCCCACACTCGACTTCAGGCTGGCCGGCCTGCGCCTCGGCTACCAGCACAGCCTGGGCACCGACTGGCGGGCCAATCTCGGCCTGCAATGGGAGGAACGCCGGCATCGGGGCAACGACCCGCTGTTCGGCAGGACACGTCACGATCGGCAATTCGACCTTCGTCTTGGGCTGGAGCGCCCATTGAACGCACAGCTTTCTCTTCTGCCCCAGTTTTCCTACACCCGCAATCATTCGACGCTCGCGCCCAACGAGTTCAGGCGCGTGCAGATATCGGTTGGCATCCAGTGGCGGTATTGATGCCCGTGGAGCATGAGCCCCGTTGTCAACACAGAGCCCGGCAGCACCCACCGGCCAGCTTCGCTACGGTCGCTGCCGGGCAGCCAACAGTCTCCGCAACTCTCGCCCTGCTTCCGTCAACCGATAGCGCTGGCTGCGGCTCTGGGGCTTGTCGGGCTGGGTCATTTCGATCAGGCCATTGTTTATCGCAGGCCACAGGTAAAACCTTCGAAAGTACTTCCTGTCCGTTATATCCACAGCCCCCTGCAACTCAGTCCTCGACATCTCTGCGTCAAGGTGACTGAGCAGGGTTTCAACTTGGGGGGTAACTTGCGTCTTACGCGCCTGTGTAAGGTCGGCACCAGTCAGCGATGCCCCCCTTTCTCGATCTTCTGACAAAGCATCGGGTTCCCGGACTCTCGGTAGCCTCATCCCACGCGCAAGCATCGCGGCCTCGACATCGAAAGTCAGCACCACGGCCCCGGCACGCACCGTCATCACGGGCGGCTCCAACCCGGCTTCGCGCATCAGCCGGGCAATCTTCAGGGTACCTCGCCCCCAGGCCTCGATGATGCCTCGCCGGTAGAAAGCCGCTGCCACCATCGGATTCCAGGGTTTGGACTCATGCTCGTGTTGCAAGGATTCGGGCGTCAGGCCGAAATGCAGATCACCAATGGAGATGATCTCCAGACGATCATCGTACAGGGCGACACCGACCGAGCCCCCTCCAATCGAGTAATCGCGATGCACGAAAGCATTGGCCAGAGCCTCCCGTAATGCCTCCACAGGGAACAGCGGTATATCCTCACGCTCCATTCTGTCGGGGAGAATGCGACCGGCAATCGGCAAGGACTCGATCAGAAACCGTTCGGCCCGCCTCATCAACAGAAAGGCGTTACCATGAAACTGCCGGTTATCCAGAAATTCGTCACGCGTCGTTCCCTTGAACCGGGCCACTTTGAGAAGCAGTTGAGGGAAATCCGGCAAAGGCACATCATCCTTGCAGAAAAGCACCACAGCTGCGCGCGAAAGGGTATTTCCATCCCTCAACAACCCCAGTCCACGCAAGATCTCCTGCGGCTCACGACTACCCGGGTCTTCGATACGTCCCCGGCGAATGGCCTCTTCCAGCGTCAGAACCATCTCCCGTGCATCCAGTCGGGTGATATCCCAGCCTTCAGCCGGCTGGTTTTCCCAGCGCTGCACGGCATGCAGTTCTTCGGTGATCAACTGATGCTGCCGATCCCGGGACATCACCTGCGTGGTGTTCAGGAGTCTGTCATAAGCGACGCCACGATAAGAGATCAACCGCTCGCTTCGTGAAACGCGTACGACCAGCACATCTCGACCACCATCGACAGAAACGCGCTCAAGTGACGGAAAGATGGGCGGCTCGAAATGCAGGAACTCCTGCGCCAGCTCTTCCAGCGTCCGGTCGCTGACGGTTTGCCCTTGAGCCCTGCCCGCCGGCGTGACACCAAACAGCAGCACACCGCCCTGGCGGTTGGCAAAGGCACACAATGTGCGACAGGCACGCTCCTTTTCTGCTGTGGACTTCTTGAACTCCAGCGCTACCGACTCCCCGGCCTGGAGCCAATCGGCCAACTGCACCCTGATCCCCTCGTGAGCCTCCAAAGACATCCTCATCCCCTGTACATATCGCCCTTCAGCATCAGAACCCACTTCATGGTGGGGAAACAGTAGAGAGCATATCAAGTTGATCCGTCCACCACATGCCTGCCCGGCCGCTCTCGGGCAGGCAATCACTTGTGGCGCCAAAACATGCATGACACCGTCAAACGCGCCCGGAAGCAGAAATCGCCGGGCTTGAATACGCTCCCACGCCAATCCAGCACGCTCGCATCCGTCTCAAGGGCCCTCGGCAAAGGTAGAATGCCTCACCAGACGCGCCGCCCGACAGGACAGCCCCTTTCTTTCCGCACGATCCAGGGGCGCCCTCACCCCTTTCAAGGCGCCGGAGCGAGACACAGCGAGCATCACCATGGACCATGCCCACATCGACCACGCCGAAGCCCATCCGCGCATCGAAACGAATCTGTCCAACCGTCGGATCGCCCTGATCGGTGCGCCGACCGATGCCGGCGCCAGCCAGCTGGGTGCGGCCATGGGGCCGGATGCGCTGAGGGTCGCCCAATTGCCACAGGCACTTGCCCGCATGGGGCTTGACGTGCTCGACACCGGCAATCTCAGTGGCCCTATCAACCCGAGGGGCGAGCGTGACCCCGAAGCCTTCGGACTGCGCAACCTCGATGTCTGCGTGCACTGGAACCGCCAGGTCTACGAGACGATGCTGACGCAATTCAAGGCAGGCCGGATGCCGATCCTGCTCGGCGGTGACCATCACCTCGCCGCCGGCTCGATCAGTGCCGTGGCCCGCCATTGCCGCGAGCACGGGAAAAAACTGAAAGTGCTGTGGCTGGACGCCCATTCCGACTGCAACACCCCTGAGATCTCACCCAGCGGCAACGTGCACGGCATTCCGGTCGCCAGCCTCTGCGGACTGGGGCCCGAATCGCTGGCCGGCCTGTCAGGCCTGACCCCGGCGCTGTCACCCGACCAGTTCTGCCAGATCGGCCTGCGCTCGGTGGACGACCATGAAAAACGGATGATCCGCAAGCTGAGCCTGCGGGCCTTCGACATGCGCGCCATCGACGAGCTGGGCATGCGCGAGGTGATGCTGCGTGCCCTCGACGACGTGGACGACGACACCCACCTGCACGTCAGTTTCGATGTGGACTTTCTCGACCCCGAGATCGCGCCCGGCACCGGCACCGACGTGCCCGGTGGCCCCACCTACCGCGAAGCACAGTTGTGCATGGAGATGATCGCCGACACCGGCCGCCTCGCTTCACTCGATGTGGTCGAACTGAACCCGGCCCTCGACATCCGCAACAGGACGGCCCGACTGGTCGTCGATCTGGTTGAAAGCCTCTTCGGAAAAAGTACGCTGTTGTAGAGCGCCATGAATGCCGGACATATCACCGACGCCAAGGCCCCTGTCCGGCGAACCTCTCCAGGCGCTTGAGCGGTAGGAATCGCGAAGGCGAAAATCGGCCCCGCCGAGCACGGTTTGTGCCCGGTTCGCCGCCCTATAGCCCGAGCCATGGGGCAAGAAGCGGGTGCAAAATGGGCCGGCGCGGCCGGTTTGCAGTCCGCGACTTTCCTGCCGCCCAAGCTCCCAGGCAGCCATCCAGCTGGCAGCACAATCGGGTCAGCAGCACACTGACAGGCTGTCCGTGCCCGAGCCGCTGCGGGCGTTCTTCAATGGTTTTCGAGGCTTCGACGCAAGGATCATCACCGCCTGTCGGCTGCCAGGCGGTTCCTCGCGACACCCACCGACTGACGGGCCACACCACAGGACGACCGGGCACACGCCCCCTGCCATTTCCGCCCTCCAACCGGGAAAATCTCACAGATCGACCCCTGCGTTCTTCCTGTTGGCGGTTCCCCTGAAACAGCAGCTTCCCTGCCCCAGTGCATGCAGTACGGCAGCCTCCCTTGATCCTGCGTCTGAACGCTGGAGCGGGCGGCGCGGCATGCATTGGCTGACGCGGATGGGCCTGCCGATCCTGGTGATGGCGATGCCGCAGGGCCACACGCTGGCTCTCGCCCAATCACAGGCCATTGCACCGAAACCGGCTGCCGCCCAGATCCGCCTGATTCTGGTCAGCGGTGACGTGCGCATTCAGGACAGACCGCAGGCAGGCGCGCAACATCCCTCGCAGGATCCAGCCAGCGCCCGTGAAGAACAGCCCCCCACCTATCGGGCCCAGCAGGGCGACTGGTTGTATCCCGGCCAGATGATCATCACCGGCGTCGACGGGCGCGCCCAGATCCGGTTCAGTGATGGCGGGCTGATCTCGATGCAGCCCGGATCACGTTTTCAGGTTGATCAGTACCAGTTCGACCGGCAACAGCAGCGGGGTTTCTATCGACTGTTCGAAGGCACGATCCGGGCCATCTCGGGCAAGATCGGCAAACGCCACCCGGACGATTTTCGCCTGAACACCCCTTCTGCCTCGATCGGCATCCGGGGCACCGAATTTCTGGTGCAGGAAACGCGGTGCGCACCGAATTGTGGACCCGGCCAGCGAGAAGGGCTGAACGTCTCGGTGAGCAGCGGGCGCGTTTTCGTCTTCAACTCGGCCGGTGCCATCGAGCTTGGCGCCGGACGTGCCACCTACGTCGCCTCGGCCACCACTCAGCCCCAGCCCACCACGGTCAAGCCGGTCCTCAGCGCCCCCCCGACGCGCAAGGAAAAGGAAGCGGCCGAGAAAGAGCGTGCAGAGAAGGAGCAGGCAGCCAGAGCTCATCACAGGAACAAGCCCGAACCCCAGGAAAAAGCCGAAGACGAACAGGACGAATCTTCCCGTGAGGACAAGGACAGTGATCAGCCACAACAGCAGGACGGAACGGCCGGACAGTCGGATGATGCCGATACGGACGGCGACGCGAACGGCAACGGTGCAGGCGGCGATGGGCGGAATGACGGTTCAGCAGAAGATTCGTCGGCGAATGATCTCTCGGCAAAAGGTCGTGCTGACCGCCCATCCTCGGACACCCGCTCCCGGGCAGATGCACCATCATCACGGACATCACGGGGCAGCAGCGCACGCAGTACATCCCCCTCACTGAACCCTTCATCCCGCGAAAGCGCCACCACCCATCCGGGCTCCGGCGCCCCTGCCACCAGCAGCGCCGACAGCAACGCGATCCAGCGTCCCGGTGCCACGGGTTCTCGCCCCGACTCGCAAACGCCGGGCCAGAACCATGGTGCCGGTGCAGGCACCGGCAGCACGCCCGGCAATACCCAGACGGGCGACAGGGACAATGGCACAGGCAGCGCAGGCTCGACCGGGAATGCGGGCAACCAGACAGGTAGCCAGCCGCCCGGACAGGCTGGCAGTGGCTCGTCGGGCAACACCGGCGCTGGACATGCCGGTGACTCCGGCGGTCGCGGTAGCCATGGTGACAGCGGTGACGTGAACGGCGGTGCAAGCTCGCCGGGCAGTCAGGGCCATGGCGGTCAATCTGCTCAAGGCGGATCGTCCGGCCACGGCAACCCTCCGGGGCCTTCCGCGGGAACAGGATCTGGCGGCGCCCAGAGTGGGCAGGGCAGTCATCCGAACAGCGGAAACGACACCGGCACAGGATCGGGTCATGGTGACGCTGGTTCAGGTTCCGGCGCCGGATCGGGATCGGGCGCGAACTCCGGTTCAAGCTCAAACGCGGGGTCTGGGTC
>JAUMZD010000012.1 GCA_030528325.1 Lautropia sp. | reverse complement strand
CTGTGGCTGTGGCTGTGGCTGTGCAGATGCTGACGCATCCCTGGGTGTGATGGCGCCAGCTGTGGACGGTTTTTCAGCCCGCTGTCCGCCCGCCAGGATCTCGGGCTTCGGGGACGTGACCTGCTCGCTGACACTGGGACTGACCGCCGGTGCCGCAGCCATGCTGGTGGTGAGCGTTGCCGACAGGGCTCTGGCAGACTTTTTTCTGCTTCGGCGGGGTGGCTGCTCGTAAACGACCGTCACACGCTGAGGGCCCGATGACGCGGTGCTCGGCGGAGGTGTCAGGTACGGACCCGGCGGCACAGGTGCTGGGCGGGCGTGGGACTGCGGCGCCCAGGCGCCGAGGTTCTCCATCATCTGCCGGATCTGCTCGCTGTGCTGCCAGAGCTGCTGCGAGATCTCGCTGGCCATCCGTTCGTCCAGCCCTGCTGCCGCGCGAATACCGGGATCCTGCTGAAGCTGCCCGATCCATGCCAGCGACTGGCGAACCTGCTCGACGGCCAGCAGGTTCGCGTTGATCATCGCCTTGAGCTGACGCGCCCGCTGCTCGCGCTGAACCGGCCCCGGTCTGCTACCCGGCACGACAGCTGCTCCGCCTTCCGTCGCCAGGCTCATCAGCCGCCAGTAGGCATCCAGCGCAAGCCCGGTGTCTCCCCGACGCTGATGCAGGTTACCGATGCGAAAGAGCGCCTGGTCACGATGCTGCCCACTCAATGCCACCAGAGAACTGAACAGGGACAGGGCCTCCTCGTCCTGCCGCTCCCGGTAAAGACGCTCGGCTTCGAGGAAGGCTGCGTCAAGACCCATCCCCGCCTGGATGGAAACGGGCAGCTGGATCTGTGCCTGTGCCTGACCATGCTGTACATGCCAGTCGTGTGCGCCGGCGGGATTTCGCTGTTCGGTCGTTCCCGGTGGCCGGACCTGGCTTCCTGTCGTGGTGGTACGCCCCACCCCTTTGCGCTGTCGAGACTCGGGCTGGCCGGCAGGACTTTTTTTGATGAGCATGGAGGATGGCCCTGCGCCAGATGACTGGGCCGCCAGCGCATCCGTCGCCCAGCCAGACAGGCCGATGACCGCGAGCGGGGCCGCCAGTGCAAGCCCCCTGAGCGGATGGGAGGCAAGCGCCGAGGAGTTTGGGCGGTAGGAATCGCGACGGCGAAAATCGGCCCCGCCGAGCACAGTTTGTGCCCGATTCGCCGCCCCATAGCGGGTGCTATGGGGCAAGAAGCGGGTGCAAAATGGGCCGGCGCGGTCGATTTGCAGCCCGCGACTTTCCTGCCGCCCAAGCTCCGAGAGCCCTGTCGACGGTGTCGCGAAAAGGCGGGAGATATCGGTCATCGGTAACAGCCTCAGAGACTGCCCGGGACGAACGCCGAGGCGAGCGATCTCGCCAGCCCGCAGCTCGAGCACGGCCGATGCCCCCGGGCACAGCCTCACGCCCCAGCGGGGCAGCCGACAGCATCGAAGCACGCGGTCATGAGCATCGAGAAACACCAGATCAAGCGCATGCCGCATCCCGAAGCCATGTACCGAGGCAGTGCCCGGGAACAGCATGCCGGCCGCCGGTGCCAGGGAGGGCCTGCCCAGCAAGCCACGCGCCCGCTGCCACCAGTGGCTCGCCACCCAGGTATGGATCACGATCGTCCTGTCCATCAGAAAAGCCCCTCGTTCAAAACCTGCATCACGATCGGAAAGAAGACGATGATGAAGGTACAGGGAAAAATGCAGGTCATCAGCGGAAAGAGCATCTTGACCGGTGCCTTCAACGCGAGCGCCTCGGCCTGCATGAAGCGCTCCTGACGGCGCTGATCTGCCTGCGCGCGCAGGATCGGCCCCAGGCTCGATCCCTGCCGTTCGGCCGTCAGGATGGCAGCGATCCAGTTCGAGACGGCCGGAATCTGCACCCGCTCGGCCAACGCGCGCAGGCTTTCGGCCCGTGTCCGGCCTGCCCGGATGTCACGAAGCACCCGCCGGAGCTCTTCCTCCATGGGGCCATCCGGCCCCTTGTCGACGGCATGCTGCAAGGCCCCTGTCATGTTCGAACCGGCCTCGATCGCCAGCGTGATCACGTCCAGATAGAACGGCAGGGCCCGGCTGATCTGACGGGTACGACGCGTGAGCCGGTCGCGAAGCCAGCTCACCGGCATCAGCACACCGAGCGTGAAGGCAAAGGCCAGCCACCATCCGGAAGGCCACCCCTGCGGCAGCCACGCCAGTACCAGCAACAGACAGGCCAGTACCCCACCCAGCAGCTGTCCCGCGACGAACTCGTCGACGCTGAGTGCAAACTCCAGGCCCGCGCGGCGCAGCTGCTCCTGAAGGCGACGACGACTCATCGGCGAAATGAAGGGCCTGATCCAGTAAGCCACCGCATGAGCCGACCAGCCCAGGATCTGCCAGTATCGTGGCGGCTGATCCTGATAAGGCCGCGCCACCTCGGGCACCTCGCTGATCACGCGCTGACCACACAGCATCAGCAACCAGACCCCCATCACCAGGGCCCCGATGGCCAGCACCGGCCACATCATAGAAAGCAATCCCTGCAGCATCGTTTCTTCTCCGGTTCACTTCAGACATCGATCGCCATGATCCGGCGGATGAACATCAGCCCCACCAGCTCCAGCACCACCACCAGCGCACAGACCAGCAGTCCCTGCCAGGTATGAATCAGCGGTGCCATCGAATCGGGCTCCAGCGCGAACAGCGCACAGGCCACACCAAAAGGCAGGCAGATCATCACCCAGCCCTGCATGCGCCCCTGCGATGTCAGCGCCACGATCTTGTCCTCCAGCGCGATCTTCCTGCGTATCGTGTCAGCCAGCCGTTCCAGCGTCTCGGCAAGATTTCCGCCGCTTTCATTCGCTATCCGGACGGCCGCACCAAAGAGTCTTAGGTCGTCGCAGGCCATCCGGCGCTCCAGATTCAGCAGCGCATCGTCCAGCGTCACGCCCAGGCGCAGTTCACGCAGCATCAGGTCGAACTCCTGCCCTCCGGGCGCTGGCAGCTCGGAGGCCATCTGGCGCAGCGCCAGCGTCATGCTCGCCCCTGCCCGGATGCCCCCTGCCACCAGCATCATGGCATCGGGCAACTGCTGGGCGAATCGCTTGCGCCGGAGCGCACCGAGCCGGGCGATCAGCAGACCGGGCAGGGCTCCGGCCACCAGCAGTGCGGCCAGCACCAGCACCCAGGATCGGGTCAGGAACCAGATCACCAGACAGCTCAGGCCACCCAGCAGCAGATTGGCCCGGAAAAGACGGTTCACGTCCACATAGAGCAGCAATTCCTTCATGCCGCCCCCGACGCGCCCGCTGAAATGCCGGTGGTAACCCTCACCGGCCCGGGCCATGCCCGGCATCAGCACGAGCACGGCAGCCATCACGGCAACGGCCAATGCGATCGCGGCCAGCCAGAACCAGCCGCTCCATCCCGAAGCACCTGCCACGGCGCCCATCTGTTCCACGGTGTGCGACGGACTCATGCCAGTTCTCCCGCCAGCGCTCGTTCCGCCACCGCCATCCTGGGGCCGTCATGGCCGCCCGTGCCTTCCCGATCCTCGAAGATGCCCAGATCCACCGCCACACCCCGGTCACGAAGAGCCTCGTAGAACGACGGAATCTGCTGCGTGGCCACGAACCGCCCCTGAACCCTGTCGTGTTTCCGCCCCGTCTGTTCGAAACGGAAAATCTCCTGCGTCTGGATGCGCCCGCTCTCCACCCCGCAGACCTCCGTGATCGAAGTGATCCGCCGGCTGCCATCCGGAAAACGGGCCTGATGCACGATCAGATCCACGGCGCTGGCCACCTGCTCGCGCAGTGCAGGCAGCGGCAGCTCGAGGCCTGCCATCAGCATCAGCACTTCCAGACGGGAGAGCACGTCACGTGGTGCATTGGCATGGATCGTGGTCAACGAGCCTTCATGCCCGGTGTTCATCGCCTGCATCATGTCGAGCGCCTCGGCGCCCCGGCATTCCCCCACGATGATGCGATCCGGCCGCATCCGCAGCGCGTTCTTCACCAGATCCCGGATCGTGATGGCCCCACGCCCTTCCGCATTGGGTGGGCGGGATTCCAGCGAGACCAGATGCGGATGGGCAAGCTTCAGTTCGGCCGCATCCTCGATGGTGATCAGACGCTCACCGAGAGGAATCAGGTTGGACAGCACATTGAGGAGCGTCGTCTTCCCCGAGCCCGTGCCCCCCGAGACGATGATGCTCTTCTGTTCCCGCACGCAGATCGACAAGAAAGCCATCATCTGCGCCGAAGCGCTGCCGTTGGCCACGAGCGTCTGCGGTGTCATCACCGTCCGGTTGAAGCGGCGGATCGTGATGGTCGGCCCCTTCAGGGCAACCGGGGGGATGATGGCATTGACCCGCGAACCATCGGGCAGCCGTGCATCCACGAGTGGCGAGGATTCATCGATCCGTCGGCCCAGGGGCGCCACGATCCGTTCGATCACATTGCGGATGGCGTCGTCATCCGAAAATGCCAGCGGCACCTGCTCCAGACGCCCCTGCCGTTCGATGAAGATGTCCGTTGCACTGTTGACCATGATCTCGCTGACCAGCGGATCGTCCATCAGACGTTCGAGCGGCCCAAGCCCCACGGCCTCATCCACCGTGTCCTGCACCAGTTGCGCCCGGTCGATGTCGACCGGCAGATCGGGCAGCGCGGCCACGATGCCCTCGACCGCCGACTGGACTTCGGCACGCAGCTGCTCGGTCGAATACTGCGCCAGATTGCTGCGTCGCAGGTCGATCATTTCCAGCAGCTGCCGGTGAACCATCCGCCGCCAGCCCAGCGCCCTCGCCTGCTCCCGGGTGGCTTTCTCATGCAGGCTCCGGCGTGCACGAGCATTGGCGTGCTCATCGGAGGCACCGTCCGCAGCGATGGCAGCATCCTCGATGACGGATGGGGCTGCCATCACCGACGGGGGTAAGCGCTCCCCATCGACACGGGACGGGCCAGACCTGCCAGCCCCCGTGCCCGTGAGCTGCCCATCGACCCGCGCTCGACCCGACACGGCCGATGCTGCCGACTCGGCTGGCCGAGGCACATCCAGGTGCTTCGATGGCAGCGGCGGTCGTGCTGACGGACGGCCCTCCGCGTGGACCGCGCCCCCGACCTCGAATCCAGCCTTCTCATCGGCCTCCACGGCTTCCGCCGGAAACCGGGCACCCTCGGTCACGCACAGACGCGAAGATGACTGCACACCGGAAAGGACGCCTTCTTCTGCCGTGACATGGTGAGCCCAGCTGTCCGCCAGCTCCTGAGGCAGCTCATCACCCATCCTTTCAGCCCTGGATGACGGGCATCCGTCACGGGCCTCCGGGCGCTCAACCTCAAAGTCCGCCGTATCAGGCCGCCTGTCCTCCTGCACATGGATCCGGTAACCGGCCACCAGGATTTCGTCACGTGACGACAGCGGGCCATACTCCACGACGCGTTCACCATTGACACGGGTTCCGATGATGGTGCCCATGTCCACCAGCTTGATGCCGAGCCCGACCCGGTGCAGCTCGGCATGAACCCGGGCCACCCGCCAGCCGGCCAGCGGCACCTCCACCTCCCTGCCCCGCCCGATCCGGCACGGAAAGCGATTCACCGACACCGTCCGACTCGGACGGCCTTCTTCCTCGATCACGATAGTCAGCATGACATCACCTCATGTGTCTCACTGGACAGTTCAAAGCCCTGCATGTCCGGTCTGCGCTGCTCAATCCAGCATGCCGACCCGTTCCCGGATCTGCTGGAAGCGCGATTCGATCGGTGCCAGACGCGGATCGGCGGTCTCATCCTGCTCACCAGCCAGCTGCGGCGTGATCAGCACGATCATTTCGCTTTCCCGGTTGCGAAAGCGCTTCGAGCGGAACAGATGGCCCAGGATCGGCAGATCGCCCAGCCCGGGAATCTTCTCGACGGCGCCTGTCATCTCCTGACTGACCATGCCCGCGATCACCAGCGTCTGGCCCGGACGCAGGTTCACATCGGTGCTGGCACTCTGCTTGCGCAGCCCGGGCATGCCCTGCACGACCACATCTTCGTTGATGGACGAAATTTCCGTGTGCAGACTCGCCGAGATGATCCCCCGTGCATTGACGGTGGGCGAGACATCGAAACGAACCCCGTATTCCTTGAACTGCACCGATGCCGAGCCGTTGCCGCCGAGCACGGGTAACGGCAATTCACCGCCGGCCACGAAACGGGCATTGCCACCCGAACGCGTGGACAGGCGCGGCTCGGCCAGCACGGCGGCATCGCCGTTCTGCACCATCAGATCGATCATCGAACGCAGCGATGAGACCATCGCCACCGAGGTGGCAAAAGGCGAGACGCGCGGCAACACCGACAGACCCGCTGCCTGGGCAGCGGCCTCTCCGGCCTCCCCAGGCATCAGTGCGGTACTGCGCTTGAAGTCACCGATCACGCCGAAGCTGGGCCCTGCCATCGACCAAGCACCTGCACCGGAGTGCCAGCGCACCCCAAGCTGCTTCAGGGCATTCCGGCTCACCTCGATCATCTTCACTTCGAGATTCACCATCCGTTCGAAGCCGGTACGGCTGACGAGACTCACCACATCGGGGTAACGCTTCAGCACCTCACCCACCCGGTAGCTGCCTTCCTCGGTGGGGCGTTCTCCTTCCAACACGACCCTGTTGCCGGCCAGACGTGCGATGACACCGCTGTCCGGCCCCAGCAGGGCGTTGATCTCCTCGACCTGGCGGTGCTGGTTCTGCGCCGTCACATGAATCCGGTACTTGCGGATTTCACCGTGCCCCAGCCACAGGTGCAGGCTGCTTTCCCCCACACTTTCGGGCAGCAGCAGGAGCTGCCGGTTGTCCAGTGCATTGACCTGAAGAATCCGCCCATTGCCCACGGCTGCGCGTCGCACCACACCGACATTCAGCAGATGGGCCTGTCCCACGCCGAGCGTGATGGCGATTTCCTCGGTCTGAACGGGCTTCAGGCTTTCCCTGCCCAGGGCAGCAGAGGGCGACGGGCCTGTGCCGTTCAGGGAGGATGCACCGACCAGCATCGAGGCAGCGCGTCCGGCGCTTGATGACATGAGGGGCGTGCGCACCGGTACTGCTTGCGCCATGGTGCCTGAACCTGATCGAGTAGCCGGCATTGCCGATGCAAGCCCGGCAACGGGGGATCGTCCTGCGGCAAGAGCCGATGCCCGCGCTGCAGATGCCGGCTGCGGGGAGGACATCATGCCGTTGGACGAACCTGTTCGGCCAGCCGTCTGCATACCCGCAGGCTCGGGCGACACGCCTGTGGAGACGGATGAGCGGGACCGCGATTTCTCCTGAGACCGGGCTTGAGCGTCGAGCGGTGCCCGTGCGTCAGGCGCAGGAGCGGTGAGCGCCTGCCCGGCAGGCTGGACGCCGGGGCCTGCCGGGTTTTCCGGTAACGACACACAGCCAGTCATGAAAGGGATCGAACCGAGCACCAGTGCTGCCAGCGGCTTCTGCCAGCAGGAGCTCACCGGAAAAGTCGAACAGAACGGCTGGAGAGCGGAACGCGCGGATGAAGGGACAGAGGAAATCATCGAAGTTGCCTCCGGATACTCACGGAATCTCATGTCTGTTAGCCTACTGATCGGTTAGGGAATGACCGGCGCCGACCCCGTACCGGGTAAGCGGGAGGAAAGTTCTGCTGCCTTGATGGCAGGCTGGGACGCAGAAGGTTCGTCGGGTACGGCCTCGGATCTCAGCGCCTGCTGTACCGGCGCCAAGGATCCGCCCGGCAAGGCATGTCGTGTCATCGGGCGAGCCCCCGCATGACCCATGCCACCGATGATGATCTGGGGCCCGGCCGCGGTACGACGGATCATCCGTCTGGGCTGCACAGGCTCGGGCAGGTCGAACAGATGACGGAGGTCGATGGCGGCAGCGTTCATCGGCACGTTGTCTTCCGGATTTCTCAGAATCGCCGTCAGCCGGCCGGCCCGCTGCGCCACCACCAGGCGCTTGGCCTGATCGGGTTCGACCTCGACCGTGACGGACGAATAATTCCGGCTGTCGCCATCCTCCTCCACACCAGGGCGGACATGATGCCCGGTGGCCAGCACCAGCAGGTTCTGCAGCAGCGGCACGGTACGCTCGAGCCCCATGTCGGCGCCGTCCTGACTGCCGGGCGGACGGGCGCTCAGCAGCAGGTCGATCCGGTCGCCCGGTTGCAGCATGCCCGAGATCGAGTTGATCTCATCCACCGAAATGGTCAGCGCCCGAATGCCGGGCTTGACGCGAGACGAGAACATCAACTGCTCACCCGAGGCCACGGCCATCGTCGACAGGAACTCGCCCGGCGCGAGGGGCATGCTGAGCTGCTGCCCCAGGACGGCATCGAACTGTTCCGGGCGGATGGCATGGCTCGGCACGTAGTCGACAGGCACCGAACGAAGCGCCATCGTCTCGGGGCTGATCACGTCGCCTTTCTGGAGCGGCCGACTGGCCACGACGACATCCATCATCGACTGGGTTGGCTGCACGAGGCGTTCCCGCTCGGCCTGCACCTGCTCGTTCACATAGCGTGAACCGGAATACACCGCAATCCCCCCGCAGAGGACAGCAGCCCCCATCAGCAACAGGTTTCGGTGACGATTGAGGATTCTGATAGCAATGGCATTCATGGCAACGATATTCCGTAAGTGAAACGAGCGTAGTAAGACTGGATGGCGTCGAGCAGCTGACGAAGAGACCCCTGCCCTTCATCGCTGACCAGCACCATCACGACAAAAACCGTCAGCAACAGATACTCGATGGCGACCTGTCCGCGCTGCGTCACGACTGCTGCAGAGGGATGCAGGCCGGGCTCCACGCCCGATCCGGTGCTTCCTCCGGTGCGGATCGACATGCTCCCGTCCATGTCAGCGCCTCCAGTGCAGCACGACGACCTGACGCCCAGCCTCCCGGGAGACCGTCAGCGCGACCTCCTCCTGATCCCTCGCGTAGAGCGAGACCTGCCCTGCTGCTCTGGCAGGTTGATCAGCCATCGGCAGATTCATCTTCTGATAACCCTGGCGCTGCAGCTTCCGGTCGATCCAGGCATCGAGTCTGAGCAGCATGTCATCGCTGAAAGCCACCAGCGTGCTGCCCAGGCGCCCACCATCCTCATGACGGATCGGTGGCTGGATGGTGACGCGGGCTGGCAGCAAGGCCCTGAACCAGCGCTCGTCATCCCGCAGGGCCTGTGCAGCCCTCATGTCGGATTTCCAGCGGATGCGCCGTCCCTCGACCAGTCCGGGCTGGCGCTCACGCAATTCGATCGACTCGATGACATCGCCATCCAGGTGCGTGATGACCTGCCAGCCCTCGCGCTCGCTGCGCATCGGCGATGGTTCGCTGCCTGACCACTGGCGTTCCAGTGTCTGCATTGCATCCTCGACCGAGCCTTGCCACTCGAGATGGCTCAGACTCAGCCGGCCATCGGCCACCACGGAATCCTGAAGCACGATCGCCTCGGTCGGCTCGAAACGCACAGCTGCACCGGCTGTCACGGGCAGGCAGGTGCTCGTCCATGCCAGCAGAGACGACGTCACGATCCAATGCCAGGCCCGGTGCGGACACCGGTTGTACACCCGTTTCATCATGCTCTCCTCACGGTTTCTTCAGACGGTCTTCAGGCACGACCTCCACATCGACCTCGAGTCGACGGAAGTTCTGTCCGTGCGGCACCACGATGTTCCCCGGTAGCCGTGCCAATGTGTGAATCAGGAAAACGGTCGGCGCGTAGACCATCGACAGGATCGCTTCCGGATCCGTGACCGCCGAACGGGTGATGGCCCCCGGCGGTGCCATGCCGATCAGTTCCTCGCCGAGCGACGCGAAGCGCTGCAGCGAAGGCAGGCGCTTGCCCTGATCGACCCGCGACTTCAGGCTGCTGGCCTCATGCCCCCGGGCGCTGCTGGCATTCCAGCTGTCGGTCAGCACCACCGTCCTGCTGGCAAAGCTCAATGGCCTGTCTCGCGGCCGATCCCAATCCAGTCCCTCGACCAGTTTCGGATCGAAGAGAGCCCGGCTCTGGACCTCGGCCGTCACCAGGCCGCCGAAGAGCGGCATGCCGAAGGCATCCGGCCCCACGGCTTTCGACATGGCACTGGCCAGATCGGACAGCCTGCTGTCGTGGCGGGGCAGCATCTGGTCGGCATCCCCGCTGGCGCGCGCACCATCCCTGCCGCGGCGCCGGGGCTGCCCATGTTTGTTTGCGGCCTCACGATGAGCGCTGCTCAGGGCTGTCGCCTGACGCTGGCTGATGGAGACGGTCACATCCTCATCGCTCGCGATCAGTGGCCTGCCATCGCGGCTTCGCCAGAAACGGTTGCCATCGACGCTGAGGCTTTGGCCCGATGGCGTGTCGTTCGAGTGGATGGCAATCTGACGCTGGCTGAAATGCCGCCGCCTGACATGTGCCTCGATGCCGGCACTGGCCTCGCCATCGGCACAGGCATCAGGACGGATCGAGCACTCGAAGGCAGCCGTTCTCGATGCCGACACCGTGGCATGCCGAATATCCTGATACTTGGCGATCAGCGGCACGGCGAGCACGAATGGCAGGACAGCCACGGCGAGCACGAGCGTCTCGGTCATCGCCTGTCCTTTTTCCCGGTATGCATCCATGGTCGGCTCCTCAACGGGTGGGACGATCGGCGAGCAGGTAGCTACCGGTCAGGGCTTCCCGCCACGCCAGCGGCACCGGAGCCAGGCGCACCTGCCAGTACGGGCTGTAGAGGCTGGCATATTCCACGCGGTTGTCGCCTGCGGGCGGGCGCCGGAAGTAGATCTCCGCCATCGACAGCGCCATCATGAGCGTGCGCTGGCCGGCAAAGTTGTCTTTCGGCTGGACACGACCTGCCCCGAGCTGACGGTTCTCGGCAGTGGCGATGGCGCCGGCATGACGGATTCGCCCCACGACGGCCACTTTCATGGTCGGAAAGCGGCTGTTCTGCTTCAGGGCCGCACTGTCGAAATCCAGTCCGCGCACGCTGGGCAGTCCGAAGTACAGACCGTTCGACCAGAACTCCCTGTCCCGCGCGGCACGACGGTAAGCCCTCGAATTGTCGACCTTCTGTCCACTCGGGTTTTGCGCGGTGCCGTTCAGCGCATCCAGCGTGCCGGTCGGGTTACTGGCCACTTCGGCCCCCGCCCAGCCGATGGGCACACGCTCACGAAAACGGCGGCAGTTCAGACGCCGGGGCAAATGCACGGACATCGTGTCATAGGCCTGCCAGCGATCGAGGCTGCTGTCATGATCCAGCACGAGCTCCGTCTGCCCCTGACGGACGAGGCGCGGCAGGCATCCCCACTCCAGCCTGGCCCCCCGATCCTTCGTGTAACCGTCCCGCGACTCCATGACGACCTGACGCAGGCGATGGCGCGCCTCACCCTCGTGGCGTCGCGTGATCTCTGCCTCCCCCATGAAGCTGGGCGGGACGACGAAACCGTGAAAGCGTCCGTCGGCCTCTCCCATCACTTCCTGGGCGATGCTGCTGAGCGTGAAGGCATTGGTCATCAGGTGGATGACTTCCTGACTGCCGGCCAGTGCGTGGTTGTAGCCACTGCGGGCAGCGACATCGACCGCGGCCGCGTAACGGGTCAGCCGAAGCCCCCACTGGCTCGCCAGATCGATGCTGCCCAGTACACGTCCCACCGGTGCCAGCAGGCCCGTCAGACGGCTGGCCCGCTCGACGGAAAGCTGAAGGAAACGGGCAAAGCTCACCAGCGTGGTGGCCTGTGCGATGGCCACCTCGTTGGCAACGATGGCCCGATTGGCATAGGCGTAGTAATTCATGGCCCGCGCCCGCCAGAGACCGGCACTGTAGGCAGCGGCGTCCGTCGCATTGACGAGTCGCATGCGGGCCGCCGTGCTCTGACCGGCCGAGAACAGGAAGAAGGCCAGCAGGGCCACGACCACGAGCATGAACATGCCGAACACCAGGGCCTGACCGCGCTGCCGTCGGCGGCTGTGCCGGGATGGAATGGATCGCCCTGGTGCATGGGCACCGCGGATCGTGGCCCTGATGATCGGAGGGTACATGATCAGTCTCCTGATGACGAGGCAGGTTGTGGTCGCAGCTGCACCCGCGACATCAGTGGTTGTTCGCGTTGTAGTTCTTCAGCGTGGCCTTGCTCTCGGCCGCGCTGACCGCCTTGTCGGCAGCATCCTTGGCCGCTTTGATGCCCTTGTCGGCGCTCTCACCTGCAATTTCCAGCGCAATGCCCGAGGTGGCCCCGCGGATCGACTGGCCGAGGAAGGAATAGACGCCGATGGCCGCCACGCCCACCAGCGCCACGATGACGATGTACTCCGTCATCCCTTGTCCGAGGGATTTCCGGCGGGACACGCGATGACGTGTGCGAGGCGACGAAAGGGTGTCGACCACCGGGCGGGCGGTATCGACACCGGGCAGAGGCTGGATGGATGGACGCGTTGGGGTGTCTCCCGCTGCTTCAGATTCGGCAACCCCAGAGAAAGAGAGGAAGGATGAATGGAACATGGCGTACTCCTTGTGGTGTTTGTCGAAGGAGGCTCCATCTTGAAGCGCCGGGCAGCATCGATGTATCCGAGGGATGGCCTAGTCCGCCTAACCCGGGCGGCCAAATCTGGCGAATGGACGGCATACCGGCAGGGCGTTCCTGACCCCGGGGCTTCCCTGATACCCTGGGCTGAGCGCTTGCATGTGCATAAGGTCTGCGATAGATTCATTGCCGACCGAACGGTCATTCAATTTATAAGAAGACCACCTATCACAAGACCGCCCCAATCTGAGGGAGGAGACGTTGCATGAAAGCCCAGTACACGCTCTGGATCGGCGGCCACGCCGTGCCTGGCAGCAAGACCTTCGACGTGATCAACCCGGCGGATCTGTCCGTCATCGCCCAGGCCCCCGATGCCAGTCCGGCTCAGCTGGATGAGGCCGTGGCTGCAGCCAGACAGGCTTTTCCGTCATGGTCTGCCCTGCCATGGCACGAACGCCAGTCGATCCTGCGGGCATTGGCCGACACGGTTGAAGCGCATGCTGAAGAACTGTCCCGACTGCTCTGTCTCGAGCAGGGCAAACCATTGAAGGGCTTTGCCGGGATGGGAGCCGGTTTCGAACTCGGCGGCACCCTGGCCTGGATGCGTGCCACGACCGAATTGACACTTCCCCCGGAAACGATCCAGGAGGATGAGACGGTCAGGATCGAGGTTCATCGCAAGCCGATCGGCGTCGTCGGTTCGATCACTCCGTGGAACTATCCGCTGATGATCGCGATCTGGCACATCATGCCCGCGATGCTGGCCGGCAATACGGTGGTGCTGAAACCCTCCGAGCAGACACCGCTGACCACGCTTCGCTTTGCCGAACTGGCCCATGAGATCCTGCCGCCAGGCGTGCTGAACGTGCTCAGCGGCAGCGGTGAACTGGGTGCCCTGATCAGCCAGCATCCCGGCATCGACAAGATCGTGTTCACCGGTTCGACCCCTACCGGACAAGCCATCATGCGTTCGGCGGCCGGCAACCTGAAACGCCTGACGCTGGAGCTGGGGGGCAACGATGCCGGCATCGTGCTGGATGACGTGGACGTGCAGGCGGTGGCGGGCCGGATCTTCGCCACGGCTTTCATCAACAATGGGCAGACCTGCGCGGCACTGAAGCGTCTGTATGTCCAGGACGGGGTCTATGAGGCCCTGTGCGAGGCCCTGAAAGGCATCGCGGCGTCGGTCAAGACCGGTAACGGGCTGGACGCCGACAGTGATTTCGGCCCGCTGCAAAATGCCAGGCAGCTCAGCATCGTCGAGGAACTGGTCGAAGATGCCCGTCAACGGGGCGCCCGCGTGCTCTGCGGTGGACGACGAACCGACACCAGCGGCTATTTCTATCCGGTCACGCTGGTGGCCGACATCGAGGATGGTGCACCGCTGGTGGACAGGGAACAGTTTGGCCCCGTACTGCCGATCATCCGCTTCTCCGATCCGGAAGAAGCGCTGGCCCGCGCCAATGCATCCGAGAACGGGCTGGGCGGTTCGGTCTGGTCATCGGATCCGGCCCGTGCCGAGGCGCTGGCGGCCCGACTGGCCTGTGGCACGGCCTGGATCAACCACCATGCCGTCATCCAGCCGAACGCGCCCTTCGGCGGCGTGAAGGCTTCCGGTTTCGGTGTGGAATTCGGCCAGGCCGGGCTGATGGAGTTCACGACGATCCAGACGCGCTACCAATATAAATCCCTCTAAATAAAATAGCTGGTTCTGCCTGATCAAGCGAGTCTCGGCAGCCCTTGTCGCGCCATCCGCGTGCGTTTTGAAGGGCTGCCGGGCTTCTTGCATCCTGACGCAACCGCCCTGTCCGAGTCGGATCACGGAGCGGATCACTGGGAGTCCACGTATGAGTCAACGCGACAACTGGTCGTCGAAGCTGGGTTTTCTTCTGTCTGCCGCCGGTTCCGCCATCGGACTGGGGGCCATCTGGAAGTTCCCCTACACTGCCGGTACGCATGGTGGTGCGGTTTTCGTGCTGCTGTTCCTGATCTTCACCTTTCTGGTGGCGGCCCCCATTCTGGTGGCCGAGTTCGCCATCGGCCGCCACGCCCGGCACAGTGCCATTCAGGCATTCAGGCGCATCATGCCGGGATCGGCCTGGCCACTGGTCGGCTGGATGGGCGTCATCACCTGTTTCGTGCTGCTGTCCTTCTACAGCGTGGTCGGCGGCTGGGTGCTGGCCTATGTCTGGTATGCCGTCACCGGACAATTGACGGCAAGCACCGATTTCAACGCGTTCTTCGAACGGCTGATCACGACGCCTGTCGAAGTCATTGCCTTTCAGGCCCTCTTCATGCTGGCCACCATCTGGGTCGTCCGATCCGGCATCAGCACGGGCATCGAGCGGGCAAACCGGTACATGATGCCGGCGCTCTTCATCATGTTCATCCTGCTGGCCATCCGCTCGCTCAGTCTGGATGGCGCCATGGAAGGCGTCCGCTTCCTGCTCAAGCCCGACTGGTCGTTCCTGAATGGCGAAACGATGCTGGGCGCACTGGGGCAGGCCTTCTTTGCGCTGAGCCTCGGTGTCTCGGCCATGATCACCTACGCCTCCTATCTGCGCAATGACAACGACCTGATACGGAATGCGAACATCATCGTCTGGATGAACCTCTTCATCTCGTTGCTGGCAGGTCTGGTGATCTTCCCGGCCGTGTTCGCGCTGGGTTTTGAACCCAATCAGGGGCCTGGGCTGATCTTTGCCGTGCTGCCGGCCGTGTTCGCCAAGATACCTTTCGGCATGGTGCTCTTCGCGGTCTTCATGGTGCTGGTGCTGTTTGCCACGCTGACCTCGGCCTTTGCCATTCTGGAAACCACCACGGCCGCCATCATCGGAGACCATCCGGAACGCCGCTCCCGCTACACGATCGGGGTTGGTCTTGCCGTCCTCATCGCCGGCATGCCATCGGCCCTGTCGTTCAGTTCACTGAGTGAGGTCAGACTGATCGGCGACCGTGGCATCTTCGACAGCCTCGATCATCTGGTGTCGGCCTGGAGCATGCCACTCGGCGCCCTGCTGATCGGCCTGTTCGTGGCCTGGATCTGGCGACGTGAGGCCGTCCATACCGAAGTGACGACCGGCAGTGACCTGCCCGGCTGGATATTCAGCACCTGGCTTTTTCTCGTGCGCTTCATCGCACCCGTGGCCATCCTGCTCGTGTTCCTGCACGGTATCGGGCTGCTGAAACACCTTGGCTGAGGCCCTGCCCGCGCACTGACGGCCTGCACGTCACGGATCGACTCATGAACGCATCGACAACAGGAGACACGATGAATCTGGCCCAACAACTGCTTATGGCCCTGAAAAGCCACGGGGTTTCCGAAATCTTCGGCATTCCCGGGGATTTCGCCCTGCCCTTCTTCAAGGTGGTGGAGGAAAGCGGGATCCTGCCCTGCCACTACCTGAGCCATGAACCGGCCCTGGGATTCGCCGCCGATGCTGCGGCCCGCTATCACAGCCGCCCCAGCGTGGCAGCCGTGACCTACGGGGCCGGCGGCTTCAACATGCTGAATCCGATCGCAGCCGCCTATGCTGAAAAATCGCCGGTCATCGTCATTTCGGGCGGACCGGGGGAAAGCGATCGCCGCCATGGCCTGCTGATCCACCACCAGGCCAAAGATCTTCAGTCACAACTGACGATGTACAAGGAGGTGACGTGCGATCAGGCCATTCTGGACGATCCGGTCACGGCCCCTGCCGTCATCGCCCGGGTGCTTGCGAACTGCATCCGTCATTCCCGTCCCGTGTATCTGGAGATTCCGCGCGACAAGGTGTTCGCCCCGTGTGATCCGGTACCGATGCCTGCCACCGATCTGTGGCCACAGCGGCGCGAGGCCCTGGAGGCATGCGCGGACGCGATTCTGGCCCGTCTGAAACAGGCAAGGAACCCGGTGATCCTGGGCGGTGTGGAAATTCGCCGTCATGGTGTCGAGCGTCAGGTGGCCGAACTGGCCACCCGTCTGGGCATTCCGGTTGCCACGACCCTGATGGCCCGTGGCGTGCTCTCGGAACATGAACAGACACCCTTCCTGGGCACCTATCTCGGTGCCGGTGGCGAGGCCCACATCAGTGACGTGGTGGAAGGAGCGGATGTCGCCTTCTTCATCGGCGTTCTGCTGACCGAAAACGACTTCGTCTTCTCGGCCCAGAAGCTGGACTTCCAGCAGATCATCCAGGCGGCCGACGGACAGTGTTCGATGGGCTTTCACCAGTACCCCGGCATCGGCCTCCGGAACCTGCTCGACACCCTGCTGGCACGTCTGCCCGAGCAACCCAGCCAGAAAGTGCCACACTTTCCGGCACCGGTCTATCACCGGGATTTTCAGGAAGACGATCAACCCATCACACCGGCGGATATCGCCACCCTGATCAACCGGCACTTCCACCAGCACGGGCCGATGCCGATCGCGGCCGACATGGGGGATTGCTTCTTCACGACGCTCGACATCGAGAACGGCATCCTGGTCGCCCCGGGCTTTTATGCCACGATGGGTTATGGGGTACCCGCCGGTTTCGGCCTGCAAGTGGCTTCAGGTCAGCGACCGATCGTGCTGGTCGGCGATGGCGCCTTCCAGATGACAGGCTGGGAACTGCTGAATGCCCCGCGTTATGGCTGGAACCCGATCGTGATCGTGTTCAACAATGCCAGCTGGGAAATGCTTCGCACCTTCCAGCCGGAATCCCGCTTCAATGACCTGCCACTGCTGGATTTCTCGGCCATTGCACGGACATTGGGTGGCATCGGGCATCTGGCCAGCAACCGCCAGCAACTGGCCGACGCCTTCAAGGCAGCCTTTGCCGATGAACAGCATTTCCATCTGATCGATGCACGCATCGAGAAGCAGGTTCTGTCGAACACGCTGTCACGCTTTGTCAGCGGATTCAAGGCAATGCGGCAGAAGATGGCCTCCGGCGGCTGATACGACTCGCCAGGGGCTTGGGCGGCAGGAATCGCGAAGGCGAAAATCGGCCCCGCCGAGCACAGTTCGTGCCCGGTTCGCCGCCCCATAGCCGGTGCCATGGGGCAAGAAACGGGTGCAAAATGGGCCGGCGCGGCCGGTTTGCAGCCCGCGACTTTCCTGCCGCCCAAGCTCCTAGGCGCAGACATCAGCCGACCATCAAGCCTCGGGCCGACGGGCGACCAGTTCCAAAACCAGTCGCCCTTTCCGATGAATGATCATCGGTCAGCAGACCATCAGCCCTTCTTGTCGAAGAACTGCTCGTCTTCGGTCGAGCCTTTCAGCGCGGTGGTCGAACTTTCGGCTTCGATGGCGGTGGTCACCGCGTCGAAGTAGCCGGTACCGACCTCACGCTGGTGCTTGACGGCGGTGAAGCCACGATCGGCAGCGGCGAACTCGGCCTGCTGCAGCTCGACGAAGGCCGACATGTTGTCGCGGGCATAGCCGTAGGCCAGATTGAACATCGAGTAGTTCAGGGCGTGGAAGCCGGCCAGCGTGATGAACTGGAACTTGTAGCCCATGGCGCCCAGCTCGCGCTGGAACTTGGCGATCGTGGCGTCGTCCAGGTTCTTCTTCCAGTTGAAGCTCGGCGAGCAGTTGTAGGACAGCAGCTTGCCCGGGAACTGCTTGTGGATCGCCTCGGCAAACTTGCGGGCGAATTCCAGATCCGGCGTGCCGGTTTCGCACCAGATCATGTCGGCATACGGGGCATAGGCCAGGCCACGGGAGATGGCCTGTTCCAGACCGTTGCGGGTGCGGAAGAAGCCTTCGACGGTGCGCTCGCCGGTCAGGAAGGGCTTGTCGTTCTCGTCGACGTCGGAGGTGACCAGATCGGCGGCCTCGGCGTCGGTACGAGCCAGCAGCACGGTGGGCACGCCCATCACGTCGGCGGCCAGACGGGCTGCCACCAGCTTGGCCACGGCTTCACGGGTCGGCACCAGCACCTTGCCACCCATGTGGCCGCACTTCTTGACGGAAGCCAGCTGATCCTCGAAGTGGACACCCGATGCACCGGCGTCGATCATGGCCTTCATCAGCTCGAAGGCATTCAGCACGCCACCGAAACCGGCTTCGGCATCGGCCACGATCGGGGCGAAGTAGTCGACATAGCCGTCGTCACCCGGGTTCTTGCCTTCGGACCACTGGATCTGGTCGGCACGGGTCAGCGTGTTGTTGATGCGGCGAACCACCTGCGGCACGGAGTTGGCCGGGTACAGGGACTGGTCGGGATACATTTCGCCTGCGACGTTGGCGTCACCGGCCACCTGCCAGCCGGACAGGTAGATGGCTTTCAGGCCAGCCTTGACCTGCTGCATGGCCTGGTTGCCGGTCAGCGCGCCCAGCGCGTTGATGAACGGCTCTTCATTGACCAGCTTCCAGAGTTTTTCGGCACCGCGACGGGCCAGGGTGTGCTCGACTTGAAGCGAACCGCGCAGCCGAACGACGGTTTCGGCCGTGTAGCCGCGGCGAATGCCACGCCAGCGAGGGTTTTCTGCCCATTCTTTCTGCAGCTTCTGTGCTTCCTGTTCACGCAACGACATTGCTTGGTCTCCAGATATCGGGTTACGGGGAATCGGTTAATCGCGCGCCGATCCGTCGGTTTTACTGCGCGCTTCCGGTTGTGATGATAGGTCGAAAATGCTGCACAGCAACCTGAAAACGGCAGTATCAGTGTATATAAAAGATGCTTTCAGATCAAATAGATAGACCTGAATTTCATATCAAGAAAATCAATTTCCGCATCATGAAAAGTTTTCGCTGCCCTGCAGCCACTCGGGGTTTCGAGATATGAAAACATAGGAGGCATTTTGAAATCCGGCCGCCGCCCCCTGGCCTGAGCTGCGCCGGGCTGCCGGATCAGCCCCTCGGGCCTGAGCCCGCGCCTGGCCACCGAACCTGCCTCTCAGGCCGAACGCAAGGCTTGCAGCGGGGGCGTCTCCAGCACACGGGACAGACGCCAGCTACCGGCAACGACGACGAACAGCGTGCAACCCGGCATGGCCATCAGCAGCATGAGCCAGTCGGGCTGATAATCGAACTGGAACACCTCGGTCGCCAGCAGCCAGCCGATGCCGACAGCACCGGTCATGGCCAACAGGCTGGCCAGCAGTCCGGTCAGTGACAGCTCCATCAGTTGTGACCACATCAGCCGGGTACGGGAGGCCCCGAGTGCCCGCATCAGGGCCACTTCGGCCACCCGTTCATCCCGCACACTGCCCATCGCCGCATGAAGCACGACGACCCCAGCCAGCAACGTGAAGACGAAGAGAAACTGCACCGCCTGTACCACCTGGGCGATGACGGCATGGATCTGGGCCGCGATGACTCCCGTGTCGATGACGCTGAGATTCGGCATGGCGGCCAGCAGGCGCCGGATCACAGGCGCCCTGTCCATCGGCAGATGAAAGGCCGTGATCAGGTTGTGCGGCTGGTCGGCCAGTGCCTCGGGCGAGGTGATCATGAAGAAGTTGACACGCATCGAATCCCAGCGCAGCCGCCGCCCACCCACGAGTGTCACCTCGACAGGCTGGCCGGCGACATCGAAGCGAAGCCGGTCGCCCACGGACAGGCCCAGGGTCTGCATGATGCCCGTTTCCGCCGAGACTTCGGGCGCCTCCGCTCTGATCCAGCGCCCCTGCTCCACCACGTTATGGGCCGGTAGCCGGCTGCCGTAGGAGAGGTTGAACTCCCGCTCGACGAGGCGCCTGGCCCGGTCATCACGGAAGTTTTCCCGGCCGATGGGGCGGTCGTTGATGGCAACCAGCCGTCCCCTGACGACTGGGTACAGCTCGATGTCCTTCAAACCGGCCTGCTCGAGGATCTGCACGAAATCGGCCTGCTGTTCAGGCTGGATGTTGATGACGAAACGGTTGGGGGCATCAGCCGGCAGAGCCTGCTGCCAGGTCGTGAGCAGGTCCTGGCGCACGACGGTCAACAGCAGCATCGCCATCAGGCCGACGGCAAGCGCCACCACCTGCGTGACCGTGATCATGCGCCGGCGTGACCACCCCGACAGGGCCAGACGCAGCGTCAGCCCGACATCGCCACGGGACACCTGCGGGCGAAGCCTACCGCCCAGGCTCCTGGACAACAGGCGCACGAATCCCAGCGCGAGCAACACGAAAAGCACCGCGGCCACGACGAAGCCGGCCAGTGCGAACCCGGCCAGACGGGGCTGCCCCACCAGCCAGAACATCAGCAGGCCGAAAGCCGCGATGCCTGCGCCCGAGACCAGCCAGACCGACGGTTTCGGCACACCCAGCTCGCGCCGGAGCACACGCAGCGGGGCCACGTTGGACAGGCGCAGCACAGGCACCGCCGCAAAGCCGACGACCAGCACCACGGCGACGATCAGGGCCTGAATAGCCGGCTGCACGCCTGGCGGCGGCAGCGCCATGTCGGGCAACAATCCATGAGCCAGCGTGATCAGCGCATGATGCGCCACCCAGCCGATCAGGACGGCCAGCGCCCCGCCGGCGAGTGCCAGCCAGAGCATTTCCAGCAGCAGGGCCCGGCCGAGCACTCTCTGGCTGAGCCCCATCACCTTCATCACGGCAAAGCCGTCCAGATGACGCTCGGCAAAGCGGCGCGCTGCCAGTCCGATCGCCACCGCGGCGATCAGGGCCGACAGCAGCGAGACCAGCGCGAGGAACTGGCGGGCCCGCACCAGCGTCGTCTGCATCTCGGGACGCCCCTCCGCCAGCGTCTCGATGCGCTGCCCCCGTTCCAGCCGGGGCAGCAGCCAGGCCCGGAAGCCCGCCACCTGCTCCCGATCTCCCGCCACGAGAAAACGGTAGCTCAGCCGGCTGCCGGGGCCGAGCAGGCCTGCCCTCGGCAGATCCTGCAGTGACATCATCAGCCGGGGGGCGAAGTTGATGAAGGAAGTGCCACGGCCGGGCTCGATCAGGATCAGGCGGCTGATCAGCAGACGGCTGTCTCCCAGGTGCAGGTATTGCCCGACGCGCAGGTCCAGCGCCTGAACCAGCGCCTGATCGACCCAGACCGTGCCCGGCTCGGGCCCGTGCTGGATGCTCTCGCCCACGTCATCTTCCGTGCCGGCTGCTGCGGCTGATACCGATGGGGACAGGACTGCTGATGGAGATGAAGATGGAAAAGCCGGTGCAGGTGCGGCTGATGGTGAACCGGCGGCTACGACTGCCGGCGTGACGGTCAGGCTGCCGCGCAACGGGTAGCCGGCCGAGACGGCCAGCACCGAAGCCAGCTGCGTGGCCGGCAGTGCCTCGTCGGGGGTGTCTCCTCCCGGGAGCGCCTCCTCTTCGCCCGAATCCGCCACCGCCATGCTGGGAAAGGCGATCGTGTAGGCCGTCTTCAGCCCCTGGGCCTCGGCTTCGGCCATCCATTCGGGCGGCACGGGGCGGTCGGTGCCGAGGACAAGATCGCCGCCCAGCAACTGGACGGCCTGCTCATCGAGCGCCCGGCTCAGCCGGTCGACGAAGAAGCCGACGGTCGCGATGGCCGATACCGCCACGACCAGCGCGATCAGCAGCAGATGCAGTTCTCCGGCCCGGAAATCGCGGCGCAGGAAACGCCCGGACAGGCCAATGGCAGAGATTCGATCAGACACGAGGGCCTCCTCCAGCAGGTGGGCGATTCACAGAACCCCCGACAGGTATCGTCCGGACGGACAGGTGGCGGCCCAACCGATCAGCCATCGACGGGCATGGCGGCCAGCCCCTGATCAATGGCCCCGATGACGTCACGGGTGGACGGGATCTGCCCGATGCCACCGAAGCTGGCACAGAAACCGTCACCGGAGACGGCACACTGCACGGCATCGAAATCGGCGAAGATGCCAATGGTGGGCCGTCCGAGCGCGCCCGCCAGATGCGTGAAGCCCGTATCCAGCCCAACCACGATGCGGGCCGAGCGGATGACGCGGGCTGCATCCTGCACCGACAGGAAAGGCGGCACGACCGACCGTGTTGCAGCATCACCGGCTGCCTGGGTGGACGCCCCGGCCAGCCGGCGGGCCCGTGCCTCTTCGGCGGGCGAGCCCCAGAACCAGAGCAGATCGAGGCCAGCCCGCTGCAGATGCACGGCAGCTTCGACCCAGTGTGACTCCGGCCACAGCTTCGCGTCCCGGCTGGCCCCCGTCACCATCAGCGCCATCGGCGCCCCGGGCAGCCAGGGCACCTCGTCCGCTGTCAGCACGGGCACGGACAGACCGAAGCGGGCGGGTTCATCCAGCTGATAGTCCAATGCGCCGGCGCCGATGGCACGATTGCGACGGACCACATGCCAGTCTTTCGGTACCGCGATGGGCAGGTCATAGGCGAGCGCGGCAAGTGGCTCACGGGCAGAAGCGCGGTCCGGGCCAGCCCGCCGGCCCGCCCGCGCCATGCGTGCCACGACGGCACTCTTGATCAGGCCCTGACAGTCGAGCACCAGATCATAGCGCCGGCCCCTCAGACGCTGCCAGAACGCTCTCATGGCCGCCCGGGTCCCGGGCCTGCCCAACTGCTTTCGCCAGCGGCGCCAGGCGATCGGAATGACCTCGTTGACGGCCGGGTTCATGGCCGGCAGCGCCGCAAACGCGGCTTCGGATACCCAGTCGATCGTGGCCCCGGGGTGATGGCGATGCACATCCGTGGCCAGCGGCTGGGCATGGACGACATCGCCCATCGATGACATTTTGACGATCAGAATCCGCATCGCATCTCCCGCCGGACGGCCTCGCCCACTCCCTGTCCGAGGGCCTCGACGAACCCGGGGCACACAAAAGAAAACGCCGCGCCAGGCAAAGCGCTTGGCGCGGCGAAATCAGGTGTTAACCAAGATAGGGTCGTTTTAATCAGATTAGCTAAGGCCGAGTTCGCGCAGCATGTTGCGCTCTTCGATCGCCCGCCGGGCTTCCCTCAGACGCTTGGCCTGCTCGGTGACAGCAATATCTGCATAATCTTCTGGCCTGGATTCAACCCGGCCGGCGCGCATCCGTGCCGCATGCCGTGCCGTGACAATGGCGCTATGATGGTGCGCCGTCATGGCTGAATTAGGTTTACGAGTCGATTTCATCCCTGAGTCCCGTTAAGCTAAGAATGAAAGGCGTGCTTCACTCAACCAGCCGTGTCGCCTGAAAACAACGAACCGCCGCTTGATACTGCACTTCTGGAAACACGATGAGAATGAATAGTATAGCACATCGCCGTCTGGCGGTCTGTGCAGTCCTTCTCTCCTGGGGTGGGGTTGCCATCGCCCTGATGACGCAACACCTGCTGGAGATGAATCCCTGTCCGTGGTGCATCGTGCAGCGGGTCGGCTACCTGCTGATCGGTGCGCTGGGCCTCATCGCCTGGCTGCTGCCTGCCAACCGCTCCCCCCTGCGGCTGCTGACCGGTCTGCTCTTCCTGCTGATGGGCCTGACGTCACTGGCCACGCTGGGCACCGCCCTCTACCAGCACTGGGTGGCCGCTGCCTCCGATTCCTGCGCCATCACGGTAGCCGACAGGTTCCTGATGAACACCGGCCTGTCGACCTGGCTGCCCGAAGTCTTCCAGCCGACGGCCTCCTGCGCCGAGGCCAATGCCGATCTGCTCGGCATTCCCTACGCGCTGTGGAGCGCGGCACTGGCAACGATGCTTTTCTTCCTCAGCCACATCGGGCTGAAGCAGCTGAAACGACATCACGACAGTCCCCGCACGGACTCCATCCCCTGACAGCATCCTCTCCCGGGGCACCTGGCTTACCGTCGGGAGCAACCTTCCGGGGGCGGGCTCCCCTTTGACGCCCATGCCCTATCCCATACCCTCAGCGTGATCAGGGCTGTCCTGTAAGGCCATTGATTTTCTGGCACCATTTTCTGCTCGGCAGCTGCCGTCAAATCTTCTGAGACAGCCCCGCTCGATCAGCGGCCCAGCAGACCCTTCAGTGAATCCGTGGCCTTGTTGACATCGATCCTGTCGGCCAGGCCGCTCTTGTCGAGCTGCTCCTTCAGCTTCTGCTCGGCCTGACCCTTCAGCTCGTTGCCGACCCTGGACTTCATCGCCTCCTTGGCCGCCGCAGCCCAGTCGATCTGCCAGTTCAACGCCTCGAAGGCACCGGTCAGGCGCACGGGAATCGTCACGCCTCGCAGATCGGCCAGATCCTTGCCGCCCTGCCCGCCGCTCGTGCCGACCACCGAGGCCATCACGGTGTAGTCCATCACGCTGCGACCGATATCGACCGAGCCTTCACCGCCCACCCGGATCAGCGGCGACTTCAGGGAGAGGTCGTTGCTGCGGGCGACCCCGTTCTGGATCTGGAAGCTGACCGACATCTCCGTGAAGTCGGTTTTTTGCGTCATGTCGGCGCCCTGCTTCTCCGGCTGGCCGCCCGAGAACATCTGACGGGCCTGCCGCAGCTTTTCGCCCAGGTTGATCCCCTTGACGGCCCCATCCTTCAGCGCCAGCGCCGTGTTGCCGGCCAGTGAACGCTTCAGGGCCTCCACCGTGCCACCACCCGTGTTGACGGCCACGTTCAGGTTACCCTTGCCTTCCAGCATGTCCTGGTCGGCCACCACCTTCAGCAGCGGATTGATCGAGATGCCGGTGAAGTCGGCCTTCAGCGTCATCTTGTTGGCCGCGGGCGTGGAGCCGGTCGTCACCACCGACGAAGCCGACAGGCGTCCGTCGTAGAGCGCAGCCGACACCGGTGCGAGGTTCAGCTGACCATTGGCGATCCGCGCATTGGCCTTGATCGAGCGGGCCTCCAGGCCACGCGCCACCAGATGACCGATGGCCACCTTGGCATCCAGCGTCAGCCCCTTCAGGGCCGACAGGTCGACCGGGGTCTCGGCCTGATTGCCGGGAGCAGCCGGTGGCAAGGCCGCCGTCTCGACTTTGGCCGGTGGGAAGAAATGGTCGATGTTCAGCGAATCGGCATTCAGATCGACCTGCACCTTCGGCGTCTTGAAGCCATTGACGCCAGCCTTCAGGGCCAGCTTGGCCTTGTCGATCAGTGCCGACAGATCGGCCTGGGCCGTTTCCTTCTTCAGATCGAGCGCCACCTTGCCGCCCAGATTCAGCTGCGAGGCGGCCTTCGGCACGGCCGGATCGTCGATACGGACTTCACCATCCAGCGCGCTGAGCTGATAGCGACCGCCTGCCAGACTGGCTTCGACCGGCGAGGCGACCCGCGCCACCACACTGCGACCGCCCTGCTTCAGAGTCGACTCCAGCCCCAGCCGCTCGACCTTCAGCGCATCGGCCGTACCACCGACACCAGCCAGACTCAGCGTGGCATTCAGCCACTCCCTGTCGCCCAGCGAGACCATGCCCTCGATCGTCTCGCCCGAGGCATTGTCCTGGTTGATGGCCAGACGCGGTGCTGCCAGACGGGTCTTGAAGGCATCCTCGCCCAGACGGCCATGGCCATCGAGCACCAGCTCGGTGACATCGACGACCGGCCCGGCCGGATTGAATGAAAAACCCTTCAGGCGCACGGCCAGCTGCTGAAGCTGCACGGTATCGAGCGCACCCTTCAGCGTGGCGTTCAGATCCTGAAAGCCATAGAGCCCTTCGTTCAGGTCGAGCTTCAGCCGGCCTTTCAGGCCGAACTCGCCCCTCGCCTCGGGCGACTGCGCACTGAAGGCCAGGTTCAGGTTCAGGGGCGTTTCGATGACGTTGGCCAGCGGCCCCGTCTCCAGATTCACCCGCTCCAGCGTCAGCCGCTGCCCGGCCTGCCGGTCGTCATAGACCACGCGGGCATTCTTCAGCTCGACCCCGTTGATCCGGAAGGCCGGCACCCCGCCGCTTTTCGCCGGCTCATCGGCCGGGGCTGGCGCGGTCTCGGCTGCCCCGGCGCCGATCAGGTCGTCGATGCTGAGCGTGCCATCGGCCTTGCGCACGACACGGGCATCCAGACCCTCGATGCTGACGGTATCGGCCTGCACCTCACCCTTGATCAGCGGCAGCAGCGCGATGCTGACCCGCGCCGAACCAAGACGGGCCGCATCCTCCTGCGGATTGTTCGGCTCGGACAGTCGAACCCCCGGCAGCGTGACGGCCACGTTCGGAAATACCGACAGCGACAGATCACCATCGATCGTCAGCGTGCGCTGATAACGGTTCGAGACGAAGGACGTGATCTGGGGCTTGAAGTAATTGACGTCCACGAAACTGACGCCGATCGCCAGCACAGCCAGCAAACCGACGAGGACGCCAACGGCAATCAACAACTTTCTGATCATGAAGGAACTCCAATCAGCGCATTCAGACGCTCGGCAAGTAAGACAACATCGTCATCCACGGGCACCGGCTGGCGCCGATGATCATGCAGGGTACGCAAAAGCCTTCTCAGGTGATCGACACCCGGCAGCATCGGCCCGAAGAACAGTACCGATGAGTGGGCCATCACCAGCAGACAGGGAAAGGTCTCGATATCCAGATCCCCCACCAGCTCGCTGTCATCCTCGACATCGATCCACAGGAAAGCCGTGTCCGGATAGCTGCCGGCCTCGGCCATCAGCATCTCCCGGTAGCCACGGCAGGTGCCACACCACTGCGCACATAGACAGGCCACGGTCAGCGACGGCGTACCGGCAGCCGGGTGATGGATGAGGCTCGGACGGTTATCGTTATTCATGGTGAAGGAAAGGAGGCGGACACCGGTCACGCCGTCCATGACAGTGTGCCACGAGTTGCCGGATGAACCCGCGATGACCCGGCATCAGGGGGTGATCCCTTTGATTATAGAAGGCGCACCCCTTGGGATACTCTGAACAAGTCCCGTGAGGCGACGCGCCTTGACACGGGATGCAGGACAAGGCGGCATGGGTCGTCAATAGAGCGTGTCATTGACGACAAAGGCAAACGCAGGCATGCGCCCGTGTCGGGGATGCGGCGTCCGCGTGGGCTTGTTCAGCGTATCCCTCGGAGCTTGGGCGTGCGCCCATCCTGCCGAGCCGACCGCCTGAACGAGCCGATGATGTCAAAGTGCAACAGATACGCGACAAAGACGCTTCCTCAGCTTTGTCGACACACGATGGAATCGGCAGACCTCCTGATGCCTGTGCCGGATGACGCACAGATCTCCCCCGCACTGCCCGTACCGGGCGATGCGCCCGCCCCCGCCACCTCCCTTCCTGCGCAGGAGACACACGCTTTCCTCACGCCCCAGCTGGATGTCGACAGCAACCGGCTTGCCTTCATCGGCCCCATCGAACCGGGGCGCGAGGCAGAGACCTTCGCCACCCTGCTGACATTCACGGTCTTCTCCGAACGCCCCGAACGGGTGATCGACGAGGCCTACTCGTCGGCCTGCGCCAGTACGGGCGCCGCCAACCGCCTCGATGAGGACAGCTGGTACCACATCGCGCGGGAATACTTCGAGGAATTTCTGGAGTTCCTGAAAGATGCCCGGATGACGGAGCTGGAGGACAGCCTGGCCTGGCTGGACAAGCACTTCTTTGCCAGACACCCGGGCTATGAGGATGCCCGGCTGATGATCGAACGTTATCTGATCACCCGCGGCCAGCCGCTTCACTGACGCACCGGGAGCGCACGCAAAATCCCGGGCGACACGGCTCTTGGGACTTGTTCAGAGTATCCCTTGAAAACCGCGACATCCCCCCCATGTTCATGGCACGGGCGCCGAATGGTCGGGCCCGGCCCACTCAATCGCTTGATTTACGAGGATGAGAACCATGAACCAATTCGATTTTGCACCGCTGTACCGCTCGGCCATCGGCTTCGACCGTCTTGCCCAGCTGCTGAACAACTCGCTGCGCAATGACACCCAGCCCAGTTACCCGCCTTACAACATCGAGCTGGTCGGCGAAAATGAATACCGGATCACGATGGCAGTTGCCGGCTTCGACCGCGCTGAAATCGAGATCGAGGTGGAACAGGACGGCCTGAAGATCACCGGACGCAAACGTCCGGCCGCCACCCAGCCCACCTACCTGCATCGTGGCATCGCCGCTCGCGACTTCTCCCACCGCTTCCAGCTGGCCGAGCATGTCCGTGTGCTGGGCGCCTCACTGGAAAACGGCCTGCTCGGCATCGACCTCGTGCGCGAGATTCCGGAAGCGGCCAAGCCCCGCCGCATCGAGATCAGCGATGCGCCGCACGTGGCACCAGCCGGAAAAGCCGAAGTGCTGGAGAACGAAGCATCGGCCTGATCGCACCGCCAGGAGCTTGGGCGGTAGGAATCGCGAAGGCGAAAATCGGCCCCGCCGAGCACAGTTCGTGCCCGATTCGCCGCCCCATAGCCGGTGCTATGGGGCAAGAAGCGGGTGCAAAATGGGCCGGCGCGGCCGGTTTGCAGCCCGCGACTTTCCTGCCGCCCAAGCTCCCAGGAGCCGGGCTTTCCGCCCGGCTCTGCAAGGCGGCGTGAGGGCTGGCCGGGCTTAATCGCTCAGTTCGGCACGCAGACGGTCACGGGCAAAATTCTTCTCGGCATTCGTGAGCTTGCCGTGCCCCAGATCGGCGTAGATGTGATGGATCAGCAGACGGTCGAGACCCGGATCGATGCGGCGGCTGAGCGGATCGACATCGGCGCACAGATCGGCCTGCTCATCGACGAAGACCTTGACCGATTCGATGATGCGCAGACGGCTGTCCTCGTCGAGCGGGGTGTGCTCATTGCGCATCTGCGGGTAGACCGATGCGGACGGCGGCACGCCCCCCGTCAGGATCGAAGAGCCGCTACCCATCGACGGAGCCGTCGAGGGGAAATTGTTGTTGCCATAAGGCGGCACATAATCGTAATCACCCGAGGTCGGTGGCGCATAGCGCATGACGGCCGACAGATCATAAACCCCCAGGCGGGCCACGCGGTCTGCCCGGCTCGTGATCTCGAAACTCTGACGGTGCGAGACACCCAGCTCGGCATCCTCGACCCCGATGACCGCGATGCGCACGCCCTTCTTCTGGGCCATTTCGATACCGATCGCAAAGTCACCGTCCCCGGTGACCAGGGCCGCATCACAGATGGCGCCATTGCTGGCAAGCTCGATCAGATCGGTGACGATCAGCGAATCGACCCCACGCTGCTGGCCGGCCGCATTGACGATGCCGGCACGGAAGTGGACATCGGGCAGTTCGGCGATGGCGCGCTGCTGGGGCGACAGGCCACTGGCCATCACGCCGTCATACCAGTAGACACGAAGCAGCTCGCGCGTGGTGAGACCCAGGGCAGCCCGGGTCTTCTCCAGCAACAGGTTGATCAGCGCAGCGGGGTTCATCACCTCCAGATGATGTCTTTTAGTGGAGGCGCGTTCACTGACGATTTCGGCGGATTGATGCAGCAGATACCCTGCATCGACCATGACGACAAAACGATCCATTTTCGAGATTCCGTTAACTAATTAAATAACGTACACCGCTGATGGCAGCGGATAGGCTGATGAACCGGGCAGAATTACCAGGACCGGGAGAATCGGAGACGATTGTAGCCCAAGAAAATGAAGGGAAACGCACGAGCTGCCGAACGGTCGGTGGCCGACGAAAGGTGCAAGAAGCCGGACACTGGCCGAACCTGAGCGGCGACAGGCAGGCCGCCGAAACAGGCGTCATTAATAAATAAGAGAGTACTGATGAAGTTCATACAACATTTCACATTGCAAAAACGGGTTTCAAGACAAATCAGCCTTCCCCCTCCAGCCAGAAAGGCATGACGGCCAGGCATCTCCTTTTTATCCTGTCGAAAACCATCCGAATCATCCGATAAAACCGGGCTCAACGACGAAACGGCAGAAAAAAGAGCCTAGGAGCTTGGGCGGCAGGAAAGTCGCGGGCTGCAAACCGGCCGCGCCAGCCCATTTTGCACCCGCTTCTTGCCCCATAGCTCGGGCTATGGGGCGGCGAATCGGGCACAAACTGTGCTCGGCGGGGCCGATTTTCGCCTTCGCGATTCCTACCGCCCAAGCTCCTAGAGAGAAAAGCGTTTCCCCATCAGATAACCACCGAAAATAACCGTCGGGTCAGAAATAGCCCCCGGATGAAAACCCGGGAACACCGGAAGGGATCGGTGTGGCATCGGATGATCACCGCGCGGTCTGCGTCGTGGACACGACACGTACCAGCCGACCAACGGGCTCCCAGCAACCCGACAGCAGATGAGGTAGAATCCGAAGCTTCAATCAGGCTCGGCATCCGTCGGAAGAGTGGCAGAGCGGTTGAATGCACCGGTCTTGAAAACCGGCGATGGGCGACCATCCGTGGGTTCGAATCCCACCTCTTCCGCCACCCTGTGCCGCCCGGCACAACGCAGCCGGTGCTTTCGCACGGGCTATCATCATGGGTCGCATCCGTTCCGCTCCCCGCTCACACCATGCCTGATAGCAAGTCAGCCACCGCGCCTGCCGGTGCCGCACCCCTGCCCCGTCCGCTGCTGATCCGTTTCGGGGCGATGGGCGATCTGGTACTGATCCAGCCGATGATCCGGCTGCTGTCGGCACGCTTTGGCCTGCCAGTGGACATTCTGGCTGCAGGCGGCTGGACGCGGGCACTGTATCAGGGGCAGCCCGGGGTGGGCGAGATCCGGCTGCTGCCGAACCGAAAGATGCCTTACTGGCTGAATGCCGACAAGCGCGAGCTGGTACAGTGGCTCAAGCAGAAAGGGCCACGCCCGATCTGGTATTGCGATTTCGACGAACGGCTGCTGCCGCTGCTGGCCCGCGCCGGCCAGGGGCCCGAAACGCTCGCCCGTGGCAAGCTGCTCGGCATGAAGGCGGGCGAGCATCTGGTCGATTTTTCCCAGCGACTGGCCGAGATCGTGCCGGCAGCCTTTCAGCATCTGCCCCTGCCGGCACCGCTCCCCCATCAGGATCCGCAGCTCGTCGTCTCGCAGGCGATGAAGGCGGATCTGGACAGCTGGCTGGCAGCCCGAGGCTGGGCTGACAAGCCATTGTTGCTGGTTCAGGCAGGCAACCGGCGGACGATGCGCACCGGGCTTCGCCGTCGCGTCTCGACCAACACCAAGTGGTGGCCGGAAGAGAACTGGGCGGCCATCATCCGGATGCTGGCCAACCGGCATCCCCATGCGTGCATCCTGCTGATCGGTGCGCCGCCAGAGGCCGAGCTGAATGAGGCGTTGCTACGCCTCGCGAAGGAAAAGCGGGCGTTCAATGTGGCCACCGAACTGCCGATTCCGCGTCTGCTCGCACTGCAGGCCCGTGCTGCCGGCATGATCTCGGTCGACACCGGCCCCGGGCACACGGCCGCCGCCCTCGGCTGCCCGCTGGTCGTGCTGTTCGGTGTGGCCGACCCAGTGGAGATCCGCCCGCGAGGTGGCAACACCCCGGTGGCGGTGGTTCAGGCACACCTTGATGGCAAACCCGACATGACGGCCATCGAGGTGGATGCCGTCATCAACGCGTGGCAGCGGCTTGAGCTGAGAGCTGCCTGAAGCCCAGTGCGCCCAAAGCCCTGCGGTCTGACGCTGCTTCTCCTGACCCCGTGTCCGGCCCACGGCGTCCAGCCACACTCAAAGCGAATCGGGCACAAACTGTGCTCGGCGGGGCAGATTTTCGACTTCGCGATTCCTGCCGCCCTGGCTCCCAGGGCTCATGATCAGCGCAAGTCGAAGGCTGGCCACGGCAGCTCGCCACGATAAAAACGGTCGAGCCAGTGAACAGCCAGCTGCGTCTTCACATCGAGCAGCCGGTGCGCGCGCAGCTCGTCCATCAGCCAGCCGAAGCTGACCCACTCGATCTCGACGAATTCCTCATCATCCAGATTGCGCTCGACCTTTTCCAGATCTTTCGCCAGATAGATGTCCATCACTTCGTCGGCGAAACCGATGGCCGGATGGATGCGCGTCAGATGCGCCCAGCGATGGGCGCGATACCCGGTTTCCTCGACCAGCTCCCGCCTGGCGGTCTCGAAGGTCGTCTCCCCCGGATCGCGTTTGCCTGCCGGCAGCTCGACATAGACCCGGCCCGGCGCATAGCGGAACTGCCGTTCGATCAGGATGCGATCCTGCTCATCGATGGCCACCATCGCCGCGGCCCCCGGATGCATGACGAACTCACGGGTGGACGTGGCCCCGTTCGGCAGACGGGCGACATCGCGTCGCACGTTCAGGAAACAGCCCGAGTAAACCAGCTCGCGTGAGACCGTTGCTTCGGCCAGCCCGGGATGGCGGCTCTTCTCCTCGGGGTCGATGTGGTCGGGTATGTCTTCCGCTTTCAGTACCGGTCTGGACAGGGGGTGGTCATCGTGGGATAGGGACATGGCTCTCTCTGCGATGAGACGGCAGGCAGCTGCTGCCGGACAGACAAGGCAACGGCCTGCCGCTGATGGAACGTGATGCACCCAACGTGGTGCACCAAGCAAAACGGCTGCCGGAGCCGGCAGCCGTTCTTGCGGCAAACAGATCGATGCCGAACGATAAGGCTCAGCCGAGCCGCCAGGCGTTCTGGATGGCGGAGATGCACAGCGCCATCAGCGGCCCCGGCAGGATACCCACCAGGATCACGGCCAGACCATTGAGGCTCATCAGCGCCCTGGCATCGCCATCGACCACGATCTCGGCGTCGTCGTTCGGCTGGTCGAAGAACATCACCTTCACGACACGGATGTAATAGAAGGCGCCGATCAGCGACATCAGCACGGCGTAGACCGCCACCCAGACATAGCCAGCGGCGATGATGGACTTCAGAACCGCCAGTTTCGCATAAAAGCCGACCAGCGGCGGGATGCCTGCCAGCGAGAACATGAACAGCAGCATCACGCCGGCCATCCAGGGGCTGCGACGGGCCAGACCGGCGAAGTCGCGGATCTCTTCAGCCTCGAAGCCCTGGCGTGCGAGGAACTGGATCATGCCGAAGGTGCCCAGCGTCGTCAGCACATAGGTGATGATGTAGAAGAGGCTCGCGCCGAAAGCCTCGGACGACGGCGGACTGCTTTCGCTGGCATAGACGCCGGCCACGCCGAGCAGGACGAAGCCCACCTGCGAGATCGTCGAGTAGGCCAGCATCCGCTTCAGGTTCGTCTGCACCACGGCCACGATGTTGCCGATACCGAGTGACAGCACGGCCAGCACGATGATCATCAGCTGCCACAGCGGCGCGATGGCGACCAGCGTCTCACCCAGGATGCGGAAGACCAGCGCAAAGGCCGCAAGCTTCGGGCCCGCTGCCACGAGGAGCGTGGCCACGGTGGGCGCCCCCTGATAGACATCGGGCACCCACATGTGGAACGGCACCGCGCCCAGCTTGAAAGCCATGCCTGCCACGAGGAACACCAGACCGAAAGCCAGCACCTGTGGCGACGCCACACCATCGAACACGAGGGGCACGATCTCGTTGATGTTGAGCGAACCGGTGGCGCCATAGACCATCGACATGCCATAGAGCAGGAAGCCCGAAGCCAGGGCGCCCAGCACGAAGTACTTCATCGCAGCCTCGGTACCCAGACGGTAATCACGACGCAGGCCGATGGCAGCGTAGAGCGCGAGCGACATCAGTTCGAGGCCCAGATACAGTACCAGCAGGTTGGCACCCGAGATCATCACCATCTGCCCCAGCAGCGAGAACAGTGCCAGCGCATACAGATCGCTCTGGCGAATGTTGCGGTCGGCAGCGTAGCGGCGTGAATAGATGACGATGACGCCGGTGGCCACGATGGCACAGATCTTCAGCAGATAAGCCAGCTCGTCGGCGACATACATCTGGCCGAAGGCATGCTGGGTGCCCTCACCCATCTTCCAGACGATGGCAGCCAGCGGCAGCACCAGGATGCCCAACGCCAGGCGGTCGGCACGAACCGTCTGTTTCTTGCCCAGAAACGCCTCGATGACCAGGAACACACCGATGCCGACCATCAGCGCGATCTCCGGCGCCAGCGCACTCAGATTGAATTCTTGCAGGGACTGTGGTGTCACGGCCTTGTCTCGCGTTAGAAGCTAGGACTGGGGATCTTGGACTGGCCGAGGTGCGACAGCAGCGCCTCGACCGACACTTGTGTCAGATCGGTGAAGAATTTCGGATACAGACCCATGAACAGGACGCAGGCCGCCATCAGGAGCAGCAGGCCGAATTCCCGAGCATCGACATCCGACAGCGTCTCGACCTGCGGGTTAGCCACGGCACCGAACACGACCCGCTTGTACATCCAGAGCGAATAGGCTGCGCCCAGGATCAGCGCGGTCGCGGCCAGGAAGCCGATCCAGAAGTTGAACTGCACCGAGCCCAGGATGACCAGGAACTCGCCGACGAAGCCGGAGGTGGCCGGCAGACCGGCATTGGCCATCGAGAACAGCAGGAACAGCGCCGCGAACTTCGGCATCCGGTTCACGACGCCGCCGTAGTCGGCGATCTGGCGGCTGTGCAGGCGGTCATAGAGCACCCCGATGCAGAGAAACATCGCACCGGAGACGAAACCGTGCGAGATCATCTGCATGACGGCGCCCTGCACGCCCAGCTCGTTGAAGATGAAGAAGCCGAGGGTGACGAAGCCCATGTGGGCGATCGACGAGTAAGCGACGAGCTTCTTCATGTCCTTCTGCACCAGGGCCACCAGACCGATGTAGATCACGGCCACCAGCGACAGCGTGATCATCAGGCCGGCCAGGTGGTGGCTGGCGTCCGGTGCGATCGGCAGTGAGAAGCGCAGGAAGGCATAGGCGCCCAGCTTCAGCATGATCGCGGCCAGCACGACGGAACCGCCGGTGGGTGCCTCGACGTGCGCATCCGGCAGCCAGGTGTGTACCGGCCACATCGGGATCTTGACGGCGAAGGCCAGCAGGAAGGCCACGAAGATCAGGATCTGCTCGGTCAGGCCCAGCGGCAGCCTGTGCCAGGCCAGAATGTCGAAACTGCCCGATTGCAGGTACAGGTAGATCAGCGCCACCAGCGTGAGCAGCGAGCCGAGCAGCGTGTAAAGGAAGAACTTGAAGGCCGCATACACCCGGTTCGGCCCACCCCAGACGCCGATGATGATGTACATCGGGATCAGCGTGGCCTCGAAGAAGATGTAGAACAGCATGCCGTCGGTGGCACTGAAGACCCCCACCATGATCCCGGACAGGATCAGGAAGGCGGCCATGTACTGATGCACGCGATCGGTGATGACCTGCCAGGCCGCGATCACGACCACGATCGTGATGAAGGCCGTCAGCAGCACCATCCAGACGGACAGCCCGTCGATGCCCAGCGCGTAGTGCACCCCCAGGCTCTCGATCCACGGCATCCGCTCGACGAACTGCATCGCAGCAGTCGTGCGGTCGAAACCGGCGTAGAGAGGCAACGTGACGGCAAAGCCAAGAATCGAACCTGCCAGGGCCACCCAGCGCACCACATCGGCCCGCCGCTCGTTGCCGATCGCCAGCAGCACGAGGCCGACGACGATCGGAACCCAGATGGCGGCACTCAGCCAACCCATGCCCATAGTCTCTGTCGTTATCTGTTCCATGGTCTATCGTGCGTTGGTCAGGATGGGAAGGAACCAGAGCAACAGGAAGGCCAGGCCAATGATCATTGCAATGGCGTACTGGTTGAGCAGGCCCGTCTGCAGGTAGCGCATGACACGGGCGAAACCGGCGACCGCCCTGGCACTGCCGTTGACGACGAGGCCGTCGATCAGTGTCTGGTCACCCCGGCGCCAGAGGCCGGTGCCCAGCTTGCGGGCACCGCCGGCGAAGAACCACTCGTTGAAACGGTCGAGGTAGTACTTGTTCTCCAGCACGGTGTAGAGGCCACCCGCCATCTGGCGGATGCGGGCCGGAATGGCCGGGTTGACCAGATAGAAGTACCAGGCCGTCACGATGCCGGCCACCATCAGCCAGAACGGCACCGTCACGAAGCCGTGCAGCCCCATCGCCACCCAGCCGTGCCAGTGTTCGGTCAGCGTGGCCATCGCGGGATGGCTGTCGAACACGGTGATGACCCCCTGGAAGTACTCACCGGTGATCATCGGGCCGGCGGCCAGCGCGCCGATCACGACGGACGGAATCGCCAGCAGCATGAGCGGCACCGTCACGACGGCCGGCGATTCGTGCGGCACGTGCGGGCCATGACCATGGTCGCCGTGGTGGCCGTGATCATCATGGCCGTGCGCATGGGCCTGGTCGAAGCGCGGCTTGCCGTGGAAGACCAGGAAATACATGCGGAACGAATAGAAGGCCGTGATGAAGACACCTGCCAGCAGGGCGTAATAGACCAGCCCTGCTCCCGGGATGTTGGCAAAACGCACCGCCTCGATGATCGATTCCTTGGAATAGAAGCCGGAGAAGAACGGCGTGCCGACGAGGGCGAGCGAACCTAAGAGCGAGGTGATCCAGGTGATCGGCATGTACTTGCGCAGACCGCCCATGTGGCGGATGTCCTGATCGTGGTGCATGCCGATGATGACCGAACCAGCCCCGAGGAACAGCAACGCCTTGAAGAAGGCATGCGTCATCAGATGGAAGACCGCGACGCTGTAGGCCGAGGCCCCGAGCGCAACCGTCATGTAACCGAGCTGCGACAGCGTGGAATAGGCCACCACACGCTTGATGTCGTTCTGGATGATGCCCATCAGCCCCATGAAGAAGGCCGTGATCGCCCCGATGATCATGATGAAGGACAGCGCCGTCTCGGACATCTCGAAGATCGGCGACATGCGCGCCACCATGAAGATGCCGGCCGTCACCATCGTGGCCGCATGAATCAGCGCCGAAATCGGGGTCGGGCCTTCCATCGAATCGGGCAGCCAGACGTGCAGCGGAAACTGGGCCGATTTGCCCATCGCACCCACGAACAGGCAGATGCAGGCCACCGTGATCAGCGACCACTGCTGCTCGCCCACGAGGTTGATCGTGACGTTGGCCAGATCGGGCGCTGCCCTGAACACGTCGGCGTAATCGAGGCTGCCGACGCAGGCCACGAGCAGGCCGATACCCAGCACGAAACCGAAGTCACCGACCCGGTTGACGAGGAAGGCCTTCAGGTTGGCGTAGATGGCCGAGGGTTTCGTGTACCAGAAGCCGATCAGCAGGTAAGAGACCAGACCCACCGCCTCCCAGCCGAAGAAGAGCTGGAGGAAGTTGTTCGACATCACCAGCATCAGCATCGAGAAGGTGAAGAGGCTGATGTAGGAGAAGAAGCGCTGATAGCCGTCATCGTCGGACATGTAGCCGATGGTGTAGACGTGCACCATCAGCGACACGAAGGTGACGACGACCATCATCATGGCCGTCAGCGAATCGATCAGGAAGCCGACCTCGAACTTCAGCTTGCCGAGCACGGCCCAGCTGTAGAGGGTGCCATTGAAGGTGTTGCCCTGATGCACGTCCCACATGACCCACAGCGAGGCGAGCAGCGAGACGAGCACGCCGAGGATCGTGACGCGATGGGTAGCCACGCGACCGATGCGGCGCCCGGCGAACCCGGCAATCATCGAACCGAGCAGCGGGGCGAACGGAACCAGCAGGTAAGCGGTTTTCATCGGATCACCCCCTCAGGCTGTCGAGGTCTTCGACATCGACAGAATGGAACTGGCGGAAGAGCACGACCAGGATGGCCAGCCCGATCGCAGCCTCGGCAGCCGCCACGGTCAGGATGAAGAACACGAAGACCTGACCGGCCAGATCCCCACTGAAATGCGAGAAGGCAACGAAGTTCATGTTGACGGCGAGCAGCATCAGCTCGATCGACATCAGCACGACGATCAGGTTGCGGCGGTTCAGGAAGATGCCGACCACCCCGATCGAGAACAGTACGGCGCCCAGCGTCAGATAATGCGCAAGGCTCAGTTGTAGGAAATGACCCGTCATCGTTGCACCCTTCTCACGATTTGTCCTGTGCCGGCGCAGTCTCATCGGCCTGCGCCGCCGGCTCTTCGGCCTCGGCTTCCCGGCGCACCGCCGGCACGCTGACCAGACGGACGCGGTCAGCGGCACGCACGCGCACCTGCTCACCCGGATTCTGCGACTTGACGTCCTTGCGACGGCGGATCGTCAGCGAGATGGCGGCGACCATGCCCACCAGCAGGATCATGCCGGCGATTTCAAGCGGGTAGATGTAGTCGCTGTAGAGCAGCTCACCGAGCGCCTTCGCATTGTCATGATCGGCGGGCACCGGCATCACGCTGGCTTCGAGCACACCACCATAGTGAACCCAGATCACCAGAGACAGCTCGATGACGATGATGCCGCCGACGAACAGCGCCACCGGCAGCGAACGCCAGAACCCGGCACGCAGCTTCTCGGCGTTGACGTCGAGCATCATCACCACGAACAGGAACAACACCATCACGGCACCGACATAGACCAGCACCAGCACGATGGCCAGGAACTCGGCCTTCATCAGCAGCCAGACGGCAGCCGTCGAGACGAAGGTCAGCACCAGAAAGAGCGCACTGTGAACCGGGTTGCGGGCCGTGACCACCCGGGCGGCCGAAAAGACCGTGGTGAAGGCAAACAGATAGAAGAGTGTCGTGATGACATCCATGATGCGACCGTCCTCGTTCAGCGGTACGGGGCGTCAGCCTGACGCGCCGCGGCGATTTCGCTTTCATACCGGTCGCCAACGGCGAGCAGCATATCCTTGGTGAAATACAGATCGCCCCGCTTCTCGCCGTGATACTCGAAGATGTGCGTCTCGACGATCGAATCGACGGGACAGGACTCTTCGCACAGACCACAGAAGATGCACTTGGTCAGATCGATGTCGTAGCGCGTGGTTCGGCGTGAGCCATCTTCACGCTGTGCACACTCGATCGTGATCGCAAGCGCCGGGCAGACGGCCTCGCACAGCTTGCAGGCGATGCAGCGCTCTTCACCGTTGGCGTAGCGCCGCAGCGCATGAAGCCCCCGGAAACGCGAGGAAATCGGTGTCTTGGCATCGGGATACTGAACGGTGATCTTGCGGGCGAACATGTATCGCCCGGTCAGCTTCATCCCCTTGAGCAGTTCGAGCAGCAGAAAGCTCGAAAAAAAGTCCTTGATCGCACGCATCGCTCAGATCTTCCAGATGTTGAAAGGCGTCTGCATCCAGATGGCCACCACGATCAGCCAGACCAGCGTGACCGGAATGAACACTTTCCAGCCCAGACGCATGATCTGGTCATAGCGGTAACGCGGGAAGCTGGCGCGGAACCAGACGAACAGACTGACCAGGAAGAAGGTCTTGATGAACAGCCAGAACCAGTCCCAGAACCACTGCGGCCCGATGTCGAGACCCAGTGTGAAGAACGGCTGCCAGCCCCCGAAGAACATGATCGCGGCCAAGGCCGACACCAGGATCATGTTGGCGTATTCGGCCAGGAAGAAGATGGCAAAGCTCATGCCGGCGTACTCGACCATGTGACCAGCCACGATCTCGGACTCGCCCTCGACCACGTCGAAGGGGTGACGGTTGGTTTCGGCCACGCCAGAGACGAAATAGACGACCAGCACCGGCAACAGCGGCAACCAGTTCCAGGACAGAAAATTGATGCCCCGCTCGGCAAAGGTGCCCTGCCCCTGCGCATTGACGATCTCGGTGATGTTCATGCTGCCCGTCACCATCAGCACGATGACGAGACAGAAGCCTATCGCCAGCTCGTAGGAGACCATCTGGGCGGCGGCCCGCAGCGCACCGAGGAAGGCATATTTCGAGTTGGAGGCCCAGCCGGCCAGGATCACGCCATAGACCTCCAGCGAGGTCAGCGCCAGCAGCAAGAGCAGACCGGCATTCACGTTGGCGAGCGCACGATCGGGGCCGAAGGGAATCACGACCCAGGCCGCCAGCGCCGGCATGATCGCCATCACCGGTGCGATCAGGAACAGCGCACGGCTGACCTGCGTCGGCACCAGGATTTCCTTCAGCATCAGCTTGATGCCATCGGCCAGCGGCTGCAGCAGCCCGAAGGGGCCGACCCGGTTCGGGCCGATCCGGATATGCATGTAGCCGATCATCTTGCGCTCCCAGAGCGTCAGATAGGCCACACAGATCATCAGGGGCGCCACCAGCGCAATGATCTTGATCAGGTTCCAGACAACCGGCCAAGCCCCCCCCAGGACGGATTCACCGGTCTGCGTCAGTGTGTCGATCCAGTTCACTTCACGGCCTCCAGCGTGATCGGCCCAAACGTGCGGGGCAGCATGGCCACGGCCTCCAGTGCGGCAGGCACCCAGGCCACCTCGGGCGCCAGCCGGTCGTCCCGTACCAGCGGGAGCACGGCCTCGCCTCCGTCCTGACGGACACGAACCTGCGCCACCCCTTCCAGCCCCAGACGGGTCATCGTCTCGCCATGCAGGCGGACTTCGGCAGCCCGTCTGGCGTCAGCCGTCTTCTGCAGACTGGCGGCGCGACGCACGAGCGGATCGACCGCATAGATCGGCACACTGGCCAGACGCTGCAACCCCTGCTGCTCTTCCGGCTGATAGGCGGGCAGGCTCAGGTTGCAGTGATTGCTCAGATAGCGCTTGAAATGCAGGCCATCGACCGGCGCCTTGGCACGCGCCGCACGGCGCAGTGCCGCGCCCGGACGGGCCGGCGTGTCCTTCGGCGTGACGGCCTGAACCGACACTTCGGCCGGCTCGATCGTATCGGCCAGGGCGCGGGCTCGCACTTCCTCGACGTTCTCGAAACCGAAACCGGGAATGCCGGCCAGCGAGCCCAGCACGCGGAGCACCTTCCAGCCGGGCCGCGCCTGACCAGCCGGGCGCACGACCCCGTTGAAGGTCTGCAACCGGCCTTCGCAGTTGACGTAGGAGCCCCCCGTCTCGGTGAACGGTGTGATCGGCAACAGGCAGTCGGCCAGCTCCAGCAGTTCGGGCGAGGCATAGGCCGTGGTGGCGATCACGGTCGATGCCTGCTGCAGCGCAGCCCGGGCAGCCACCGGATCAGCCAGATCCAGCGAAGGCTCGATGCCATGCAGCAGGTAAGCCTGACGCGGCGAGCGAACCATCCCGGCCGCATTCAGACCCTTGCCCCCGGCCACCGGTGTGGCGCCAGCCAGATAACCACCGACCGAATTGGCCGCCTCGCCGATCACGCCGAAACGCGCATCGGTCACCGAGGCCAGGGCCTGCACCACCTGCGTGATGGCAGAGAAGTCGGGGTGATGGAGCACCGCATTACCCAGCCAGATCGCACGGCTCTCGCCCACCATCAGGGCTTCGGCCAACTCGATGGCCGCCTGACCGGGCTTGACCGTGGCATAGGCTTCGGGCACCGTCACCTGACGCGCGCGCGCGCAGGCCACGAACACCTCGATCAGGTACGGGAGCCACTGCCCCGGTGCCACCGCCTGCTGGGCGGCCATCGGCATCAGCCAGTCCTCGATCACGCCATGGATCGAGGAAACGGCCGTGCCATGCCTGGCGGCCTGACGGACGCGGGCCGACAGCAGCGGATGATCCTTGCGCAGGAAGGAACCGATGATCAGCAGGGCATCGAGGCGGTTCGTCTCCTCGATCGTGTGGCCCAGCCAGGGCACGCCGTGGCGCTGGGCATCGAGTGCGAAATCGGTCTGACGCAGGCGGAAGTCGATGTTGTCGCTGCCAAGGCCCCGCATCAGCTCGCCACCCAGATACAGTTCTTCCAGCGTGGACGACGGTGAGGCCAGCATGCCGATGGCCTCGGCCCCATGACGCTGCGCGACATCGGCCAGCGCATGGGTTACATAATCGAGCGCGGACTCCCACGACACTTCCTGCCACTGGTTGTCCTGCTTGATCATCGGCACCAGCAACCGATCCGGCGCGTTCAATCCCTCGTAGGAGAAACGGTCCCGGTCGGAGATCCAGCACTCGTTGACGGCCTCGTGCTCGAAAGGCAGCACGCGTTTGACCTGATCCTGCCTGACCTGCACGACGATGTTCGAGCCCAGCGAATCATGCGGTGCCACCGAGCGGCGGCGCACCAGCTCCCAGGTACGCGCCTGATAGCGGAACGGCTTGCTGGTCAGCGCGCCCACCGGGCACAGGTCGATCATGTTGCCCGACAGCTCGGAATCGACCGAGCGGCCCAGGAAGGTCATGATCTCGGCATGCTCGCCCCGCCCTGCCATGCCCAGCTCCATCACGCCGGCCACTTCCTGACCGAAACGCACGCAGCGGGTGCAATGAATGCAGCGGGACATCTCCTCCGACGACACCAGCGGCCCGATGTTCTTGTGGAACACCACGCGCTTCTCTTCCTGGTAGTTGGAGTGCGACATCCCGTACCCGACGGCCAGATCCTGCAGCTGGCATTCACCGCCCTGGTCACAGATCGGGCAGTCGAGCGGGTGGTTGATCAGCAGGAACTCCATGACGGCCTGCTGCGCTTCGATTGCCTTGCGCGAACGGGTATGAACCTTCATGCCCGCCGTGACCGGGGTGGCACAGGCCGGCAACGCCTTCGGCGCCTTCTCGACCTCGACCAGACACATCCGGCAGCTGGCGGCAATGGAAAGCTTCTTGTGATAGCAGAAATGCGGCACGTAGATGCCGGCCTCGTTGGCCGCATGCATGACCATGCTGCCCTCGGCTACGGATACTGTCCGTCCATCGATTTCGACTTCGACCATAACTGTCCCGTATCAAATCTGCTCAAACGGCGGTCGACACAAGACAGCGCTTGTGTTCGATGTGATGCGCGAATTCATCCCGATAGTGCTTCAGGAAGCCCCGAACCGGCATGGCCGCCGCATCCCCCAGCGCACAGATCGTGCGCCCCTGGATATTGCTCGCGACACGATCGAGCTGATCCAGATCTTCCGGCCTGCCCTGTCCGTGCTCGATGCGATGCACGATCCGGTACAACCAGCCCGTGCCCTCCCGGCACGGCGTGCACTGGCCACAGCTCTCGTGCTGGTAAAAATAGGAAAGACGCTCAAGGCTTCGAACCGCACAGCGGGTCTCGTCCATCACGATGACGGCCCCCGATCCGAGCATCGAGCCGGCCTTCGAGATGGCGTCATAGTCCATCGTGAGATCCATCATCATGTCGCCCGGAATGACCGGGGACGAGGAACCTCCGGGAATCACCATCTTCAGCTTGCGCCCGTAACGGACACCACCGGCCAGCTGCAGCAGCTTCGAGAACGGCGTGCCCATCGGGATCTCGTAATTGCCGGGCAGCTCGACATCCCCCCCGATCGAAAAGATCTTCGTGCCGCCATTGTTCGGCTTGCCGGTCTCCAGATAGGCCTGACCGCCGTTGCGGATGATCCAGGGTACGGCCGCGAAGGTTTCGGTGTTGTTGATGGTGGTGGGCTTGCCATACAGACCGAAGCTCGCCGGGAACGGCGGCTTGAAGCGCGGCTGCCCCTTCTTGCCTTCCAGCGATTCGAGCAGTGCGGTCTCTTCACCACAGATGTAGGCGCCAAAGCCGTGATGACCGTGTAGCTGGAACGAAAAATCGGTGCCGAGGATATGGTTGCCCAGGTAGCCGGCCGCCCTCGCCTCGGCGAGCGCCTCCTCGAAGCGCTCGTAGACGCGGAAGATCTCGCCGTGAATGTAGTTGTAACCCGCGGTGATGCCCATCGCGTAGGCAGCAATCGTCATGCCTTCGATGACGATGTGCGGGTTGTAGCGCAGGATGTCGCGGTCCTTGAAGGTGCCCGGTTCGCCTTCGTCCGAATTGCAGACCAGATACTTCTGGCCCGGAAACTGGCGTGGCATGAAGCTCCATTTCAGACCCGTCGGAAAACCTGCACCGCCACGGCCGCGCAGGCCGGAGGCCTTGATCTCGGCGATCACTTCCTCGGGCGTCATCGGCGGGTTGCCATCCTGGCCCAGCACCCGCCTGAGCGCCTGATAGCCGCCTCGCGACTCGTAATCCTTCAACCCCCAGCCGTCGGCCGAGTTCAGCCCCGCAAAGATCTGCGGGTTGATGTGACGACCATGAAAACAGGTTTCATGAGCCCTGGCGTCGATCTTCAGATCCCTTGCTCCCATGCCTGCCTCAATCCTTGTTCTTCAGCTTCAGTTCGTCGATCAGTGCATCGAGCCGCGCGTTGTCCATGAAACTCTCGACACGCTTGTCGTTGATCAGACAGATCGGTGCATCGGCGCATGATCCCAGACACTCGGTCTCGATCAGCGTGAAACGCCCATCCGGCGTCGTCTCGCCATAATCGATACCCAGCTTTTCCTTCAGGTATTCGCCCGCCGTATCCCCCTGGCGCAGCGCGCAGGGCAGGCAGGTACAGACGCCGATCTTCCAGGTGCCGACCTCCTTCATGTTGTACATGTTGTAGAAGGTGGCGACCTCATAGACGGCCACCGGCGGCATCGACAGGTAATCGGCAATGTCGTCGACCACGGCCGGCGAAATCCAGCCGATCTCGTCCTGCGCGATGGTCAGCGATGCCATGACGGCCGACTGCTTCTGCTCGGATGGATACTTCGCCACCTCACGGTCGATGCGGCGATAGGCGTCGGCCGACAGCAGGCGTTTCACAGGCGTGGCTTTGGTTACCGTAGTCATCGATCGATCTCTCCGAACACGATGTCCTGCGTGCCGATGATGGTGACGACATCGGCCAGCATGTGCCCGCGTGACATTTCATCCAGCGCCTGCAGGTGCACGAAACCGGGGGCGCGAATCTTCATCCGGTAGGGCTTGTTCGCCCCGTCGGAGACCATGTAGATGCCGAACTCCCCTTTCGGGTGCTCGACCGCCGCATAGGCCTCGGATTCGGGCACGTGCATGCCCTCCGTGAAATACTTGAAATGGTGGATCAGCTCTTCCATGTTGCTCTTCATCGCAACACGCGAAGGCGGTGCCACCTTCAGGTTGTCGACCATGATCGGGCCGGGGTTCTGGCGCAACCAGTCGACACACTGCTTGATGATGCGATTGCTCTGCCGCATTTCGGCCACCCGAACCAGATAACGGTCATAACAATCGCCATTGACCCCGACCGGGATGTCGAAATCCAGCCGGTCATAGACTTCGTAGGGTTGCATCTTGCGCAGATCCCAGACGACACCCGAGCCACGCAGCATCGGGCCGGTCAGCCCCAGTGCCTTGGCCCGCTCGGGCTCGACCACACCGATGCCGACCAGACGCTGTTTCCAGATCCGGTTGTCGGTCAGCAGCGTCTCATATTCATCCACGCAACCCGGGAAACGTTCGGTGAAGGACTCGATGAAATCCAGCAGCGAGCCCGAACGCTCAAGGTTCAGTGCCTTGGCCTTGCTCTCCGACAGGCGCTTGCCGGCCTGATACTGCGGCATCACACCCGGCAGATCCCCATCCAGACCACCGGGCCGGTAATAGGCCGCGTGCATCCGGGCCCCTGAAACCGCCTCGTAACAGTCGAACAGCGCCTCACGCTCCCGGAAGGCGTAGAGCAGCACCGCCATCGCCCCCACGTCCAGCGCGTGAGCGCCGATCCACATCAGGTGATTCAGCAGACGCGTGATCTCGTCGAACATCACGCGGATGTACTGCGCGCGGACCGGCACCTCGATGCCCAGCATCCGCTCGACCGCCATCACGTAGGCGTGCTCGTTGCACATCATCGACACGTAATCGAGCCGATCCATGTAGGGCAGTGCCTGCAGATAGGTGCGGGTTTCGGCCAGCTTCTCGGTGGCGCGGTGCAGCAGACCGATATGCGGATCGGCCCGCTCGATGACTTCGCCATCCATCTCGAGCACCAGACGCAACACGCCGTGGGCAGCCGGGTGCTGGGGACCAAAGTTCAGGGTGTAGTTCTTGATTTCCGCCATGATCAGCTCACTGCTCGCTGCTGGAGACACCGTCCGCGTAGCCAGGCTCGCGAACGACACGAGGCACGTTTTCGCGTGGCTCGATGGTGACCGGTTGATAGACGACGCGCTTGAGCTTCTCGTCGTAGCGCATTTCCGTGTAACCGGAAATGGGGAAATCCTTGCGGAAAGGATGGCCGATGAACCCGTAATCCGTCAGGATGCGGCGCAGATCGGGGTGACCCATGAAGACGATGCCGAACAGGTCGAAGGCTTCGCGCTCGAACCAGTTGGCACAGGGCCAGATCTCGGTGACGGACTCGATGGCCGGACTCTCGTCATCCGAACAGAAGGCGCGCAACCGCAGGCGCTGGTTGTTCTTCAGGCTGAGCAGCTGCAGCACCACCGCGAAGCGCGGACCGTCCCAGACCGCGTTGCCATAAGTGGCGTAATCGATGCCGCAGAGGTCGATCATCATCTCGAAGCCGAGACGCGGATCATCCCGCAGACGTTCGCAGACCACGCGGTGACAGTCTGCGCTGATTTCGATGGTGACTTCACCCAACGCGGTGGAGAGGCCCAGGATCCGCTCGCCGAGGGCGTCCTGAAGAGCAGCCACCAGTTCTTCGTTCTTTTTCATGATCAGCGCGCAATCGTGTAGGTTTCCCGAATCTTGCGCTGCAGCTGCACCACGCCGTAGATCAGGGCCTCGGCGGTGGGCGGACAGCCCGGCACGTAGATGTCGACCGGCACGATCCGGTCACAGCCGCGCACGACGGAATAGGAGTAGTGGTAATAGCCCCCCCCGTTGGCACAGGAGCCCATCGAGATCACCCAGCGAGGCTCCGGCATCTGGTCATAGACCTTGCGCAGTGCCGGGGCCATCTTGTTGCAGAGCGTGCCGGCCACGATCATCACGTCAGAGTGCCGGGGGCTGGGACGGAAGATCATGCCGAAGCGGTCAAGATCATACCGCGAAGCCCCCGCGTGAATCATCTCGACTGCACAACAGGCCAGACCGAAAGTCATCGACCAGAGTGAACCGGTGCGCGTCCAGTTGATCAGCTTGTCGAGGTTCGTGGTCACGAACCCCTCGTTAAAAACGCCCTCGATACTCATGAAGATCTCACCGCAAATAAACTGCCTTGTGACACGCATGACATGGCATGCTCAACACGTAGGCGACAAGACAGGAACGGTACTCGGAAAAAACGGAAGGCCTGCCAAACCGACAGGCCTCCCTCACCTTGTTACTCCCAATCCAGGGCACCTTTGCCCCATTCATAAATGAAACCGACCACCAGGATGGTCAGGAAAAGCATCATCGACAGGAAACCTGCAAACTCCATCGTACCCAGCGAAACGGCCCAAGGGAACAGGAAGGCGATTTCCAGATCGAAAAGGATGAACAGGATGGCGACCAGGTAATAGCGAATGTCGACCTGCATCCGGGCATCACCGAACGCCTCGAAGCCACATTCGTAAGCAGAAAGTTTTTCCGGGTCAGGGCGGGAAGGCCCCAGCAGCTTGCCAATCAGCATCGGGGCGATGCCTACCAGTGCGCCAATGATCAGGAAGAGCAAGACCGGCAGATAGTTGGTTAACTCCACAATATCTCCTCCCAGCGCAGCAAGCCAGAGAAAATCCGGTTCGCCACCTGAATGACCGGAACCGGATCTTGTGAATTCGTTGGTGCCGACGGCGAGACTCGAACTCGCACAGCTTTCGCCACTACCCCCTCAAGATAGCGTGTCTACCAATTTCACCACGTCGGCAATGCGGCCATTCTACTGTGTTTTTCTGGAAGGTGCGAGAGAACCGGTCATTGATTTTGCACTGCAACAGAATTTTGCCATTTGGCAAGATCAATGAATGGATTCGCCACCGTACAGAAGGCCTGTGCGAACCGCTGAACGGCCCGAGAACGCGATTCTACGCAATACTCGGGCCAGGCCATGCATTGTTGCTATTTTGCATCACCCGAGCTGGCAGGGCCTTCTGGCACTGCAGCATCCGCGCCCTGGGAAGGCGCCGTGGAAGCGTCACCCGGCAATGCGGGAACGGACGAATCGGCAGGCAGCTCGACGTTGTCCATCACGCTGCCGCCCGTGGCACCACCGGTACGCGAGCCGCCAGGATGCGCAATGAAGGCCAGTGCGACGGTGCTGGCAAAGAAGACCGTTGCCAAGATGCCCGTCAGACGCGACAGGAAGTTGGCCGAGCCCGTCGCGCCGAACAGGCTACCGGAAGCGCCGGAACCGAAGGCAGCACCCATGTCCGCACCCTTGCCATGCTGCAGAAGCACGAGCAGGATGACCCCGAGGGCAGACAGTACGAGCAGCACCAGCGCCGCGGTATGGAAGATATCGTTCATCAATCAGTCCTGTTTATCAAGCTGCACTATCGACGGCAGCCTTGCAGATGCCCACGAACTCGCTCGCCACCAGCGAGGCACCACCGATCAGACCGCCATCCACATCCGGCCCGGCGAACAGTTCGGCTGCATTCGATGCCTTGACCGAGCCGCCGTACAGGATACGGACGGACGGTGTGGCTGCATAGCCGCTGGCGGCCAGACGATCACGCAGGAAGCTGTGAACGGCCTGGGCCTGCTCGGGCGTGGCAGTCAGACCGGTGCCGATCGCCCACACCGGCTCGTAGGCCAGCACGAAGGCCGAGGCCGGCTGACGCTCGATGACCGGCAGCACGGCGTCGAGCTGGCGGGCCAGCGACACTTCGGTATCACCCGTCTTGCGCTCTTCCAGCGTCTCGCCGATGCAGATGACCGGCACCAGACCTGCGTCGATGGCGACCTGGGCCTTGGCGGCCACGATCTCGTCGGTTTCACCGTACAGCGAACGGCGCTCGGAGTGCCCGACCAGCACCCAGCGGCATCCGAGATCGGTCAGCATGCCGGAGGAGACTTCACCAGTAAAGGCCCCGTCCTGCTGGGTGGACAGGTTCTGCGCCCCGACCGTGACGGAAGAGCCCTCGGCCTGTGCGATGACCTGCGACAGATACGGGAACGGCGGGCAGACGGCCACATCGATGGCGTCGAAACCGCTGGCCAGCGAGGATTTCAGCGAGGACAGCAACGCTTCGTTGGCTGCCGAGCGACCATTCATTTTCCAGTTGCCCATTACCAGCGGGCGGCGTTTATCTGGCATGACTATTCTTTTGCTGAATGAGTGAAGAGGCCGTTATGAATCGGCCGCATTGAAGCGGCGCTGACATGATTGCAACGGAGCTGATATCAATTCTATCCCCCACGAAAAAAGGGGGTCAAACCAGACCCTCTCCCAGTCTCAACCAAGGATACGGTGAACAAGTCCCGTGAAACGACGCACCTTGACACGGGATGCAGGACAAGGCGGCCTTTGTCGTCAATAGTGGTGCTGTTTTGACGACCCACGCCAACGCAGGCATGCGCCCGTGTCGGGGATGCGACGTCCGCGTGGACTTGTTCAGGTCGGGACTTTCCTGTTGTTCGCCTGCCGTTTCTTCTGGCGACGCAACAGCAGGGCCACATGGCCCGAGAAGCCATAGCAGGTGAACAGCAGGAACAGGATGCTCGGCGGATCGGAAGAGACCAGCACCAGCGCCAGCATGATCAGGATCAGGACGACGAAGGGCACGCTGCGCCGCAGGTTGAAGTCCTTGAACGAGTAGAACGGCGAGTTCGACACCATGCTGAGCCCCGCGTACACGGTCATGATCCAGGCGAGCCAGCCCAGGTCGGCCCCCGTGGCCACGATCCAGTTGGCATCCCGCCAGTCGGTCGCGACCCAGACCAGACCCGCAACCAGCGCCGCGGCGGCCGGACTGGGCAGCCCCTGGAAGAAGCGCTTGTCGACCACCTGGATGTTGGTGTTGAAGCGCGCCAGGCGCAGCGCTGCGCCCGCCACATAGATGAAGGCGGCCAGCCACCCCCACTGCCCCATGCCGGTCATCGCCCACGAGTAGATCACGAGCGCCGGCGCAGCGCCGAAGGACAGTACATCGGCCAGCGAATCATACTGCTCCCCGAAGGCGCTCTGACTGTTGGTCAGGCGTGCCACCCGGCCATCCATCCCGTCGAAGAACATGGCCACGAAGATGGCAATGGCCGCGTGCTCGAAGCGCCCGTTCATCGCCATGACGATGGCATAGAAACCAGCGAACAGGTTGCCGGTCGTGAACAGGTTGGGCAGCAGATAGATACCGCGCCTGCGGCGTGAACGCGGTGCCACGTGTTCGATGTCATGAACTTCGCCATCATCGAGCAACGGGATCTCACCCTCGCACGCCGCCCCCTTCGACGCCACCCCGGTCTGCACAGCGCGGGAAGCCTGCGCCTCAGCCCATTTGCTGCGTCGCAGCTTGAAGGTCCTGATCGTCGTCGATGCCCCTGCCCCCTGGGCGGGCGCACCTTCCGGTCTGCTCGATGGCTCAGTCATCAGGGAATCCGTCTCTCCATGGAAATTGGCCGGCATCGGTGCTCAGCCCCGCTCGTAGGGCCGTTCACGCAGCCACTTCGTCATGATCCACTTCTCTCCCCGGATCACCGGCATGCCAGCGTGCAGGCAGCGAACATCCAGCTCGCCCTCGTCATTCTGGTATTCGAAGTACACCGCCGAGCCTCTGATGGGCTTGACGGACAGATCCAGCTCGGGGAAATGGGTATCTCCCCCCTCCTCCACGTCGTTCAGATACATCACGAGCGTGGCGATCCGCTGCCCCCCCACCCCGGTCAGCACCTTCGTGCCGGCGTCGGCCGGGTCGAAAAAATCCTGATGGGCCAGATACTCGCCCCCCACCCCGTATCGCAACATCTGAAGCGGCTCTCCCCGGTTGACCGGCAACCCGGTCAGTGCCGCGATGCGCGCCTCGAGCTGACGGATCAGCGCGTTCTCGCCCCGCTCGAAATGGCTGCCCTCGCTCGTTCGCACGTTGCTCTGGTAACTGGCCCCGCTCTCCCGATCGACCACTTCGGAGGTTTTCATCTTGCCCTTCGACCATTCGATCAGCTGATCGCATTCCTCGTCGGACAGCAAGCCTCGGATCACGGCGATGTTCGGATCCAGCATGACGCAGGCCAGCTCGACCTCGCGATCTTCCAGCCGGAAACGGGTTGCCGTCGGGATGCGGATCGGTGCGGCCTGATAGGCCGATGACTGAAGCAGTTCCGCTGCCTGTGGAGACCGCCGGAGACGCTCACCCATCGACGCGATGATCTGCACGGCATGCCGGGCAAAGACGGGCTCGAAGCCATTTTCCACCATGATCCCGACCAGATCATCGGCCGCGCATCCGCGCATCACGTTCGAGGTGATCCAGTCCTGCCAGCGATCTGGCAGATGGGTATGACCCGCGGAAGAATCCGCCTGTTGGCCTGGGACGACCTGCTGTTGATCGGACACGTTATACCTGCTCCTCGGACACCGGGCCCTGTGCCTGATGACACGACCCCATCACGCTGAACGACGGCTCAGCCCAATGGTTCATTATAGACATACCGGCTCGTCCCAGCCCGTGCCATGTCCACCACTCATCGGAACACCTCTGGAAAACGGGCTTCCAGACAAAACGGCAGGGCCGCATGCGTCCGATGCAGGCACCTGCCGTCCGAGGGAAGGTGTTCAGGAGCCTCAATTCCTGCTCTTGTCCACCAGCTTGTTGGCCTTGATCCAGGGCATCATGCCACGCAGCTTCTCGCCCACCACCTCGATCTGGTGCTCGGCGTTCAGGCGACGACGGGCCTCCAGCGTCGGCGCGCCAGCCTTGTTTTCGAGGATGAAGGCCTTGGCGTACTCGCCGGTCTGGATGTCCTTCAGCACGCGCTTCATCTCGGCCTTGGTCTCGGCCGTCACCACACGTGGCCCCGTCACGTACTCGCCGAACTCGGCATTGTTCGAGATCGAGTAGTTCATGTTGGCGATGCCGCCTTCGTAGATCAGATCGACGATCAGCTTCAGCTCGTGCAGGCACTCGAAGTAGGCCATCTCGGGGGCATAACCAGCCTCGACCAGCGTCTCGAAGCCGGCCTTGATCAGCTCGACCGCACCGCCGCACAGCACGGCCTGCTCGCCGAACAGGTCGGTTTCGGTCTCTTCGCGGAAGTTGGTCTCGATGATGCCGGCCCGGCCACCGCCGATGGCGGCCGCATACGACAGGGCCAGGTCACGGGCCGAACCCGACTTGTCCTGATGCACGGCCACCAGGCAGGGCACACCGCCGCCAGCCGCATAGGTGCCGCGCACCGTGTGACCCGGCGCTTTCGGCGCGATCATCACGACATCCAGATCCTCACGCGGCTGCACCTGACCATAGTGGACGTTGAAACCATGCGCGAAGGCCAGCACGGCGCCCGCTTTCATGTTCGGGCCGATTTCCTTGCGATAGGCCTTGGCGATGTTCTCGTCCGGCATCAGGATCATCACGAAATCGGCGTCCTTGACCGAATCGGCCACCGAGGCCACCTTCAGACCGGCCGCCTTCGCCTTGCCTTCGGACGGACCGCCGATGCGGACGCCCACCGTCACGTCGACACCTGAATCCTTCAGATTCAGCGCATGGGCATGGCCCTGCGAGCCATACCCCACGATCGTGACTTTCTTGCCCTTGATGAGTTGAAGATCCGCGTCCTTGTCGTAAAAAACTTTCATGGTTTGTCCATTCCACCGTTGCAGCCCGATGGCGCGGCACGCCCCAGCGCGGGGCTCACACCACCAGGCAAATTCAGATTCAGATTCAGATTGCGATTGACGGGTCAGACTTTCAGCACCCGTTCACCGCGGGCGATGCCACAGCTGCCGGTGCGCACCGTCTCGAGGATGACGGTATCGCCCAGCGCCGCCAGAAAGCTGTCGAGCTTGCTGGAGTTGCCCGTCAGCTCGATCGTGTAACCCTTGTCGGTCACGTCGATGATGCGTCCCCGGAAGATGTCGGCCATCCGCTTCATCTCGTCACGATCCTTGGCCGCGGCCGCGCGCACCTTCACGAGCATCAGCTCGCGCTCGATGTGGGGCGCCTCGGTCAGCTCCAGCACCTTCACGACGTCGATCAGGCGGTTCAGGTGCTTGGTGATCTGCTCGAGGATGTCGTGCGAGCCCGAGGAGACGATCGTCATCCTCGACAGCGACTCGTCCTCGGTGGGCGCCACCGTCAGCGACTCGATGTTGTAGCCGCGTGCCGAAAACAGGCCCACCACACGGGACAGCGCGCCCGGCTCGTTCTCCAGCAGCACGGAAATGATGTGTTTCTTCGTCATGGCACGTCTCCCGTCAGATGTCATCGGCACACAGCAGCATTTCGGTCAGACCCTTGCCGCTTTGAACCATCGGCCAGACGTTCTCGGTGCGATCGACGATGAAATCGAGAAACACCAGACGGTCCTTGTACTTGCCGAAGGCATCCCGCAACGCACCCTCGACATCCTCCGGCCGCTCGACCTTGATGCCGACATGGCCATAGGCCTCGGCCAGCGCGACGAAATCGGGCAGCGCCTCCATGTAGGACTGCGAGTAGCGCCCTTCGTACTCGATCTCCTGCCACTGACGCACCATGCCGAGCGAGGCGTTGTTCAGGTTGATGATCTTGACCGGCAGACCGTACTGCTTGCAGGTGGAGAGCTCCTGGATGCACATCTGGATCGAGCCTTCACCCGTGATGCAGGCCACCTGTGCGCCCGGATGCGCCTTCAGCACGCCCATCGCATAGGGAAGCCCCACGCCCATCGTGCCGAGCCCCCCCGAATTGAGCCAACGCCGGGGCTTGTCGAAGGGATAGAACTGGGCTGCGAACATCTGGTGCTGACCCACATCCGACGTGATGAAGGCATCACCGTGCGTGACCTGCCAGAGCTTCTCGACCACGAACTGCGGCTTGATCTTGTCGCTGTTGCGGTCATAGGACAGGCATTCCTTCTTGCGCCACTCGTTGATCTGGGACCACCAGGCCTGAAGCGCCTTCGTGTTGGTGCTTTCCCCGGCGCTGAAGGCGGCTTCCAACAGATCGAGCAACGCCGTCATGCACTCGCCCACGTCGCCCACGATCGGCACATCGACCTTCACCCGCTTCGAGATCGACGACGGATCGATGTCGATGTGGATGATCTTGCGGGCGTTCTGCGCAAAATGCTTCGGATTGGCGATGACCCGGTCATCGAAACGGGCGCCGATGGCGATCAGCACGTCGCAATGCTGCATGGCCATGTTCGCCTCGTAAGTGCCGTGCATGCCGGGCATGCCAACCCACTTCGGGTCACTCGAACGATAGGCGCCCAGACCCATCAGCGTGGTCGTGCACGGAAAACCGAGCCGGTCGACCAGCTGGTTCAGCACCGGCGAGGCATTGCCCAGAATGACGCCGCCACCCACGTAGATCATCGGCCGCTCGGCCGACAGGATCAACTGCAGCGCTTTCTTGATCTGGCCCTGGTGACCTTTCAGCACCGGGTTGTACGACCGCATCGACACCGATTTCGGATACTCGAAACCACACTTGTCGCGGCTGACATCCTTGGGGATGTCGATCAGCACGGGGCCCGGGCGACCTGTCTTTGCAATGTGGAAGGCCTTCTTGATGGTGGAGGCCAGGTCACGGACATCCTTCACGAGGAAGTTGTGCTTGACACAGGGACGGGTGATGCCGACCGCATCACATTCCTGGAAGGCATCCTCGCCGATGGCCTGCGAGGGCACCTGGCCACTCAGGATCACCATCGGGATCGAATCCATGTAGGCCGTGGCGATGCCCGTGACCGCATTGGTCAGCCCGGGACCGGAAGTGACGATACAGACGCCCACCTCTTCCGTGCTTCGGGAATAGGCATCCGCAGAATGAACCGCCGCCTGCTCGTGGCGCACCAGCACATGCTCAAGCTTGCGCGCCGCGTAAAGGGCGTCGTAGATATACAGGAGCGCACCACCCGGATACCCGAAGACGTGCTTGACGCCCTCTTCCTCCAGACAGCGCACCACGATTTCCGCGCCGGACAATTCCATTTCTGTTCCTCTATGCAGATTGACGTTCCGTCCGCCGGCCCCAGCACAGCACATACCTCTGCCCCGAGACAGACCCTGACAACGGTCGGTCGACTGTTTTCGACACCGGCGCTCCGCCATCCCGCGGACGGCCCCAAGCGCGCCGATGTCCCTCGAACACCGCCCCGGCCTCATGAGCCGGCTTGGTGCGGTTGCTAATGACCCTCCGGGTCATGCGCAGCCGACATGCTAACATCAGTCAACCCTATGGCGACACGACCGGAAATCTCTGAGTTTCTCGCCTCGGTCGAGCGCCGGGCCTTCAAGCAGGCCGTCTACGCGGTTCGCGACGAGGACGCGGCACTGGACATCGTCCAGGATGCCATGATCCGGCTCGTCGAAAAGTACGAAGACCGCCCCGCCGCCGAGCTTGCCCCGCTGTTCCAGCGCATCCTGCAGAACATCATCCACGACCACTTCCGGCGGCAGAAAGTGCGAAACGCCTGGGTATCCCTGTTTTCGGCCCTGCCCCTCGGCAAGAGCGGCCGCGAGCCAGAGCACGACGCCGACCCACTGGAGGCATGGCTGTCCCGCCAGCCCGACCAGCAGGCCCCCGATACGGCCAGAGAGGTCGAAAGCGCCCAGATCATCCGGCTGATCGAAGCCGAGATCAGCCGCCTGCCCCGGCGTCAACGCGAAGCCTTCATCCTGCGTTATTGGGAAGAGATGGATGTTGCGGAAACGGCAGCCGTCATGGGCTGCTCGGAAGGCAGCGTCAAGACCCACTGTTCCCGGGCCATCCAGAGCCTGTCACGCGCCTTGCGCGCCCAGGGCATCACCCCATGAACCCAGATCAGATAGCCAGCCGGATCTGTCGGCTACTGGATGCCAGCGCCGACGATCTTCCCCCTCACATTCAGGCCCGCCTGAGCGAAGCGCGGGGTGTGGCCCTGTCACGCCTGGCTGCGCAGCAGACCCGCGCCACCCACCCTGGCGGCCAGCGTCACCGTGCTGCCCGCGGCTGGTCATGGGCCGGTCTGTCACCATGGGCACGCCTTGGGGCCGCCACGACCCCAGTGCTGCTGGCCATCCTGCTGGTGCTGCCCAACCTTGAACAGGACACGGACGAGACCGGACGGCACAGGAACGACACGACCCTGACCGCCGTCCAGGGCTCTGCCCCCGCAACCGAGCCCCCCCATCCGGGCAACCATCCCGCCCCGATCGCCGTACCGCCCCCCGGGGAGGCCTCCGTCCTGGTGACGGCCGACCCCGCTCCCCCATCGGACGACCCCTTCGAGGACGACGGGCCGATCACCGCCTACCGCCACGCCTTCACACCGGCGCCCGGCATGTCCATCCCCGTGGCGGCAGGTACGGGCAGCCGCTTCCACCAGGGCTACGGCGGCGGCTTCACCCGGGTCGGTACCGGCACCCCGATCAGCTTCACGATGCCGATCACGCCAAACCCGGCGCCTCCGTTATCATCCTTCGACCCGACCCCGTCCTGGGGAGCCGGGCGGTAGCCATCGCGAGTTCCTGCCGCCCGCCGATCTGCCGATCCGGCCCGACCTGCCAGCCGACTCGCGTGATGAACCCGTAGCCCGCCCGCCGTGTCCGCCCCATCCGCGCCCCGACCTGCCCAGCCCGCCCACGACACACCTCGGCCCACGCAGCCGGCCAGCACCTGGCGGCGCCTGATGTGCGTGGTCTATGAGGCCATCATCCTGTTCGGCGTCATCTTCTTCTTCGGCTACGCCTTCTCGGCCCTCACGCAGTTCACCGGCGCCGAAGGCTGGCTGCGCACCGCCTTCCAGGCCTTCATGTTCCTGGTGCTGGGCGCCTACTTCAGCTGGTTCTGGAGCAACGGCCGCTGGAGCCTGCCGATGAAGACCATCGGTGTGAAGCTCGTACGAAGCCTGCCGGGCGCAGACACGCCACAACCCGGGGGGCCGGATACCCCCGATCGACTCGCTGCCGGCCAGCCCGTTTCCACGGAAACAGCCGCCAGCCCCCCCATCACGCCAACCGGCCAACCTGCCGTCAGCCTCGGTCGCGCCGCCTGGCGCTACACCCTGGCCTCCCTGATGTTCTGGGGCGGTCTCGCCCTCGTCTGGAAGGCCTCCCCGTGGTGGCTCCCCCTCTTCTTCCTGCCCTTCTTCTGGTCACTCATCGACCGCCAGCACCGCACCCTCTACGACGTGCTGGCCGGAACGATGCTGGTCAGTGTGGATCCGCAGGTAGGCAGCAAACGCCGATGAGATCAATGTTTCTGCCCGGCAATCAGTCTGACCAAGGCTGAAGCCGGTAACGGCGAACCGATTTTTTCCGGACCATGTGACAGGTCAGCGCATCAAACGCCTTGAAATGTTCTGATGCCAGATGAAGCTCGAACGCGTTCGCAGAGGCATAGAGCTCGTACAGCAGAACCGTGGGGGGATCCTGGGGTACTTCCGGGACACAGACGTCGAAGACCAGACAACCATCCTCGCACGCTCGCGAATTCGCCGCATTGCGCCTGAGCAGCTGCATGAACGCCATGCAGTGCTGTGGCTCGATCTCCATCTCGACAACGACGACAAGTGCCGGTGTGGCAACAGGAATGATGTTCGTCTCGATCATGTCTCCCCCGGACACCCATTGGGCAGGGTCGCTGCATGCATACTCAACTGGCATGCCATGAGCTGGCATTTTGGTATGATAGCATGACTATCATCACCTCCTAGAGCGCGGGCTCCTGGATCCCTCAATTCATTGATGATCAGTCACAGGGCATGCATGCACTCTGACGGAGAGCAGCGAGCATGCAGACGGACTGAGCTCATGGCGTGACAAACAATGCTTGAACCGATCGCGATCGAACGAAAAAAGCTCTTTGAAATAGTGGCTGAGCACATCGAGGGCCTCATCCTTTCCGGCAAATTACAGCCGGGCGACCAGCTGCCCCCGGAACGGGAATTGCAGGCCGCCTTCGGTGTCGGCCGACCTGCCGTTCGCGAGGCCTTGATCACGCTGGAGCGCAATGGCCTGATCGAGATCGGTAATGGCGTGCCTGCCCGGGTGTCTCAACCCTCGGCCGAAGGCCTGCTGTCATCGATGATGTCAGGGGCCAAGCATCTGCTGTCCACACCCGAGGGCAAACGACAGGGACAAGACATCCGACGTTTCATCGAGGCCGCGCTGGCGCGCAAGGCCGCCCGACAGGCAACCCCACAACAGCTGGAGGAACTGGAAGCCGCACTGCTGGCCAATCTTGCTGCCCGCAACGACGTCGAAGCATTCGCCGAAACGGATGTCGCCTTTCACCTCGTCATCGCCCGGCTGGCCGATGAACCGGCGATCCTGGTATTTCACCAGACGCTCTCCGACTGGCTGGCCGAGCAGCGCCTGGTATCGCTGCAACAGGCGGGTGCCCTCGACATGGCGATCCGACATCATGAACGGATATTTGCCGCCATCAGGGATGGCGATGGCGACGGTGCCGAAACCGCCATGCACGACCATCTCACCGACGTGCAGACCCTGTACTGGGAAATCATGAGCACTGAAACACGCTGACACACTCTCACGTACAACGTGACAAACCCCTGCTCTTTGGGCAAACCTATCATGCCATAACCGTGTTAGCCTGATCTACAGACTGAAGCAGCTGGACCGGGCATCGGTGGTCATGAAGGGGAGACAAGCGATGGAACAAGGGGCACGGAGACTGCGCGGTCGTCGCGCACTGGTTACCGGGGCCGGACATGGCATCGGACTCGCGATCGGCAAACGGCTACTGGAAGAAGGCGCTCGGGTCGCTTTCGTCGATATCGACACCCAGGCGCTCGATGTGCTGCCTGCCGAAGGATTGGCATTGGTGGCTGACGTGCGCGACGAAGCAGCGGTTGCCTCGGCAACCGAAGCCGCGGTCAAGGCCTTTGGCGGCCTTGACATCGTCATTGCCAATGCCGGGATCGAGCCCTCTCACGAAGACGATCTGCTGCATCTCGTGTCTGCCGGCGTCTTTCGCAACGTGGTCGAGACCAACCTTGTGGGCCAGTTCCTGACCTGCAAACATGGCATTGCAGCCCTGCTGGAAAACGGTGGGGGTAGTGTCGTCCTGACCGCTTCCCCGACCGGCAGCTACGGCATCGCACCGACCGGCGCCGCTTACTCGTCTTCCAAGGCAGGCGCCGTCAGCATGATGCGCGTCATCGCAGCAGGATACGCCGACCAGGGCATCCGCGCCAACTGCGTGATGCCGGGCGTGATGGATACCCGTGCCAACGCCCCCCTGAAGGCGGATCCCGAACAGCTGGCCAGCGTGCTGGCGACCGTACCCATGCGTCGCATGGGGCGTCCGGAAGACGTGGCATCCGTCGTGGCTTTTCTGGTTTCCGACGACGCGGCTTATGTCACCGGATCGGTTTATACCGTCGACGGCGGCCTGACCGCGATCTGAGCAGCATCGCCTACCGGCAGGAGGCCATCTTGCACGCCCAGCAAACCGGAACGATCGCCTGGCCGCCCCGCCAACGCCTGCATGCGGGTGAATTCGAGGCCACATTCGATCAAGGCGACCTGGCCCATGTCTCGTTACGGGGACATGAACTGGTGCGCCTGATTTATGTGGCCGTACGCGACCCCTCATGGAACACGATCCCGGCCAGACCGATGTCCGTGCAGCTGCACGCAGACACGACACATTTCAGCGTCAGGATCCGTGCAAGAACGACTGACCCCCATCTTGATCTTGACTGGCACCTTGATGTCACCGGTTTTGCCGATGGCAACCTGCACCTCAACTTTCAGGCTCAAGCGCATCAGGACTGCGCCTTCGCCCGGATCGGACTTTGCCTTCATGTCGATGCAGAGCGATTCAAGCAGGCTGAATGGGTAACGGAGAGCGATACCGGCACACGGACAGGGAGCTTTCCCTCACGCATCCACCCTCAATATCTCGTCGACGGCATCCATCACCCCTGCATCGCGGCCTTTTCCAGCATGCGGATCAGCCTTGCGCCGGATACGGGTCTCGATATCCAGCTGAAGGGCGACCAGTTCGAAATCGAGGATCAACGAAACTGGACGGATGCCACTTTCAAGGCCTACACGACACCGCTGGCACTGGGTGAACTGCACCACCTGGCCGCCGGTGCCACCATTCAACAGACCCTTCACCTGTCTTTGCGTGCACCTGCCCAAAGACCGGCAGCCAGGCAGGGCATCATTCGGGCGACTGCGCTGGCCCCGCTGGCGAGACCACTGCCTGAACTGGGTGCAGCGCTGACTGGCCCGGAAGACCTGAGCGGATCCCCGCTGCCCATCCCCTTTGCGCACTGCCGGATCGACATCCGCTCGGAAGCGGACTTCCACGCGATCACCCGAGGCATGAAGGAGAGCACTCGAGGCGCGAACCGGCTGGAACTCGTGCTTCACCCCGATGCCATGCCCGATCAGCGCTTCGAGAAGCTTCTGGCCACCACCGCGGACGTGCTTGCGCTCAAACGCCTGATTCTCCTCGGCCCCCCCGAAAGCCTTCCCTCTCCCGACCGGGTTCTGGCCATGAAAGCCACGACCCAGAGCCTTCTCGGGAACATCCCCGTCGGCGCAGGCGCGCCCGAAGCGTACGCCGATGTCGCCCGCACCAGAAACGATTTTGGCCGCGTGGATTTCATCGCCTTTCCGATATCGCCGCAACATCATGTTTTCGATACGCAGTCCATTTTCGAAACATTACCGATACAGGCGCAAGTGGCTCGAGATGCCGGCCAGCGAACGGGTAGCGGCCAGGTCATCATCAGTCCCCTGACCTTTGGCGTACGGCCGAACGCCTTTCCGGACGACAGCGCCCTGCCCGCTCGTGATGAGCGACTCCAGCGCATCGGCACAGCCTGGCTGGGCGCAAGCATTGGGCACCTTGCCCTGGGCGGTGCCACATCGGTCTGTCTCGCACCCGATCTGTGGCAAAGCGATGGGAAACTTCCACTCGCATTCACCAGGCTCCTGCAGACCTTGAGCAGTCTTCGACATGCAATGTTGCGGCCTTTCCAGATCGACTCCCCACATCAGGCCTTCATCTTTGGCGCAACTCAGGGTCTGGAAACGACGATATTTCTCGTCAACCTGAGCGCCCGCGAGCAGATGATCCAGCTGAGCGGTCTGGGCGAAGGGTATTTCACCGATTGCCAAGCGTCCGCTTCGGAAGGGCCAGCGCCGCTGAACATCAGTCCCTGGCCCGGCTCCGATTCACTGATCAGCCTGTTGCCATACCAGGTGCGCATGCTGCGTCACCGGCCTGCCCAGAATGACTCTCATCATCCTGACAAGTGAAGCACGCCGGCAGCAACCCTGCCAAAGCCTCACGATGAGCCTCGGGATAGGCTGAACGAGTCCACGCGCCCCCTGCACCAGCTCACCAGCATCGAGATGTCTGAACATCTGGCAAACATCATTACATGATGAAAACACGAAAGCACGCCATCTTGCTATCATGCTTTCATACCAATTCATGCGAAAGTCCTGACCTGATTCAGCCTGGAATGCTCTGAACAAGTCCCATGAGGCGATGCGCTCCGCAACGGGATGCAGGGCAAGGCGGCAAATGCAACGGCGAGGGAGACAGCCATGCGTATCGCAGTACTGGGCGGTGGCGGCGCCATGGGAGGCCTGTTCGGGGCCCTTCTGGCCGAGGCCGGGCACGAGGTCACCCTGGTGGACGTATCCAGGGCTGCTGTCGAGGCCATCAACAGGGGCGGCATCACGATCGAGGAACAGGACGGCAGCAACCGCCAGATCAGGCTGCCAGCCACAACCGACCCAGCCAGCGTCGGCGCCGTCGATCTCGTCATCAGCTTCGTCAAGTGCTACCACACCGATGCCGCCATCAGGCTTGCCCTGCCGATGATCAGCTCACGAACAAAAGTGCTGAGCCTGCAGAACGGCTGGGGCAATGCCGATCGTATCGCGCAGCACGTTCCGCCGGATAGGATCCTCGTCGGCGTGACCTACCACAGTGCGACCTTGCTGGCCCATGGCAAGGTTCGCCATCCGGGCACTGGCACCACGTATCTGGGTCAGATCGGCAAGTCCGACACGGCATGCCTTCACGCGCTCGCGGAAGCCTTCGATGCATCGGGACTGACGTGCATGCTGCCGCCACGGATAGAGCTGGAAATCTGGAAAAAGCTCGCCCTGAACGCCTGCGTCCTGCCCCTATCGGCATGCCTCAGCATGCTGACGCATGAGCTGGCCGAATGTGAACCGGCCCGGCAAGAGATGGCAGACATTCTCGGCGAGGTCATTGCCGTGACAGCGGCTCGTGGCCACCCCCTGGATTTCGACGAACGGTGGGCGCAGATACTGGGGCTGCTGACACGCGCCCGGGGTGCCAAGCCCTCCATGCTCCAGGATGTGGAGAACCGGCGCCGCACAGAGATCGACGTGATCAACGGGGCCGTGGTCGCTGCCGGCCAGGCGGCAGGCGTTCCCACACCACACAACGCCGCGATGTACGCCATGGTTCGCGCGCTCGAAACAAGGTTCTGAAACACCCAACACAACCCATGAGGTCGACATGCATCTCGTGACATTTCGTGTCGAAGCAGACGGCAAAAGCCTGCCAGGCGTGCTTGACGGAGACACCGTCCTCTCTCTTGACAAAGCCGGTGTCCCCGACACCATGCTGGGCATCGTTCAGGAAGGACAAAGCGCCATCCAGCGCATTCGCGCCGCCCTGCCCTCGGCACAGCGATATCCCCGTTCGCTCGTTCGTCTCGAAGCGCCCATCCGACCAGGCAAGGTGCTTTGTTCAGGCGTGAACTACAAGGGCCATGCGCTCGAGATGCCCAACGCCGTCCTCCCGGACGAGCCCTTCTTCTTCGCGAAGCTGCCAACGTCGATAGCCGGGCCAGAATCTCCCGTGAGGCGCACAGACGCAACGCAACAGATGGATTACGAAGTCGAGTTCTGTGCCGTGATCGGCAAGCCTCTTTACCAGGCACGTGAAGAAGAGATCATGCCCGCCCTGTTCGGTTATACGGTGATGAACGATCTCTCGGCCCGGGACATCCAGTTCAGGAACAGCCAGATCACGCTGGGCAAGAATCTTCCGGCTTTCGCCCCGATCGGCCCTGCGATCGTGACGGCAGACACGCTGACCGATCCAGGCCATGTGAGGCTCCGGACTCGCGTCAACGGCACGACCATGCAGGATGGATGCACCTCTGACTGGCTGTTTCCGCTGCCCAGGCTGATCGCCTGGTTGTCGGGATTCCTGCCCCTCGATCCCGGCGACATCGTTTCAACGGGTACGCCGCCCGGTGTCGGCGTCTTTCGCAACCCACAGGTCTTTCTGGCGCCCGGCGACATCGTCGAGGTGGAAGCAGACGGCATCGGTGTCATTCGGACACCGATTCTGGCCTGACATCATCAGGCATCAGGCACCCAAACGTGACAAGGGCTTTCACCCGATGGGCCATGACGGACAGCCGGTGTGCCGGGTGCGCTGAACAGCTCCCGTAAAGCAACGCAACCCGCAACGGGATTGAACTTTCACAAGGAGGAGAATCATCGATGGCTCCGGAAAACTCGCCGCGCACCCCTGGCCCGATGCTGTTCGGCTTCACCAATCTCCGACGCCTTCGGCAGGAAGGAACCCGCATCTTCACGCATGGCAAGGGCGTCTTTGCCTACGATGATCAGGGCAAGGATTATCTCGAAGCGACGGCAACCTTCTATTGCCTGTCCCTCGGATTCGGTGACGAAGAACTGATCGAAACCGCCACGGCGCAGATGCACCGCCTCTCGATGTACCCCTCGGGAATGTACCGAACCAGTGACATCGCCTTCGAGCTGGCACAAAGACTGGCGCAAATCTCACCGATACCCGACACGCATGTGATGTTCGCCACCACAGGCTCAGAAGCCAATGACCATGCTGTCAAATCCCTGTGGTTCGCCAACCTGGCCCGGGGCCAGGGCAAGCGCCGCAAGATCATCTCCCGTCGGGGCAGTTATCATGGTTCGACCGTGACCACGGCAGCGCTGGGAGGCAGCGCCGCCCAGCAGGCCGCTTACGGCATACCGACACAGGATTGCCTGTACGTCTCGCAGCCGAACTGGCCGCTCGCAGCCAGTGCCCATGAAGATGAAGAGGCCTACACCGACGCGCTGGCGTCCGAGCTGTCCGCCTGCATCGAGAGCGCTGGCCCGGAAACCATCGCTGCCTTCTTCGCCGAACCGGTCTCAGCCTCGGCTGGCGTGGCCATTCCGCCGAAAGACTACTTTCCGAAGGTTCAGGCGATTCTTGATCAGCACGGCATCCCCCTGCTGGCGGACGAAGTCGTCACCGGCTTCGGACGGACCGGCAGCCTGTGGGGAAGCGAAACCCTTCGGATCAGGCCTGATTTCATCACCTGCGCCAAGGGGTTCTCCAGCGCATACCAGCCCATTTCGGCCCTGCTCCTGTCAAAGGCCTTCTACAACCTGCTGGAAGAGGCCTGCGACAAGGTGGGTGTCTTTCACCATGGGCTGACCTACGCCGCCCATCCCGTGGCCGCCGCGGTAGCCCTCAAGGTCATGGACATCATGGAACGCCGCCATGTTCTCGCGCATGTCCAGCGCATCCTGCCCGGCTGGCAACGCCGCCTGCAGGCGCTTCAGGATCACCCGCTTGTCAGTTCGACCCGACATGCCGGTCTTCTGGCCGCTGTGGAGATTGCCCGGCCCCACGATGCCGGATCGAGACAGGACGAAGCCTTTCTGACCCCGCGTGATCTGACGGAGCACCTCTATGCTGCCTGCCTGGATGCCGGACTCATCGTGAGAGCGCTCGGCAGCTGTGTGGTGCTGTGCCCTCCGTTGACCATCACCGAGGCGGAAACCGACGAGCTTTTCGCCCGCCTCTGCCGGGCACTGGACTCGGTGTTGTCGACCCATTCATGACGACGAACACCACCTGTTGAAAAGCAGCCAACAAGGAATCTGGGAGGATGCCATGCTTCAGCGAATGATCTACTCCAAAGTTCGGGTCTCTCGACCGGATGTGGACGAACTTCAGTCCTCACCACTGGTCGATTATCCCTTCGTGCCGGAATCCAAATTCCGGATCGTGACGCTGTTCGAGGAACCAGCCTGCCTCGTCGCCCATGAGGAATGGTACAAGGACCATGAAACGCAATGGGTCTTCTTCAACGAGACCCTCATGATCGTTCAAAGTGGCCGTGCCGAGATGCGCTGGTGGAACCCGCCGGACTGGACGGATCGGGGATCGGTCATCGTGCAGACCGGGGACGTCTTCCTTTGTCCTCGCGGCGCCAGAATGTGGTGGAAAGTGCTCAGTGACGACCCCTTCCGGCGCATCGTCGTCGACATTCCGAGCCCCGGCTTCGATTTCCAGAAGGTCAAGTCACTGGTCTGAATCCGCGAAGACCGGCTCATGCAGCGCCGCCTCATCGCAAGACCTGCATAGAGCGTGTTATGCACGCCCAGAGGGGCTTTCGCGGGGACGAATAAGTGCATAACACGCTCTGCTTTCAACGGCGCAGCTGCGCCACCTGCGGCGCCGTCAGAGGACGCAACTTCCTGCCATCGAGCAGCAGGAAAAGCTTCGCCGTCTCTTCCAGCTCCTCGATGGCATACTGCGCCTCACTCAGGCTCCGGCCCGCCACGACCGGGCCATGATTCGCCAGAAGAACCGCGTGATGCGTGGCAGCCACCGTCCTGACGGCCAATGCCAGGGCCTCATCACCGGGGGCATGATAGGGAACCAGTGGCAGACGCCCGACGCGCATGACGTAGTAGGCCGTCAGCGGTGGCAACACATCGAGCGGATCCGTGTCAGCCAGAATGCTGACGGCGACCGAATAGGTGCTGTGCAGATGCACCACGGCGCGGGCCGAAGGCCGCACATCGTACATGCAGGCGTGCAGGAACGTTTCCTTGGTCGGCGTGTCACCGGAAACATGCCTGCCTCCCGCATCGATCTTCGACAGACGCTCGGGGTCCAGCGAGCCGAGCGACGCATTGGTCGGTGTCATCAGCATGCTGCCATCGCTGAGGCGGACGCTGATGTTTCCGGTCGAGCCTGCTGTCAGCCCCCGATCAAAGAGAGAAGCCCCCGTCCTAACGATCTGCTCACGCATTCGGGTGCATTCAGAAAGAATTTCCGTCATGGCAGTTTGCTCCACGCCTTGATGAACAAGTCATCGGCTCCGAAGTTGCCCGACTTCAGCGCCAGGGCCAGCACCTCATCGCCGTCGGTCGAGAACATCCACGGCACGCCGGGGTCTATCTTCGGGCCAATATGCAGGGTCTTGATCTGAAGCGCCGAGATGACCGCGCCCGAAGTTTCACCACCGGCGATCAGAAAACGATTCACCCCCTCATCGCGCAGACGCCGTGCCACACCGGCCAGGAATCGCTCCACGATCTCGCCCGCCTGAAGGCGACCCAGGCGCTGCTGAACACGAACCACTTCATCTGGCCCGGCGCTGGCATACAGCATCGCCGGGCATTCGGCACCCTGATCCCGAAGAAAACTGACAGCCTCTGCCGGATCGAGACGCCCTTCGGCGATGGCCAGCGCATCGAGCTTCATCGCCGGCATGCCGGCAGCCCTGGCTGCCTCGATCTGTCGCAACGTGGTTTCAGAACAGGAGCCAGCCAGAATGACCGACCTGCCCGGACTGATCGCCTCCCTCATCGGCGCCATCCTTCTGGCAAGCGCCGGAAAGTTGTCTGCCAACCCCAGGGCCATGCCAGATGCGCCGGTCAGCAGCTTCAGATCTTTCGCGGCCCGGCCGATGACATGCAGATCCTCGTCACAGAGGGCATCCACGATCGCGATGCCCTCCCGCCCGGCAAGCGCCTGCTGAACTGCCATGACACCACGAGAAACCGTGTCGTGCCCGATCAGTGACACCGGCCTACGGCTCTGGCGTTGCAGGACGCGAACCAGATTGGCATCCTGCATCGGTGTCAACGGATGATCCTTCATCGAGCTGTCGGACAGCAGCAGATCGCCGACGAAGAGATGCCCCCTGTAGACCGTTCGCCCATTGCCAGGAAACGCGGGGCAAGCCAGGGTTCTGCTTTCGCCCAGCAGGTCGAGCAGGGCATCCGTCACCGGGCCGATATTGCCGGCATCGGTCGAATCGAAGGTCGAGCAGTACTTGAACAGCAGCTGCCTTGCACCCGCCGACAGCAGATGCCTGGCAGCAGCCACCGACTGGCTCACGGCCTCGACGGCAGGTATCGTGCGGGACTTGAGCGCCACGACGACAGCATCCGCATCACCGAAATCGGCATGTTTTTCGGGTACACCGACCACCAGAAGAACATGAAACCCACCGGCCGACAGGGCTAGTGCCAGATCGGTTGCACCGGTCAGATCATCAGCGATGGCCCCTATGAACATGAACACACCTCCACGCCAGGCTCATGCGCCCGACGTCTCTTCAAACGACGCCGCACTCCCACGGCCACGAACGGCCAGATTCAGGACATGCCGTTGCGTCATGCGCTCCCCTTCCAGAATGCCTGCGATCCGGCCCTCGTGCAGCACCAGTATCCGATGGGAAACCGTCAACAACTCCGGCAACTCGGACGAAGACATGATGACGGACAATCCGCCTTCCGTTTCCGCGGAGATCAGACGATAGATCTCGGCCTTGGCCCCGACATCGACGCCTGAGGTCGGGTCATCCAGAATCAGAATGCGTGACCCGCGCAACAGCCAACGCCCCAGAACCACTTTCTGCTGGTTTCCGCCGGACAGCGATCGCATGGGCGCATCCAGCGATGCCGCCCGAACCCCAAGGCGCCTAACCATCTCGCCGGCCAGAAACCGCTCATGCTCATGGCGCATGACGGTCATGCGGGAGATCAGGTGAGCCGCGGCAATGGTCGCGTTCTCCAGCACGCTGAGATCATCGAACACGGCCTGAGGACGCTCTTCGGGAACGAAACCCAGGCCGAGGGCTCTTGCATGCCGGGGGGAACGGATGGCCACGGGGCGGCCATCCAGATGGATGCTCCCACCGGTCAGTGGATCGGCACCGAACAGGGCACGAGCCAGTTCGGTCCGGCCTGAACCCATCAGGCCATAAACGCCCAGAACCTCCCGGCGCCGAAGCTTGAACGAGATGTCCTGAAGGCCCGTTCGCGTGCAGATCGACCGGGCCTCCAGCACGACGGCAGCATCCGGTGCCGCCTTCTGAACAGCAGCGAGATCATTCGCCAGAACCCGACCCACCATGGACTCGACCAAAGCCGCCGGATCGGTTTTCTCAATCGCCACGGTTTCGACCGTCTGGCCATCGCGCATGATGGTCACCCGGTCGGAGATGGCCATCACCTCAGGCAGTTTGTGCGAAATATAAACAATGGCCACACCCTCATCGCGAAGTCTCCGGATGAGGGCCAGCAGATGCTCGACTTCGCGCTCTCCCAGTGATGCCGTCGGTTCATCCATCACCAGCAATCTGGCATCGCCGATCAGCGCACGGGCGATCTCGATGAGCTGCCGTTCTGCCACACGCAAGGTTCCGGCCGGACGATCAAGATCCAGCTGCACGCCGATCCGCGCCAGGGCTTCACGCGCCTGCTGACGAGCCCGCTTCATGTTCACCACACCATGACGGTGTGGTTCATTGCCCAGGAGAAGATTCTCACCTACCGACAGGTGGGCAATGGTGGTGAGACGCTGGTGAATGATGCGAATGCCCAGCCGCTGCGAGGACATCAGATCCAGGTCGGACATTGCCCTGCCCTCCCAGGACAGACTCCCTTCATCCGGCTGTAGTGCACCCGCGATGATCTTGACCAGTGTCGACTTCCCGGCACCATTTTCACCGAGGAGCGTGTGAACCTCCCCACGCCTGATCTCAAGATTCGCGCCACCCAGTGCACGCACGCCACCAAACCATTTGCAAAGGCCCTGAACCGAAAGAAGTGTCTGCATGCTTTCCATGTCAGCCGCCCTTTCGATCACGATGGGTTTCCGAGCGGCGGGAGCGGGCAGAAAACCGGTTCCGAAGCGCGATGTCCAGTGCAACGGCCAGCACCAGCACGACACCCTGGGCCACGATCTGCCAGAAAGCGGGAACGCCCAGCAGGTTGAGTCCGTTCTTCAGAACCCCCACGATCAGCGCACCGATGAACATGCCGGCAACCGTTCCCTCGCCTCCCGCCAGGCTTGTGCCACCCAGGACGGTGGCAACGATCACCTCAAATTCGAAACCGACGCCCAGATTCGGCTGTCCGGATCCCAGGCGGGAGGACAGCAGAACGGCTGCCATGCCGGCCATCGTGCCCGTCAGCACATAGAGTAGCGCCTGGACACGACGCCCTGGAACCCCCGCCAGAAATGCGGCTTCGGGGTTGGAACCAACGGCAGCACTGTAGCGGCCCAGCAGCGTGAAGCGTTCGAGCACGATGAACAGCGCCACCACGACGACCATGATCCATATCATCATCGGGATGCCGGCAAACGCTGCTGTCCCCAGTATTCGATATTCACGAGGCAAGCCGTAGACGGCAACGCCATCGGTGATCAGAAAGGCAATGCCACGAGCCACGTAGAGCGTGCCGAGTGTCGCGATCACGGAATTGATTCGCAGCCCGACGGCAAGAAAGGCGTTGACGATGCCGATCGCGACCCCTGACAGCATCCCTGCCAGAAAGGCAAGGGGCAGCGGCAGGTGAGCGGCCGTCAGGGCCGCCACGGAACCGCTCAGCGCAATCACGCTCCCAACGGACAGATCCAGACCTCGCGCCACCATCAGCATCGTGAACGCCGTACCCACGATGACGACCGGTGCCACGTTGCGCAGCACGTTCGTCAGGTTCGTCACGGTGAGAAAACGCTCCGTCAGCAACGAGATCACGGCGCAGATCACGAACAAGGCCACCAGATTGATCAGCAGCTTCTGCCGATAAGGCGTCATCATCGTCAATCCTCGTGCGGGCTGAGGTTCCGGCAGTTTTTCCGCTGCGCCAGCTGCCCCTCTGCTGGATGAATTACCTGCAACCATCATGTTCTCCTGCCATGGAAAAGACCCGGAGGAAGCCTGTGTCCCTCTCCGGACGAGCTTTACGGGCTTGAGCCGGTCACTGACAGCTCAGCGCCTGATAGCCGGGAACGATGGCGTATTGGTCGGCCAGCACCTCGCTGATCGCCTTGCACGCTTTGGGCAGCAGTATCCCCGGGGCAGGCACGCTCGCGGCGGAATCAGGATCGATGGCCCCACTCAGGATGCCCTTCATCTGATCGAGGAAAACACGGGCATTGTTCCTGGGCGCCAGGGCCAGCGTATCGACCAGCGAACTCTTCGGATTGGTCAGGTAAGCAATCTCTCCGGGTGTGGCGTCGATCGAGAAGACATAGACGTCGGTTGGCACATTGTCCCTGGCACCGGCCAGACCGGCAGCAGTCAATGCATCGAGTCCGCCAATGGCCCCTGTTCCTCCGCAGGCGGTGAAGATGTTGAACTTCGCCCCCGACTGGATGAGATCCTCCATCCGCGCAACCGCCACGTTCAGGGTGTGATCGACGAAGTCATTCAGAACGTCCTTGACGTTCTCTTTCCCCATGAGCTTGATGATCTCGTCACGGAAGGCAACCATTCGCCATTCGTGGCAAACGACGATCGACGGGATGTCGAACAGCACCAGTCTGGCCTTCTCGCCCGGTTTGTTCGTCCGCAGCCAGTCGACGGCCTTGCGCGCAGCCTGGCGAACGAGCGCCTCATCATTGAAGACGGCAGACGGAACCGGAGACTCAGGATCCGGCAGTCCGCCGACCACCAGAACGGGAATGCCAGCCCTTCGCGCCTCCTGAATCGAGGGGGCCACAGCCACCGCATCGAAGGGCTGGATCAGGATGCCATCCACCCCTTTTGCCACGAGATCATCCATGGCATTCACCTGGGTCACGGGACTGGACGCCCCATCGATGACGGTGACTTTCGCGCCCTCCTGCTCGGCAAACTTCTTGAACCACGCACCCTGGGCAATCTGATATTCACTCGCATTACCGAAGGTGATGAATCCGAAATTGAGCCCCTTGATGTCGTGCGCATATTTCTGCTGTGCACCCACTGGCATGCTCGCCACCAACATGGCCACCAGGACGGCGAGCGCCGCCGTCATCCACCACTTCAACACCACCCATTCCAGACGCTTCATGACAATGCCTCCTCCGATGGCTGCCTCTCCGGGCATTCAGCATGTATGATAGGTATACACTCATATTGTCATGCCAACTCTAAAGCCGAGCTTCGAGCGCTGTCAATAAATGGTGTCTGGATGTAAACCGGGAAACCTTCCCTTACCTGGCAGCCAGAGCAAAGCGCTCCTCGAAGCCAAAGCGCCCGAGGCAAGCACTCTCCCGCACGGCACAGCCGGCGTACCCGGTGTCCGCCGACGAGTCCTTTACCGCCAGGTTGTGAGGAGGTGGATACCGGGTACGCCGGCCCACCTCGAAGCTGCAAAAACCTGCAGGCCTTAGTCCCCCAGAATCTCCCGCTCCCGCGCCTCCGACACGCAATCCACGAAATAGCGTGTCTCGCCCGTCAGCGCTTCCTCGGCCACCAGCCCGTGCACATCGGTGTGGAAACCGGGGAAACGGCGGTTGAAGCTGCGCACGAACTTCAGGTATTCGACGATCGTGCGATTGAAACGCTCACCCGGAATCAGAAGCGGAATGCCTGGTGGATAGGGCGTGACCAGCATCGTCGTCACCCGACCTTCCAGGAAGTCGATCGGCACCCGCTCCACATCCCGGTGCGTCAGGCACTCGTAGGCATCCGACGGCTTCATGGCCGGCACCATGTCCGACAGGTACATCTCCGTCGTCACCCGCGCCACGTCATGCTCCCGGTAGGCTTCATGGATGTGCGTGGACAGGTCGCGCAGGCCCATCCGGTCGTACATCGGGTTGGCGGCCACGAATTCCGGCATCACGCGCCACAGCGGCTGGTTCTCGTCGTAATCGGCCTTGAACTGCTGCAACTCCGTCACCAGCGTGTTCCAGCGTCCTTTCGTGATGCCGATCGTGAACATCACGAAAAACGAATACAGCCCCGTCTTCTCGACCACCACGCCGTGCTCGGCCAGATACTTCGTGACGACCGCAGCCGGAATGCCGAGCTCCGAGAAATTCCCTTCGATGTCGAGGCCCGGCGTGACGATGGTCGCCTTGATCGGGTCGAGCATGTTGAAGCCCGGCTCGATGTCGCCGAAGCCGTGCCATTTCTCGTTGGCGCCCAGCATCCAGTCCTGCTGTTCCAGCTGCCCGAGGCGATCAGGCCCCCAGACGCTGAACCACCAGGAATCGTTGTACTCAGCCCCCACCTTGCGCATGGCCCGACGGAAATCGCGGGCTTCCTGCAGGGATTCCTGCACCAGCGCCTGGCCACCGGGCGCCTCCATCATCGACGCCGCCACATCGCAGGACGCGATGATCGAATACTGCGGCGAGGTGGAGGTGTGCATCAGATAGCTTTCGTTGAAGCGATAGCGATCGAGACGCCGGGTTTCCGACTCCTGCACCAGAATCTGCGAGGCCTGCGAAATGCCGGCCAGCAGCTTGTGCGTCGACTGCGTGGCAAAGACCATCGCATTGCTCGAACGCGGCCGGTTCTGCCCGATGGCGTGCATCTCGTGATAGATCGGATGGAAAGCCGCATGCGGCAGCCACGCCTCGTCGAAATGCAGGTTCTCGACATAATCCTGCAGCTCGGACTTGATCATCTCGACGTTGTACAGAATGCCGTCATAGGTCGACTGCGTGATCGTCATCACCCGCGGTCTGGCGGACTTGTCCTGCACCAGCGGGTTGTTTTCGATCTTCTTCGCGATGCTCTCCCGATCGAACTCCGAACGCGGAATGGGCCCGATGATGCCCAGATGATTTCGGGTCGGCTGCAGAAAGATAGGCACCGTACCACTCATGATGATCGCGTGCAGGATGCTCTTGTGGCAGTTGCGATCCACCAGCACCACGTCGTCCCGCGCCACTTCCGAATGCCAGACGATCTTGTTCGACGTGGACGTGCCGTTCGTGACGAAGAACAGGTGATCGGCGTTGAAGATTCGGGCCGCATTCGTCTCCGACTGCGCCACCGGCCCGGTGTGATCCAGCAGCTGTCCCAGCTCCTCCACCGCATTGCAGACGTCGGCACGCAGCATGTTCTCGCCAAAGAACTGGTGGAACATCTGCCCGACCGGGCTCTTCAGGAAGGCGACGCCACCCGAATGGCCCGGGCAATGCCAGCTGTAGGAACCGTCGTTGGCATAATGCACCAGCGCCTTGAAGAACGGGGGCGCCAGCGAATTCATGTAATTGGTGGCTTCGCGGATGACATAGCGTGCCACGAACTCCGGCGTGTCCTCGAACATGTGAATGAAGCCGTGCAGCTCCTTCAGGATGTCGTTCGGGATGTGCTGGGAGGTACGTGTCTCGCCGAACAGGAAGATCGGGATGTCGGCATTGCGGCGGCGGGTTTCCCTGATGAACGCGCGCAGGTCGTGAATGGCATCGCTGTCGTTGCCTTCCTCGCTGATCTCCTCGTCGTCGATCGAGACGATGAAGGCCGACGCACGGGCCGCCTGATTCGCCACCATCGCCACATCGAAATAGGTGAAGCCGCCGACCACCTCGGTGCCCTGGTCCTCGATGGCCTTGGCCAGCGCGCGGATACCCAGACCACTGGCTGAATCGGCGCGCCAGTCTTCGTCGATGATGACGATCGGGAAACGGAATTTCATCATGAAGCGCCTGCTGATCTGAAAGAGGAAGAAAAAGGCAATGGGGCCTGCGGCCCGACGCAACCTTCGATGATACCCCCTCGAGTCCGCCTCGATGACATCATCGGCCCCGTTCGGCACAGTGTCTGCGTCATGCAACAACCCGTGGGTTGACCACAAGCCGATCAGTCGGCATGCTGGTCACGTTCTGAAGTTTTCCTGACGCCCCATGCCCAAACCCGCCAGCCAGCTGATCGTCGCCATCTCCTCCCGCGCCCTGCTCGACTTCGAGGAAGAAAACCGCCTGTTCGAGGCCGGCGACGACGGCGCCTACATGGCGCTTCAGCTCGAGCTGCTCGACCGCCCCGCCCCTGGCGGCGTGGCGATGCCGCTCGTGAAGAAGCTGCTCGCCTTCAACGTGGGCGATGAGAAGCGGGTGGACGTGGTGCTGCTATCCCGAAACGACCCCACCAGCGGGATGCGCGCCTTCCGCTCGGCCGAGCATCATGGGGTGCCGCTGGAGCGCGGTGTCTTCACCCGGGGCCGCTCGCCCTATGCCTACCTGAAACCGCTGGGCGCGCACCTGTTCCTGTCGGCCAATGCCGAGGATGTTCGTGCGGCGCTGGACGCCGGCTTTCCGGCCGCGCGCGTCTACCCCAAGTCGCAGCAGACGGCCGGCGCCCACCCGGACGAGGTTCGGATCGCCTTCGACGGCGATGCCGTGCTGTTCTCGGACGAGGCCGAACAGGTCTATCACCGTCAGGGGCTGAACGCCTTTCATGATCATGAGGTCAGCAAGGCCAACACCCCGTTGCCGCCCGGGCCCTTCAAGCCCCTGCTGGAAGCCCTGCACCGGCTGCGCAACAATGCGCCGCCCAACATGCGCATCCGCACGGCTCTCGTCACGGCACGAAGCGCCCCTGCCCACGAAAGGGCCATTCGCACGCTGATGGCCTGGCGCATCGAGGTCGACGAAGCGCTGTTTCTGGGTGGCCTCGAAAAAGGCCCCTTCCTGCGTGAGTTCCAGCCCGACTTCTTCTTCGACGACCAGACAGGTCACTGCGACTCGGCCGCCGCGGCCGGGCCCACCGGGCATGTGATCAGCGGCATCCGCAACGAATCGGCCTAGGAGCTTGGGCGGTAGGAATCGCGAAGGCGAAAATCGGCCCCGCCGGGCACAGTTTGTGCCCGATTCGCCGCCCCATAGCCGGTGCTATAGGGCAAGAAGCGGGTGCAAAATGGGCTGGCGCGGCCGGTTTGCAGCCCGCGACTTTCCTGCCGCCCAAGCTCCTAGAGCGTGTTATGAACTTATTCGTCCCCGCGCCGGCCCATTTTGCACCCGAGCGCAGCAGCGCGCTTCCCATCCGTCGTCAGGGTCATGGCCGACGCCGGAACGAATAGCCGGCATGACGGATACGCTCGACGCCGTCCTTGTCCATCACGGCCTCGATCGTGCCGCCCAGGCCATCACCGATACCCAGCATGATGGCTTCGGTGTCGGAGAGTGTTTTCAGCGGCAGGCTGCTCACTTCATTCACGAAAGGCGGCATCGCGAATTTCAGGATCAGGAAACCGTCCTGCTGCGTCAGATGCACATCGGCCGGCACGCCGATGTCACCGGCGGGCACCGGATCCACCTCGTATTGCCCGAGGCGGGCCTGCCAGGCCGGATGGATGGGCGTCGGACTCACCTTCGTGCCGACGATGCTGCCTCCGCCAGTGGGTGCGATGGCCAACAGCAGATCCTGTCCCGCCAGTCGCCGGTGCAACAGGCCGAACTTGTCGAGCGTCTGTGCGCCCACGTTGAAAAAGCCGAACAGCTCGTACTCCAGGGCCATCGCCCCATCTTCCCGCGGGATCAGCTCGAAATCCCTGCCCAGCATCTGCATGCTGAGGCCGCGGCCTTGCCGCGTGATCCGGGCCAGACCAAAGGCCCCCGCATACCAGCCTTCATAGGCATCCTTCTGGGCATCGGTCAGCGCACGCTTCGTGCGCTTGGCCGGCACGGTACCCAAGGTCTGCGGCTGGCCAGTCTTCACTTCCATCGCGCGGGCAAGAATCTCGTCGGCCAGCTCGTTTTCCAGTTCCTCGGCGCCTTCGCTGTTGGCCAGCACGACGACGCCCAGCTTCTGCCCGGGCAGAATCCGCAGCATGCCACTGTGGGCACGTGTGCTGCCCCCATGCTCGGCCGATCGTTCACCACTGGCGAAACGACGATCCAGATGCCAGCCCAGCCCCACCTGCACGCCCCCTTCATCCAGCTCGACCGCCGTGTTCTGCTGACGCAGCATCTCGGCGATGGACGCTGGCTGCACGATCTGACGGCCGTCCGGTGCGCGACCGTCGGCAAACACCATCTGCATGAAACGCGACAGGTCGAGAACCGAAGCATTCAGGCCACCTGCCGGCATGTCGCGTAGCGGCACACTGGCGATTTCCTTGCCATGCTGATAGGCCTTCGAGGCCCCCAGTGAATTGATGTCCACGGCGTAGTGGGCCGTCTCCATGCCCAGCGGCACAAGCAGCGAGTGTCGGGCAAGGCTGGCGAAATCCTGCTTCGTCACGGCCTGCAGCGCCATGCCCAGCACCGTCATCCCCAGGTTGGAATAGCTGTAGACATGATCGGGTGGATACAGCACATACTCGTCCTTCAGGGGCCCGAGCAGCTGGGCAAAAGGTTCGGGATAGGCCGTCCACATGCCGCTGGCATAGTCGCGGATCAGCCCGGCGTGGTGCGTCATCAGGTTGCGGGGCGTGATCGGGGTCGAGCCGGCAAAACGGCTGCGCATGCTGAAATCCGGCAGATAGTCGGTGATCGGACGATCCAGCGCGAGGCGCCCCTGTTCGACCTGCTGCATCGCCAGCGTGACGGTCAACAGCTTCGAGATCGATCCGCTGCGGTAGACCGTCTCTGCCGAGGCCGGCGTCTTCTTCGCCAGATCGCTGAAGCCGAAGCCCTTGGCCCAGACGACCTGCTGGTCATCCACCAACGCCACGCTGAGCCCCACCACCTCACGCGCCTTCATCTCGTGACGGATGCGCTCGGCCAGATAGGGCGTGACCGAGCCGTAATCGCCCTGACGAACCACTTCCGGTGGCCTCGGCGCCGTGCTGCACCCCCCCAGCCAGACGACGACCCCGAGCGCCACCCATGGCCCCCACCGGTCACGGGCCTGCCGGGGCGCCCCGGACGAATGGGCCGGCAGGGTCGATGTGCAGCCCGCGACTTTCCTGCCGCCCAGGCGCCCAGGCGTCCGGGTGGGCGCGTCGACGAACACGGGCGGTGACACACCGGTGCGGACACGGGGCAGGCGCAGGGTCGGGAAGGCGGGGAGCGCTGACATGAGTTGGTACGGGTTATCCAGATCGATGCACCCGATGATATCGGCCCTAGAGCGTGTCATGCACTTATTCGTCCCCGCGAAAGCCCCTCTGGGCGTGCAGAACAAGGCGCCAAGCCCGCAGAATCCTGGATGGCTTCAAGGGGTTGACAACGGTGCGCCGGTATGTAAGGCGCACGAAGCTGTGCGTCCAGAGGGGCTTTCC
>JAUMZD010000063.1 GCA_030528325.1 Lautropia sp. | reverse complement strand
TCAGCTATCAGCTATCAGCTGTTCATCCCCCGGCGCCGGAGCCGGGGTCTTTCAGTCCTTTCGGCGCTTCGGCAGACCGCCGAGGAAAGCCTGCACGGTGGGGTAGCGCAGGCGGAATCCAAGTTCTTCCTTGAGGCGCCGGTTGGTGATGCGGCGGGATTCACGCATGAAGCTCATCCGGCCGGGGGTGAGTTCCTGCTCCAGCTGGGCGCGGCTCTTGCGCGGGGGGCGGGGCAGGCCGGTGTGATTGGCCACGAGGTCGAAGTAATCGCCCATCGACAGTTGGGTGTCGTCCACGGCGTTGATGATGCGCTGGCTGGGGCCACGGGTCAGGTGGGTGGTGATGAGGCGGGCAAGGTCGTCGGCGTGGATGTGGTTGGTGATCACGTCGTCTTCGGGCAGCAGGGCGGGGACGCCGTTCCTGAGCCGTTCGATGGGCAGGCGGTCGACCGCATAGATGCCGGGTACGCGCAGGATCAGGCTCCTGAGCGTGGGTGTGCCGAGATCAGCAGGCTGCTGGGTGTGCCAGCCCTGTTTGCGGGTACGCTGGCCAGCGGGTTGCAGCCCCCGGGCGTGGTAGCGAAGCTGCTGTTCAGCATCGAGGCGACGGCGGGCGCGATCGGTATTGGGCGCGGGGTAGGTGGTTTCATCAACCCAGTCACCACGCCGGTTGCCATAGACGCCGGTGGTGCTGGTGTAGACGAGGCGCCTGGGGGTGGAGGCTGGGGCAGGTCGGCGCCCGCGGCTGGAGAGGCCACCGATCACGCCCACGACATCGCCCCGGTGGCGATGGACATGGGGGGCAGCCAGACGACGACTGAGTGGCTGGCGTGGGCCTTTGCGGCCACCCCTGGTTGGCTGGCTGGCCTGCGCATGTGAGAAGGCACGCAGCCAGGAGCGGGTCAGGTTGTCGGAGGGCATCATGATGGGTTCGAGCCAGCGGGTGATGGGGGGAACGCCGCTGCTGCCAGGGGTGAGGGAGATCATGCCATTGCCCGGTGGCGGTGCCGTATGCACGATGTGCGTGGCCCAGCGGGCCAGCTGTTTCTGTCGCCGGTCAGGGGCGGGGGCCGAGGATCGCAGGCGGGTGCTCAGGCCGCGCTCGTTGGTCTTGAGGGTGGTGTGGATGGCCCCTTCGACCCGCAAAGCCCGAGCGCCCGAGTCGCGTATGGCATCGAGTGTCGGCTGGCTGCGTCCCAGTCCGATGATGTGCCAGCGCGAGTGCAGCAGCCGTGCCACCCGTTGTCCGATGTCGCCACAGCCGATGATCAGCAGCCGGGGGCGTCGAAAGCGCCGTGGGCCTGGGCGATAATGGCGGGTTGGATGGTGTTGGGCCCGGGAACCGGCCTTCAGACGGCGATTTGTCATGACTTTCAATGTAACGATCGAACCAAGCGGCAGACAGTTCAGCGTGGATGCCGATGTCAGCATTCTGGAAGCAGCGCTCGAGCAGGGGGTGGTGTTGCCCTATGGTTGCAAGAATGGCGCCTGTGGCTCCTGCAAGGCGCAGGTGATGGCAGGTAGTGTAGAGCAAGGCGAACATCAGCCTGCCGCACTGTCTTCGGGTGACATCACGCTGGGCTACGCGCTGCTCTGTACCGCGAGGGCCACGTCCGACCTGATGATCGAGGCCAGCGTGGTCGAGGCGGCCGGCGAGATTCCGGTTCGCAAGCTGCCCTGTCGGGTACGTTCGATCGGGAAGATGGCGCCCGACGTGGTGTGTATCCGGTTGCAGCTGCCGTATTCCGAGCGCCTGCAGTATCTGGCCGGGCAGTATGTGGACCTGATCTTTCCCGATGGCACGCGGCGCAGCTATTCGATGGCGACTGCCCCCGGCAGCATCGAGGATATCGAACTGCACATCCGCCATCTGCCGGGCGGGCATTTCACCGACCGGGTGTTCGGGGTCGGAGCGCGGCCCCCGCTGGCCGTGAGAGAGATCTTCCGCCTGGAAGGGCCGCTGGGCACCTTCTTCCTGCGCGAGGACAGCGACAAGCCGATCGTGCTGCTGGCGAGCGGCACGGGCTTCGCACCGATCAAGGCGATCGTCGAGCGGATGCAGGTGCTGCGGGCGGCCGGGCAGTTCGATCGTCCGGTGCATCTGTACTGGGGCGGGCGGCGTCCGCAGGACATCTATCTGCGCGAGCTGTGTGAGCAGTGGGCGCGCGAGCTGCCGGGTTTCCGCTTCATCCCGGTCCTCTCGGATGCGTTGCCGGAAGATGGCTGGATCGGGCGCACCGGCTTCGTCCACCATGCCGTGATGGCCGATCTGCAGGATCTCTCGGGGCATGAGGTCTATGTCTGCGGCGCGCCGGTCGTGGTCGAATCGGCCCGGCGGGATTTCGTCGCACAGTGTGGCCTGCCGCTGTCGGCCTTTTTTGCCGATGCTTTCACGTCGGAAGCGGATCGGCAGGCGGATCAGCGCGCGTCATGAACGTGTTCGCGCCTGCGCGCGGTCGGCGCGGTCGATTTGCAGCCCGCAACTTTCCTGCCGCCCACGCTCTAAAGCGCGTGCTACCTGCGGAGCCACGCCCGATCAGGTGGTGATGGTGCGTGGCCCCTTGCCAGCCGAAGGCTGAGGGGGCAGCGTGGGCATGAGCAGATTCAGGACGGGTTTTGAACCCAAGGCATGTTAGGCTTTCTGTCCGGCATGACAAACGATTCAGGAGACCTTCATGTTCAGTCATTTCGTCATCGGCACCAATGATATCGACCGGGCTCAGGCTTTCTACGACGGCCTGCTGGCCGTGATCGGCGCGGCGCCCGGCCATCGGGGAGCAACGCCGGAGGGCCAGCAGCGGGTGTTCTATCGTCATGACGGGCAGGTGTTCGGGGTGACCGAACCGATCGATGGCAAACCGGCCACGGTGGCCAATGGCATGACCATCGGTTTTCGTTGCGCCTCGCCTGAGCAGGTCAGGCAATTTCATGACAAGGCGGTGGCACTGGGCGGAGTCTCGGTCGAGGATCCGCCGGGCATCCGCCAGACCCCTTCGGGCGAGCTGTTCCTCGCCTATGTACGCGATCCGGACGGCCACAAGCTCTGTGCGCTCAGCCGCCCTGCGTGAGAACGCCTGTAAGTTTTCCGGGGTCTGAGGCGACTACGGGATAGCAAGGCTCATGCCGGATGCCCCGCACCCTGTGGATCATCCGGTATGGGCCTGCTGGTCAGCCGTTCGCCTGTCTGTCGCGTTGTCCTGTTCGGGCCCTTCAACCCCATGTTGTCCGTTCATGCGGTGAAGGGGGCTGATGCCTCGATGCGACCAGGTTTTGCTGATGGCATTCCCGTGGCTTTTCGGAGACTCAGATGAAAGCGTGTTTCAAACCCCGCAACGTCATGCCGGTGCTGGGCCTGGCGGCGTTGCTGTCGGGTTTTTTCTTCATTCATTCGGTGGATGGTGCGGCACCGGTGGCAGCCGTGTCGGTCGTCAAGGCACAGGGCAATGTGCAGCAGGCGTTGGCGGCGTTGCCGGAGGCCTCGGGCAAGACAGGGCAGGATTTCCTGCAATCGGGCAAGCCCACACTCGTGAAATTCTGGGCCAGCTGGTGCCCGCTCTGTCTGGCAGAGCTGGGTGACACCGAAGCCTGGGTGAAGGATGCCCGTTTCCAGGGCGCCAATCTGGTCACGGTGGCCTCACCCGGCTACAAGCGGGAAAAGCCGCTGGCCGATTTCCGGCAGTGGTACAGCGGGCTCAGCTATCCGGCCATGCCGGTGCTGATGGACGACGGCGGCAGCATCGCGCAACGCCTGAACATCCCGGTCTATCCCTCGTGGGCCGTGCTCGACCAGACCGGTGCGCTGGTGCGGGTCATCAAGGGACGCATCACCGAGGCGCAGGCGCTCGCCTTGCTGAAAGACCCCGAGGCCGACCTGAAGCAGGTCGCCCAGACCTTCTATGAACCTTCTGCGGACAAATCATCCAGGGCCATGAATACACAAACCATTTATCTTGCCGGCGGCTGCTTCTGGGGGCTGGAGGCTTATTTCCAGCGGATTCCGGGCGTGATCGACGCCGTGTCGGGCTATGCCAACGGCAAGTCGGAACAGCGTCCGAGCTACGAGGACGTGGTCTACCGCAACACCGGCCACGCCGAGACGGTGAAGGTCACCTATGACGCCGACCAGCTGTCGCTCGACGACATGCTTCAGTATTACTTCCGCGTCATCGATCCCACCAGCCTGAACAAGCAGGGCAATGACCGTGGCACGCAGTATCGGGTGGGGGTGTACTTCACCGATCCGGCGGACCAGCCGAAGATCCAGGCCGCCCTCGATGCCGAGCAGAAGAAGTACAGCCGCCCGCTCGTGGTGGAAAACCTGCCGCTAGCCCATTTCCATGATGCCGAGGAATACCACCAGGATTATCTGATCAAGAACCCGAATGGCTATTGCCATATCGACATCACGAAGGCCGATGAGCCGCTGCCCAGCAAGCAGGGTGGGGCGGGCAAGGATGATTCGGCAGCTGCCAAAGGATTCAATCTGGCCACTTACCAGAAGCCGTCGGACGAGGTGCTGAAGAAGCTGCTCTCCACCGAGCAGTATCGTGTCACGCAGCAAGCCGGCACCGAGCGTGCGTTCACGCATGAATACGACCACCTGTTCGAGCCCGGCCTTTATGTGGACGTGGTCAGCGGTGAGCCGCTGTTCAGTTCGAAGGACAAGTACGATTCGGGCTGCGGCTGGCCCAGCTTCACGAAGCCGATCGAAAGCGCGGCTGTCACCGAGCACGATGACAACAGCTACAACATGCACCGCATCGAGGTGCGCAGCCGGGCGGCCGATTCGCATCTGGGGCATGTGTTTCCGGATGGCCCGCGCGACAAGGGTGGACTGCGCTACTGCATCAATGGTGCCAGCCTGCGTTTCATCCCGCTCGACCGGATGGAGGCCGAGGGGTATGGTCACCTGAAAGCTGCGGTGCAGTGATCAGCGTCATGCAGTCAGCGGGGTAATGTCGTGTCTGGGTGATGAAAAAAATGCCCGGACGGGGGTACCGATCCGGGCCAAAAACCAACCAGGGAGGAATTCAGCGTCGGGCCGTCAGGCCCGTTGTTGTTGCTGAACAACGCCATTGTAGGCTTTTTGCATCGCGCTGTTGCCTGAAGGGCCGGCCGGCTGGTGCAGCCCGATGACTGGTGGCTGCCGGTGCCCTGGGCAGCTGCACCGTAATTCCACAGCGGACCACTTCAGGCGGTGGTGGGTCGTCGTTCGACGCCGCCACCCGCCGATGCTGCTATGCTTGGAAGCTTTTGCATCGTCGAGCCGCCTGCATAACACGCTCTAGGGGAGGGAAGTCAGCATGTCCGAACGACAGGATGCCGGACGGATCGGGGCTCATGCCGTGCTGTCACAATTGTTCGCCGGAGGTGTGTCGCAGGTGGGCGATGGCGGCCACCTGACGGGCATGCGCAAGCGCGCGGTGGTGGGGCCCGTGGCCGTGTCGGCCGAGGGCGTCAGGGGCGATGACATCGTCGACCGGCGTTTTCATGGCGGGCCGGACAGGGCGCTGAACGTCTTTGCGCAGGAATACTACGCGCATCTGAAGCAGGATTTTCCGCAGCCCGATGAACCCTGGCTGCCCGGTGGATTCGGTGAAAACCTCTCCACGGTGGGGCTGCTCGATCACGAGCTGCGTCTGGGCGATACCTTTCGTGTCGGTACGGTCGTGATCCAGCTGAGCCAGCCACGAAGTCCATGCTGGAAGCTGAACGCCCGGTTCGGGGTGCCGCAGCTGTCGCGCCATGTGCAGGATCAGCGGATGACGGGCTGGTATGCGCGCGTGCTGGAGCCGGGCCTGATGGAGGCGGGTGACAGCATCGAACTGCTGAACCGTGATGAGTCGGTACCGACGCTGGCCGGGTTCTGGGATCTGGTGCTGGCGCGTGATCCGGATCTGGATCGGCTGGCTGCGCTGGCTGGCCTCGACGGGCTGGCAGCGGAGTGGCAGGAAAAGCTCGCCAGACGTGCGCAGTATCTGAAGCAGAAAGGCTGATCGCTCCTGCGACCTGCACGCCGGGCCCGGGCCGGCCATTCGTGCCGTGGCGCCCGACCGGCTGGCGTCGCGTGCTGGGAGTCCGCAAGGTGCGGCAGTATGGTGAATCACCGGGCCGGAGGCCAGCAGGCCGCCGGACGGCATGTTCACTTCTGCAAGGATCTGTCCATGTGGCTCGTATGGGGCGCGGCTCTGATGATCGTGCTGAAATGGCTGGCGGTGGAACCGGTGGCCTCCTGGTCGTGGTACTGGGTGCTGGCACCGCTGCTGGTGGCCTTCATCTGGTTTGAATTTCTGGAAAGGCTGTTCGGACGCGACAGGCGAAGCGTGGAGATGGCCGAGTACCAGAAGCGTGCACAGGAACGCATCGCCGAGGCGGCAGACTGGCAACGCCGCCGGCGTTGAGCGGGGAGGCGGACATGGGCGGCCGTGCTCGGGCTGGCGGTCAGCGTGTCAGAATAAGCGCTGACCTGTCACTGCTGTCACGCGAATCTTCATGCTCATCCATCCTCAGTTCGACCCCGTCGCTTTCTCTCTTGGCCCGCTGGCCGTCCGCTGGTATGGTCTGATGTATCTGGTGGCCTTCGCCCAGTTCTACGTGCTGGGCCGGTGGCGTATCGCCCAGCGCCAGCCGGGTCAGCCGCTCTACGGATTCAGTGCCAGGGATGTGGAAGACCTGCTGTTCTACGGGGTGGTCGGCGTCGTGCTGGGAGGACGTTTCGGGCATGTGCTGTTCTACAGCGGCAGTTATTACCTCCAGAACCCGCTGAAAATTTTTGCCGTCTGGGAAGGCGGCATGGCCTTTCACGGCGGGTTGATCGGGGTGCTGGTGGCCTGTGCCGTTTTTGCACGGCGCAAGGGCGTCCGCTTTCTGGCGCTGATGGATTTCGTTGCGCCGCTGGTACCGCTGGGTCTGGCGGCCGGGCGCTTCGCCAATTTCATCAACGGGGAACTCTGGGGGCGGGTGACGGATGTGCCGTGGGGCATGGTGTTTCCGCAATCGGGCAGCGAGCTGCCCCGGCATCCGTCTCAGCTCTACCAGATGGCCGGGGAGGGACTGCTGCTTTTTGCGCTGCTGTGGTGGTATTCGTCGAAGCCCCGGGCCACGGGTGCGGTCAGCGGCATGTTCCTGATCGGTTATGGCATCTGCCGTTTCCTGGCGGAGTTCGTGCGTGAGCCGGATGCGCATCTGGGCACGATCCTAGGGCCGTTCACCATGGGGCAGCTGCTGACCCTGCCGATGCTGCTGGCCGGTGTCTGGCTGGTGATGCGTGCCCGGGCCGGACGGGGCATGCCGTCGGGGGGGTGAACGTACTGGGACATGCCTCGCCTCATGAGGGCGGGGCAGTCGTGTACGACGGTGGCGTCAGGTAAACGCCAGCCCAATCTCGTGAAGGCTTGCCGGGGCCGTCGGGTGCGAGAGGAATGGCATGCGGCACGAGATTGGAAGACCGCACAAGGCCACATCGCACCATGAAAAACGCGCCGTGCAGCGAAAGCTGTACGGCGCGTTGGAATAGGTACCCCGCCTGTGCCGGTCGGCCAGCATCCTGAACCGTGATTCAGTTCAGGTCGGCAGAAAGTGTTGTTACATCAGGTTCATCCGACGAGGGACGATCACAACAGTAACGCGGGACTCTCTGCCTGATGCATCGCATTGGTTCAAGGAATATATGACCGTAGCGAACACCGCAGGGATGTATCCATTATACGCGTGATTGTGAGAATTTTCACAACCGCTGATCAGCGATCAGCGGCGTTCAGCCGTGGGCCCGGTGACTCCTGGGGATACTCTGAACAAGTCCACGCGAATCCCGCCTGATGCGGGGACAGGGGGCGGCGTGCAGTGGAATGAAGGATCAGCGAGTGGTGTCGTGACGGCGGATTTCGGCGTCCAGCTCGGCGTTGAGCTGGCTGATCAGTGTCTGCATCTGCTCGGACGTGGCGGCGGACGAATCGACCGGCTGACCGAGAAATTCGTAAGTGATCTGCAGCGCGGCGTGGACGGCGATGCGTTCCATGCCATGCGCCATGCTGGCGTCGCGGATTTCGCGCATCTTCTTGTCGACGATGCGCACGGCATTCATCAGCCGGGGCTTCTCGGCCGCTGGCACCTGCAGTTTGAAGAGCCGGTCAAGGATCTTGACCTCGATCTGTTCCATTGCCATAGGGCGGGCTTGTTGGGTGTTCAATCTTTGTCGGCGGTTTGTGGCAATGGCAGACGGGCGAGGGCGGATTCGACGCGGGCACGCGCTTCCGCCAGGCGCTGCTGAGTGTCGGCCTGGGCGGCTGCCGCTTCACCAAGACGGTTGCGGAGCAGATGGTTCTCTTCCGCCAGCTGGCGGGATATTTCGAGCAGTCGGCGGACGCGCTCGGACAGTTGCTGCATGTCGGTGTCCATGCGGCGGATGGTAGGGATTCGTGTCTGGACGGTCAAGCACCGCACGCCCGGTTGTCGGCTTTTGGGTGCGCTGGGCTCTGGCGCACGCTGTCCGGCGGGGTTGTCATCAGAATCAGTACCCGCGGCGTTATGACAGCAGGAATGTTGCAAAGCCTGTACATTGTGCCATGTATATGGCTGGGGCCGCCCGGATGTCATGTTCGCCTTGAAGGCTGATCAGGCGTTCTGCAGGATGGGGCGGCCCAGAATGTCCCAATCCTCCCTGAACCTGTTTTCCGAATCTTGCCGCACTGATGATTGATAGGATGATGCCGAAGACCTTGCCTCTCTGGCCGAGGCTGCTGTTGTCATGGATGATCGTGAGCGCCTTGTGGCTGGCCTGTCTTTCGGTATCGGCCGTGCAGGCAGCCGAGGGGCGCATCGGTTCGTCCCGGGCGATGGACGCCTGGCCCCTGCTGGCCCAGGCCGACAACCCGGCAGCGGCACCGGTATCGGGAAAAGCTCATCAGACAGGCCCGCAGCGTGTGGGGGCGCTGGAGATCGAGCTGGTGGCCGACGTGCAGCAGGTGGTGCCGGGCGAACCCTTCCGGCTCGGCCTGCGGCTCCGGCATGATCCGCACTGGCACACCTACTGGCGAAACCCCGGTGACACCGGCCTGCCCACCCGCTTCGAGCTCCAGGGGCCGGCCGGCACGCAGTATTCGGACATCGTGTGGCCAGCCCCCGAACGCTTCGCCATCGGTCCACTGGCCAACTATGGCTATGAGGGGGAAACCCTGCTGGCGCGTGAGGTGGTGCTGCCGGCCGGCTTCAAGGGTCGGGAAGCGCGCTTTCAGGTTGATGCCGAGTGGCTGATCTGCAAGGAGGTCTGCGTGCCCGGCGAGGCGCCGCTGGCGCTGAACCTGCCGGTAGGTGGGTCTACCGTGATGGACGAGGCGCTGGTTTCGCTGTTCGATCAGGCCCGTGACCGTGCGCCGGCAGCCGGCAGGCAGGCGCGCCCGGCCGGCTGGTGGCAGCGGGGCAACGAGGCCGTGCTGGTGCTGCCGGCCTCTCTCACGCAGGGCAAGACGCCGGACGCGGTCAGCTTCCTGCCGTATTTCGCCGAGATCATCCGGCCGGTTGCGCCACAGCGTCTGGTCGAGCTCTCCAGTGAACCCGGCCGCTACGGGCTGGCGCTGGAAGTCGATGAGCAGGCCGTTCGTGGTGCCGAGCCCGGCTGGGAGATGACGGGTGGCATCCTGCTGATCGACGGGCAGCAGCCGGTCGAGGTGACGCTGCAGCGTCAGACCGTGGTACCGGTTGCCGGTCGCACGCTGGCCGTCTCGAAGCCGGTCGAGGTCGAGCTGTCGGAAGACGGGGGTGCTCCTCAGCCTGCGGCCGGCAACGGCGGGCTTCTGAAGCAGCTCGATCTGAACGGCAATGGCAGGGCGGCCGCACCGGCGGATGGGACGCCGGAAGCGGCGGGGACTGCCGGGGGCGCTGCGTCGGCGGCCGGGCAGGCCGCCGGTGCCGCTCAGCCGGCTGGCGCGGGTGGCGTCGATATCAAGACGCTCTTGCTCACGATGGCGGCCGCCATGCTGGGGGGGCTGATCCTGAACCTGATGCCCTGCGTGTTTCCGGTCATCGGCCTGAAGATCCTCTCTTTCACCGAGGCGGCCGCAGGCCGTCCGGCCGAGGCACGCCGTCATGCGATGGTGTTCTGTCTGGGCGTGATCGCCACCTTCGTGGCGCTCGCGCTGCTGCTGGTGGGGCTTCGCTCACTGGGGCAGGCCGCTGGCTGGGGCTTCCAGTTGCAGTCGCCGGTGTTCGTGTCGGCGATGACCCTGCTGTTCGTGGCCATCGGTCTGAACCTCTTCGGCGTTTTCGAGGCGGGGTCGAGCTTCACCCGCTTCGGCAGCACACCGATGATCGGCACGGTGCGCAGCAGCTATACCGGCAGCTTCATGACCGGCGTGATGGCCGTCGTGGTGGCCACCCCCTGCACGGCACCCTTCATGGGCAGTGCCGTGGGCTTCACGCTCAGCAGCACGGCGCTGGAAGTGGTGCTGGTCTTTGCGGCCCTGGGCCTGGGCATGGGCATCCCCTATCTGGTGCTCGCCAGCAGCAATGCGCTGCTGGCCAAGTTGCCGCGTCCGGGCCCGTGGTTGCAAAGCTTCCGACAGTTCCTGGCCTTTCCGATGTTTGCCACGGCAGCCTGGCTGGTGTGGGTGCTGGCGCTTCAGACCGATCCGCAGGGCGTGCTGATGCTGTTGATTTCAGCCATCCTGCTGTCTTTTGCTGCCTGGATCTATGGTCGCTGGCAGTTCGAGCTGCGCCCGCGCCAGGCACGCAGTACACCGGTCTGGCTGCTGCTGGCCGTGCTGTCGGTGGCCGGCAGCATCGCGCTGGTGGCCCGCATGCCGGTGGTGGCCGAAGCGCCCGCGCTGGCTTCGTCGGCGCCGGCCGTCCCCGGCCTGGGTAGCAACGGCCAGGGGGGCGTCCCGTCCTGCAAGCCTGGGCTGGATGGCAAGGTGCCGGCCGGCTGTCAGGGGTGGCAGCCCTGGTCGCCCGAGCGTCTGGCCGCCGCACAGGCGGCCGGCCAACCGGTGTTCGTCGATTTCACGGCGGCCTGGTGCCTGAGCTGTCAGGTCAACAAGCGTTTCGTGCTGGAGCGCGAGGAAATGCTGAAGACGTTCCGTGACCGGAACATCCTGCTGCTGCGTGCCGACTGGACGCGCCGTGACGAGGTGATCTCGGCCGAGCTGGCACGCTTCGGCCGCAACAGCGTGCCTTTCTATCTGTTCTACGATGGTAGCGGTCAGGCGCCGCAGCAGTTGCCCGAGTTGCTGACGATCGACATCGTGATGGGGGCGATCGGCAAGAAGGGCTGACAGTGGCCGATCGGTGATCGGGGCCGGTACCGGGATACCGTCCCTGGCAGCAGTTTGGGAAAGAACAGGGGCCAGGCCGGTTGAACGGTCTGGCCCCTGTTCATGGGGTGTCCGGCATCGGACAGAGGCACGGTGCTCGCTGTGTCATGAGGCTGACCATGTCGGCCTCATGGCATGCGTGTGATTCAGCACGGTCAGCCCAGTTGCAGCACGTCCCGCATGCTGAAAAGCCCGCTTTGCTGGCCGGCCAGGAAACGACAGGCGCGCAGGCTGCCATCGGCATAGTGCTCGCGGCTGGTGGCGCGGTGGCGGATCTCGATCTGCTCACCCTGACCGGCGAACAGCACCGTGTGGTCGCCCACGATGTCACCGGCGCGGATGGTGGAAAAACCGATGCTGCCCGGTTGGCGCGGGCCGGTGTGGCCTTCGCGGGCAAAGACGCCGATCTCCTTCAGCGGTTTGCCCAACTGGCCGGCGATGGCTTCGCCAATGGCGAGGGCCGTGCCTGACGGGGCATCCACCTTGTGACGGTGATGCGCCTCGATCACTTCGATGTCACAGTCTTTCAGCGCCTGGGTGGCCAGTTCGATCAGCCGGATCGCGATGTTGACCCCCGGGCTCATGTTCGGGGCCTGCACGATGGGGATGTGGCCGGCGGCCGAGGCCAGTGCCTGATGGTCGGCGTCGGTCAGGCCCGTCGTGCCGATGACGATCGCCACGCCATGCCTGACACAGGTCTGCAGATGTTCACGGGTGGCTTCAGGGCGGGTGAAGTCGATCAGCGCGTCACAGCCGGCCAGACCCACGTCCACGTCGGCCGTGATGCGAATCTGGCTCTGCTGGCCCAGAAAGGCGAGCGGATCGGTGCCGATGGCAGGGCTGTCGGCACGGTCGAAGGCGGCGGCCAGCTGCATGTCGGGCGCGGCGAGGACGGCTTCGATCAGCGTGCGGCCCATCCGGCCCGAGGCGCCGGCAATGGCAATGTTCATCATGCGTCGTCAGAGGGCTGGGTGGGTTGATAGCCGGGCAGGGCCGGGTCGTTCGGATCGTCGGTTTGTGGCAGCCGGTCGGCGCGGATTTCGCTCACGCGCTCGTCGGCGAAGAACACGATGACGCGGCGCAGTTCCGAATCGCCGTTCGGGTGCTGGAAGCGGAACACGTAGTCCCAGCGATCCGGGTGGAACACGTCGACCAGCAGCGGCGTGCCGATGGCGAGGCGAACCTGCTCCCGGCTCATGCCTTCCTTCACCTCATCCAGCATTTCCTGGTTGATGTAATTGCCCTGTGGAATGGCAAAGCGGTAAGGCTCCAGGAAGCCGCTGCGGGAGCGGTCGGTGGCGCAGCCGGCGGTCAGTGTCGCGGCGGCGAGCGCGGCCAGCAGCAGGGTGGATCGGGTGGCACGGATTGGCATGGGCAAGCAAAGGACTCCTGCGTTGAGCGGCGGTGCAGAGGGGTAATGAGACGGTGCGGCACGGCGGCCCTGTTGGCATCTCGCCAATGGGCTTGCCCCGCCATGTAAAGATATTACTGAATCCGGGGCCGGCATGGGGGTGGGGCCGTATGATAAGGGCTTCCTGTTTTCATTCAGGTCGTATTCATGTCCTCTGCTGTCGAATCGGGCGCCGGGCGCCGTTCCGTGCTGTGGGTCACGTTGCTGTTGCTGTTGCTCGTGGGCGCCGGACTCTGGTTCTGGGTGCTGAAACCGGCATCCCGCGTGCCAGGCGCTGGTGAAGGCGCCGGTGCGCCGCCTCCCGGTTCGCGCCGGATGGGGGCGGGCGAGGCGGCCATCGTCAGTACGACGCCCGTCGTGCAGGGGACTTTTCCTGTCGTGATCCGGGCCGTGGGCACGGTGACGCCGTTCAATGCCGTGACCGTGGTGCCCCAGGTCGAGGGCCGTCTGCTGAAGGTGTCCTTCGAGGAGGGCCAGCGGGTCAAGGCCGGGCAGGTGCTCGCGCAGATCGATCCCCGGGCTTTCGAAGTGTCGCTGGCCGAGGCGAAGGGGCAGCAGGCGCAGAACCGGGCGGAGCTGGCCAATGCCCGCCGCGATCTGGCCCGTTACGAGCAGCTGTTCCGGCAGGACTCGATCGCCCGCCAGCAGCTCGACAACCAGCGTGCGCTGGTGCGGCAGCTCGAAGGGCGGGGCGAGACGGACCGGGCCCGGATCGACAACGCACAGCTGCAGCTCGATCACACGAGGATCGTCGCCCCGGTGGATGGCCGGCTGGGCCTGCTGAAGGCGGCCGTGGGCAACCTGATCGGGCCGGGCTCCGCCGAAGGACTGGTCAGCATCATCCAGACAGACCCGATCTCGGTACTGTTCAGTGTGCCGGAGGTTCAGCTGCAGGCGCTGCGTGATGCGGTGAGGCAGACAGCGGCCCCGGGGCTGGTGGTGGAGGCCTGGGATCGCAGCGAAAGCCGCCGGCTCGCGACTGGCCACGTCAGCACGATCGACAACCAGATCGACGCCGCCACCGGGTCACTGAAGGTTCGGGCCCGTTTCGACAATGCCGACGACGCGCTGTTTCCCAACCAGTTCGTGAACGTGCGGCTGCATCTCCGAAGCCTGCCGGCTGCGTTGAGCGTGCCGGTCGATGCCGTGCAGTTCGGCTCACAGGGCGATTACGTGTACCTGATCACGGATGGCAAGGCTTTCGTGCGTACCGTGCGGCTGGGCGTGGCGTCGGGCGAGCGCGTGGAAATCCTGGAGGGCCTGAAGGCCGGCGATCGGGTGGCGCTGGAAGGGCTGGACAGGCTGCGGGATGGCCGTGCGGTGCAGGTGGTGGACTCGCTGCCGGGTGAGCGCGATGCCGTGCCGGCCACACCGGCGGGCAGCGAGGCCGCCGAGATGCCCGTTCGTGCAGCACCATGAACCTGTCGCGCCTGTTCATTCTGAGGCCCGTGGCCACCTCGCTGCTGATGGTGGCGATGCTGGTGGCCGGCATGATTTCCTGGCGCCTGCTGCCGGTGGCCGCGCTGCCGCAGGTCGATTACCCGGTCATCCAGATCTATTCCTACCTGCCGGGCGCGGGCCCCGACACCGTGTCCAGAATGATCACGGCGCCGCTCGAGCGCAGTCTGGGGCAGATTTCGGGCCTGAAGCAGATGTCGTCCACGAGTGGGGCGGGCGTATCGGTCATCACGCTGCAGTTCTCGCTCGACAGTGAGCTGGGGGTGGTGGAGCAGGATGTGCAGTCGGCGCTCGACGATGCGGGCAGCCTGCTGCCGGCCGGCATGCCCTCGCCACCGCTCTACCGGAAGGTGAACCCGGCCGACACGCCGATCCTGACGCTGGCCGTCAGCTCGAAGACGCTGCCGCTGCCCCGGGTGCATGATCTGGTCGATACCCGCATGGCGCAGAAGCTGGCGCAGGTGAAGGGGGTGGGGCTGGTGAGCCTGGCCGGTGGGCAGCGGCCTGCCATCCGCGTGCGGGGCGATGCCAGCGCACTGGCGGCGGCCGGGCTCACGATGGCCGATGTGCAGGCGGCCATCGCCGCGGCCAACGCGAACCTGCCGAAGGGCAGTTTCGATGGCCCGGTGCGCAGCACCATCCTGGACGCCAACGACCAGCTGGATACGGTCGAGCAGTATCAGGATCTGGTGGTCAGCTGGAAAAACGGTGCGCCGCTGCGGCTGAAGGACGTGGCCACCATCGTCGAAGGTCCGGAGGACCGTTTTCTGGCGGCCTGGGCCGATGCCGAGCGGGCCATCCTGATCAACGTGCAGCGCCAGCCCGATGCCAACGTCATCGAGGTGGCCGACCGCGTGCGCGAGTTGCTGCCACAGCTGACATCCACGCTGCCGGCCAGCGTCGATGTGCGGATTCTTACCGACCGCACCCAGAGCATCCGCGCCTCGGTGCGTGATGTGCAGAAGGAGCTGGTGCTGGCCGTGGGGCTGGTGGTGTTCGTCACCTTCCTGTTCCTGCGCTCGGTGAAGATCACGCTGATTCCGGCGGTGGCCGTGCCGATCTCGCTGATCGGCACCTTCGCCCTGATGTATCTGGCCGGCTTCTCGCTCAACAACCTGAGCCTGATGGCGCTCACCATCGCCACCGGCTTCGTGGTCGATGACGCGATCGTGATGATGGAGAACATCGCCCGCCACCGGGAGATGGGCAAGCCCCCACTGGCGGCGGCACTGGACGGGGCCCGGGAGATCGGCTTCACGCTGGTGTCGCTCACCGTGTCGCTCGTGGCCGTGCTGATTCCGCTGCTGTTCATGGGCGATGTGGTGGGACGGCTATTCCACGAGTTCGCCGTCACGCTGGCGGTGGCGATCGGGCTGTCGCTCATCGTGTCGCTGACGCTCACGCCGATGATGTCGGCCCGGATGATCGGGGACGTGGGGCATGCTCGGGGCCTGCCGGCCGAGGGGGGCGGCGATACAGGCGCGGCGCTCTGGGCGGCGAACAGGCCCGGCTCGGCTTCGGTGCCTGCTTCGGCGCCGATGGCCGGGGTACCGGCAGGCCTTCTGGATCGGGTCATCGCCTGGTACGGGCGCAGCCTGCAGGTCGTGCTCCGGCACCAGACGCTGACCCTTGTCGTGATGCTGGGCACGATCCTGCTGACCGTGCTGCTGTACCTGTGGGTGCCTAAGGGCTTCTTTCCGGTGCAGGACAGTGGCGTGATCCAGGTGGTGACGCAGGCACCGGGCCGGATCTCGTTCCAGGCCATGAGTGAGCGGCAGGCAGGGCTGGCGCGGCGTCTGCTGGCCGACCCGGATGTGGTGAGCCTGTCTTCCTTCATCGGGGTCGATGGCAACAATCCGGCGCTGAACACGGGCCGGATGCTGTTGAACCTGAAGCCGCATGATGAACGCGATGCGGATGTGCAGACGATCATCCAGCGTCTGCGAGAACGGATGGCGGCGAGGCCAGCCGGTGAGCAGGCATTGGGCGTCTGGTTCCAGCCCGTGCAGGAGCTTTCGATCGAGGACCGCATCAGCCGTGCCCAGTATCAGCTCACGCTCAGCACGCCCGAGCGGGAGCAGCTGGCGCGGTGGGTGCCGAAGCTGATGGCGGCACTGGCCGAGCGGCCCGAGCTGGTGGATCTGGGCAGCGACCTGCAGAACGATGGCTGGCAGGCCTATGTCGAGATCGACCGGACCGTTGCCTCGCGCCTGGGGATTTCGGTCAGGACGATCACGGAAGCCTTGCAGAATGCGTTTGCCCAGCGTCAGATCTCGACGATGTTCACCCAGTCGAACCAGTATCGCGTGGTGCTCGAGCAGGACCCGGCGCTGGCGCAGGGCCTGTCGGCGCTGGATCAGGTCTACGTGGCTGGCGGTGATGGCCGGCCGGTGGCGCTGTCGGCCGTCACCCGCTGGCATCAGCGTCAGGCGCCGGTGGTCGTCAACCACCAGTCGCAGTTCCCGGCTGCGAACCTGTCCTTCAATCTGGCCCCCGGCCATTCGCTGGGGGATGCCGTGGCGGCCGTCGAGGCGGTGCAACAGGACATCGGCTGGCCGCTGGCGATCGAGACCCGCTTCCAGGGGGCGGCCGAGGCCTTCCGGGCTTCACTGTCGAACACACTGTGGCTGATTCTGGCCGCGGTCGTCACGATGTATCTGGTGCTCGGCATCCTGTATGAAAGCGCCATTCACCCGATCACGATCCTTTCCACCCTGCCATCGGCCACGGTGGGGGCACTGGCTGCGCTGCTGCTGAGCGGGCAGGCGCTGGACATGGTGGCGGTGATCGGCATCGTGCTGCTGATCGGGCTGGTGAAGAAGAACGGCATCATGATGGTGGATTTCGCACTGGAGGCCGAGCGCCGTGACCGGATGCCGCCGGTGGAGGCCATCCACCAGGCGGCCATGCAGCGCTTCCGGCCGATCCTGATGACGACGATGGCGGCACTGCTGGGGGCCGTGCCGCTGATGCTGGCCCAGGGCTCGGGGGCCGAGCTGCGACAGCCCCTCGGGCTCGTGATGGTGGGCGGGTTGCTGGTCAGTCAGGTGCTGACGCTCTACACCACGCCGGTGGTCTACCTGTTCTTCGGGCGGCTGAGCCGGCGCCGCGCCGGCCGGACCGGACCGAAGGGGCTGCCGTCATGAGCAAGCAGTGCCGGGGCTGGCAGGCCGCTCTCCCTCGCACGGGTGATGCCGGGCGTATCCGTGGTACTGGCGGGCAGGGGGCAACATGAACCTGTCCAGACCCTTCGTCCGCCGTCCGATCGGCAGCACGATGCTGGCCGTGGCGATCCTGCTGGCAGGGCTGCTGTCCTGGCGTCTGCTGCCGGTGGCGCCGCTGCCGGAGGTGGAGATTCCGGCCATGGTGGTGACGGCGAGCCTCCCGGGTGCCAGCCCGGCCAGCATGGCCTCGACGGTGGCCGGGCCGCTGGAGCGGGCGCTGGGGGGCATCTCGGGGCTGTCGAGCATCAGCTCGACCAGCAGCCAGGGCAGCACGCAGGTGCGGATGATGTTCGACATCAGCCGCGACCTGAATGAGGCGGCCCGCGAGGTTCAGGCCGCCATCAACGGGGTCATCGACCAGCTGCCGCCCGGCATGCCGTCCCGTCCGCGCTATCGCAAGGTGGGCGCATCCGGTGAGCCGATCCTGGCGCTGGCCCTGTCCTCGTCCGTGCTGTCGCCGGGTGAACTCTACGATGCGGCCTCGAGGGTCGTGCTGCAGAAGCTCTCCCGGGTGCCCGGCGTCGGCGAGGTGTCGCTGGGCGGGGCCTCACTGCCGGCCGTGCGCATCCGCTTCGAGCCGGCCGCGCTCAGCGCGCGGGGCATGTCGCTGGAGGATGCCCGCCGGGCCGTGGTGGCAGCCAATTCGGAGGTGGCCGAGGGCTTCCTGGAGGATGAGGGGCACCGGTGGCTGGTGCGCAGTGGCCGGCTGCTGAAGAATGCGGCCGATTACGCCGGGCTGATCATCCGCTGGCAGGATGGGGCGGCCGTGCGCCTCGGTGACGTGGCCGAGGTGATGGATTCGGTCGAGGACCGTTACAGCAGCGGTTTCCATAACGACAAGCCGGCCATCATCGCGCTGATCAGCCGGCAGCCGAATGCCAACGTCGTCGCCACGATCGACGCCATCAAGGCCCTGATGCCCGAGCTGCGGGCGCTGCTGCCCGAGCAGGCCGGGCTGGAGATCGTGATGGACCGTTCTTTCGGCATCCGTTCCAGTCTGGCCGAAGCGCAGTGGACGCTGCTGTTCTCCTGCCTGATCGTGATCGGCGTCGTCTGGCTCTTCGTGGCGCGCCTGCGCATCGCACTGATTCCGGCGGCCGTCATTCCGGTGTCGCTGATCGGCACCTTCGCCGTCATGTACATGGCGGGCTTCTCGCTGAACAACCTGAGCGTGATGGCGCTGGTGGTCGCAGCCGGGCTGGTGGTGGACGATGCGATCGTCGTGCTGGAGAACATCGCGCGTCACACCGAGCGGGGGCTCTCGCCCTATCGGGCCACGATGCGCGGTGCAGGGGAGGTCGGCTTCACGCTGCTGGCGATGAACATCGCGCTGGTCGTGGTGTTCGTGGCGGTGCTGTTCATGGGCGGCATCATCGAGCGGCTCTTTCGCGAGTTCTCGATCACGCTGGCGGCCGCGCTGATCATCTCGCTGCTGGTGTCCGTCAGCCTGACACCGGCGCTGGCGGCGCACACGCTGCCGCCCGCGTCACGGCATGTTCGGCCGGGGCGCTGGGCCCATCTGCATGCCGCCTATTTCGAGGGCTTGCGGCAGCTCTACGAGCAGTCGCTGCGCAGGGTGCTCCGCCATGCCTGGCTGACGATCCCCTGCCTGTTCGCGCTGATCGGGGCCTCCGCCTGGCTGTTCGCGATCATGCCGCGGGGGGAGCTGCCCGAACAGGACACCGGCGTCATCCGGGCCTTCATCCGGGGGGACGACGGGTTTTCCTTTCAGGTGATGCAGCCCCGCATCGAACGCTACCGGCAGTGGATCCTGTCGGATCCGGCCGTGCAGGATGTGGCGGGCACGAGCGGCGGCAGTGGGGGCATCAGCAATGCCCGGCTCACGATCACGCTGAAGCCGC
>JAUMZD010000062.1 GCA_030528325.1 Lautropia sp. | reverse complement strand
AGAACTGGTCGTAGAAGACTTTCGGACGCGGGTTCAATTCCCGCCGGCTCCACCAATCACAAGGGCTTGGATACTCTCCAGGCCCTTTTTCTTGCCCAAAATCCCCGTGTGGCGCGGGGTGCTGGCTGCCAGCGTTACGGGTGGCGTCAGCCAGAACGCTCCGATTCCTGCGTTTTCGGCCCCGGAGCGTTCTCCATTCTCTGTATGGCCTGCGGGTAGGCGCGCATCGCAATCCTGCAAAATCAACTGCTTACGCGCTCAGGTTCATTGTCAATCAAGGCGATCACTCAAGCATCGAACCGCGCCACCACGTTCCGCCGCGCCACCCGGTCCGCTGGCAGCTGGTTGCGCTGAAACCACAGCAGACTCATGCAGCGGGGCTGCTACCCGGCCAGGATGCTCTGGATGATGGCTGGCTCCAGCGGCATCAACCGCAGCAGTTCGTTGACCGTCGAATGGCTCAGCCCTTCGCGCTGGGCGATCTCGCTGCCGCTGCCGAAGCGACAAATGATGCTTCGAAATGAGCCTTCCTATATGTCACAGCCTGATAAACTGCTGGCCGTTCCCACATCCGTCCGACAGCCCAACCATGAAGCGCTGCACCATTGGCGTTCGCCGTCCCGAGGAACAGAGCCGTCCTGCTGCTGGACGGGATCAGCCTACGGTCTGGTTCCCGTCTATAGCGACGGCGGCGGCGGTACAGTCCGAGGACAACCGGGCCTTGCTGCGCGTGATTCCTGACCAACAGCCGAAGTCTCTGACGGCACTGACTGAACTCACCGGGCGGCGTGTGCCCAACCTGTCGCGCTCGCTGCGGATGATGGAAGGCTACGGGCTGGTGAAACTCAAGCGCGACGTGCATGGCGTGGCACCTTTGGCGCTGGCGACCCGTTTCAAGATCCTGATCGACTGTGGGACGACAGGATGAAGGGGGCGGTAATGCGAGATGGTGTGATCACCGAAGCGGATACCTGCCGCGAGTTCGTTACCCCCCGATTGGTGAAGGCAGGTTGGGGAGCGGCTCCGCATTCCATTGGTGAGCAGCGCAGCTTCACCAATGGCCGCATCATCGTAGCCGGTGGCAAGGTTCGCCGTGGCAAACAGAAACGCGCCGACTACCTGTTGTACTACCGTCGGGACTACCCCCTTGCCGTGGTCGAAGCCAAGGAAATCGGCCTGCCTGCCGAAACCGGGGTGCAGCAGGCACGCAAGTACGCGGAGATTCTCGGCCTCAAGTTCGCGTACGCCACCAACGGCCTCCGTATCATCGAAATCGACTACACCACCGGCACCGAGCGTGAGGTGGATCGCTACGCCACGCCGGACGAGTTGTTTGCCCGGCTAACGGAAAGCGTACAGTTGCCCAAGGATTCATCGACACATCTGCTGGAGCCATTCAACCTCGTTTCTGGCAAGACGCCGCGCTATTACCAGCAGATCGCGATCAACCGAGTCATCGAATCAATCCTGCTGGGCCAAAAACGCATCCTTGCCACATTGGCCACTGGCACCGGCAAGACCTGCGTGGCTTTCCAGATCTGCTGGAAGCTGTGGAATAGCCGTTGGAACCGAACCGGCGAACACCGCCGTCCAAAAATCCTGTTTCTGGCCGACCGCAACATCCTGGTCGATGACCCGATGGCCAAAATGTTCGCGCCCTTTGGCGATGCTCGGCACAAGATTACAGGCGGCGACACCAGCCAGAGCCGGGATATGTACTTCGGCATCTATCAGGCGCTAACCACTGCCAGCGCAGATGTGTTCCGGCAGTACCGTCCTGACTTTTTCGACCTCATCATCATCGACGAATGCCATCGGGGCTCCAGCCGTGACGAAAGTGCCTGGCGGGCGGTGCTCGACTATTTCGAGCCTGCAGTCCAGTTCGGCATGACGGCCACACCGCTGCGCGAAGAGTCCCGCGACAGCTACGAATACTTCGGCAATCCAGTCTACACCTACAGCCTGCGTCAAGGCATCGAGGACGGGTTCCTGGCCCCGTACCGCGTGCACCGAGTCATCACAACGGTCGATGCCGCGGGCTGGCGGCCCAGCAAGGATGAGCTGGATCGTTACGGGCGTGAAGTTCCTGATGATGAATACCAGACCAAGGACTTCGAGCGTGTCGTGGCGCTTCGCTCGCGCACACAAGCGATGGCCCGTCACTTGACCGATCTACTCAAAGGTACCGACCGTTTTGCCAAGACACTGGTGTTCTGTGTAGATCAGGAACACGCCGCTGAAATGCGCCAGGAACTGATCAACCTGAACAGCGATCTGGTCAAGCAGTACCCAGACTACGTCTGCCGCGTTACCGCCGATGAAGGAGCAATTGGCCTTACCCATCTGTCGCACTTTCAGGACGTGGACAAGCCCACGCCGGTCATCCTCACCACATCTCAATTGCTGACTACCGGCGTCGACGCCGAAATGGTCAAGAACGTGGTGCTGGCACGTGTGGTGGGTTCTCGTTCCGAGTTCAAGCAGATTGTCGGTCGTGGCACGCGGCTGAAGGTGGATTACGGCAAAGAGTATTTCAACATCATCGACTTCACCGGCACAGCCACGCAGCACTTTGCCGACCCGGATTTCGATGGTGATCCTGCTCGCATTGAAGAAGTGACAGTCGATGAGTCGGGTGACGTCGTCGAAACCAGCGCAGACGAAGTGCCCAGCGTGGCAGAGCCCGAAGCGGAGCACCGGGTCGAAACGGAACAGGGCGATGACACTGGTGGCAACGGAGAGAGCATCACGGAACCACCGGCGGAGCCGCGCAAGTATTACATCGACGGAGGTGAAGTCGAAGTCATCGGCCACCTGGTCTACGACCTCGACACCGATGGCAAAAAGCTGCAGGTGGTCAAGTACACCGACTATTCCGGCCGTGCTCTGCGCACGCTCTACCCGACGCGCGAGGCACTGCAATCGGCCTGGGCCAACCCCGACACACGGGCGGAAGTGCTGCGAGAGCTGACCGAGCGCGGCATCAGCTTCGCGGAACTCGCCAGCAGCAGTGAACAGCCTGAAGCAGATCCATTTGACCTGCTTTGTCATCTGGCCTGGAATGCGCCATTGCTGACCCGCCGCCAGCGGGCCGAAGCCGCCAGGCGCCAGACGCAAGATCTGTTCGCCCGGTACGGTGACACAGCCCGAGAAATCCTCACGCTGCTGCTCGACCGTTACGTCGAGCGCGGCATCCTGCAATTCAATGCGCTGTCCGAGCTGATGAAGGTCCAGCCCTTCGACCGCTACGGCAGTCCTTCCGAGATCGCCACCCGCCACTTCGGCGGTGTACGTGGCATGAAGGATGCTGTCTCCCGGCTGCAAACCGCGCTATACCAATAACGAGAACCTGACACGATGGCCAAATCTGCCACCACTGGCGAGAAAAAGACCCGCGCGCCACGAAAAGCCAAGGCACTCACCACCCGTGAAAACCTGTCGGCCTTGATCGGCAGCGCCCGCAAAATCCTGCGCAAGGACAAGGGCCTCAATGGTGATGTGGACCGTCTGCCACTGCTCACCTGGGTGATGTTCCTCAAGTTCCTCGACGACCTCGAAATCGTGCACGAGGAAGAAGCCGAGCTCGACGGCAAACGCTATCAGCCCATCATCGAGGCTCCTTATCGCTGGCGCGACTGGGCTACTCGCGAAGATGGCATCACCGGCGATGAACTGCTGGCTTTCATCAGCCAGGAATTCACCGTGCGTGCCGATGGCAGTACCGGCAAAGGTTTGTTCGCCTATCTGCGTGGATTGGCAGGCGAAGGCGAGAAAGGCAGCCAGCGCGAAGTCATCGCCAACGTGTTCAAAGGCGTGCAGAACCGCATGGTCAGTGGCTACCTGTTGCGTGACATCGTCAACAAGATCAACGGAATACACTTTTCGGCCAGCGAGGAGATCCACACCCTCTCACACCTGTACGAGTCCATGCTGCGCGAAATGCGCGATGCAGCGGGTGACGCAGGCGAGTTCTACACACCGCGCCCGGTCGTGCGTTTCATGGTGCAGGTAAGCGATCCGCGTTTGGGAGAAACAGTGCTGGACCCTGCCTGTGGCACAGGCGGTTTTCTGGTCGAGGCCTACGACCACATCGCACCGCAGGTGATGTCGCCCGATCAGCGGCGCAGCCTGCAACGCGACACGCTTTACGGTCAGGAAGCCAAGCCGCTGCCCTACATGCTGGCGCAGATGAATCTGTTGCTGCACGGACTGGAAGCACCGCAAATTGCTTATGGCAATACGCTGGATCGACGGATCAACGAAATCGGCCACAGCGAGCGCGTGGACCTCATCCTCACCAACCCACCGTTTGGCGGTGAAGAAGAAGTCGGCATCAAGGCCAACTTTCCGCCCAATATGCAGACGGCGGAAACGGCGCTGCTGTTCCTGCAATACATCATGCGCAAGCTGCGCGTGGCTGGCGCACCCGTTCCGGGCGGAAAGCCCGCCACGCGCGGTGGCCGTGCTGCGGTGGTCGTTCCCAACGGCACCTTGTTTGGTGATGGCATCAGCGCCGTCATCAAGGAAGAGATGCTCAAGGAGTTCAAACTTCACACCATCGTGCGTCTGCCCCAAGGCGTATTCGCCCCGTACACCGACATCCCAGCCAACCTGTTGTTCTTCGAGCGTGGCGGCCCTACCGACACCATCTGGTACTACGAATTGCCGTTGCCCGAGGGTCGCAAGAAGTACAGCAAGACGGCGCCCCTGCAGTTTGAGGAATTTGCCCCGGCCCTGGCGTGGTGGAACGCCCGAGAAGAAGGCCCTCAGGCCTGGAAGGTGGATTTTGCGGCCAAACGAGCCGCTGCCGTTGAGGCCGCCACGCCACACTGGCAGCGGGCGGAAAGCGAACGCAACGCCGCCATCGCTCTGGGCAAACCCATTCGAGAGTTGGAACAAGCCATCCAGGCCGCAGCCCATGGCCAGAAGGCCGAGTTGCAAGACCGCTTGAAGGCGCTCAAGAGCGAGCAATCCGCTCACGAGCAGAACGCCAGGTCTGCCCAGGCCGAAGGCGAAGCGCTGTACTGGCCCATTTACAACCTGGACATCAAGAACCCCAATGCCAAGGCAGGGCTGGAACACGCCGATCCAAAAGACCTGATTGCCTCGATGCGCAGCCACGAGGCCGAAGTGATGCGGCTGCTTGCCGAGATTGAAGCGCTGGTAACCGAGGTGCAGGCATGACCAGGCCCCCGGCACACCTGCCCCATGCCGACTATGCCGCCGTGCACGGCGACATCGTCGCGCTACTGGAAGCCGCCCGCCGTGCTGCTGCACGCAGCATCAATGCGGTGATGACGGCGACGTACTGGGCGGTCGGTCGACGCATCGTTGAGGGAGAACAAGGTGGTCAGGAACGGGCTGCCTATGGCGAAGCGTTGATCAAGCGGCTCGGCGGTGATTTGAGCCGCCAGTTCGGGCGAGGCTTTGGGCAGCGCAATCTGGCCCAGATGCGTGCGTTCTACCTTGCCTGGCCTGCCGACCGGATTTTGCAGATGTCGTCTGCAAAATCTTCCGCACCCCAAAATCTCCAGATAACATCTGGAGAAGCTCTGGATCTATCCGCGCTGGCCCAGGCCTTCCCCTTGCCCTGGTCAGCCTACGTGCGCCTGCTCTCCGTCAAAAACCCGCAGGCCCGCGCCTTCTACGAAACCGAAGCCCTGCGTGGCGGCTGGACCATCGCCCAACTGAACCGCCAGATCGACAGCCAGTTCTATGAACGCACCGCGCTGTCTACCAACAAGGCGGCGATGCTGGAAAAGGGAGAGGTGGCAGAGCCGGGTGACGCTCTCACGCCCGAACAGGCCATCAAAGACCCCTTCGTGCTGGAATTCCTCAATCTCAAGGACGAGTATTCTGAATCCGACCTCGAGGACGCACTGATCCAACACTTGGCCGATTTTCTGCTGGAACTGGGCGACGATTTCGCCTTTGTCGGCCGCCAGCGCCGCCTGCGCATTGACGACAGCTGGTTCCGTGTCGACTTGCTGTTCTTCCACCGCAGCTTGAAGTGCCTGCTGGTCATCGACCTCAAGGTCGGCAAGTTCAGCTACGCCGACGCCGGCCAAATGCACCTGTACCTCAACTATGCCCGCGAGCACTGGATGAAGCCAGGTGAAAACCCACCTGTGGGCTTGATCCTGTGCGCCGAAAAAGGCGCGGCCGAAGCTCACTACGCACTGGAAGGACTGCCCAACAAGGTGCTTGCTGCTGAATATCAGACGGTGCTGCCCGATGAAAAGCTGCTGGCCGAGGAACTGGACAAGACGCGACGCGAGCTGGAGGCGCGGCGCATGGCGCGCGGTGGCAAGACGGAGGCCGACGAATGAAGGCGTGGCCGAAAGTCGCACTTGCCAAAGTTTGTGCTCCAGCAGAACGCCATACGACCCCCGTTCCTGGTGAAATCTATCGTCAGCTGGGAGTCCGACTGTGGGGCGCAGGGGCGTATGAGCGTGAGCAAATTGACGGTGCAAATACCAAGTACGCCAATTTCAATCGCATAGAAGCTGACGATCTGGTAGTCAACAAAATTTGGGCCCGAAACGGTGCAGTTGCGGTAGCTACACCTGAGCAAGCGGGCACCCATGTCAGCACGGAATTTCCAACATTCCTACTTGATCGGTCTTCGATTGATCCACGATGGATGCGTCTCGTCACAATGTGGCGTGGTTTTTGGCAAGCCTGTGATGAGAAAGCTCAGGGAACTAGCGGCAAGAATCGCATCAAGCCCAGCCAATTCCTTGCCATACAAATCCCCCTGCCACCCCTGGCAGAACAACAAGCCCTCGTCGCCCGTCTTGACGCGCTGGCCGAGAAATCCCGGCAGGTCGAACCGCATCTGGACGCTGTCGAACGCGATGCCGAACGCTTGGTTCGTGCCTACATCTTCCATCCACCAGGCGAGCATCCGGCCAAGCGACCAATGTCGGAACTGGTGTGTCAGCGGCAACCGGATGTGGCGGTGGATGGAACCATCCAATACCGTTTTGCGGGCGTGTATTCGTTCGGGCGAGGCGTATTCCCAAGCGTCGTCAAGACAGGTGGTGAGTTTGCCTACGAACGGTTGTCGACTGTCCGGGCTGGCGATTTCACATATCCCAAACTGATGGCCTGGGAAGGTGCCTTGGGTGTCGTGCCGCCGACGTGCGATGGAATGGTGGTTTCTCCGGAGTTTCCTGTGTTCTCCATCAACACTGATGAAGTTCTGCCTGAACTACTGGACATCTACTTCCGCACCCCTGAAGTCTGGCCTGAGCTGGCAGAACTGAGTGGCGGCACCAATGTCCGTCGCCGCCGTCTACAGCCTTCGGCATTTCTGAGTTATCAAATGCCCGTTCCGTCGATGGCAACGCAACTGAAGTTGCGCGAGATATTCAGGCGCACACAAGCCCTCAAAGCCAAACACACCGCCATCCGCGAAGCTAACGCCGCGCTGCTGCCTGCGACGCTGGAGCGGGTGTTTGGCGGAGAGCATTGAGTGCAGTTCGTCACTCACGGCCCCGATATCCCGGATGTGCTCCTGATCCACATCCGTTCTGTGGCCGACTGCTGCACCTCCTCGAGGCTTCCCCACTGATGCAGGGAGATGCACTCCTGCCGCGGGCTCCGGTTACAACGCTCGACATGGGCATTCTGCTGTGGCTTTCCGGGCTGGATGTAAACAAGCCGCTGACTCGCCACTCACCCCCCATTCCCCACCTCCTTCAATTCCATTTCCAGCGCCTCGATGCTGGGCAGCTTGTCGCGTAACGCCTGCGGAAGCTCATGCGAGAGCTGACAACTCGCCAGACCCAGCGGTTTATGAATGTCCGACAGCGCGTACTCGGCCACCAGCCTGTCCTTGCTCTTGCACAGCAGCAGGCCAATGGTGGGCGCATCCTGCTCGCCTTTCAGTTGGGCATCAACGGCCTTGAGGTAGAAGTTGAGCTTGCCGGCGAATTCGGGCTCGAAGTCCACGGTCTTCAGCTCGATCACCACATAGCAATGCAGGCGGGCGTGGTAGAAAAGCAAATCCAGGAAGAACTCGCGCTCACCCACCTGCAGGGGCACTTGTCGGCCCATATAGGCAAAGCCCGCCCCCAGCTCCAGCAGAAACTGGGTGATGTGTTCGAGCAGGGCTTTTTCCTGCTCGCGCTCGGTATGTTCAGGCGCAAGGCTGAGGAAGTCGAACACATAGGGATCTTTCAGCACCTGCGCGGCCAGGTCAGACTGCGGCGCAGGCAGCGTCTGGGCGAAGTTGCTGATCGCCTGCCCTTCGCGCTGCCACAGACCGCTTTCGATCTGGTGGGTAAGCACGGCGCGGCTCCAGCCGTGGGCCTGGGTTTGTTGTACGTAGTAGAGGGCTTCGTCCTGGCTTTGGCACTTGCTGATGATGGTGAGGTTGTGTCCCCAGGGGATGGCGGTCAATTGCGCAACAAGCTGTGTCGCAATTGCTGCTTCACCTGCCCAGTACAGATGCCATTGACGGACCCTCTCCAGGTTGCGCCTGGAGAAGCCCTTCATGTCCGGAAACTCCCGCATCAGGTCACGGCTGAGGTTCTCCAGAAAACCGCTGCCCCAGGCATGCCCGGTCTGGCGGACGGCAATGTCGGCGCCCAGCTCCCAGTAGAAGCGCAGCAACTCGGTGTTGACCGCCACGGCGGCCTTGATCTGCACCTGGCGAAAGCGGGTTTTCAGCGCGCCCAGCCATTGCCGATATTCGGTGCGTTCATGAGGAGGAATGTCAACCGCCATAGCCCAACGCCTTCAGGTTGTCGTGGTCAAGTTTTTTCGCACATCCGGATCGAGCCCTGCCACAGGCTCATCCAGCACATAGCTGGTACTTCGCCCACCCGCATCCGATTTTCTCAGCATACCGCGCGCCAGCAGGTCGTTGATGTCGCGCAGCGCGGTGTCCGGCGAGCACCTGGCGATGGCCGCCCACTTGCTGCTGGTCAGCTTTCCTTCGAATCCGTCGAGCAGCCGGTTGAGCAGTTTCACCTGACGCTCGTTCAGGGGCGTAGCCGCCCAACGCTGCCAGAAACTCGCCCTCGCCAGGACGGTATCAAGCGTATGCTGCGCCTGATCGAGCGCGCGATGGAGCGTATCCAGGAACCAGGCCAGCCACCCGGTCACATCCATTCCCCCCTTCTGGGTGTGTTCCAGGATCTCGTAGTAGGCCTTGCGCTCCCGCTGAATCTGCGCCGACAGGCTGTAGAAGCGTTGCGGGCTGCCGTCAGTGCGTGCCAGCAGCAGATCACCGATGGCCCGCGCGATACGGCCGTTGCCATCGTCGAACGGATGCAGCGTGACGAACCACAGGTGACCGAGACCGGCTTTGATCAGTGGCGGCTCGTTCGATGCCTCATCGAGCCAGTCAAGGAAGCGGCTGGTTTCGGCCTCGAGGCGATGGGCAGGCGGGGCTTCGAAATGCACCCGTTGGCGACCGATGGGCCCGGACACCACCTGCATCGCGCCCCGGGCATCGTCGCGCCAGCCGCCGATCCTGATCCTGGAGAGGCCGGAGTAGCCGGTGGGAAACAGCGCCGCGTGCCAGCCGAACAGACGCTCCGGCGTGACCGGTGCCTGACAGTTGGCTGTGGCATCCAGCACCATCTCGACCACGCCCTCGACGTGCCGGTCAACGGGAGCAAGCGCACCGATGTCCACTCCCAGCCGGCGCGCGATGGACGAACGCACGGATTCGGCGTTGAGCTGCTCGCCCTCGATCGCGCTGGTCTTGACCACGTCCTCGGTCAGCGCCGCAAGGCTTGCCTGATCGCGCAGCGCCATGCCGACGTCCGCCAGACGCCCCAGCAACAGCCCCTGGGCACGACTGACTTCGGCCATCGGGCCAGCCAGTGCTGCCAGGTCGAATTGCCAGTTCGGCCAGTCGCTGGCCTGCCAGATGTACTTGTAACCGCCGCTTTTCATGCGGAGATTATGGGCTGCAATCGCCGCATGATCAAGCCTTTCACCGCACTTCATGCGGTGAACAGGTAAGCCATTCGTCGGCTCCTGGACTTCCCGGTCAAGACGGCCGTTTGAAACTGGAACATGCCCCTCACCCCCTGCGGCAACCCTGCCACACCCATCTGCCATCCAGCTTCCGCCTGATCGCATCACTCCTTTCCCCCGCCATCGCCCCAAAAAACCTGCACAATTTCAGGTTTGCTTCGACTCCCCCGGGCCTCTCTCCTCCCCTCTCTCGTATGACACTGGCGATTCTTGCGGTTGTTTCTGGTCTGATCATGCTGGCCTGGAGCGCAGACCGTTTCGTGGATGGGGCCGCCACGACGGCCCGGTACTTCGGGGTTCCGCCCCTGCTGATCGGGATGCTGATCATCGGTTTCGGCACCTCGGCGCCCGAGCTGATGGTGTCGGGGCTGGCTGCGCTGCAGCAGAATCCGGGCATCGCGCTTGGCAATGCCTACGGCTCGAACATCACCAACATTGCGCTGATTCTGGGCATCACGGCGGTGATCAGTCCGATCACGGTCTTTCCGCAGGTGCTCCGCAAGGAGCTACTGGTGCTGGCCATCGTCACGGGTGTGGCGGTCTGGCAACTGTGGGATGGGGCGCTGTCGCACATCGATGCCGTCGTGATGCTGGCATTTCTGACCCTGCTGATCAGCTGGACGATTCACGAGCAGCGTCAGGCCCATCCCTCACCGGTTCCAGCAGATGGGGAGGGTGAAACCCCGAAACTTTCGCCAGGTGCTTGGGCGGCAGGAATCGCGACGGCGAAAACCAGCCCCGCCGAGCACGGTTCGTGCCCGATTGGCCGCCCCATGGCCCCAGCCATGGGGCAGGAAGCGGATGCAAAATGGGCCGGCGCGGCCGGTTTGCAACCCGCGACTTGCCTGCCGCCCAGGCTCCTGGACGATGATGAGGCAGCGCCGATCCGCCGGACGATCTTCTGGCTGATCACCGACCTGGCACTGCTGGTCGTCAGCTCGCGGATGCTGGTGTGGGGCGCGGTCGAGATCGCCCACGGTTTCGGGGTCAGCGATCTGATCATCGGGCTAACCATCGTGGCGATCGGCACCTCGCTGCCCGAGCTGGCCTCGTCGATCAGTGCGGCCCGCAAGGGAGAGCATGATCTGGCGCTTGGCAACGTGATCGGCTCGAACCTGTTCAACACGTTGGGCGTGGTCGGTCTGGCTGCGGTCATCCAGCCGATGGCCGTCGAGCAGCAGTTCCTGCATCGGGACCTGCCGGCGGTGTGCTTCCTGACGCTCTCGCTCTTTGCGCTCGGCTATCGCTTCGGCAAGCCCCGCCCGGGGCGCATCAACCGGCTGGAAGGCTGCATGCTGCTCACCTGTTATGCCGCTTACACGATCTGGCTGATCCGGAGCGCCTTCGGGCAGCTGCCATCCTGACATACTCAGGGGATGAGGTCCGTCCCCGCCATCCTTCCCCGCCCTGAACGACGGGGCTTTCCACTCACCAACTCAGGGTTTCCCCATGACCCGGGGCATGGGACAAAATGGGTAACATCACTCATGGTGCCTTCGCCCCCTGCGGCGAGAATGTCAATCAACGTTACCCCTCCGACAGGGATCCGGCAGGCTGTAAGAAATCCGTGTCCCAAGACGACCAAGAGAGGGAATCAACGAGCCGCACCGGTGCAGTCACCGGATGATGCTCACCGGGCCTCATGCCGGCGCACGCACACGACACCGCGGTTCCGATGCAAACGGCTCTCTTCTCCCTCTCAACCGATCAAAGGAAAAACCATGAAAAAGACCATCAGCGCACTGGCATTGGCCTTCCTGGCATTTGGTGCACAAGCCCAGACGAACGCCAGCTGGGTATCGAACGACAACGACATCGACTTCCTGAGCATCAAGATCACGCAGAAGAAGCGCAGCGTCACCGAAACCTCGAATTTCGGCAGCTCGCAGGCCACACTGAATGCCGACGGCGATTTCAAGCTGGACATCGACCTGAACAGCGTCAAGACGAACATCGACCTGCGCGACCAGCGCCTGCGTGACTGGGTGTTCGAGACGGGCAAGTTCGGCAAGGCCACGATCACCGGCAAGGTCGATGCCGGGAAGGTCAACCAGCTGGCCGTCGGCCAGGCCATCCAGCTGGAGCAACCGCTGAAGCTTGACCTGCACGGCCAGCAGAGCGACATCGAAGCCGTGCTGAACGTGCACCGCGTGGCTGAGGACAAGATCCAGGTCAACACGCTGACGCCGGTTCTGCTGGACACGAAGGACATGGGCCTGGAGAGCGGCGTCCAGCGTCTGGTTCAGGTGATGGGGCTGCTGTCGATCGTCGATCAGGTGCCGGTGAATTTCAGCGGCGAATTCGTGCGTCAGCCCTGAGCACGGCCGTTGCCGGCGCCCCGGGATGGCTGGCGCCGGCCATCATGCGCACCGGCAACATGGCATGACTCCGGCGACGCGGGTTCGACGACCGGTGCGCGAGATGCGGCTGCCGCAGACAGCCCTGAGAGGATCCCGCACTGACAGGCCTTCCGCTCGTCATGGCAGCGCGCCCTCAGGGCTTTCAGCTGCGTCTCCAGCGCCGTCAACGCCCGGATGCGGGCCGTCACATGAGCGATATGCTCGTCGAGCAGGGCGTTGACTTCGCCACAATCGGCCTCCGGCGCATCCTTGAAGCGCAACAGCACGCGAATTTCGTCCAGCGTCATGTCCAGACTGCGGCAATGCCGGATGAAGGACAGGCGCTCCACGTGGCTATCGTCATACACCCGGTAATTGGCGCCGGTACGCCCCGCCCCGGGCAGCAGCCCCTGTCTTTCATAGAAGCGGATGGTTTCGACCTGCGTCCCCGTGGCGCTTGCCAACTCGCCGATCCTCATGATGCCTCCTGCTTCCCAGCCTGTCCCGCTTGATTTTAGAGCGAGCGGGAAACGCCCGAAGAGGCTTTCGCGAGGACGAACAGGTTCATGACACGCGCTGCACCTGGACAGGCTCATGCCAGTCCGGCGGCAGACTTCCCCTCCCGGCAGCATGGACATGTGTCGGCATCACGCGACTGGCCCGCTTGACCCTGAAGTTGCTATAGGGTTTCAAATGACATCGACGATCTATTAGAGCGTGTTATGAAATCCGCCATGCCATCTCCCCAGGATCACGACACCCCCCGCTGCTGCTCGGGTAACCAATGCGCCGCACCGGACACGGGCGGCCCTGCCGCACGAACACCCACGGCCCCCCGCGACATCAGGTCGGCGCATCAACCGCCATTCACCCATTTCCGCATCGCCAACATGGACTGCGCCTCGGAAGAAGGCGAGATCCGGCACACGCTGGACGGGATGCCCGGCGTTCATGCACTTCAGTTCCGGCTCGGCGATCGGGTGCTGGGCATATCAGCCGATGAGGCAGCGCTGCCCCAGGCGCTCGCCGCCATCCGGAAGGCCGGTTTCAAGCCGGAACCGCTCCGGCCGGGTCAGCGAGCGGCACCAGCCAGCCAGCAGCCGGGAAGCTGCTGCAGCGACAGGCATCAGGGATGCCATTCTGACGCCCATCGGGACGGCATACGCGAGGGCTCCCTGCCCGAAAGCGGCGATGGCTTCCACCCGTCTGCGGACGGCGATTTCTCGCTGCCACCCCCAAGCTTCTGGCAGCAATGGGGCAAGCTGCTGACGGCACTCGTGCTTGCACTGGGTGCCGAGGTGCTGGCCTTCGCCAGCGGACACAGCGGCCTGTTGAGCCTCTTCGGCATGGCGCTGGCCGCCATCGCCATTTTCCTCGCGGGCTTCTCGGTCTACGGCAAGGGCATCGCTGCGCTGAAGCAGGGACGGCTCAACATCAATGCGCTGATGACGGTGGCCGTCACTGGCGCCTTCCTCATCGGGCAATGGCCCGAAGCCGCGATGGTGATGGCACTCTATTCGCTGGCCGAGACGATCGAGGCCCGGGCCGTCGACCGGGCCCGCCATGCAATCAAGAGCCTGCTGGCACTCACCCCCGACGAGGCCGAGGTGCAGCAGGCCGATGGCAGCTGGCGGCGCGGGTCGGTCGGCGCGGTGAGCATCGACGCCATCGTGCGCGTGCGCCCCGGTGAGCGGGTGCCGCTCGATGGCGTCGTGCTGAAAGGACACAGCAGCCTTGATCAGTCACCGATCACGGGCGAAAGCCTGCCCGTCGACAAGGTGGCCGGCGACGAGGTGTTCGCCGGCACCATCAACCAGACGGGCGAGCTGGAGATCCGTGTCAGCTCGCTGGCCCACGACAGCACGCTGGCGCGAATCATCCATGCCGTCGAGGAAGCCCAGTCCGCCCGGGCCCCCACCCAGCGCTTCGTCGACCGCTTTGCCACCGTCTACACCCCGGCTGTCTTCATCATCGCCGTGGCGCTGGCCCTGCTGCTGCCCCTGCTCGGCCACAGCAGCTGGCTGCAGGGCATCTACACCGCCCTCGTGCTGCTCGTCATCGCCTGCCCCTGTGCACTGGTCATCTCCACCCCGGTGACGGTCGTGAGCGCACTGGCGGCCGCGGCACGCCGGGGCATCCTGATCAAGGGCGGGGTCTGGCTGGAGGAAGCCCGCAACATCCGGGCCGTGGCACTGGACAAGACCGGCACCATCACGGAAGGCAGACCCCGACTGGTCGCGCTCGAAGCCGTCGCCCCCTCGGTCAGCGAGCAGACGGTTCGCCAACTCATCAAAAGTCTGGCTGCCCGGTCCGACCATCCCGTCTCACGGGCCATGGCCGAAGGACTGGCCGCAACACCGCCCCTCCCTGTGACGGAGTTTCAGGCGGTGGCCGGTCGTGGCACGCAGGCCAGCATCGACATCGGTGGTCTGATGGCAGGTGCCAGTACCTACGTGCTCGCCAACCACCGATGGATCGAGGAACTCGGCCAATGCAGCGAAGCGCTGGAAGCACGACTCGCCATCCATGAAGCGGCCGGCCGTACCGTCACGTTGCTGGCCAATGGCGAGCGTGTTCTGGCACTGGCGGCCGTGGCCGACACGATCAGGCCCAGTTCGGCCGAGGCCATTGCCACGCTGAAGGCCGAAGGCGTCACCCCGGTCATGCTGACGGGCGACAACCTGGCCACCGCCCGTCATGTGGCCACCCAGGCAGGTATCGACGACGTGCAGGCCAACCTGCTGCCGGAAGAAAAGCTAGAGGCCATCGCCGGGCTCCAGCAACGTCACGGTTCGGTTGCGATGACGGGCGATGGCATCAACGATGCGCCAGCACTGGCCCGGGCCGACATCGGTTTTGCGATGGGCGCCGCTGGCACCCACACCGCGATGGAGGCTGCCGACATCGTCATCATGAACGACGATCTGCGCCGGGTGCCCGAAACGATCGCGCTGTCCCGGCGGGCTCACCGCGTGCTGTGGCAGAACATTTCGCTCGCACTGGGCATCAAGTTCGTCTTCCTCGTCATGGCCATTCTCGGCCAGGCCACGATGTGGATGGCCGTGTTCGCGGACATGGGGGCGAGCCTGCTCGTCGTCTTCAATGGCCTGCGCCTGCTGCGCTGGCAGTCACCCCACGCTCGATCGACACCCAAAAACCAATAAGGGAACGAATCAATCATGCCCATCGTCACGATGACGGCTTCTGCCCTGATCCCCTATGAGCGGACGGAATCCTGGCAACTCGTTGTCACCACCCTGCGGCGCGCTCTGCATCAACATGTTCGGCCCGCGCCTGACCAATGCCCTCACGAAGACTGTCAGGCGGCCCTGAATCGCCGCAGCCTCAGCGCGTTGCTGAGCACGAAGATCGACGACATCGCCATCGCGCCAGCCGCGAACATCGGCGACAGCAGCAGGCCTAAGAGCGGATAGAAAGCGCCGGCAGCCACCGGAATCAGCGCGGCGTTGTAGGCAAAAGCCCAGAACAGATTCTGCTGGATGTTGCGGACCGTTGCCCGCGACAGGCCGATCGCATTGACCACCCCCTGCAGCCCCCCCGACATCAGCACCACGTCGGCAGCCTCGATCGCGACATCGGTGCCCGAACCGATGGCGAGCCCCACATCGGCCTCGGCCAGCGCCGGTGCGTCATTGATGCCATCACCGGCATAGGCCACGGCACCGTACTGCTGCTTCAACCGCCTGACCACTTCCACCTTGCCGGCAGGCAGCACCTCGGCCACCACCTCGTCGATGCCCACCTGCCGGCCGATCGCCTCGGCCGTGCGACGGTTGTCACCACTGATCATCACCACCTTCAGGCCCAGCGCGTGCAGGCCCTGAATGGCTGCCACACTGTTGTCCCTCAGCGGGTCGGCCACCGCCATGATGGCCGCCAGCCGACCATCCACCGCCACATAGATCGGCGTCTTGCCCTCATCGGCCAGACGCTCCGCCTCCGGGGCGAAACCGTCCACCGACAGACCCAGCTTCTGCAGGAAGCGGTCGGCCCCGATATCCACGCGCCTGCCTGCCACCTGGGCATGAACCCCCATGCCCGTCTCGGACTGGAACTCGGCCACCGCCGGGATCGGCAAACCTTCGGCCTCGGCGGCCGTCACGATAGCCCGGGCAACCGGATGTTCGGAGCGCGCTTCCACCGCGGCCACCAGCGGCAACAGCTGGGCACGGTCGAAGCCGTCCGCCGTCACGCAGTCCGTCAGCACCGGATGACCCACCGTGAGCGTGCCGGTCTTGTCCACCGCCACCACCTTCACATCCTTCAGCGACTGCAGTGCATCGCCCTGCCGGAACAGCACGCCCATCTCGGCCCCCCGGCCAGTCGCCACCATGATCGAGGTAGGGGTGGCCAGACCCATCGCGCACGGGCAGGCGATGATCAGCACCGCCACCCCGTTGACCAGCGCAAAGCTCAGCGACGGCTCAGGGCCGAGCATCCACCAGAGCAGGAAGGTGATCAGCGCCAGGCTCATCACCACCGGCACGAACCACATCGTCACCCGGTCGACCAGCGCCTGCACTGGCAGTTTTGCCCCCTGTGCCCGCTCCACCAGGCGGATGATCTGCGCAAGCATCGTGGCACCGCCCACCGCCGCCGCCCTGAACACCAGGCTGCCCTGCTGGTTCACCGTGCCACCGATCAGCTGTGTCCCCGGCCCCTTCTCCACCGGAATCGGCTCGCCCGTCACCATCGATTCATCGACGAAACTGCTGCCTTCGATGACCTCGCCGTCCACCGGCACCCGCTCACCGGGACGCACCTCGACCAGATCGCCCAGCCGCACCCCGCTGGCCGGCAGATCGATCACCCTCCCATCACGCCGCACATGGGCCTCGCGCGGCTGCAGTGCCACGAGCCGGCGGATCGCTTCCGAGGTTCGCCCCCGAGCGCGGGACTCGATCATCCGGCCCAGCAGGATCAGCGTCACGATCACGCAGGCCGCCTCGAAATACACGGCCACCGTGCCGGCCGGCAGCCATTGCGGCATCAGTGTGGCCACGACGGAGAAACCATAAGCCGACAGGGCTCCCACCGCCACCAGCGAATTCATGTCGGGCGTACGGCGCCACAACGCGAGCAGCCCCTTCTTCACCAGGCGGGCGCCCGGCACCAGCAACACGAAGGTGGCCAGCACCATCTGGATCAGCCAGCTGTTCCTCAGGCCGATGGTGTGCTCGACCCAGTGCATGAGCCCATGAAACAGGTGCCCGCCCATCTCGACCACGAAGACCGGCAGGGTTGCGATCAGGGCCAGCGTGACATCACGTCGCAGCGCCCGCTGCTCTTCGGCCCGGCGCTCGTCGGCCGCCGCCTCCTGCCCCTGCTGGCCGTCCTCCAGCACCTGCGCCGGATACCCGGCCTTGCCCGCCGCTTTCAGCAAGGCCTCGACCGGCACCTGCCCGACCGTACTGACCTGCACCAGCCCGGTCGCCAGGTTGGCACTGGCCGCCGACACCCCCGGCACTGCTTTCAGCGCACGCTCCACACGCCCCGTGCATGCGGCGCAACTCATCTCGTCCACCTGCAGCACGACCGGCTCCGGCGGCAACACCGCATACCCGGCACGGCTCACCGTCTCGACCAGCTGCCCTGGATCCGTGCCCGGTTCATACTGGACCACGGCCTGGCCGCTCGCCAGATTCACCGCCACCGACGACACCCCGGGCACCGCCTTCAACGCACGCTCCACCCGCCCCACACAGGAGGCACAGCTCATCCCCTCGATGTTGAACATGATGTCGGCCATCCCGGCAGCCATCGGAGCGACCGGTGCGGGCGATGCCGACGGGTTCGCGCCCCCGCCGGCCCCAGCTGGTGCTGATGCCGACACGGCCGTTGGCAGGGAAGAAACAGGAGCTTGGGTAACGGTCTTCATGAGGCTTTATATCAGCGCATTCACGCCCCGATCAAGCCTTCCGCCGCAGGGCTGCCGTACCCGGTCGCCACGGCAACAGAACCGGCACGGCCTCTGGCCATCTCTGCCAACCTTGCCCATGATCTCCGCCAGCGCAGAATCGGGCGCGCCCGTGCCGCTATACTGGGCTGGGCACCGCCATCGACATCCGGGCCCACAGGCCATCGGCACCTCGCAGGCATCTCACAAGCACCTTGCAGGCACCTGACAGGCAGTCCACCCGGGGAGGCAGATGGACATCGACGCCGGAACCTGGCATGTACCCGCCTTCTGCCCCTTCAACGACGGGCCCATACGGGCAACTACCGCCCAACACAACCCACAGGAGACAACCATGCTGCTGCAACAGGCACACAGCGCACTGATCCTGGTCGACTACCAGACCAGACTGATGCCCTTCATCCACGAAGGACAGGCCGCCGTCGACGAAGCCGTCTTCCTCGGCAAAATCGCCCGGCTACTGGACGTGCCCGTCATCGGTACCGAACAGAACTCGACCCGGCTGGGCCCGAACGATGATGCCATCGCGGCCCTCTGCCAGCAGATGCTGGAAAAACGCCATTTCAACGCAGCCGCCGACGGCCTCGGCGCCCTCATCGAACGTACCGCCCCCGGCGCCCGACAGATCGTCGTGGCCGGCTGCGAGGCCCACGTCTGCCTGCTGCAGACAGCCCTCGGCCTGCTCTCGGAAGGCTTCGAGGTCTTCGTGGTACCCGACGCCTGCAGCAGCCGCAAGGCATCCGACAAGGCGCTCGCCATGCAGCGCCTCTCTCAGGCCGGCGTCACCCTCGTCAGCGCCGAATCCGTCGCCTTCGAATGGCTTCACCACTGCGACCACCCCCGCTTCAAGGAAGCCCTGGCCCTCATCAAACCTCACTGACCCGCCTCTCAAGCCCCCCGAGACCACCGCCCGCTGCACGGCACAGCCGTGCCGGGTGCATGCCGAGGAATCCCAGCACCAGGTTGTGACGAGATCGGTATCCGGTACGGTGCCCCCCTGAGCCCCGAAGCCACCGCCCTCCGCACAACACCGCCGCCGTACCGGGTGCATGCCGAGGAATCCTTTACCGCCAGGTTGTGACGAGGTATGTACCCGGTACGGCGGCCCCGCCCGAAGCT
>JAUMZD010000061.1 GCA_030528325.1 Lautropia sp. | reverse complement strand
AAGAACCGGAAGAGCCAGAAGAACCGGAAGAGTCGGATGAACCGGGTGTTGTGTTGCCGGCCGATGGGGCATCGGGGCTGGCTGACACGTTGCGGTCACTGGAACCACCTCCACCGCAGGCGCTCAGGATGAGTGCGAGCGCTGCGGCCGTCATCGGAACGCGCCAGACATCACCAATGAACCTCTGATGGGAACGCTTCATGCCTTTCATGCCGATCTCCTTCAAGCAAGTTCTGAATCGCCGATGGATCTGTCGCAAGATCATGCGATTCGTTCATGAGTTGAAACAAGCTTAGAGCGAATCTCGGTGATGGGTTTATGAAGTGTCTCCAGTAAAGAACACTTTGTATATTCTGAGTGTATTTTTACAGTTTGAAGGGGTGGTTTTTGCCTGAAAGAGAACACTCCTGTGCTCAGCGCAATCAGTTCGGGAGGGCGTCACACATTGGTGGCATGCTTGTCGCCAGCTGCCCGCTCATCCTGAGCTTTGCTGCTGCCGTTCGTCCCGCCAGCCGGGGTGTCTTCGACAGGGGCCTCGTCCGTCTCGGGGTGCCGGGCCGCAGCCATGGCACTGGCTTCACGCTCTTCGCTGGCGGCTTCGACCTCTGCCTCGCCGAGTGTGGTCGAGCCTTCGGTCGAAATCGGGGTGGCCAGCACCTTGTCGATGCGCTTGCCGTCCATGTCCACGACTTCCAGTTTCCAGCTTTCCCAGACCACGACATCGCCGGTCTGGGGCATGCGACCGAGCAGCAGCATCAGCATGCCCGAGAGTGCCTGATAGCGGCCTTTTTCCTCTTCGGGCACGGTCAGCAGATTCAGGCGATCCTTCAGCTCAGGGATGGGAATCAGGCCGTCCAGCAGCCACGAGCCGTCATCACGTTGCAGCGCCCAGCTGTCCTCATCGTCGGGTGAGGCAAATTCGCCGGTGATGGCCTCGAGCAGATCCTGCAGCGTGATCAGGCCCTGAACCTCACCGAACTCGTCCAGCACGAGTGCGATCTGGGTGTTGGAATTCCGGAAATTCTCCAGCAGCTCCATGCCGGTGAGGGTTTCCGGCACATAGAGCACTTCCTGCAGGCTTTGGGAGAAATCGATGCTTTCGCCGCGCAGTGACTGTGCCAGCAGCTGCTTGGTGTGCACGATGCCGATCACGTCCTCCAGGCCACCGCGGCAGACCGGGAATCGTGAATGTTCGTGCCCGGCGACCCGCGACAGGTTTTCTTCGGGCGCGTCCTCGACATCCAGATAGACCACGTCACTACGCGGCACCATCAGCGAGGAGATCTGCCGTTCGTCCAGGCGGAACACGTTGCGCACCATGACGTGCTCGTTCTGCTCGATGACCCCCGACTCCGACCCTTCGGCCAGCAGGGCGTGGATCTCTTCCTCGGTGATTTTCTGGACTGAAGCCGGATCGACGCCCATGCTGCGCAGGATCAGGTTGGTCGAACCCGTCAGCAGCGTGACGAAAGGGCGTGAAATCAGCGCGAGAAAGCCCATGGGCCGGGCGGCGAAGCGGGCAGCGGATTCTGCATTGATCTGTCCGAGCCGTTTCGGTACCAGTTCACCGATCACGATCGACACATAGGTGATGACCATGACCACGACCGCCGTGGCGATGGCATCGGCTGTCTTGGGGGCCAGGCCGAAGTCCTGCATCAGCTGCGCCAGCGGTGGTGCAAAGGCAGCCTGACCGACGATACCGTTCAGTACGCTGATCGACGTGATGCCGATCTGGATGGTGGAGAGGAACTGGGTGGGATCTTCGCCCAGGGCCAGCGCAGCGGCAGCCGATTTGTCGCCTTCGGCCACCATGCGTTGCAGACGAGCCTTGCGCGCGGTGAGCAGGGCCACCTCGGACATGGCAAACAGGCCATTGAGGACGATCAGTCCCAACAGGATCGCGATATCCATGATCAGCTCCGAATCAGGCGGGCACTTGCCAGCAGATCAGGAGCCGCACGGACAGGGGCGGCGGATGAACCAGGAATCGAAGCGGCGGCCTGCACAGGGAGGGCGCCGACCAGAGGGCAGGGCGGGGGCTCGGAAGAAGCGATCATCGACACGGACACTGCAGCATCGGCAGACGGAATCGCCTTGGCTGTGTCCGAACAGGGCTATAGATGCGACAGATTATAACGATAGGGCTGCCCAGCGAAACAGCATCTGCGGGCAGGGAGCCCGTTTTTCAGGGGAAACCCCCGAACGGCTGGTGACAGGGGCGGACAGGCGGTGGCCGGGGTTGCGGGGATGCAACGCCCTGCCTTGGAGCGTGTCATGCACTTACTTATTCGTCCCCGCGAAAACCCCTCTGGGCGGCAGGAACGTCGCAAATCGTGGGCTCAGCCGGCCAGTCGCGCACGATGGCGGGCGACGGCTGCGCGCACCTGGGCCGGGGCCGTGCCACCGACATGGTTGCGGGCGTTGACCGAGCCTTCCAGCGTCAGTACGTCCAGCACATCGTCGCCGATCAGGGGGCTGTAGCCCTTCAGCTTCTCCAGACCCAGCTCGGCCAGATCGACCCCTTCGCCGGCTGCATCACGCACGGCCAGGGCCACGAGTTCGTGGGCGTCCCGGAAGGGCAGGCCACGCTTGACCAGATAGTCGGCCAGGTCGGTGGCGGTCGAAAAGCCCTCGGCGGCGGCCTGACGCATGCGTTCGGCACGCACCTGGATGCCGGTCGTCATGTCGGCGAAGATGCGCAGCGTGGCGACCAGGGTATCGGCCACGTCGAAGAGCGGCTCCTTGTCTTCCTGGTTGTCCTTGTTGTAGGCCAGCGGCTGGCCTTTCATCAGCGTCAGCAGCGCCATCAGATGTCCATAGACACGTCCGGTCTTGCCCCGGATCAGTTCGGGCACGTCCGGGTTCTTCTTCTGCGGCATGATCGAGGAGCCGGTGCAGTAACGATCCGAGAGGTCGATGAAGCCCACACGCGGCGACATCCAGATGATCAGCTCTTCGGAGAAGCGCGACAGGTGCATCATCAGAATGGAGGTGGCCGAGCAGAATTCGATGGCGAAGTCGCGATCCGAGACGGCGTCGAGGGAGTTCTCGCAGAGGCCCTCGAAGCCCAGCTCGCGGGCCACCTGTTCGCGGTCGATCGGATAGCTGGTGCCGGCCAGGGCGGCCGCGCCCAGTGGCAGGCGGTTGATCCGCTTGCGGCCATCGACGAAGCGCTCGGCATCCCGGGCCAGCATCTCGACGTAGGCGAGCAGATGGTGGCCGAAGGTGACGGGCTGGGCCACCTGCAGGTGGGTGAAGCCGGGCATGATGGTGTCGGCATGCCGCTCGGCCAGGTTCACGAGCGCGGTCTGGAGGTCGGCCAGCAGGGCCAGCACCTCGTCGGTGGTGTCACGCAGCCACAGGCGGATGTCGGTAGCCACCTGATCATTTCGGGAGCGGCCGGTGTGCAGGCGCTTGCCGGCGTCGCCGATCAGCTCGGTCAGGCGCTTCTCGATGTTCAGGTGGACGTCTTCCAGATCGAGTGACCATTCGAAGCGTCCGGCAGCGATCTCTTCACGGATGGTTGTAAAACCACGCTGAATTGACGCCAGATCGGATTGGCTCAGAATGCCGGACGCGGTCAGCATCGCAGCATGTGCCAGAGAACCACGGATGTCGACATCGGCCAGGCGCTGGTCGAAGTCCACGGAGGCCGTGTAGCGCTTGACCAGGTCGGAGACAGGTTCCGAGAAGCGGGCCGACCAGGCGTTGCCCTTGTTTCCAAATTGTCCGGTCATGAGATGGAGTCTTTCCCTTTGATATGAATTCGATGCAGCAGCCCGCTCGGACGGAAGCATCCCCGGGCAAGGATGAAAATTATAAGGACAAGGACGAGGGGGCAGCGGCCACCGTGGAGGCACAACCCGCCACCGGGGACGATGACTGGGATGACGAGCCGCCCGTTCACACCACTTCGACGGTGACGGCGACCCTGTTCGTGCCGGTGAACCCCGAGGCCGTTGCCGTGTCCGGTACCGACAGGGCAGGGACATCGTCCGGCGGCGCCGGTCAGCATGCTTCCGGCCAGTCTGGGAGCTCGACCGATGGCACGCTGGTTCATCCTGCCATCCAGGCGGGGGCAGTGGCCAGTGCGACCGCGGCGGCAGCGGCAGCCCTGAGCCGGCATGATGCGACCCAGGCTTCGGTCAAGGCGGGGAAGGCCGGGACGGACAGGGCCGGCTCGGCGGGCACCTTCATGCCCGTGACCGGTTCGGGCACAGGGGCCGGGCAGGCCGTACCCGGTGTGGGAGCCGGCCCTGCCACAGCCAGCATGGCCGGCGGGAGCAGCAGCGCCGCGTCGCCCGCAGCATCAGGCGTATCCGGCGCAGGGACACAGCCCGCGCCCGAGGGCAAGCCGGGCGATGCCGCCGTTGCCAGAACGCGACGGCAGAGCGAGGGGGCGCCGGCACCGGTCGTGCCCGATTTCTGCAATGCCGGCGTGGCCATGCGCACGGCCGTGATCGCCCATCTGGGGCTGGTCGCCGTCTTGTGCACGCAGTCGCAATCCTGGGCGTCCGGCGGCATCGGCGGCTGGAGCTATCTGTTCATGGCCTTTGAAGGCAGCCTGCTGATCAACATGGTCTGTCTGTGCCTGATGCGCAAGTTCCTGAACGGACAGCAGCAGAAGATCCAGTGGGTGCTGGGCGCTGCGATACCTGCCGTGCTGACCATGCTGTATTCGGCTTTCGTGCTGCTGCCGGCCAAGGATGCCTGGCTGCTCCGTCACGATGCGGTGGCCGATGGGGCTGTCTACACGATCTGGAGTGTGCTGGCGCATGGTGTCGCAGCTTCGCTGTTCGCGGTGGCCTTCTTCATTTACTTCCGGTTGCGGGCTCGCGCGATGGCGCCTTCGTTCAGTGAGGCGCGTCTGCAGGCGCTGCAGGCACGCATCCGGCCACACTTCCTGTTCAACAGCCTGAACACGGTGCTTGGACTGATTCGTACGGACCCGAAGCGTGCTGAATCGACGCTGGAGAATCTGGCAGACCTGTTCCGTGTCTTCATGCGGGATGCCAGGGAGCTGGTGCCGCTCGATGACGAGGTCATCACCTGCAAGGAGTACCTGGCCATCGAAAAGCTGCGTCTGGCACCGCGCCTTGCCGTCACCTGGAACATCGACGAGATGCCGGGAGATGCTTTGCTGCCTTCCCTGTTGCTGCAACCGTTGCTGGAAAACGCCGTTCATCATGGGATCGAACCCCGCACCGATGAGGGCATGCTGAACATCAGCATCCGTCTGGTCGGCGAAAGAGTCCGTGTGGAGGTTGACAATCCCGTTTCTGCAACAGTTGCATCCCGTCCAGGCAACCAGATGGCACTATCCAATGTACGTGAGCGATTGATGCTGCTATACGACACCGAGGCAGAGCTTCGCACCGGCCCTCAAGGGGACCGTTATCACGTACTGCTTGAATTTCCCTACCGAAAAGAGAGACGACGCCGAGATGTCAGACGCCACTTCAATCCTGATCGTTGATGACGAAGCACCTGCACGTTCGCGTTTGAGAGAGGTCCTGGCCGATCTCGCGCCCGAGTTCCCGCACCGTATCGTGGGTGAGGCATCCAATGCGCCGGAGGCTCTGGCGCAGATCGAGTCGCAGCGTCCGCAGATCGTGCTGATGGATGTGCAGATGCCGGGCATGACAGGCATCGAGCTGGCCCGCCATATTTCGGCCCGTGCTGCCGAGGGCGACAGCCACGATCCGAAGCCGATGCCGCAGCTGATTTTCGTGACGGCCTTCGACGAATTCGCGGTGGACGCCTTCGAGGTCAACGCGCTGGATTACCTGCTGAAGCCCGTTCGCGCACAACGCCTGCTGGCCGCGCTGATGCGTGCCCGCACGCTGATGCCGTCCGAGCACCTCGATGCGATCGATGCACTGGCCAAGGCCACCAACACGCGCCGCCGGCATCTGTCGGTTCACGAGCGTGGCCGTGTTATTCTGGTGGCCCTTGAGCAGGTCATCTACCTGAAGGCCGAGCTCAAGTACATCACGGTGCGTACACGCGAGCGTGAGTATCTGATCGAGGAGTCGCTGACATCCCTCGAAGAGGAGTTCAACGACCGTTTCGTGCGTATCCACCGCAATGCACTGGTGGCGCGTCCGTCCATCGCCGGCTTCGAGCGTGTTTCGCCTGCCGGTGAGGGTGAGACGGGTGATCCGTACTGGCAGGTGGTGCTTCGCGAAGTGCCCGACCGTCTGCCGGTCAGCCGCCGTCAGTGGTCCATCGTCAAGGGTCTGGTCAGCTGAGATCCGGTCATCGGGGCCGCGAGCGCCGTGCAGGCGTGGCGCGGCTTCCCGTACCGGGGGCTCGGGGCACCTCTGGTCGGGCCTGTTGCTTGCACCTGTCAGCGCATGCCCGCGTTCCGTCCTTCCCCCGTTTTCCGTATTGCCACCCGTGAAAGCCGTCTGGCCCTGTGGCAGGCCGAACACGTTGCTGCGCTGTTGCGCGCACGGTATCCTGATGCCGGCGTCGAGCTGCTGGGCATGACGACAAGGGGGGATCAGATCCTCGACAGGCCGCTGTCCGAAATCGGCGGCAAGGGTCTGTTCACCAAGGAGCTGGAACACGCCCTGTTCGATGGCCGGGCCGAGCTGGCCGTCCATTCGCTGAAGGATGTGCCGATGGACCTGCCGGACGGTTTTGCGCTGGCAGCCATGCTGACGCGGGCCGACCCGCGTGACGCGCTGGTCAGTGCGCATCATGCCTCGCTGGATGAACTGCCGCCCGATGCGGTGGTCGGCACATCCAGCCTGCGTCGCGCAGCCCAGTTGCGCGAGCGTCATCCCGGCTTCCGTATCGAGCCGCTGCGCGGCAATCTGGACACGCGCCTTCGCAAGCTCGACGAGGGACAGTACGATGCGATCGTGCTGGCCGCGGCGGGTCTGACCCGCCTGGGACTCGAGGCCCGCATCCGCCAGTATCTGCCGGTGGATCAGATGTTGCCGGCGCCGGGGCAGGGCATGCTCGGCATCGAGATCCGGGCCGACCGTGACGATGTCCGTGAACAGCTGGCTTTCCTGAATGACCCGGGCGCGGTGCTGGTGGCCGAGGCCGAGCGGGCGGTGTCCCGGCAGCTGGGCGGCAACTGCAAGACGCCGCTGGCGGCTCATGCCACGTTGGCCGAGGGAGGTCTTCTCACGCTGGACGCGCTGCTGGCCATCGACGACGGCAGCATCCGGCGTTGCCGCCTCGAGGCCGTCGTGAAGGAGGCTGCCGAGGCACGCCGGCTGGGAGAGCAGGCTGCGGCCAGATTGCGCTGAGTCGGGTGCTTTTCATTCTCCGTGTGAGGCAGATCGAATGGCGCAGGGCAGACCATGGGTGATCCTCACGCAGGATGAGGACGGGGCAGCGGCATGGCTGCCCGCGCTGGCGGCCAGGGAACTGTCCGTCCGGCGATGGCCCGCCTTTCAGGTGAGCCCGCTCTTGCCGGCCGGGCTGCTGACACATTTCCCCCGGGAGGGGCGGTTGCCGGCGGGCACGGATGCACCTGTCATCTATGTGCTGACCAGTCCTGCAGCGGTTCGCGTGCTGGCCGCGCACCTGTCCCGCGAGGGCCGACGGTGGCCGGCCGGCGTCTGGGCCGGTGTGCCCGGACGGGGGAGTGCCAGTGTCTTCCGGCAGCATTTTGGCGCGGATGTTCCGATGGTCATGCCTGAGCCGCCGTGGCAGGACGGTGAACATCTGGCCCAGAGCATCATTCGTCTGGTGAATGAGCGTGGTCCGCGTCCGGGCCACCCGGGGCAGGGGGCTCAGGGCGAGCTGGCTGCACGGGTGTGGGTGTTCAACCGTCCGGACGGGCGTATACACTGGCTGGCTGCCCTTCGGCAGCACGGCATCGGGGCGCAGGCCCTGCCGATCTATCGTGTTCAGCCGGTTTCGGGGCCTCCGCCCGGTTTCGGGTCGATGCTGCTGGCGCATCGCCAGGCGTCGGATCGGTTGCACTGGATCCTGGGGGCGACGGCGCCGATCCAGACCGTGAGCGGGTGGCTGGCGAGGCTGCCCGCCGGATGCCGGCACTGGGGGCGCCGCCAGCGGGTCTGGGTGCCTCATCAGCGTCTGCTGGACGTGGCGCGATCGGCCGGCTTCGAGTCCATACAGGTCTACCATGATCGGCAGCAGCTGATCGAGCAGCTACAATGACGGCCTGTGTGATTGAATCAACAGCGTTTTGAGTGCGTCGCGCGTACCTTCTTCGCGGATGTGCCAGGCGGGCAGTCGTTGCCCGGCCGGGATCGGGTCATCGCATGGCACTTGATATGCAGGGTAAATGGCATCGCCGAAGAGATGGCTGTCGGCCGCCGACTATGAGGATACGAAGTCTTGAGTTCCGAGCAGCATAACAACCGGCATCGTTCGGGGTCGGCGAAGCCGGCTGGCGATGTCAGTGATGCGAAGATCATGTCGACGACGACGGGGTCTTCGTCTTCCAGAGAAGCCCCTTCCGCATCGGGAGAGGCCAGGCGTCCCGCTCAGGACAGCAGTCCTGCCCAGGGCGCCAAAGACGGGTCGAACGTGACGACACCACCGCCCGCCACTGCTGTGTCGAAGCCATCCGGGACGCCGACGCCCCAGACCAGCGTTGCCTCGGGGGCCGCCCAGCCGGCACAGGCGTCGAAGGCGCCTGCGCCAAAGCCGCCAGCATCCGCTGCCGCGTCGGAAGGCAAGGCGGCTTCGGGAGGGAGCCCAGCGAAACCCGACGGCAAGCCACAGGACATGGCCTCGATCGTCGCCGCGGCTGCCCAGCCGCCGGTGCCGCCCAGACGGCCAGAGTCTTCGCCGGAGGAGGCACGCCGTTCGGGCAGCGCGGCCGGTAGCTGGCTGCTGTTGCTGCTGGTGCTGGGTCTGGCCGGTGGCGGCTGGTGGTATACCCAGCAGCGCTTTCAGGCTGCCGAGCGTGAGCAGGCCAAACGCGTGGCCGAGGCCGAGGCACGGGCTCAGGCGCTCGAAGCCCAGATCCAGCAGCTGAAGGATGGTCAGTCCCGGTTGCAGGCTCAGGGTTCCACCCTTGAGAACCGTCTGGCCGAGACTGCCTCGCAGCGCGAACAGCTCCAGAACCTTTTCGAGGACATGGCGCGCGTCCGTGGAGACAAGCAGCTGGCGGCAGCAGAGCGTGGGCTTGAGCTGGCCAACCAGCATCTGGCGCTGTCGGGCAACGTCCGTGGGGCGGTGCAGGCCCTGACCGGGGCCGAGCAGGCGCTGGCCGACGGCACGACGGCAGAGGCCATCGAACTTCGTCGCGTGATTCTGCAGGACATCGAGCGGCTGAAGTCGCTGCCCGAGGTCGATCTGACGCGTGTGGTCGCCCGTCTGGACGAGGTACTGTCGCGGGTCGATCGCCTGCCTTTCCTGGCCGACCCGGTCATGCCGGCCGACGAGGCCGCCGGGCCGGGCGCTGCCGTCACGGCTGCTGATGCAGCCACGGAACCGCAGCCACAGGACGCGACAGCCGAGGGGTCGGACGCAGCCGGTGGCAGCACCGTGTCGCGGTGGTTCGATCAGGCCATCGACATGGGCGCGAACGCGGCTGACACCGTCTGGAAGGAATTCACCAGTCTGGTTCAGATCCGCCGGATCGACGATGCCGATCGCCTGTTGCTCGCGCCGGATCAGAAGCGTAGCGTGCGCGAGAATCTGCGTCTTCAGTTGCTCAATGCACGCATCAACCTGTTGAACCGTCACGAGGCCCTGTTCCGTCAGGATCTGGTGCGTGGCGCCGAGATGATCGGTCGCTATTTCGACCCGGATCAGCCCGAGGTCAAGTCCTCCCTCGACATCCTGACCCGATTGCAGGCCGAACCCCTGCAACTCAACCTGCCGTCGCTGTCTGGCAGCATGGACGCACTGGCAGCCACACAGGCCGAAAGCGAGAAGCGTCACTGATGATCCGCAATCTAATCTGGTTATTGCTGGCCTTCGCTGCCGCGGTGGTGCTGGCGCTGATTTTCCGGGGCAATCACGGTAACGTGGCGCTGTTCTGGCCGCCGTACCGTGTCGAGCTGTCCGCCAACATGTTGCTGGTGCTGCTGATTCTGGGCTTTTTCGCCCTGCACCTGGCACTGATTTTCCTGGGCAGGACGCTGGGTCTGCCGGCTCGCCTGCGCCGCTATCGTGAAGAGCGTCGTGTGCAACGCAACAGCAAGGCTTTCCAGGAGGCCGTGCTGGCCCATTTCGAAGGTCGTTTCGACAAGGCCGAGCGTCTGGCGGCTTCGGTTCTGGCCAACAGCAAGGGGGGCAAACAGGAGCCGGGCGCAGCGGTGGCGCTGCTGGCTGCCCGCGCAGCGCATCGTCTGGGTGCCTACCAGCGACGGGATGACTGGGCCCGTCGTGCCGTGAAGGAAGGCGGCAAGACCGCTGCGCTGATGGCGACGGCCGAATTCGCACTGGAAGATCACCAGCCCGAACGGGCACTGGCGGCTGTGGGTCGCATTTCGGTCGGTGGCCAGCAGCAGCTGGTCGCGATGGAAACCGCCCTGGCAGCCTACACGGAGGCCGGCCGCTGGGATCAGGTGCTGGAGACAGTGCGGCAACTGAAGCGTCGTGGCCGTCTGGCGCCTGCCGAAGCGGATGCGCTGCGTCTGAATGCCTACCAGCAGCTGCTGGCACGACGTGAGCATGATGTCGAAGCGCTGACGGAGTTGTGGAGGTCGCTGACGGCCGACGAGAAGAAGAAGGGCATGCTGGCGGCGCCGACGATGGTGGCACTGGCCCAGGCGGGTGACGCGAACGAGGCGCGCCGTATCGGTGTGGGTCTGCTCGACAGCGAGTATGACGAAGGGGTGCTGGAAGCCTATGCGGCGCTTTCCGATGTGCCTTCCCGTCAGCGGCTGGAACAGCTGGAGCGCTGGCGTCTGGTTCATGGCGAGCGTTCGAAGCTCCTGGAGATGCTCGGGCGAATCTGTGCCTCCGAGCGTCTTTGGGGCAAGGCCGAAGCCTATCTGCTGGATGCGCTGATGGCGGGTGACACGGTGTCGGCCCGTGTGGCGCTGGCCCAGCTCTACGACGCGGTGGGCAAACCACAGCAGGCTGGTGTCCAGTATCAGCACGCTGCACGGCTGGCGCTGGGTGAACGGCCGCCGATGCCGGAGGGTATTGGCACGGCAGCCCTGCCGGCCGACAGCACGGCGGTGTCGGTTGCCGGTGCTGCGCCGTTGCCACCTGATTTCCCGGCACCCCGCCTGAAAGGGCTGGGTTCGGGAGGCGCGCCGCTTCAGGCCTCTGCCCAGGAGGTGGAGGCGGCGCGGGCTGTACCGGTGCCATCAGCCCCGGCCGCCGCACAGCCTGTGTCGCCGGTGGCCGAGGCGCCAGCATCCGGAACCGTGTCGACGAGATCTGCCTGAGTCATGGGATTCGACCAGGCCCTGATCCGCTGTCTTTTCCTGGCTTTCAACCTGACGGCCTGAAGGCCGCACCATTCATCAACTACCACTACCATCATGAGCATCGATCGAGTAGGTCCGGGCAAGAACCTCCCGGAAGAGTTCAACGTCATCATCGAGATTCCGGCCCATGCCGATCCGGTCAAGTACGAAATCGACAAGGACACGGGGGCCCTGTTCGTGGATCGTTTCGTGATGACGGGCATGCGCTATCCGGCCAACTACGGTTACATCCCGAACACGATCGCCGATGATGGTGATCCGGTCGACGTGCTGGTGCTGACGCCCTATCCGCTGGTTCATGGTTGCGTGATCCGTTGCCGTGCGCTGGGCATGCTGAACATGGAAGACGAGGGTGGTGGTGACGCCAAGCTGCTGGCCGTGCCGGTGGACAAGCTGCTGCCGACCAACAAGCAGGTGAAGACCATCGGGGATGTGAATCCGGCGGTGCTGGATCAGATCAAGTTCTTCTTCGAGAACTACAAGGGTCTGGAGCCTGGCAAGTGGGTGAAGGTGGCTGGCTGGGATGGCCCTGAAGCTGCCCACAAGGAAATCACCGACGGCGTTGCCCGCGGCAAGGCTCAGGGCTGAGCGGGTGCGATAGCCTGATGAGTCTGCGGATCGCTTGTGCCCAACTGAACCCGTTGGTGGGCGACATGCCCGGCAACGTCGAACGGATCATCGCGGCGGCCGGGAAGGCCGTTGAAGCCGGGGCGCAGGTGCTGCTGACCCCGGAGCTGTCGATCTGCGGCGTGTCCGCTGGCGACAACCTGTTGAGACCAGCCTTCCAGCGTCAGGTGGACGAGGCGGTGAGCCGGATCCGTGAGGCATCGGCGCGGCTTGACAGCCTCTACTGGGTCGTCGGCTATCCGGTGGTGCAGGATGGGCAGCGCTTTGCCGCTGCCGGCGTCTTCCATCAGGGCCGTCAGGTGGCGCAGTATCTGAAGGCGGAGCTGGCCAGCCACGGCGTCTTCGATGAAGCCCGCTATGGGGTGCCGGCCGCCGAGGCCACCGTCTTTTGCGTCAAGGGTGTGCATTGTGCCCTGCTGCTGGGCGATGAACTTCGTTCGGCTACCCCCCTGGCACGTGCCCGCGCAGCCGGGGCGGAACTGGTGCTGGCGCTGTCGGCCGTGCCCTATCAGGGGCATCAGGCCTTCGGAGAGTACCTGAGTCAGGTGCAGCCGGCACTGGCGGCCCAGGGGCTGCCTGCCGTGGTGTGCAGGCCAGTGGGTGGTCAGGACGAGCTGGTCTTCGACGGACGCAGTCATGCGCTCGGGGCCGACGGCCGGCTGTGCGCCTGCGCCCGGGCCTTCGTCGAGGATCTGTTGCTGGTCGATGTTTCCCGTTCCGACGCAGCAGGTCTTCAGCCTGAAGGGCCGCGTGCCGAACCCCCGGGCTCGGCAGAGGCGGAAACCTATCAGGCATTGCTGATGGCCATCCGGGACTATGTGGGCAAGAACGGTTTCGGTGGTGTCGTCCTGGGGCTCTCGGGCGGGATCGACTCGGCGCTGGTGGCGGCACTGGCCGTGGATGCCCTGGGGGCTTCACGGGTACGCACCGTGATGATGCCATCGCCCTATACGGCGGACATCTCGCTGGCCGATGCGGCCGACATGGCTTCCCGGCTCGGCATCCGGCACGAGGTCTGGCCGATCCAGCCCTGTTTCGATGCTTTCCGCCGCACGCTGGCCGACAGCTTTGCCGGGCTGCCCGAGGACACGACCGAAGAGAACATCCAGGCCCGCATTCGGGGCACGTTGCTGATGGCGCTGTCGAACAAGACCGGCTGGCTGGTGCTGACGACCAGCAACAAGTCGGAATCGGCCGTCGGCTATTCGACCCTGTATGGTGACATGGCGGGCGGATTCGCGCCGCTGAAGGATCTGCTGAAGACCCAGGTGTATGCGCTGTCGCGTTACCGGAACGGATTGTCCGAGGTGATACAAGAGCGGATCATCACCCGGGCGCCCAGCGCCGAGCTTCGGCCGGATCAGACGGATCAGGATTCATTGCCGCCCTATGAGGTGCTGGATCGCATCATCGTCGGCTACATGGAAGAGGATCGGCCTGTTGCCGAGCTGGTGGCCGAAGGGCTGTCTGCCGAGTCGGTGGCACAGGTGGTGCGCTTGTTGCGGCTGAGCGAGTACAAACGCCAGCAGGGTCCGCTCGGGCCGAAAATCAGTCGTCGTGCCTTCGGGCGGGATTGGCGCTATCCGATCACGTCCGGTTTCAGGGAGCGCTGACCGCAGGGGGCGTCCTGTCGAAGATGGTTTATACGGAGAATTGAATGAAGAAAATCACGGCGGTGATCAAGCCTTTCAAGCTGGATGAAGTGCGGGAGGCATTGGCAGGCGTCGGCGTCACGGGCCTGACCGTCACCGAGGTGAAAGGTTTCGGGCGTCAGAAGGGGCACACCGAGCTGTATCGTGGCGCCGAATATGTGGTCGATTTTCTGCCCAAGCTGAAAATCGAGGTGGTGGTGGTGGATTCGGCCCTGGATACGGTGATCGATGCCATCGTCAAGGCGGCCAGAACCGGTCGCATCGGCGACGGCAAGATCTTCGTCAGCCACATCGAGCAGGTCATCCGCATCCGCACCGGCGAAGTGGACGACGCAGCTGTTTGAGCTCAGTTAGAGCCCCAAAACCGCACGCTGACGGCGTTGCCACGCTTGCAAAGGCATCGGAGCCTTGGTGGCACGTGGCGCCTTGTCAGCCCGCGGTTTTGGGGCCAGCTCGGGGACGAATAAGTGCATCACACGCTCTAGGCCCCGGCGGCTGGCGCAGCAGGACGAGCAGCGCGCCGCTGCCACCGGCAAAGGGTGGCGCCTGACAGAAGGCGATGACCTCGGCGCGCTGGGTGAGCCAGCGCAGCACCTTGTCTTTCAGCACGGGCTGGCGGTTGACCGAGCCCAGCCCCTTGCCATGGATGATCCGCACACAGCGCAACCCGTGCCGGTTGGCCTGCGCCACGAAGTGCGCCACCTCTTCCCGGGCCTCTTCCGTGCGAAGGCCGTGCAGATCCAGCTGGGCCTGTGCCACCCAGTGCCCCCGGCGGAGCTTGCCCAGTGCATCGAGGCCGACCCCGGGCCGGCGGAACGAGAGCTTCTCGTCAGCCTCCAGCAGGCGTTCGATGTCGATCTCGTCGGACAGGGACTGGGCCAGTGCCTGCTGCTCGTCCAGGGCCCGTTGCCGCGCAGTGGGCAGCGGGAATGACCGATCCGGCTCCCGCCGGCCGGTGGGCTTCAGCGGGGTGACCTTGCCGACGGCACGGGCGAACACCGCCGAGGCTTCTCTCTGCCGCCGGGCAGCGGCCTCTCTGGCACGCATCTCGGCCTGGCGTGCTGCCGCCTGTTCCTTCAGCGTGCGGGCGACCTTGCCCAGGTCTGCCAGACCCAGGCGTTCCGGCGAGGGGGAGGGCGCCTGCGAAGCGCGTCGACGGCCCAAGGATGACCTCAGCCCTGCTCTTCGAGGAAGCGCTGGGCATCCAGCGCCGCCATGCAGCCGGTGCCGGCGCTGGTGATGGCCTGACGGTACACGTAATCCTGCACATCACCGGCAGCGAAGACGCCGTGCACGCTGGTTTCGGTGGCATTGCCCGCCATGCCCCCTTGGGTCTTCAGGTAGCCGTTGACCATCTCCAGCTGGCCCTCGAACAGGCTGGTATTGGGTGAATGGCCGATGGCGATGAAGACACCCATCAGTTTCACTTCCCGGAGGCTGCCGTCCTGGTTGTCACGCAACCTCACACCGGTGACGCCGCTCTGGTCACCCAGCACCTCGTCCAGCTCGTGGTGCCACAGGATCTCGACCTTGCCGGCCTCGACCTTCTCCATCAGCTTGTCCGCGAGGATCGGCTCGGCGCGGAAACGGTCGCGCCGGTGGACGACGTGGACCTTGCTGGCGATGTTGCTCAGGTACAGCGCCTCTTCGACGGCCGTGTTGCCGCCGCCGATGACGGCCACCGCCTGATTGCGGTAGAAGAAGCCGTCGCAGGTGGCGCAGGCCGAGACGCCGCGGCCCGAGAAGGCACTCTCGGAGGGCAGCCCCAGGTATTTGGCCGAGGCGCCGGTGGCGATGATCAGCGCGTCGCAGGTGTAGGTGCCGCTGTCGCCCGTCAGCCTGAAGGGGCGCTGGCTCAGGTCTACGGCGTTGATGTGATCGTGGACGATCGTGGTGTTGAAGCGCTCGGCATGCTGCCGGAAGCGCTCCATCAGTTCCGGCCCCTGCACGCCGTCCACGTCGGCGGGCCAGTTGTCGACTTCGGTCGTGGTCGTCAGCTGGCCACCCTGGATCAGCCCGGTGACCAGCATGGGTTCAAGATTGGCGCGGGCCGCATAGATGGCGGCGGTGTAGCCGGCAGGCCCGGAGCCGAGGATCAGCAGGCGGGCGTGGCGTGAATCACTCATGGAAGGGGGGTCCTCCGTTGCATAAATTCCATCACGACAACCACTGGGCGGCCCGATCGTGGTGGGCGTCGGCCGTGGCAGCCGTCAGGCGGAAATTATAAGAAGCTGTCAGTCGTTCATTTCGACAATGGTATCTGGTTCAGCCACTGGAACGGATGCCCACCGTTCAACCACCGTTTCGCATGATGGATTCTCAGAGACTTGGCATGACACAAGAGCAGAATATTGCGTTCCTGCGGCGGGTGCCGCTGTTTTCCGGACTGACCGAATCCCAGATCGAACGCCTGGCAGCCGGCAGTGTACGCCGGAATTTTCCGAAGGGTCGCGTCATCGTGACCGAGGGAGAACCTTCACAGTCGCTGTACATTCTGTTGTCCGGGCGCGCCAAGGTGCAACGCTCCGATACCGATGGCAAGGAAGTGATTCTGGCGGTCATCGGCCCCGGTGAATGCTTCGGGGAGATGAGCCTGATCGACGACTCACCGCGCTCGGCCAGCGTCATCACGACCGAGTCGGCCGACTTCATGTCGATCAACAAGGACAGCTTCAAGGCCATGATGGTGTCCAGCCCCGAGATGTGCATGCGGATCATGATCGGTCTGGTGCGTCGGCTGCGTGAGGCGGACAAGAAGATCGAGACGCTGGCGCTGCTGGACGTGTATGGTCGCGTGGCCCGTGTACTGCTCGACATGTCGGACAAGGTGGGCGAGGAGCGGATCATCCGTACCCGTCTGCCCCGGCAGGAAATTGCCAAGATGATCGGCGCTTCGCGTGAAATGGTGTCACGCGTGATGAAAGGGCTGGAACTCGAAGGCTATATCGTGCCGCTGCCCGAGGGGAAATTGATGCTTCGTGAGAAACTTAGCAATTATCTGAGCTGAGTTTGTACACGGAGGATTTCCGAACGATGGCGCGAAGCGCAGCACATGCACCGGTCGCAGAACATTGGGCAAGCCGGCACATCGGTCTCTCGCAGCGGGCCATCCGCCTGCTGCGTGAGGCGCGATGGATCGGCCTGTGTTTTCTGGCGCTCTTTCTCCTGCTGATCCTGATCAGCTACGATCCGCGAGACCCGGGCTGGTCTCATGCCGTGCTGGTCAGGCAGACCAGCAACCTCGGTGGCAAGGTCGGTGCCTGGTTCGCCGATCTGATGCTGTATCTGTTCGGCCTGTCGGCCTACCTGTTTTCCTTCTTCCTGATCCTGCGGGTGCTGGTCAGCTACCGGCGGCTGCACCGGCAGAACCGCCAGATGGCGTTGCCGGCCGATGCCAGGGCCGGCAAGGACGCCAGGGACGAGACACCGCCTGTCGTCAACCGCTTTGCCTGGGAACGCTGGATCGGCTTCGTCCTGCTGCTGGTGGGGGCCTGCGCCATCGAAGGCTCACGTCTCTACAACCTGGGGGCCGATTTGCCGCTCGCGCCCGGGGGACTGCTCGGGGCACTGGTGGCCGATCCTGTCCACGAGATGCTGGGCAACGTCGGTGGCACCATGGCGCTGCTGCTGCTGATCGCCATCGGCTTCAGCCTGGCGACCGGCATGTCGTGGATGAGCGTGTTCGAGCGCACCGGCGCCTGCCTCGAAGCCATCGTGCTGTGGGTGAAGGACAGGCTCGCCGCCCACGCCGATGTCCGGGCTGGTGCCCGGGCGGCGCAGAAGCGGGGCAGCCTGCTGGATGCCCATCAGCGTCCCCCGATCGACATCGACGGGGATTCGCCCATCGAACCCCTGATCCGGCCGGCGCCTCGCCTGCCGGCGGCCGAGCCGGTCATCCGGGCCGTGACTGAACCCGTCATCGCGGCGGCAGCCGGGCTGGGACGGGCCGTTTCCGGCGCGGTTCAGTCCGGTGTCTCCAGCCTGTCGGGCGGTGGCGGGGCTGTGGCCCGGCACATCGAGCCGACCCTGGCCGGCAGCCAGGGTGCAGCGGCCGAATCCGGCCCGCTGAACCAGATGCGAACCGTGGCCAGGGCCACGCCGGTCTACCGCGAGCTGGGCGAGGATTCGCCGTTGCCGCCGCTTGAACTGCTCGATGCGCCACCGGACACGGTCGAGACCATGTCGCCCGAGACGCTCGAATACACGTCCCGGCTGATCGAGAAGAAGCTGGCCGATTTCGGCATCAACGCGACGGTCGTCTCGGCCTATCCGGGGCCGGTCATCACGCGCTACGAGATCGAGCCGGCCACCGGCGTGAAAGGCGCCCAGATCGTCAATCTGGCCAAGGATCTGGCCCGGGCGCTGTCGGTGATCTCGCTGCGGGTGGTCGAGACGATCCCCGGCAAGAACCTGATGGGTCTGGAACTGCCGAACCCGCGCCGCCAGGGCGTGCGGCTTTCGGAGATCATCGGTTCGAAGACCTATGCCGACAGCAAGTCGATGGTGACGGTGGCGCTCGGCAAGGACATCGCCGGCAACCCGGTGGTGGCCGACCTGGCCCGAATGCCGCACCTGCTGGTGGCGGGTACGACCGGTTCCGGCAAGTCGGTGGGGATCAACGCGATGCTGATCTCGATCCTGTACAAGGCTGACCCCTCCCAGGTGCGGATGATCATGATCGACCCGAAGATGCTGGAGATGAGCGTCTACGAGGGGATTCCGCACCTGCTGGCGCCGGTCGTGACCGACATGCGTCAGGCGGGCCATGCGCTGAACTGGTGCGTGGGCGAGATGGAGCGCCGCTACAAGCTGATGAGCAAGCTGGGTGTGCGCAACCTGGCAGGCTACAACGCCAAGATCGCCGAGGCCGAGGCCCGTGAGGAGCTGATCCCCAACCCGTTCTCGCTGACGCCGGATGCGCCGGAGCCGTTGCAGAAACTGCCCGTGATCGTGGTGGTGATCGACGAGCTGGCCGACCTGATGATGGTCGTCGGCAAGAAGATCGAGGAGCTGATCGCCCGTCTGGCCCAGAAGGCGCGGGCGGCCGGCATCCATCTGATCCTCGCCACGCAGCGGCCGTCGGTCGATGTGATCACTGGCCTGATCAAGGCGAACATCCCGTCCCGGATCGCGTTCCAGGTGTCGTCGAAGATCGACTCGCGAACCATCCTCGACCAGATGGGGGCCGAGACCCTGCTGGGGCAGGGCGACATGCTGTTCCTGCCGGCCGGCACGAACCTGCCGCAGCGGGTTCACGGGGCCTACGTGGCCGATGACGAGGTTCACAAGGTGGTGGCCGCCTGGAAGGACGTGGGTGGCGAGCCGGACTACATCGAGGGCATTCTGGAAGGCGGAGTGCCGGAAGAGGCGAGCACGGGCAGTGCCGTCGGTTTCGGTGGCCTGTCGAGCACGCTGGCCGAGGCCGGCATGGATGGCGAGTCCGATCCGATGTACGACCAGGCCGTGGCCATCGTGCTGCAACATCGGCGTGCCTCGATCTCGCTCGTGCAGCGTCATCTGCGCATCGGCTACAACCGTGCCGCGCGGCTCTTGGAGCAGATGGAGCGCTCGGGTCTGGTGTCGGCCATGGGGGGCAACGGCAACCGGGACATTCTGGTGCCGGCCTCGGGGGGCGCTCGGGAGGAGGATTGAGCGCACCACATTGGCGCCGATCGGCCCAGGAGCTTGGGCGGTAGGAAAGTCGCGGGCTGCAAACCGGCCGCGCCGGCC
>JAUMZD010000011.1 GCA_030528325.1 Lautropia sp. | reverse complement strand
GTGGCGCCTTGTCAACACGCGGTTTTGGGGCCAGCGCGGGGACGAATAAGTTCATGACACGCTCTAATCATTCATAATTCTGAATTCAGACAAGCTGTTTCGATTTGGCGACACTTTCGGCCCTCCCCCGCGAACTCCCCGATCGAAGCGCCTTTACAGCCAGACACGAATGGCATAATGCCGCGCCTGCAACACCCGTTGTCACCTAGGAGCTTGGGCACACGGATCCGGGCTTCCCTGCCACACCTTTCTGGAATGCATCATTCAGGGCCATGTCAATGTCTGCCGTCTCTGCCCTTCGCCGTCCATTCGCCTCCGCCCTGCTGGCCGCCAGCCTCGGCCTGAGCCTCGTCGTGCCGGCCCAGGCGCAAAGTCCATTACCAGCGCCTGACATCGCTGCCCGGGCATGGTTCCTGATCGATGTGACCACCAACACGGTGCTCTACAGCCAGATGCCGGATGAGCGGGTAGAGCCGGCCTCCCTCACCAAGCTGATGACGGCCTATCTGGTGTTCGGCGCCCTGCGGGACAACCGGCTCAACCTCGAGACACGCCCGCCCGTCTCGCAGAAGGCCTACAAAGCCATCGGCTCGCGGATGTTCGTCGACCCGCGTGTGCCCGCCAGCGTGGACGAACTGCTGCACGGCCTGATCATCCAGTCCGGCAATGACGCAGCCATCATCCTGGCCGAGGCCGTCGCCGGCTCGGAAGAAGCCTTTGCCGAGCAGATGAACGCCGAGGCCCGCCGCCTGGGCATGAAGAACACCCACTTCGTCAACGCCTCCGGCCTGCCTGCCCCGAACCACTATTCCAGTGCTCGCGATCTGGCCCTGCTCTCGACACATCTGATCAAGGAGTTTCCGGGGTACTACAAGCTCTACGCCGAGAAGGAATACACCTTCAACGGTGTCCGCCAGGCCAACCGCAACCGCCTGCTCTTCATCGACCCGAGCGTCGACGGCGTCAAGACAGGCCACACCGACGCAGCGGGCTATTGCCTGATCGCCTCCTCCCGCCGGGAGCAGCCTGGAACCGGTTTCTCCCGGCGCGTGCTGTCCGTCCTGCTGGGGGCCGGCTCGGAGGCGGCAAGGGCCACCGAATCCCAGAAACTGCTCAACTACGGCTTTCAGAACTTCGAGGTGCTGTCCCTTTACAGAAAGGACGAACCGGTCGGGCGTCATCCTGTCTGGAAAGGCCAGAAAGCCACGGTCGCCGCCGGTTTCGCCGAGAATGTCCTGATCACCGCGCCCCGCGCCCAGATCGACAACATCAAGGGCGAAATCGAGCGTACCGAGCCGCTGGTCGCCCCCATCCAGGCCGGACAGCGCATCGGCACCCTCCGGATCAAGCTCGGTGACACCGTCATCGCCGAGCGCCCCCTCGAGGCGCTGGAAACGGTGGAGATGGCCGGCTGGTTCAAACAGACCTGGGATACCATTCGTCTCTGGATCAAATAATCCGGGCAGGGTTCAAGACCCATCTCGGCACGTTCTCCGCGCCTTCAGGCCCAAGCCCCTGCCCGAGCCTCCCGCAGCCTCGGCTGCGCCTCACAGGGAACCTCACATGGCTGACGAGATCGTCTATCTGAACGGCACCTTCCTTCCGCTGGCCGAAGCCCGCATCCCCGTGCTGGATCGCGGCTTCATCTTCGGCGACGGCATCTACGAGGTCGTGCCCGTCTACCAGGGCAAGCCCTTTCGCATGACCGAGCATCTGGCGCGCCTGCGCCGCAGCCTCGACAAGATCCGCATCCCCAACCCGATGGACGAGGCTGGATGGCGTGGCCTCGTCCAGGAGCTGGTCGACCGTCACCCGTGGCCCGACCAGTTCGTCTACATGCAGGTGACCCGGGGAGTGGCCAAGCGTGACCATGGCTTCCCGGCCAACGTCACGCCGACGGTGTTCGCCATGAGCAGCCCACTGCAATCGCCCACACTGGAGAGCATCGGCAACGGGCTGTCGGCCATCACGCTGCCCGACGAACGCTGGCTGCACTGCGACATCAAATCCACGTCGCTGCTCGGCAACGTGCTGGCCCGACAGGCCGCACTGGATGCCGGCGTGCCCGAGTGCATCATGTTCCGTGACGGTTTCCTGACCGAAGGCTCGGCCAGCAACATCTGGGTCGTCAAGGATGGCAGGCTCGCCGCACCGCCCCGCGACCACCTGATCCTCGAAGGCATCCGCTATGCGCTGATCGAGGAGCTGGCGGCTGCCGCCGGCATTCCCTTCGAATCCCGCCCGATCAGCCGTGAGGAAGTGCTTGCTGCCGACGAGCTGATGCTGTCATCGGCCACCAAGGAGGTTCAGCCCGTCACCCGCGTGGATGGCCAGCCCGTTGGGCATGGCCAGCCCGGCCCCATCTTCCAGAAACTGTTCGCAGCCTATCAGCAGGCCAAAGCCACCAGCCAGGAGCTTGGGCGGTAGGCATCGCGACGGCGAAAATCGGCCCCGCCGCGCCACCTTCTTCCTCAGGCATCGCCCGCTGCGCGCGGCCCCGCTTCATCCCCGTCCCCGTTTCACCCCATTACCGAGCCCCCTTCACCATGAGCGATATCCCCAAGCCCCCCGCCGTCGGCACCAGCACCGACAGCAGCGACGTCCTGAGTTTCCCGATGGCGTTTCCCATCAAGATCATGGGCAAGAATATCGATGGCTTTGCCGACACCGTGGCCGGCATCATCCAGAAGCATGTGCCCGGATTCGAGGCCCACACCCTGGTCAGGCGTCTGTCGCGTGAGGGCACCTATCTCGCGCTGACAGCCCAGTTCACGGCACAGTCCCGCGAACAGCTCGACAACCTCTACCGGGAGCTGACCTCGCACCCGATGGTGTCCTACGTTCTCTGAGCCCCGCGCTGGCAGATATCGCCACTGCCCCCCCGGGCAACGCCTGCCTGTACGCCGGCCCATGACCCCAATCCCGCATGTCCGAGGGCAATGCCCCATGTCCCACCCCTCCCCTTCCCGTATCCGGCTGCGCCTGCTGGGCACCGTCCCCTACGAAGAAGCCCTCACACGGATGCGGCAGTGGACCGCGGCTCGCCATGAAGCCCACAAGGCAACACGGGCTGCACCACCACCACCGCTGACCTCCCCCAAAGAGGCCGCCACAACCTGCCCCGAGCCGGCAGGCAGCCCACATCCGGCACGCTACGCCCTACCCAACGTCGTTCGTGGCTGGGCCGACCCGGCCGATGCCCCTCGTCTGGGTGACGAAATCTGGTTGTTGCAGCACCCCCCCGTATTCACGCTGGGCCTGAACGCCCGCACCGAGCATCTGCACGATGCTGGCGACATTCCGGTCATCCCCACCGAACGCGGCGGTCAGATCACCTATCACGGCCCTGGTCAGATCATGGCCTACCTGATGCTCGACCTGCGTCACCGCAAGCTCGGCATCCGGCCGCTCGTCGATCGTGTCGAAGAGGCCATCATCACCTGCCTGGCCGGCTACGGCATCGAGGCCATCCGGCAGGACGGCGCACCCGGCATCTATGTCCGTCTGAACCCCCCCCTCTCCCCCCCGGAGCCTGGGCAGCAGGACAGTCGCGGCCTGCCAATCGACCGCGCCCACGCCTCGAACCCGCGGGCATCCCCCACTTCCCCTGTCAGCCCAACTGACATACCATCGCCCACCACCGGGCGACGCCAGAAAGCCGTGCCAGCCGCCGACGTGGCCAAGATCGCCTCCATCGGCCTGAAGGCCACCCACGGCTTTTCCTATCATGGCCTGGCCCTCAACGGCCAGATGGATCTCAACCCCTTTCTCAGAATCAATCCCTGCGGCTTCCAGAACCTTGCCATGACCGATGTCTTCCACGAAACGGGCAAGCGCGCCGACATCGATCTGGAAGTACTGGCCCTGAACCTGGGCCGGGCACTGCAAGCCGCCATCGAAGGAAGCGAAGGATAATCCGCCGATGAACCCGAGCACCAGCCCCTCCACGACCACCCCATCCGGTGCCACGGCAACGGCCCAGGCCCCCATCGAACGCACCGTCTCATCTGCCGCCGCCGTCGTCGATGCCCGCCAGAAACAGAAGGGTGAAGCCAAGACCGCCCGCATCCCGATCAAGATCATTCCGATCAAGGAGATGCTGCGCAAGCCCGAATGGATCCGCCGCCAGCCCGCCAAGCTCGGTAGCCGCTTCTACGAGATCAAGGAAATCCTGCGCGAGCACAAGCTGCACACCGTCTGCGAAGAAGCCTCGTGCCCGAACATCGGTGAATGTTTCGGACGCGGCACCGCCACCTTCATGATCATGGGCGACAAATGCACCCGCCGCTGCCCCTTCTGCGACGTGGGCCACGGCCGCCCCGATCCCCTCGATGTGGACGAGCCCCGCAACCTGGCCAAGACCATCGCCGCCCTGCGCCTGAAATACGTCGTCATCACCTCGGTCGACCGCGATGATCTCCGTGATGGCGGTGCCGGCCACTATGCCGACTGCATCCGCGAAACCCGCGCCCTGTCACCCAACACGCAGATCGAAGTGCTGGTGCCCGACTTCCGCGGCCGCCTGCAGAAGGCGCTCGACATCATGGAGGCCGAGCCACCCGACGTGATGAACCACAACCTCGAAACCGTGCCGCGTCTGTACAAGGAAGCCCGGCCCGGCGCCAACTACGAACACTCGCTGGAGCTGCTCAAGCAGTTCAAGGAACGCGTGCCGCATGTGCCGACCAAATCCGGCCTGATGGTGGGCCTGGGCGAAACGGACGAGGAAATCCTCGACGTGATGCGCGACATGCGCGCCTACGACATCGACCGCCTCACCATCGGCCAGTATCTCGCCCCTTCCGGTCACCACCTGCCCGTGCGCCGCTACGTCACCCCCGACACCTTCAAAATGTTCGAGGAAAAGGCCTATGACATGGGCTTCCAGCACGCGGCCGTCGGCGCGATGGTCCGAAGCTCCTACCATGCTGACTTGCAGGATGAGCAGGCGAAAAGGTCAGCGGGTTGATGCCTGCGAATCCTTCAGGCAAGCACCTGTCCTTGAACTCGCCTCCCCTCCTCATCTGCTCGCTCGCTTTCGTGGTCGTCGTGCCGCAGATCGGACTCGGCATGACCACGCCTCTTCTGCCGGATATCGCCACAGACCTTGAAACCTCCGTCTCGGCGGCTCAAGGCACCCTGGTGGCCTACATGCTTGGCTATGCGCTCTCGGTGCTCGGCTCAGGCTATCTGTCCGACCGTTACGGCCCAAGACGGGTGCAAATGTCCGGCTTGTGCATCGGCACGGCCGCCGCCGCCCTCTCGGCTGTTTCGCCTGACATGGGGGTCTTTTATGCGTGTCGATTTTTGCAGGCGCTGGGCGTGTGCGTCAGCACCGTGACCACCAGGCTGATCATCAGCACGGCCCTGCCGTCAGACTTGAGGATGCCGGCCCTGACGACACTCACCTCCGCACTGGCCATCACCCCCTGCATCGCCCCACTGATGGGCGCCATGCTCATGCCGTCCCTGGGATGGCGCGGCATCCTGCTCCTGATCGCCGCCATTTCATTGCTCTCGCTCTCCCTGTTTTTCCATGCCACCCGGGCACTGCCTCCAACGAACCAAGCGGGTGACGGTACCGTCAGGCTCTTCAGCATCTACGGAAGCGCCTTCAGGAACAGGGCCTTTCTGTATCACGCCTCGGCGATCTCCCTGGTCTGGATGTCCTATTTCTCCTTCATTTCCTGCTCCGCAGAACCGATGCAACTGGGGCTCGGATTGACGCCTGTCCAGTACGGCCTGACACTGGGCTGTGCTTCCATCGGATATGTTGCTGGCAGCCAGATCGCCCGAAGGCTCGCCCGCCGCATGCCACCGGAACAGATCATCCGTCGTGCCGCCCTGCTGGGATTCATGGCTGGCCTCCTGTTGCTACTGTATGGTCTGACGCCGTTCACGTCGATCATCCCGTTTTTTCTGTTGCTCATGCCCCTGCTGTTCGCCACCGGGATGACGATTCCTGCCACGCAGGCCGGCATGCTGCAGAACACCCCCCATCATACCGGCGTGATTTCAGGTCTTTTCTTCTTCCTGCAAATGCTGGGGGGCGCCTTTTACGCCGGCGCCGGCAACCTGCTGTCTCCGATGAGCCCTGCCGAACTGTTCGTGTTCGCCTCACTGCCCTTCATGATCCTGCCGCTGGCTTTACGCGGGATCTCTGCCCAGTTTTCTTAATGCCGAATCCAGATACCGACGTTCGCTCGCCGACAGTTTCGCTTCGAGCCCTTGCTCGAACTGCTCGACTTCGGTTTCAGCACGAACGAGCAAGCTCTTTCCCGAAGCCGTCAGATGAAGCGATTGAAGTCGACGATCTTCAGCACCGGGTTGACGGACGATCAACTGCCGCTTTGCCAGCTTATCCAGTACAGGAACCAGGTTAGGGGGAGAAATATCCAGCGCAGAAGCGAGCTGCCGCAAATAAACGCCGGGATTGGCGTCCACCAACACCAGGACGGAATACTCTGTCGCCCTCAACTCCCAAGCCGACAGATGCTTGACGAACGCACGGTGCACCTGGACTTTGGCCCGGGTCAGCCGGAACCCGAGAAAACGGGTCAGCCTGGATTGATCGATTTCAGGAAGGGAAGCAGCCACGGCTTGGGTCTGTAAAAGCGTGTTCGCGATCAAAGGCTCCGCCGGGGCAGCACGACTGTCGCCCATCAGGTCGCTTCAGGCCCGCGCCCTGACCGACATGCCTTCGAATCGAAGGCCTTAAACATAGCACACTGGGCGCGGCGCCCCTGCTTCACCGGAACACGGGTATCGGATGCCTGGCCGACTCGACACGTCTGGCCCAATGCTCGGCATCACCCAGGACATGCTCGAAGAAGTAACGGGCGCTTTCCCGCTTGTCGGCATGATCGTCGTCCGCCACCCTTGCGGCGCGGCACCAGACAAACGTCATGGCGACCATCCCGACCAGCCTCAGATAATCCTCCGCCGCTTTCGCCGGCAGTTCGATGTCCTCCGCTGCACTCGCGGCCAGCCACCCGGTCAGTGACTGAAGGCGCTCACACCAGATCGCCAGCGCCTCCCCATGCGCATTCACCGCCCGCTCGGCCTGCCCGGCTGCAAGCTCAGCCTCCTCACGGAACACCCTCAGCAACGGCAACAGACCCTGCCCCGGGGCGCCCAGCACCTTTCGCTGCAACAGATCCTGTGCCTGAATCTGGTTGGTTCCCTCGTAGATCATGGCAACCCGACTGTCACGCACGACCTGCTCGATCTGGTAGTCGTGGATGTAGCCATAGCCACCGAAGACCTGCAAGGCGTCGCTGGCCAGCTGGAACCCCCGCTCGGTGAACAGGGACTTGATCACGGGCGTCAGCAGAGCCGCCAGGGCAAGACACTCCCGCCGGCGCTCTGGATCAGGCGAATGATCCGCCAGATCCAGCACATGAGCTGCCCAGTACCCCAGCGCCCGCATGCCCTCCGTCCAGACACGCAGATCCATGATGATGCGCCGGATCGGCGCATGGCACAGGATCGGATCTGCCGGCCCGGTCGCTCCCGCCGGTCTCGGGAAAGCTCTCATCTGATGGCGCTCACGCGCATAGGCAAGCGCCAGCTGATAGGCCTTTTCCGCATGTCCCAGTCCCTGCAGGCCCACATGTACCCGCGCCGAGTTCATCATCACGAACATCGCCGCCAGACCACGATTCGGCTCACCGATCAGCCAGCCCTTCGCTCCCTCAAATCGCATCGCACAGGTGGCGCTTCCCTTGATCCCCATCTTCTTTTCGAGGCCGTCACAATGCACCGCATTCGGCTCGAATCCGCTGTCCGGCAATGGGAGAAGCTTCGGCACGAGAAACAGCGAAATACCTTTGGTCCCCGGCGGCGCATCCGGCAAACGTGCCAGTACAAGATGCACGATGTTCTCGGTCAGATCCTGATCACCACCGGAGATGAAGATCTTGTTCCCGTCCAGTCTGTAGCTCCCATCATCCTGGGGTCGTGCCACCGTTCTCAACAAGCCGAGATCCGTTCCTGCCTGCGGTTCCGTCAGGCACATGGTGGCCAACCACCGACCACTGACCAGCTTCGGCAGATAGATCTGTTGCATCCAATCGGGAGCATGGGCCCGGAGGCAGGCATACGCCCCATGCAGGATGCCCAGATACATCGCCCAGCCATGATTGGCTGAAACGATCATCTCGTTGAGTGCCGCATCGAGCAACTGTGGCAATCCCTGCCCCTCCCAGGCAGGATCACACGCCAGGGCCGGCCATCCAGCCTCGACATAGGCCTGATAAGTCTCATGGAAACCTTCCGGGGTCGTGACCTTGCCCTCGGCCAGCGTGCACCCCTGCAAATCTCCCACACCGTTGATCGGTGCCAGCTGCTCGGCACAAAACAGCCCCGCAGCCTCGCAGACCATGCGTGCGGATTCGGCATCGAGTCCCTCGAAAGCCGGCATCTGCTGCCAATCGGATGAAACGCCCAACCATTGCTCCATCACGAAGGCCATGTCACGAAGCGGCGGCTGATACACGGAAGAAACTGAACTCATCTTTTATATCCCCGACGCTCAGGCACCTTGCTCATCGAGCAACATCAACGCATCCAGCGCCATGACGCCCTGGCCTTCCGGATAGACCACCACCGGGTTCAGATCGATTTCCCGAATGCCCGGCGTGCCCCGCAACACCTGTCCAAGACGCTCGATCAGGCTCGCCACCGAGGGCAGATCAAGCACCGGCGCCCCCCGGAAACCATGAAACAGTGCGGCACTCTGCAACTGGTTCAGCTCGGTAAGAATCTGGGAGGCCGTCAGATCAGCATCCAGCAGACGCACATCCTTGATGACCTCGGCCGTCACCCCGCCCAGACCAACCAGAATGACCGGCCCCCACTCGGGGTCCACCCGTGCACCGATGATCAGCTCCAGACCTTTCGGGCCCATGGCCTCCACCAGCACCCCCTCCAGCTCGATGCTTGCGTCATACCGGCGAACGCTGTCGATCATCCGTTTCCAGGCTTCGCGCAGTGAGGCTTCGTCCACGATATTGAGCGCCACCCCGCCCGCATCGCTCTTGTGGCTGAGCTGCGCCGACTGCGCTTTCAGCACGACCGGGTAACCGATGGTTTCGGCAGCCTTGACCGCTTCATCCACCGTCGTGGCAAAACGGGCCGGGCCAAACGCCATGCCAGCCTGCGTCAGCAGGGCTTTCGCCTCGTGCTCGGGAACCACCACACGATCGGCAGGCAAGTCCAGACTCACAGCCGGGGCCTCACTCACCGAGAAATCACGCGCCGACAGGGCACAAAGACGCTGTACTGCACGGAAAGCCCGTTCAGCACTCGGGAAATACGGCACCCCCAAGGCCCTCATCCCATCAATGAAATCCCTGGGAACATCCGCCCCCTCATCCAGTCCAGCCACGATGACAGGCTTGTCTGGCCGGGCGTCACGTACGGCCTGCAACACCGGCGGCATCTTGATGCCACTGGTGACAGGATCGCCCTGAATCAGGCCAACGATCACCGTCGAAAAGCGATCATCATCGAACAAGGCACGGAGTACCCGCTGGTACAACGCCGGTTCGACCAGCCCCTGAGCGGTCAGGTCGAGAGGATTGCTGACAGCCACGAAAGAGGGCATCGCTGCTCTCAACGCGGGCGCCGACTGCTCATCGACCGCGGGCAGCGTCAGACCCAGCGCTTCAGCCAGATCCAGGCTCAGGGCCTTGAACGCACCGGACTCTCCCAGAATGGCGACACCTGGCGACGGAAGCTGCGGGCAACGCACCGCAATTTCTGCAACATCGCCCAGCTCTTCCAGCGTCTCCACGAATACCACGCCTGCTCGCTCCAGCTTGGTTCGCATCAGCGAATGATCACCCGCCATGGCACCGGTGTGCGTGGCAGCCGACTCACGAGCCGCGCTGCTTTTGCCCGGATGCAGCAGGATCACCGTCTTGCCTGCCTCTCGCGCACGTTGCACGGCCTGCAGGATTCGCTTCGGATGACGGAAATGCTCCACCATCATCACGATGACCCGGGTATCCGGATCCTCCAGCAGAAATTCCACATAGTCCTCAGCGTGGCTGGCTGCCTCGTTCCCTGTCGAAACGGCATAGGACAGCGGCAACTGCCTGCTGGAGAGCGTCGTGCAGAGAATCGTCATCATCGCACCGCTCTGGGACACGATGCCGATAGCCTGGCGCCGGCCTGAACCATCCGGTGTCCGGGTGGAGGCCATATCGACCTCCACGAAAGTCAACGGCACACGATCGATGTAGTTGATGCAACCGAGGCAGTTCGGCCCCTCGATGACCATCCCATGCTGACGTGCGATCCCGGCAATCTCCTGCTGCTGCGCGAGGCCCTCCTCCCCTGCCTCGGCGAAACCGGCGGAGAAGATCACCACACTGCCAACGCCACGTTCCGCCAGACCTCTGACCGCATCGAGTACCGCAGGCTGAGGGATGGCCAGTACGGCCACATCCACGCCCTGGGGCAAGGCATTCACACCTGGCAGGCATGGCCGGCCATCGATCTCGGCACGCTTCGGGTTGATCAGATGAATGTCGCCACTGAACCCATTGCGAACGAGATTGCCGAGCAGTGAATTACCCAGCGCCCCTGGCGTTGCCGATGCGCCCACGATGGCCACTGAGCTGGGGCGCAACATGCGTGCGATATCGAGCGCGCCGACCGGCGCACCAACCTGTGATGTCATGGATGTCTCCTTGCCTTCCCGGACAGCGGGACACGCTGAACCGGGTCACTGTCCGGACATGTATCTGTTGACCCGGAACAGGCTCGCCACTGCCCACAGGGCACACCTCGACGAGCAGCCCGTTTAGAGCGTGTCATGCACGCCCAGAGGGCTTTCGCGGGAACGAATGTGCATAACACGCTCTATCTGCCCACTCGACGATCAGGACTTTTTCTGTCGGGAGAGGTCATAGGCGCCCAGGCCCGGCTTGTAGGTTTTCTCGTCCAGGAACTGGCGAAGGCCTTCCTTCCGGCCCTCGTTGTCATAACTGTTCGCTGCCTCCTGGGCTCGCACGAGAAAGTCCTCGGCATTGTCATAAGTCATTTCACGCACCCGCCGGATGGCATCCTTCGTGGCCTTCAGAGCCACCGGATTTTTCTTCAGCAGGTTCTCTGCCACTTCGACGACGCGAGCCCTGAGCTGATCTGCAGGCACCGATTCATTGACGAGCCCCCACGCTGCCGCCGTCTTTCCATCCACCATTTCACCCATCATCGCGTGATACATCGCCCGACGGAACGACAGTAGCTCGACAGCCACCTTCGATGCGCCGCCACCAGGCAGGATTCCCCAATTGATCTCGGAGAGGCCGAACTTCGCATCATCCGATGCGAAAGCCAGATCGCACGCGAAAAGCGGCCCGTAGCCACCGCCGAAGCACCACCCATTGATCATGGCAACCGTCGGCTTCTGATACCAGCGCAGGCGACGCCACCAGCCGTAGCTTTCACGTTGTGCCTTGCGGGTTCCTCCCAGACCGTTGGCCTCGGTTTCACGAAAGTACTCGTTCAAGTCCATGCCTGCCGTCCAGGCACTACCCTCGCCCGTCAGCACCAGAACACCGACATCATCCCGAAACTCCAGCTCATCCAGCACCCGCATCATCTGCCGGTTGAGTGCCGGACTCATCGCATTGCGCTTTTCTGGACGATTGAACTTCACCCAGGCAATCCGGTTCCCGATTTCATAGGCAACCGTCTGCTCTTCCGTACGCGTCGTCATTCCCATCTCCTATCGATGCAAACCCTGATTGTCTGCCCTGTTCATTATGATACATAATGATTATGTTCTATAAATTTATAGGGCTTTCCCTGATCCAGGAGCCTGAGCGGTATCGGATCGGACAGAGCACTAGCTGCACTCGCATACAGGAACAGCCCCCTCCCACAGGAGACCTTTCGATGACAACCATCTCCCTGCTGATCGGCGACCAGCACCGCCAGGCAAGCAACCAGGCCACATTCGAGCGACGCAACCCCCTCGATGGCAGTGTTGCCACCGTGGCCCCAGCCGCCACCAAGGACGATGCCATGGCAGCCGTCAGGGCAGCCGAAGCAGCCTTTGCCGGCTGGTCGCAGCTTGGCCCCAACCAACGCCGCGACTACCTTCTCAAGGCAGCCGACGCCCTGGAGGCCAAGGAGCAGGCCTTCCTCGAGGCCATGGCCACGGAAACAGGCGCCTCCGCCCTGTGGGCAGGCTTCAACGTTCATCTGGCCGCTGGCATGCTCCGGGAAGCAGCGGCACTGACCACCCAGATCGGTGGCGAGGTGATTCCTTCGGATGTGCCTGGCAATCTGGCAACCGCAGTCCGCCAACCTGCCGGCGTCGTACTTGGCATGGCGCCCTGGAACGCCCCGGTCATCCTTGGCGTTCGTGCGATCGCCACCCCCCTGGCCTGTGGCAACACCGTCATCCTGAAGGGTTCGGAGCTTTGTCCGGCAACGCACGGGCTGATCATCGAAGCACTTTTTGAAGCAGGCTTTCCCCCTGGCGTGGTCAACTTCCTGACCAATCGTGCCGACCAGGCCGCAGAGATCGTCGAAACCCTCATAGCGCAACCGGCCGTCCGCCGTGTCAACTTCACCGGCTCGACCCGAGTCGGAAAGATCATTGCAAGCCTCTGCGCCCGCTACCTGAAGCCCAGTGTCCTGGAACTGGGCGGCAAGGCACCGCTGCTCGTGCTGGATGATGCCGACCTCGATACAGCGGTCAATGGTGCCGCCTTCGGTGCCTTCGCCAATTCAGGTCAGATCTGCATGTCGACCGAACGCATCATCGTGGATGAATCGATCGCAGACGAATTCGTCAAGAAACTGACAGCCAAAGCCCGGGCGCTGCCATTGGCCGACCCTCGGGAAGGGCCTGCCGTCCTGGGTTCCGTGGTCGACATGGCAACGGTCGAGCGCTGCAACGCACTGATCGAGGATGCGCTCGCCAAGGGGGCAAAACTCCTTTGCGGTGGCAAGGCCGATTCCACGCTGATGCCAGCCACCCTGCTCGATCACGTGACACCGGACATGAAGATCTACCATGAAGAATCCTTCGGCCCTGTCAAAGGCATCGTTCGCGTGAGCAGCACCGAAGACGCCATCGCCTGCGCCAATGACAACGCCTATGGGCTGTCGGCCGCCGTTTTCAGCCGTGACCTCGGCAAAGCCTGGCAAGTCGCTCAACGCATCGAATCCGGCATCTGCCATATCAATGGCCCCACCGTGCACGACGAAGCACAAATGCCATTCGGTGGAACCAAGGAATCCGGTTTTGGCCGCTTTGGTGGACGTGCCGGCATCGACGCCTTTACCGAACTGCGCTGGATCACCCTCCAGACCACGCCCCGCCAACTGCCATTCTGAGGCCCAAGCTCCTAAACCAGTTCCAATCCTTCGGCCTGCTTGACAGCGGCTGCATCGGGCGACGCCATGAAAGCCAGCAACCTGCCCGCTTGCGCCGCATGCTGAGTACCTGCCACGACAGCGCCGGAAAATACCGTGCTGATGGCAATGTCATCAGGCAGCAGGCCCAGCACATCGATGCCCGGCACATGGATCAGCTCACTCAACTGCTGAAAACCGAGGGAAACCTCACCCCCGGCTATCAGAGAACCGACCGGCACACCTGGTCGAGCCTGAACGATACGATCGCGAATCTGCTGATCGATACCCCAGCGCACGAACATCTTCTGCAAGGCCACGCCGCTGGGGCCCGTCGAATAGCCGATCGAACGCGCACTCAGCACGGCCTCACGAACGGCGTCACCTGATGAGATGTCGGGTCGGAACGAACCCGCTGGTACAGCGACCGCCACGCTGGAACGCGCCAGATCCACCCGGCTGCGGGGCAGCAGACGCCCCGCTGCCTCCAGACGTTCCAGGGCATCAGAGGCAAGAAAAACCAGATCAAACGCCTCATCCCCCTTCAGGACACGGTTGGCCGCATCGACCCCGCCCACGGACTCGATCCGGGCGGGTACTTCCCCCCGCTCGTTCCATTGATCCAGCAGTGCGCGCAGCATCTGGCGTGTGGCCATCGATGAAATACCTTTCAATGTCGCATCCATGTCGCTTTCATTCTCCACTCATTTCTGAACACCGCCCAAGCGCCCAGTCATGACGCCGAAGACCTTCCAGAGCACACAAGCATCCTGCATCGCTGCACGGGCTCATAACAGCGCCCTCAGCTCCTGCGCCGCCGCCTGCATCAGGGGCAGATACTGGCGACACAGACTCTTCGCACGCTCCCCCGTGGCCGACACGACCACGTTCAGCGCAGCATGCGTCCGTCCCTGCATGTCGATCAACGGTACCGCCACCGCACACACACCCAGTTCATGTTCCTCACACGCCATGCAGTAGCCCTGGGTTCGGGCCTCGTCGATCAGTCTGGCAAGTTCGGCGGGATCGGTCGTCGTCCTGCTGGTCAACCTTGGGATGCCTCCCGCCTTTCGGGATAGTTCATCCAGCCACGCCTTCTGCAGGGTTCGCGGTAGCCCTGCCAGCAGCATCCGCCCCGTCGATGTGGCAAACATCGGCAGCCGGGCACCAAGGTGCAAACCATGTGGCAACATCGGTCCACTCCGGCTGAGCTGACCACTGCGCGCGATGATGACCACATCATTCTGGTCACGCACCACCGTCGAATAGGCTGCCCCCGACTGGGCACTCAAACGATTCATCGTGGATTGAACGAGGCGTGGCAATCGTGCCGACGCCAGATAGCTGCCCGAGAAACGCAACACCTTTGGCGTCAGCCAAAAGGAACTGCCATCTGTCTCCAGATACCCCAAAGCGGCCAATGTCAACAGGTGCCTACGGGCAGCAGCGCGTGTCAACCCTGCCCTGCCGGCTGCCTGCGTCGCATTCAGACGCTGTCGTTCCGTCCCGAAACTCTCGAGGATCGCCAACCCCCTGGCGAGCGCCTCGACAAAATCCTTTTCCCGCACGATCGACCCGGTCGCATTCACCTGCCCACAGGAGGATTCAGTCATCGCCAAGCCTCCAGACCGTTATGATTCATAACGTTCATATTGAAACACCTGAATCCGCTTTCTTCAAATTTGCGCGCCAGGCGTACACCCCGCACGCCTGGCGCACAACACCTGTGGACGGCTCTTTCGAAGCAGCCCGTCCTGCCCGTACGCTTGCCATGAACGTTTCTGGACATCAACGACTCATGCAAGGAGACATCGACATGCGTACCCAGGTCGCCATCATCGGAGCAGGCCCTTCGGGCTTGCTCCTGGGCCAACTGCTGTACAAGGCCGGTATCGAGAACATCATCATCGAACGTCAGAGCGCAGACTATGTGCTCGGTCGCATCCGGGCAGGTGTACTGGAACAGAGCACGGTTGATCTGCTCGATCAGGCAGGCGTAGGTTCGCGCACGCACGAAGAGGGTCTTCCACACCACGGCATCGAGCTCCTCTTCAACGGGAAACGGCATCGCATCGACTTCAGGAAACTCACGGGTGGCAAACAGGTGATGGTCTATGGTCAGACCGAAGTGACCCGCGACCTGATGGAGGCTCGCGCTTCGGCCAATCTGACGAGCATTTACTCGGCCAGTCAGGTTGCCATTCACGACTTCGACACCGACAAACCCTCGGTCACTTTTGAAAAGGATGGTCAGCAGCACAGCATCTCCTGTGACTTCATTGCTGGCTGCGACGGCTTCCACGGTGTCTGCCGTGCCAGCGTTCCACCCTCTGCCATCACGGAGCATGAAAAGGTGTATCCCTTTGGCTGGCTGGGCCTTCTGTCGGACACCCCGCCTGTCTCGGAAGAACTGATCTACGCCAACACTCCCCGGGGATTTGCACTGTGTTCTCAGCGCAGTCTCACACGCAGTCGCTATTACCTCCAGGTGCCACTGACCGACAAGGTCGAAAACTGGTCCGACGAGGCCTTCTGGCAGGAGCTTCGCCTGCGGCTCGATGCAGAAGCCAGCGAACGCCTGATCACCGGACCTTCCCTCGAAAAAAGCATTGCGCCATTGCGCAGCTTCGTTGCGGAGCCCCTGCGCTTTGGACGACTCTTTCTGGCAGGCGACGCTGGTCATATCGTTCCCCCCACAGGGGCCAAGGGGCTGAATCTGGCTGCTTCCGATGTCCACTACCTCTCCACGGGGCTGATCGAGTTCCATCAGGAGCGCAGCGAAGCCGGTATCAGGACTTACTCCCAGCGAGCTCTCTCACGTATCTGGAAGGCTGAGCGCTTCTCGTGGTGGTTCACCATGCTGATGCACCGCTTCTCTGGCGAAGGCGAATTCAACCAGAAGCTCCAGGATGCCGAACTCGATTATCTGGTTCACTCCGAGGCTGCATCCACGGCCCTGGCGGAGAACTATGTCGGCCTGCCCTTTGAGCAGTGAGCGAACCTCCTCGTCAAAGCCTCAGGATGAACAGTGAGATGGCAGGGAAACTGACGAGGATCCCGACCCTGATCAGGTCACTGAGGATGAAAGGCAGTACCCCGGTGAATGCCTCCTGAATCCTCACATCCGGCGCCATCGACTGGATCACGAACAGATTCATGCCAACAGGTGGCGTGATCAGCCCGATCTCGGTCACGACCAGCACCAGAATGCCAAACCAGATCGCCGTCTCCTCAAAGCTCATGCCAAAGTCCATGGCCGAGATCATCGGGAAGAAAATCGGAATGGTCAGCAGCATCATCGACATGGAGTCCAGCACACATCCCATGACGATGTAGAAGGCCAGAATGGCCCAGAGAACCTGATAGGGCGTCAGCTCAAGCGAGGCCACCCAAGCTGCCAGCTCCTGCGGCAACATCGACAGCGCCAGGAAACTGTTGTACGCAGCAGCGCCCAGCACGATCATGAACAGCATGGCGGTACCGGCCGCCGTGGACTCGAAGGTCTGCTTCAGCGACGCCTTCGTGACGCCGCCACGCGCCCAGGCAAGCACCGATGTGCCCACTGCCCCCACTGCCGCACCTTCCGTCGGCGTGAACACACCGACATAGATGCCACCAAGCACCACGCCAAAGATCAGCATGACGGGCCAGATATCCTTCAGCGCGGCCCAACGCGCTTTCCACGGTACAGGCGCCAGGGTACCCGCCAGTTCGGGTCTGACTCTCACCATGATGGCGATCACGAACATGTACCCCAGTGCTGCGAGCACCCCCGGCACGACCGCTGCAGCAAACATCATCGCAATGTTCTGCTCGGCGAGGATCGCATAGATCACCAGCACGATGGATGGCGGAATCAGGATGCCCAGTGTGCCGCCCGCGGCCAGCGTTCCAACCGACAGGCTGTTCGCATAACCTGCCCGACGCAACTCGGGCAATGCAACCTGACTCATCGTGGCCGCTGTCGCCATCGAGGAACCACAGATCGCACCGAAACCGGCACAGGCACCCACAGCCGCCATGGCAACGCCACCCTTACGATGTCCGATGAAGGCTTCCGTTGCCTTGAAGATGGCCTTTGACATGCCGCTGAGGCTGGCAAACTGTCCCATCAGCAGGAAAAGTGGAATCACAGAGAGTGAATGATTGGAAAACTGACCATAAGTCAGCGTTTGCAACTGATTCAGCAAGGGGGCCAGATCGCCAAAAACCAGCCAGGAACCAAGACACCCCAGAACCAGCATCGCTAGGCCGATCGGGACACGAAGAAAGATCAGCAACAACAGAACAGGCAGCGACCAGACTGCCAGCATGATGGGCTCCATCAATGCATCCCTCCCTCACAGGCCACAAACCCCTCTGGCGGGTTTGCCACCCCCAGATCCTCCAGAATCCGCCATGCGTAGACGACACAGCCGAACAGGGCAGGCCCCATCGACAAGGCATATCCCCACCAGACAGGCACCTGCAGGATGAACGAAACCTCCTCATTGGCCCGGTAATCCATCATGGCCACGCCCATCCGCCACACGAGAACGATCCACAGCAACAGCATCAGAACGTCGCTGAGCAAGCTCAGCGCGCGCTGCATGCCTTTCGGATAGGCCTGCCAGAACAGATCGACCACGGCATGGCTTCTGGTCAAATGGGCCCATGGCATGAAACAGAAGACGGCGACAGCCGTGCCAATCTCGACCAGCTCGAAATCGCCATTGACCGGTCCCAAGCCGAAACCACTCAGTGCACGGCCCGTGATGCTCACGACACTGATCAATCCGATCAACAGCAGGAACCAACAACCGAGCCAGCTCAAGGCCCGGCTCAATCCATAGATTATTTTGTTCACGACAATCCCCAGAGACGATCAGTGGGCCGCCGGCTCGAACTGGTCTGGCACCTGGACTTCCAGCGGCCTGTCACGCTACCGCCCTCCGACTTTCCCCACCATCAGGCGAGAGAACATCAAGGTGCCTTGCGTTGCGCCGCAATCAGCCGTTCGGCTTCCGCCAGGAGCTTGGGCCCATCGATACCCCGCCCTGCAACCTCCTTGAACCAGGCCTCACGGGTAGGCTTCAACGCCTCCTTCCATCGGGCCGTCTCCTTCTCGTCCAGCATCACGATGTTGTTACGGGCCTTTTCCGCAGCCTGAAGACCAATCTGGTCGTACTCATCCATGACCGCGCCAAAGGCTTTGGCCACTTCCACACCGGTGTTCGCATCGATGACCGCCTTCAGCTCATCAGGCAGGGTCTCATAGCGCTTGCGATTCATCAGCACACCAAAGGTTTGGGTGTAGAGGCCTTCCTGCCCGGCAAAACCCGTATGGTTCCTGACGCTTTGCTGCACCCGATACGCCGGTACCACTTCCCACGGTAAGGTCGTCGCATCGATGACACCCTTCGACAGGGCCTCAGTGGTTTGCGGCACGGGCATGCCCACGGGCACGGCACCCAAGGCTTTCAAGGCAATGTTGATGATGCGGGAACCACCCCGCACCTTCATGCCCTGCATGTCCTCCAGTCGCTGGATGGGCTTGCGTCCATGGAAAAGACCTGGCCCATGCGTGTGAACCGTGATGAGCTTCACATCCTTGAACTCATCCATGGCATGCTGCTCAACATACTGCTGCAGGGCTACCGCCGACTCGCTTGCCTTGCCGACCATGAACGGCAACTCGAAGACTTCTGTTTTCGGAAAGCGTCCCGGGGTATAGCCAAGAATGGTCCAGACCAGATCCACCACGCCATTCCTGGCCTGGTCGACCAGATCCTGTGGCCTGCCTCCCAGCTGCATGGCGGGGAAAAGCTGGACACGAATCCGGCCACCGCTATCCTGCCTGACCTTCTCCGCCCATTGCGTCAACGCATGACGGGGGATGGGCGCCTGAGGCGGCAGTGGATGATGCAGGCGCAGCGTGATCTGTGATTGTGAAAATGCACTGGGTGCCGCGAGAAAGGTGGCGGCAGCACCGATGGCGCCAAGAAACCGTTTACGGGTCAGCTTCATGATGAGTCTCCTTGCTGTTTGAAGGCCATCCCCGGGAATGACCCTGTTTCATCTCGGTGGTTCGGTTGTTTCAGAGCGGCTACGCCCCCAATGGCAGCTGTCAGACGTCACAGGATGCCAGAGCCGTCCATCTTTTTCTCATCGCGCAATGGATGAAATCCCCCTGCGTATCGTTCTATCGAAGTTCCTGGGCCAATTGCTGTTCCAGTGCGTTCAGCACCTGATAGCACGGCAAAACCTGTTTCACGCTGGCATTGGGCTCCCGCCCTTCACGAATGGCCGAAAAGAATTCACGATCCTGCAGCTCGATGCCGTTCATCGAGACGTCGACCTTCGAAACGTCGATCATCTCTTCCTCTCCCATCGCATGCGAACGAACCAGGTCATCGTACCGCGCAATATAGGTACCGGTATCACCGATATACCGGAAATAGGTGCCCAGCGGCCCATCGTTGTTGAAGGACAGACTGAGCGTGCAGATGGCACCATTTTCCGCCTTCAGCTGAATGCTCATGTCCATCGCAATACCCAGCTCAGGGTGCATGGGCCCCTGAAGGGCGTTTGCCTGAACGACCGGACTGCCACACTGATAGGCAAACAGATCCACCGTGTGAGCAGCATGATGCCAAAGCAGATGATCCGTCCAGCTGCGGGGCAGCCCCAATGCATTCATGTTGGTACGGCGGAAAAAGTAGGTCTGCACATCCATCTGCTGGATGTTGTATTCACCGGTCTGGATCTTCCTGTGCAGATACTGGTGGCTGGGATTGAAGCGCCGCGTGTGCCCGCACATGGCCACCAGCCCGGTCTGCTGCTGGAGAGCAACCACTTCCTCTCCCTCTGCCAGAACGTCACAGAGCGGGATTTCCACCTGCACATGCTTGCCTGCCTCGAGGCAGGCCCTGGCCTGAGCCGCATGCATCTGTGTCGGCGTGCACAGAATGACGGCATCCACTTCCCTGATCGACAGCGCCTGAGCCAGGTCGGTTGTCACGTGTGCAATGCCATACCGGTCTGCGACTTCCTGCGTCTTGCCCTGCTCACGTCCGACCAATGAAACGACTTCCACGTCCTGGATGTTCCTGATGCCATCCAGATGCTTCATGCCAAAAGCACCAGCGCCTGCGAGCGCTACCTTGATTGTCATGCCTTGCTCCTATATTCAGTTCCTGAAAAGCGGCTCAGCCGCGCTCTTCGAGAATCAGATGTCCCACAGCCGTGTTGGAAGCGGGTACATGGAAGAAGCGATGCGCAACCTGTGGCTGTGCCCCTGGGTGATCGGACACATCTCCCATCGCACCGCGAGCAACCAGCCACATCACCAGCTCGATGCCCTCACTCCCTGCCTCACGGACGTACTCGATGTGAGGGACTTTGGCCAACCCGACGGGGTCTGCAATGAGGCGATCCAGAAAACGGTTATCCCACTCGGCATTGATCAGCCCGGCCCGGGCCCCCTGCAGTTGGTGACTCATACCTCCGGTGCCCCAGATATGGACGTCGAGATCCTGGTCGAAACTTTCGACGGCACGCCGAATGGCACGTCCCAGATTCAGGCATCGTTGCCCGCTGGGCACTGGATACTGAACCACGTTCACCGCCAGGGGAATCACCGGGCAGGGCCATGCATCCCTCACCGGATCCAGCTCGCCGCACATCAGTGACATCGGTACCGTCAATCCATGATCGACATCCATCTGGTTGACCACGGTCAGGTCGAAGTCCTGCTGGATGACACTTTGTGCCACATGGGCAGCCAGTTCGGGATGCCCGATCACCGGCGGCACGGGACGTGGCCCCCAGCCTTCATCGGCTGGCTGATAGGATGGCCCCGTACCAATCGCGAAAGTGGGAATCAGCTCAAGACTGAAAGCGTTCGCATGATCGTTATAGACGAGGATGATGACGTCGGGCCTGTTGTCCTTCATCCATTGACGGGAGAACTCATAACCAGCGAACAGGGGCTGCCAGTACGGCTCCTGGGTCTTGTGCAGATCCATGGCCACACCAATTGCCGGCACATGCGAGGTATATACAGATGCAGTGATACGTGCCATCGCGTCAGATCTCCTTCCTGTCGTGGGATGCCCCCTGTGGCTGGCGATGCGCCTGGGCATCGCCAGCCTCTCCGATGTAGCGGTTTCCTTCGATACTTCGGCCACCAGAAAGCATCATTGCCCGGTACGCTTCCTCGCTCATGCCTGTCATCGAACCGGCCATCTGCTGAAAGCTGGCGCCATCGGTCGCTCCGATCTTCGCCAGAAAGTAGATGTTTCCTCCGGTACGCATGCACCAGTTCAGATCACGTGCCATGACGGCGAGCTTCTGTTCTTCGGTCATGGGCCACTCATCCAGATAAGCGCGCTCATCTGCCTTGAAGCGCTCACGATTTTCGGCCTTCATCAGACTCATGCAGAACTGGTTGAGCCAGTACCCTTTCCGGCTTTGATCCATATCGAAAATGATGGTGCCGGGCACATCGGTATAAGGCTTCTCAAGAGCCATGGCTGCCTCCTTGTCTGTCGGTTTCCATTCAGTCATGGGAAAGGTGCCGGGCCGTTTCAGGAAACTGCCCTTCGAACCTCGGTCCTGTCAGTTTGTGCCCTCCTCAGGCCAGTAAAGCCGCATGGGATTGTCGACCAGCAGCTTCTTCTGCAACGCCGGCGTTGGTGCAACATGCGGAATGAAGTCCACCAGAAGAGCATCGTCGGGCATGTGATCCTTCAGGTTGGGATGAGGCCAGTCTGTCCCCCAGAGGACCCGATCCGGAAAGCTCTCCACCACACGGCGAGCAAAAGGCACGACATCCTGGTAGGCATTCAGCTCACCATCGAGCGCTGGTGGCCCCGTCAGGGAAAGCCTTTCAGGGCAGCTGACCTTGCTCCACACGTTGGGATGTGCATGCATGAATTGCAGAAATCGCTCGAACTCGGGCCCATCGACCGGCTTGCTCACATCCGGACGCCCCATGTGATCCACGACGACCGTCGTCGGCAGATGACTGAAGAAATCCCAAAGCGCCGGCAGGTCGACCGCCTCAAAGTAGATGACGACATGCCAGCCAAGCCTGGCTACCCGTTGCGCAACCGCCATCAGTTCATCCTTGGGCGTGAAGTCGACCAGACGCTTCACGAAGTTGAACCTGACGCCTCGAACACCTGCCTCGTGCAGCATGACCAAGGCCTCGTCACTGACATCACGCCTGACGGTGGCAACGCCTCGCGCCATGCCATCGGATGCCCGAAGCGCATCGACAAGAGCGCGATTGTCCGATCCATGACAGGTGGCCTGCACGATCACGTTACGAGAGAAGCCGAGCCGATCTCTCAGCGCGAAGAGCTGGTCTTTTGACGCATCACAGGGTGTGTATTTTCTTTCCGGTGCATAGGGGAAGATGTGGCCGGGCCCGAACACATGACAATGTGCATCCACCGAACCTGGTGGTACCTGAAAACGTGGCTTGCCGGGGTTTGCATGCCAATCCAGCCACCCAGGTGTCTTCGTGAAGGTGCTCATGTGTGGTTCTCCCTGTCATGCTTCGAAGCAGCCTGTCTTGCCAGGCCGTCATGAAACTGGTCTCCGGGTTTCCTGCCTGCGACAAGCCTACAGCTCACCCGATGAGACAGTGGGGCGATTCCTCTCAAGATTGGCCAGCAAACGATCGGCCTCGTCTCGCCAGTCCGGGCTTCTGGCAAATGCGTTCGAGCCTCGCTCGCCAAAAACCCCCTGATCTGCAAGATCGGCCATCCACGCCTGTCGATCAGCGGTGCCTTGAGCCGAAAAAGCCGCCATCCCGACATCACGAACGGTATTCGCGGACTCGTACATCTCCTCGCTTCGACGCCGTCCATGTTCGATGACCCGCTGGAAGAAGTAAGCCCCTGTCGTTTCCCAGTCGATTCCCGGAAAAGTCTCCTGCAGCGAGCCCAGCACCTCCTGCTCCACGCCATAATGACGGGCAGCGGTGAAACTCTCGATGACCATGGCTTCCAGCCCCTTGATCATCACGCTGCGACACATTTTCGTGGCAGAAGCAACGCCAAGCCGAGAACTGCCCACCCTGGCCGAGAACCCCAACGCATCCAGAGCAGGCGCGAGCGAGTCTGCATCCGGCCCGCCCAGGAGCAACGGAACACGAATCCTGTAAGGCGGCATGCTGGACATCACCGCACCCTCTACATAACGCCCCCCTGCCGAGCGGATCAGTTCCGCCGCCGCCTGCTTCGCTGCTGGTGATGCAGAGTTGAAGTCAAGAAAGAAGGCTCCCTGTCGAATGGCTGCCGACACGGTCTGCGCTGCCTTTACCGTCTGACTGGCCGTCACAGCACAGATGATGAAGTCGGCTTCAGCTGCAAGCTCGCCGACCGTATCGCAAAGCTGCACGCCCTGCTCCTCTGCATGAGCCTTCAGATCGGACAGGGCCTCTGGCTTCTGCTGCTTGATGTCATAAGCCAGGACTCGCACCTGCCGGGCACGCAAATCCTCGGCCAGAATCCGGCCCACCTCTCCGTACCCCAGCAGGCCAATCGCCCACTGCCCGGGATTCATCTGATCGATGCTTGCTGACATGCCTCGTGCCCTCGATTAAGAAGCAATTTTGCGACTTGAAACAAGACGCAGGGATCAGTCGATGTACTTCAGCCCGGCCTTCGCCAACGGCTCACGCATGCCGTACATGTCCAGTCCCAGCACACCAGCGGCCAACCTGGCACGCTTTTCCCCTTCCAGACTTTCCCGCCTGGCAGCAGCCTCCAGCGTCTGCTCTGCCTTCGCCCTCGGCACACACACAACCCCGTCATCATCGGCCACGATCACGTCACCCGGGTTGATCAGCATGCCTGCACAGACCACAGGGATGTTCACGGACCCCAGCGTGGCCTTGATCGTGCCTTTGGCAGAAATGGCTTTGCTCCACACCGGAAAATCCATCTCCTGAAGCACGCGGACATCACGAACACCAGCATCGATGATCAGCGCTCTGGCGCCTCGGGCCTTGAAACTGGTTGCGAGCAGATCCCCGAAGAAGCCATCAGTACACGCCGCCGTGACACCAGCCACGACGATATCGCCAGGCCTGAGCTGCTCGGCTACCACATGCATCATCCAGTTGTCGCCTGGGTGAAGAAGCACCGTGACGGCCGTACCGCCAACTTGCGCTCCCGGGTAAATCGGCCGCAGGTAGGGCTTCAGAAGTCCTACACGACCCATCGCTTCATGCACGGTCGCAGATCCGAACTGACCCAGTTTTTCAGCAATTCGGGCATCTGCCCGCTCGATGTTTCTATAGACCACCCCAAGCTCGAACATGGCGCTTCCCTTGTCTCGTTGGTTTCGACTTGTCTGACACGGATCACAGACCTTTGGCCTTGAGGCGCTGATCCAGCCGCGAAAATACCCGGCGAGCATTTCCTTCATAGACCTGGAACCGCTCCTCGTCCGTCAGGTTCGTCGTGGCCTCGATGTAGCGTTTCGTATCGTCGTAATGGTGTCCGCTGTACGGGTCGATACCACGAACCGCACCAATCATCTCGCTGGCAAACAGGATGTTCCTGACGGGGATGACCTCTGTAAGCAAATCGATGCCTGGCTGGTGATAGACACAGGTATCAAAATAGATGTTGTTCAGGAGATGCTCGTCGAGCACCGGCTTCTTGAGTTCCTGAGCCAGACCACGGAACCGCCCCCAGTGATAAGGCACCGCACCTCCCCCATGAGGAATCAGGAATTTCAACGTGGGAAACTGCCTGAACAGATCACTGGTCAGACACTGCATGAAAGCCGTCGTGTCCGCATTCAGATAGTGGGCGCCTGTGGTGTGAAAGCTGGCATTGCAACTGGTACTGACATGAATCATGGCCGGAATGTCATACTCGACCATCTTTTCATAGATCGGAAACCAGTACGGATCGGACAGCGGAGGGCTGGTCCAATGCCCCCCCGACGGGTCCGGATTCAGATTGATACCGACAGCCCCGTACCCCTCAACGCATTTGACGAGTTCGGGAATGCAGGTCTCGATCGGGACACCTGGCGACTGTGGCAGCATCGCGGCGGGAATGAAGTTGTCAGGATACAGCTCGCTCACCCTGAAGCACAGCTCGTTGCAGATTGCTGCCCAGGTCGATGAAGTCTGAAAATCGCCGATATGGTGTGCCATGAAGCTGGCACGAGGGCTGAAGATCGTGATGTCGGAACCGCGCTCCTTCATGAAGCGCAGCTGATTCTTCTCGATCGATTCACGAATGTCGTCATCACTGATCCGAAGCTCGCTCGCGCTGGGCACATCCCCGCCTTTCAGCGAGGCAATCTGACGATCCCGCCATGCGCCCAGTGCGGCCGGCGCCGTGGTGTAGTGACCATGAACGTCGATGATCAACGGTCGGCGGGATACGGCTGTCTCGGCGGGACGGTGGTTTTCTGCGCTCATGGCCACTCTGCTGCTTATCAGGTTCCTGAAAGGCACACCCATCTGCCCATGGCGGATGATCAGATGTCATCGCATGGGTGGCGTTCGGTTCAATGGATTGTGATCTTCCAGACACATGCCATCAATGTTTTAGCTTCGATATCTGTTATTGCAAAAAAGCATAGCTTGAGCCAAGATTCGAGGATGAATCTCAAGCAACTGGAAATCTTCGTCACCGTGGCGGAACAGGGCAGCTTCAGCCGGGCCGCCGAGGTGCTGGGCACGGTACAGCCGGCGTTGAGTCGTCAGGTTCGGGCCCTGGAGCTGGATCTGCGTGAGCATCTGTTCCAGCGCAATGGACGAGGCGTGGAGCTGACCGAAGCCGGTCAACGTCTGCTGATTCACAGCCGGAACATTCTGCAAGTCGTGCAGGAAGCACGCGCCGATTTTGGTGAAGAACGACAGGAGCCCAAAGGGCATGTCGTGGTCGGCATGCCCCCGAGCATGGCCAGGAAACTGACCGTCCCTCTCATCGCTTACTTCAAGACACATCTGCCGAAGGCAAGACTGGAAGTCGTGGAGGGTTTCTCAAGCCACATGATCGAATGGCTGATTTCCGGCAGAGTCGATCTCTGTCTTTTGTACAACCCGGATGCGCATCTGAGCCTGGAAATCATGCCACTGATCCAGGAGCGCCTCTGTCTGGTGGGCAGGAAAGGAAGCCTTCCGGATCGGCAAGCCGTCAGTTTCTCGGAACTCCCCCATTACCCCTTGATCATTGCTCAACGTGGGCAGATTTTCCGCACTCTGATGGAAGCTCAAGCCACACTGACGGGTGTGAAGCTGGACATTGCGTGGGAAGTATCAAGCGTACCCGTGATTCTGGATTTGCTGAAATCCGGTCATGGCTTTGCCGTTCTGGCTGAAGGCGCACTGACCAGCCATCAGGCTGACGGTCAGATCAAGCTCGAAGCGCGTCGAATCAATGATCCTGCCATCAACTGTACGTTGTGCCTGGCTCAACGCGGGCATTTTCGTGAAACCTTACTGGTCAGCAGAACCAAGCAGGCCCTGCAACAGGTCATGCGAGACTGCACCCTGTTCCGCAAGCCCTTGCCACCCTACCCGATGCCAGCGCCTGGCAGACCATGAAAAACCGCCTCCACAAGGCGGCGTGATGGCCAGTGTCGGCAGTCACCTTTTCAGGTCTTGCCATGTCAGGCCCGCAACCAGACACCAGCCCGGCACCAGGCCATATCACTGCCCCTTCTGTTCCGGCCCGTCCGTTCCCTGAATCTTGGCCAGCTCTGCGTCGGTCACGTATTCAAAGAGCGTGACGACGCGCTTCACGCCGGCCACCTGGGAAGCCACGATCGAGGCGCGCTGGCCCTCTTCCTGGGTGACCACGCCCATCAGGTAGACGCTGTTGCGTTCGGTGACGACCTTGATGGCGCTGGCGGTCAGGTGACGTTCACGCACCATGCCCGCCTTGACGCGGGCCGTCAGCGTGGAATCTTCGGTCTTGTCGGCAAAGGTGCTGACCGGCGCCACTTCCAGCTCGTTGTAGATGTCCTTGATGTTCGGCACCCGGGTGCGCACCACTTCTTCCGCCATCTGGCGGGTGACTTCACTGTCGACCTGCCCGGTCAGCAGCACGCGGCGATTGAAGCTGGTGACGGCCGCCGAATTCTTCTGATCCCGGTTGATGGTCTCACCCAGCACGCGGGCACCACGCAGCTCAATGGTCTGATCCTCGGTCTGTGCACCAATGGATCGGCGATCCAGCACGGCGATGGTGCCGATGGCCGCCCCGGTGACGGCCAGGCCGAAGCAACCGGACAATCCCAGTGTCGAAGCCACGACAGCCGAGGCGATCAAACGGCGCCCGCAGGCACGAAAGGGGCTGCTCATCGACATTTCTCCTGATTGGCGCGCCCGGGCGCCACGTACGTTGATGACAAGATTATAAAAGCCGGTTTTCAGAATGCGTTCTTGATCCATTCGAGCCGGCCGTTCTCGATGGCGACGACATCGAAGCGGCAGACCGGCCAGCTGCGCTGGCCGAAACGCTCGACCAGCATGCACTGGGCGGCCCGGCGGATGCGGAGCTGCTTTCGGGCATCCACGCTGGCGGCAGCGCCACCAAAGGCTGAACTGCGCCGGCTTCTGACTTCGATGAAGACCCAGATGTTGCCATCACGCATCACCAGATCGATCTCGCCCACCTTGTAGGCGACATTGGCAGCGATCAGGCACAGACCTGCCTGCTGTAAATGATCGAGGGCCCGGTGTTCGGCCACCGCACCGCGATGGCGCGTGGTGGCACGCGGCGGCACTGGCGGGGCGTTCATGTGACGGACGGGATGGCGCAGGCACACGACGCCAAGCCATGCCGACGCCGCACCGGCGTGACGGGTACGGGAGAGATCGCTGCAGCCGTCGTCTCGGTTCTGGACATCATCAGAGACCTGCTCTCAGACCGACATCGGCACGCCCTGCTTGTATTCGGCAGGCAGCAGGGTACGTTCGATGACCGGATAGCTGCCGTCATAGCGCAGCCGGCCTGTCAGGCCATCCAGATCGATCGTGGTGGCGCCGGTGAACATCTCGCGGCCGATGCGCAGCGCGTCGATGCCCAGCGCATACAGGCGCTGCATCTCCAGACTGAAATCTTCGGGCGGCTTCGGAAAGCCCTGCGCCGACACGATGCCGGGATCGATGATGGCCGGCATCTCGACCAGCCGGATGCCATCGAGCTCCGGTATCGGCTGTCTGGCTTCAGGTCCACCGATGGAAATCTGCGACGTGCCGAAAATGGGTTTGTCCTTGCCGATGATCATGCACACGGGGCGCGCCAGATGCGGCGGCATCGACAGGAAATACAGATCACCCTTTTCACGCTTGGCAATGTTGCGGAACTTGTAGAGCGCACTCTCTTCCAGCTCGATGGGCAGCTCCGCATCCCCGCCAAGGGCCAGCCAATGGGCGTGAAAGACGCTGGCAGCCCGACGGCCGATCGGATTGGCGGCCGTGATGATGACGGCCTTCGGCGCCTTCAGGCTACCCGCACGGCGACGCATCGACTGAAAGGCCAGATCCGCCATCTGCATGCCTTCCTGCTCTCCCCCGATCGAAAACACCAGCACGTTCCAGGGCACGCTGCCATCCCCATCGAAGTGATTCAGCGCCAGCGTGGTGATCGGCACTTCCGAGAACCCCGCGATCGCTGCCGTGCCCTTGCGGGTCAGCGGGCCGATGACAAGCGAGGTGCCCCGCCGGAGCATCCCGTGATAGGCAGCCGTCAGCTGCTTCGGTGACTCATCGGTTTCGTAGATGTCGATGGCAAATCCCTTCGGCCCCTGGCGGAAACCCGCTTCGATACCAGCCTTCAGCGCAGCCGAGGCACGCTCGAACGACTTGCCCAACTTCGGTAACAATAAGCCGATCCGGTTCACTTCCACGCCCGACTGCGCCATCGCCAGCCGGGGCCAGCCCGCTGCACTTGCCCAGGCGCCACCGGCAGCCACCAGCGTGCCCTTCATCCAATTTCGACGTTGCATCATGCCCTCATGCCTGTCCGCTCCGGCGCCGGCCCCCGAATCCTCATCCGTGCCGGCGGCGGCCGAAGCCTTCGATCTGTCCGTGCCGTCCGGCGTACCGGCCGCCCTCTACGTGGTGGCCACACCGATCGGAAACCTTGAAGATATCAGCACTCGGGCCATCCGTACGCTTCGATCTGTGTCATGGATTGCGGCGGAAGATACACGCAGCAGCCGTCCGCTGCTGCAATCGCTCGGTATCGGTGCAGCCCGCTGCCTCAGCCTTCACGCCCACAACGAAGCCGCCCAGGCCGAGCGCGTGCTGACGCGGATCCGTGCCGGCGAGGCGGTGGCGCTGATCAGCGATGCCGGCACGCCGGGCATCAGCGATCCGGGCGCCCTGCTGGTCAGCGCCGCTCATGAGGCCGGCATTCCCGTCGTGCCCATCCCAGGGCCCAGCGCGGCCACGGCACTGGTCAGTGCTGCCGGACTGCCTGGCGGGCGTTTCCTCTTCGAAGGCTTCCTGCCCACCCGCACCCGACAACGGCGGGAACGACTGGCCGGGCTGTTGTCCGAAAGACACGCTTTCATGCTCTTCGAAGCGCCACACCGGATCGAAACGCTGGCCGCCGAGCTGCTGGCCGAAGCAGATCCCCGGCAGGAAGTGGTGATCGGCCGCGAGCTGACCAAGCGCTTCGAGCAGATCGTCCGGATGCCGGTGGCGGATTTTGGTGCATGGCTGGCCGCAGACCCGAACCACCGGCGCGGCGAGTTTGCGGTGCTGGTGATGGCACCTCCCTCACCCGAGGCTGACGGACAGGAAGCAGAGGCGCCCCCCAGCGAACTGGGCCTCCGGGCGATGAAGGTATTGAGTCAGGACCTGCCACCCCGGCAGGCTGCCAAACTGGCGGCGCGGATCAGTGGCGACAGGGCCGATCAGCTTTATCAGCTTGCCTGCCGTCCGGGCTCCCACCTCCTTCAGGGCCGGAAGGATACCCAGGGCCGCTGACCCGTTCGCTGTTCGATCGCCGCCACGGCTGAACGAGCCTGCTGCTCGCTGTCGAAGGGCCCCACCAGCACCTGATAGCGCGTTCCCTGCTCGACGATCTCGACCGGCGGATCATCCCGGGTCGAGACGGCCTGCTGCAGCCGCTGGCTTCGCAGGGCGTTTTCCAGCTCGGAAAAGATCCCGAGCTGCACGAACCAGCCCCCATCTTTCCGAACGCCGTCCCCCGCAGACTGCGATGTCACGACCTGAGCCTGAGTCTGCGACTGCCCTGTCGACGCCGACGCGATGGCCGGGTGCGGAACCGACAGAGTTGTACCGGGCCCAGCCCCCTCACCCGCTAACCCAGGCCCAGCCCTCTTCTGCTCGACGACCAGCGTCCCTGCGAGCGCGGGTGCAGGCGGCTCCTGGCTTGCCGGTTGCGTAGAAGGTGCCACCTGCTCAGCGCCCACCACCCCCTGTTGCACCGGCGACGGAGAACCCGTCGCCACGAACTGCGGATTCAGCAGCTCGACCTCGACCTTCGCATGCCCCTGCTTCAGATAGCCCAGCTTGCTGGCCGCCAGATACGACAGGTCGATCAGCCTCCCGCGCAGGAAGGGGCCCCGGTCATTGACCCGCACCACGACTTCCCGACCATTTTCCAGATTCCTGACGCGGGCATAGCTGGGCAGCGGCAACGTCGGATGCGCAGCCGTCATCTTGTACATGTCGTAGATTTCACCCGTCGATGTGGGGCGGCCATGAAAGCGTTTCCCATACCATGACGCCACGCCTGTCATCCTGTAGGGCTGTCGGGAGGTCATCGGCGTGAAATGCTGGCCCATCACCTGATACGGCCGGTTCGTCCGATCCAGCAGCGGTTCAAACACCGGCAACGGATCAGGCTCACGCATCAGTCTTTCCAGACGCGACGCGTCGTCACTGCCCGGGCCATCATCCAGATAGTAGTTTCCATTGCCCTGCGCGCCCGCGCAGCCGGCCAGCAGGCAGGATGACAGCACGAGGATGGGCAGAATGGCAAAATTCGGCTTCATTGACCCCTCCGACGGTGCCGATCGATGCCGGATGAAAACATGCCGGCGGGAAGCGGGGATGGGAAAGACTACCCGGACGAGCGGCCGAGACCCGGTTGCCTGGGCTTGCGGCCCGCCCCGGCAAACAGACGATCGAAGAGCCAGGCTGGCAGGACACGCAGCAGGATGGCCACACATCCCATCTGCCACGGGATGACGATACGCCGCCGCCGGCCCAGGATGGCATCCACCGCCCGACGGGCGAACTGGTCTACCGGCATCAGGAAAGGCATCCGGTACGGATTGCCCCGGGTCATCTCGGTGTCGATGAAGCCGGGAGAGATCGTCACCACCGACACACCCGAACCATGCAGCTCGACACGCAGGCTTTCCAGATAGGCGCTCACCGCAGCCTTGCTGCCGCTGTAGGCGCCCGAGCCCGGCAGGCCTCGCACGCCTGCCACGCTGGCGATACCCACCAGCGTGCCCCGTCCGGCCTGCTTCATGGCGCCCACGAAAGGCGCGAAGGTGTCGTACATGCCCTGCACATTGACGGCGAACACCCTGGCGAAAACAGCCCGATCCTCCGGCTCGTCCGTGAGTGTTCCGGCACTGATCCCGGCGCTGGCAATGACGATATCGGGCAGACCTTCCTGATGCAGAAAGCGCTCGGCGACGGCTTTCATGGCCAAGTGATCACTCACATCGACCGTCTCGCAACAGCTTCTGGTGCCAGCCGGCAGACGGAGGGCCAGTTCCTTCAGGCGTTCTTCCCGACGCCCCAGCAGCAACAGCGTGCTGTCAGGGAAACGGCCGGCAAACTCAAGAGCCAGGGCGTAGCCCAGACCGCTCGACGCGCCCGTGATGACGATCTTCAGGCCACCCGAACGACGGCCTGCTGCCGGCTCGCCCTCCTCCCCATGACGGCTGTCATGAGCGGCCGTTTTCCCCACGGGATCCATCACTGGGCAGCAGGCTTGCGCTCACGAGCGATCAGCTGGTTCAGCACCACGATCGCAGCCTGATTCGATCCAGCATTGGCCGGACCCGTCAGATATTTGCCGTTCACACCCAGCGCCGGCACACCGTCGATGCCATAAGCGCTGGCAAGCTTGTTGGCGCGCTGCATCTGGGTTTTGACCCCGAACGAGTTGTACGCGTCCGTGAAGGCCTTCGGATCGACGTCGGCTGCCTTCAGCACCTCGGCCATCTCTTCGACCTTCTGAAGCTTCATCCGCTTGTCCTGGATGGCTTTGAACAGCACGTCGCGGCTCCTGGCATCTTCGCGGCCGATGGCCTGAAGGGCGTAGAACATCTGCTGATGGGGCTGACCGAAGAACGGCACATGCACGCGCTTCAGCACCACATCCTTGGGCATGGTCTGGTGCCATGCCTCGATGACGGGCTCGAATGAATAGCAGTGCGGGCAACCGTACCAGAAGAACTCGACCACCTCGACCTTGTCTGCAGGCGCTTCAGTGGGTACGCGACCACTTACTTCGGTATAGGAACCGGACGGCTGGGCCTGAATGGCGGCAAATGGCGAAACGGCAAGGAAAGCGGCAGCAGCCACACCCGAGAGGAACTGTTTACGATTCATACCCAAGATTTCAAACCCTCAAACAATGGAACGGCACCCCATGGGCACCGATCCCTGGTGGTGTAACAGGACAGCCTGTGATCGGCTGACGGCAGGCCAGCCGGACGCCGCCCGGGAACCTGCTTCCGGGAAGTCCCGCCGGGGGCGACACCTCCACTGGCATAACGCATGAGATCACGCGGCTGTTTACTGGGCCCGCAACCGGATGACGGCTGCTTCGATCCGCTCATCGGCCAGCTGCTGGCGAACCTCATCGGCCGCCTCCAGCGATTCAAAGGGCCCAAGACGGACACGGTACATGGTCTGACCATTGACCTTGGCGGTGGCCACATGGGCCTCAAGGCCATTCAGGGCAAGACGCAGCTTCAGGGTTTCGGCATCGGTGGGATGCCGGAAAGAACCGGCCTGCAGCATGAAGCGTCCTGCCGGTGCTGGTGCATGACGCGCATCGGCCGCCTCTGCGGCCGAACGGGCCTGCCCGGCAGTCAGGTCGACGGTCGAGACATCATTGGCGCGAACGCCTGCGCCCTGATCCACCTGCGGCATCACCCGCTCCCGGGAGCTGTTCTGGTTCGGATCCGGCAGACCCGCATTGCTCTGCGCCGGTTCGGCCAGCTCCGGCGCAGCCGGCACCAGTTGAACCTCGGGCCGTGCCTGGGTGGCTGGCGGTTGCCCGGCAATGAACGGCAGCGGCGCCTGATAGATGACATAGGCAGCAACGGCTGCAATACCGAGGCCAAGCACCAGCCCCAGCAGCACGCCCACCATCGTACCCCCCTGCTGCATCGCCTTCGGCGCAGGGAACGGGCCACAGGCCGCAAGCCGTGCCATACGAATCGGCTTCATGCGCCGCTCTTCCATGGAAACAACATGCATCACAATCTCTCCGGTGCCGAAATGCCGATCAGCGCCAGGCCGCACCGCAGGATCGTGCGAACGGCGCGCAGCAGGGCCATCCGGGCTGCCTGAAGTTCGGCATCATCCGACAGCACGCGCTCTGCGTTATAGAACGCATGGAAGTCTGCCGCCAGATCTTTCAGATAATAGGCAAGCTGGTGGGGCGCAAGGTCGGCAGCCGCTTCGGCCAGCAGGCCAGGGAAGGCAGCCATCCGCGCCATCAGCGCATATTCGCTGGGCGCCGTCAACCGGTGGACAGGCACGTCTGCCCCAGCCGCTTCGCCCCCCTGTGACAGGATCGAGCAGATCCGTGCATGGGCATACTGGATGTAATACACCGGATTTTCATCCGAGCGTGACAATGCCAGATCCACGTCGAAGGTGAATTCGGTATCTCCCTTGCGGGAGATCAGGAAGTACCGGACCGCATCCCGGCCCCGGACCTCGTCGCCACCGCCTGACCACTCGATCAGGTCGCGCAGCGTCACGTAGCTGCCGGCACGCTTGGAGATCTTCACCTCCTGGCCGCCACGCATCACGCGGACCATCTTGTGCAGCACATAGGCCGGATAGCCCTCGGGTATGCCGATGTCGAGCGCCTGCAGGCCGGCGCGCACACGGGCGATGGTGCCGTGGTGATCCGAGCCCTGGATGTTGATGGCCTTCACATAGCCACGGTTCCACTTCGTCGTATGGTAGGCCACGTCCGGCACGAAATAGGTATAGCCACCGCCCGACTTGCGCATGACGCGATCCTTGTCATCGCCATAGTCGGTGGAGCGCAGCCACAGTGCGCCTTCCTGCTCGAACGTATGCCCCCCCGCCTGCAGACGGGCCACGGTGTCCTCGACCTTGCCGTCGGTGTAAAGCGAGGACTCGAGAAAATACTCGTCGAAGCGTACGCCGAAAGCCGCCAGATCCAGATCCTGCTCCCGGCGCAGACAGGCGACGGCAAACCGGCGGACGGCGCCCAGGTCTTCGATGTCCCCGGTGGCCGTCTCTGGCGCCTGGCCATCGACCTGCACCGTTTCCTTCGCGAGGAACGCACGGGCGATCTCCGCGATGTATTCACCCCGATAGCCATCGGCCGGGAAACTCGGGTCATCGGCGGACAGGCCACGCCCGCGAGCCTGAACCGAGAGTGCGAGATTCTCGATCTGGGCACCGGCATCGTTGTAATAGAACTCGCGATGCACCTGCCAGCCCTGCGAGGCCAGCAGGTTGCCGAGCACATCACCCAGCGCTGCCTGACGGCCATGCCCGACATGAAGCGGACCCGTGGGATTGGCGGACACGAACTCCAGCATCACCTTCCGGCCATCAGCCGGTCGCTGACCGAAACGCTCGCCCTGCGCCAGCACCTCGTGCACGACGCGCTGACGGGCAGCCGGGGTCAGCCAGAGGTTGATGAAGCCGGGGCCCGCGATCTCGGCCCGCTCGATCAGCCCGGCGGCTGCCGCCTGCGCCAGCAGTGCATCCATCAGCTGCTGGGCCACGTCACGTGGCGGGCGCTTGAGCGGCCGGGCAAGCTGCATCGCCAGGTTGGTTGCAAGGTCGCCATGGCCGGCCTGCCGGGGCCGCTCCAGCGAGGGTTGGATGGATTCGGCCACCGCCGGGTCAAGGCCCGTGGCCTGGACGGTCTTCGCCAGAAGCTGGCGCAATTCTTGAAGTTGGTCTGGAAGCATGGTTGGATTCTAGCGACTACCCGGCCACGGCCTGGTGTCAAGACATGTCCCACAAGCCTTGAAACAACAACAGCGCGGCGAATCGCCCCGCAAGTGGCCGTGGGCAACAGTACAATATTATGAACATCGAGACAGACGACCGGGGAGGCCGGCTGCCGGCATGCATCATCATGTCCCAGGCACGGCCACGGTGAGCGCTTTCACGCCAGCCCGCGACTTTCCTGCCGCCCAAGCTCCTGGGCCACGGCAGTCATGTGCCGGCACCCGCAGCTCCGGCACGGTGGTCTGCTGTTTGCCTGCGCCCCGCGCACACGGCAAGGTTCGTCCCGGTGTTACCGATTTCCCGTGAGAAGCCCGTCCGTGGCAACCTGCCCTCCAGCGCAGCTGCCCTGAACGGGCGCGTGCCTTTCATGATCATGAATGCAGGCATGCCTGCCGCCAGACGGGCTGACAGGAACGGATACGTTCATCGTCTTCCCGTCCTGCTGGCGCACCCCTTCATGTCGTCCCTTTTGCCTTGAGCCTTACAGCACCACATGGAATCCAATAACAAGATCAGCCGGTCATCCCTCCATGTCGAAGTCACCGATCGCCTGCGCGACATGATTTACGAGCGCATCCTCTCTCCCGGTGAACGCATCGATGAACTCGGCCTCTCGGCTCAGCTCGGCACCTCCCGCACACCGCTGCGTGAGGCACTGAAAGTGCTGGCTCACGAGGGACTGGTCAGGCTCGTGCCGGGGCGTGGTGCTTTCGTGACTGAACTGAGTCCCGGCGATGTGGATGCCTTCTTCCCGGTGCTGGGCATGCTGCAGAGCCGTTGTGCCGGCGATGCCGTCCGGCGCAAGACGGCTGACGATCTGGCCGCGCTCGACCTCTATCACCAGCAGATCGAGATGGCGGTCGGCAACAACCGTGCCGACGACTACCACCGCGCCGTCGACCGCTTTCATGAACGGCTGCAGCAGATGGCAGCCAATCCCTGGCTGGTGCGGGCCATCATCGACCTGCGTCGGTTCCTGCAGCTGATCCGCAACATGATGCCGCCGGCCGAAAACCGCCTGCGACAGTCGATGGCCGAATACCGGACCCTGATGAAAGCCATCCACCGTGGCGACGCCGATGCCGCCGAACAGCTCGTCTATCTTCAGGCCATGGCCCAGCAGCGCGCCTGGCGCACCCATCAGGCCCAGGCAGAATCCCAGCCTGCCCGACAGGCTGTGCCTGCAACCACCAATGGCGCTGAAAAACCCACGTTCATCACCGCCGAAGCGGCCCTGAACGAAGGTGACAGCGACTATGGCAGCACACAGACCCTGCACAACCCGGCAGCCACACATGGCACGCCGGTGCAGACGGCCTGATCCGGACAGGATGAGTGCAGCCGGCTGCCAGAGCGATGAGCACGGGCCACCGTGCATGTCCGGCGCCGGCATCCCCTCTCGGCGGCCTGCACAGGCACGAACCCCCACCTGACGAACGGTTGGCCCCGGCGCTTGGGCGGCAGGAGCGCGCTCCGCCATGACTGGCGTGGCTTTTATCCCGACAGGCTGTCGCTTTCGGCACGACCTTCCGGAGGAAAACAGCGCATTCGCGATTTGATCCCGCCCAAAGTCCCCATGCCAGCCGGTCACGATGAAAATCGTCCCGACAAATAGGGTATCTTTTAAGCCCCGAAGTAACACCCGAAGTCATGGCACCGTGGAGCTTCCCGCATGAACACACCGTTCATGTCATGCTCGACGGGCCTTTTTTCGGCGGCAAGAACAAGTGAGTCCTGATCTCCATTTCAGCGTCGGCGGACTGCTCAGCAACCGCAGTGAAGACGCACTGATCGGAAAACAGAACGCCGTTCTGCTATTGGATCATGACAAGGTCACGATCCAGAGTGTTCATGACATTCTGAACCAGGAAAGACCGGGCGCCCTGCTGGTTGCCAGCGACTGCCGGGAAGCAGAGGCGTTGATCCAGGCCGAAAGACCGCCTGCACTGGTCCTGATCAGTCTCGACGCCGATGATCACGAACGGCTGCAATGGCTTCGGAGCAACCGGCAGCACCCCTCCTGGCAGCAACTGCCCATCATCCTGCTCGCCTCCGGCCAGAAGGACACGCTCTGGCAACTCGCGCTCGACCTGAATCTGATGGACGTGATGTCCAAGCCCGTGAACAGGACAGCGCTGCTGCTGAAGCTGCGCCAGTGCCTTGGGCTCAAGATCTACCGGGATCGGCTGCTGAAGCTGGATCAGCTCACGGGCCTGACCAACCGGAGCGGCTTCATGCGTCGCCTCGACGTGGTCCTGCGCTCGGCCCCGAAGAAGTACACGCTGATGATGCTGGATGTGGATCGCTTCCGGCAACTCAACGAGGGCCTCGGACACCAGATCGGTGATGCCTACCTGAAAGCACTCAGCCAGCGGCTGGACCATGTGGTCAGCCAGCATACGGGCGCCGACCGGCGCCGACCGGCCATGACAGCCTCGCCCTGGCTCGCCCGCTGCGGTGGAGACCGCTTCATGGCGCTGCTGCCGGGTGGTCCGCGTGATCCCGCCCATCAGCAATGGCTGCAGTCCCTCTCACAGATTCTGGCCCAGCCCATCCACATCGACGGGCGGGAGTTGTTCATTTCCGCCAGCATCGGCCTGGCCGTCTTCCCCACTCATGGCAAGGACGCCTGCCAGCTGGTGCAGCATGCCGAAACCGCGCTGACCATTGCCAAACGGAGGGGTGGACATCGGATCGAGTACTTCGATCCGGCCCAGGCATCGGCCAGTGCCAATTTTCTGGCGCTGGAAAACCATCTGCGTCACGCGATCCGCTACAACGAGCTTCAGCTTGTCTACCAGCCCAAGATCGACAGCCAGACCCTGCAGATCACCGGCGTCGAGGCGTTGATCCGCTGGCACCATCGCGATCTTGGCATGATCCTGCCGGAACATTTCGTGCCCATTGCCGAGCGTTCCGGCCTGATCGCCGACATCGGTTCCTGGGCCCTGCATCAGGCCTGCCAGCAGGGACGTGCGTGGCTGGATGCCGGTCTGCCCCGCTTGCAGATCGCCGTGAACATCTCTGCAGCCCAGACCCTCCGTGGCAACCTCACCGATACCGTGGCGCAGGCCCTCAAGGACACCGGTTTCCCGCCTGAACTATTGACGCTGGAGCTGACCGAATCGCTGCTGGTCGAAAACGGGGACCAGGTCCATGACCTGATCAGCGCGCTGAAGCATCTTGGCCTGTCGCTGTCCCTCGATGATTTCGGCACCGGCTACTCGTCACTGACCTATCTGCACACACTACCCTTCGACGAAATCAAGATCGACCGCAGTTTCATCCGGGGACTTCCCCGCAAGGCGGTCTCAAAGGCCATCGTGCATGCCATTCTCGGGCTGGCTGCCGGGCTGAAGCTCAGCGCCGTGGCAGAAGGCATCGAAACCAAAGAAGAGTTCGACTGCCTCCAGCAGTTCCTGCCCCGCTGCACGGTTCAGGGCAATCTGTTCAGCCCCCCCGTTTCCGCCGCGCAACTGCAGGCCCAGATCCGCCAGAGCACCCGTTTCCTCCCCTGCCAGGGCCAGCCCATCTGCTGAAAGCCCTCACGCTGGCCAGCACCGCTGCTGCATGGCGCCCCCGACAGCCAACAAAAAAATGGGCCTCCCTCCCCGAGTGGGCAAATCTGGTCTATCCTTAGGTTAAAGAATGCGTATTGTCCGCAATCAGGCAGCTGGAATTGACGATTTGCAGCACCAGGGCAACTGGCCCTGACGAGCGAGCATCCCGCTTGCGCCGCAGGGTGCCTGCGCCCCCGCCCGCAAGTTCGAACCTTCCAGCGCCCCGGCCAGTCCGGCCTGTTGCAGGGATACCGGGTCATCCGTGAGCCGGCACTTCCTCCGCCCCTCACGATCCAGGCCCGACGTGGTTTTGTCGATCAACTTCTGTAGGAGACCTCCTCATGTACAAGCACATCCTGATCGCCACCGATGGTTCCCCGCTGTCTGATCGCGCTGTTGACGCCGGCATCAATCTGGCCAATGCTCTGAAGGCCTCCGTCACCATTGCCAACATCGGCGCCCCCTATGCGCCGCCGCTCTACGCCGGCGATCTGGTGCCCAACAACTACATGACGGCAGCCGAGCACGACGAGAAAGTTCGCAGCGCCGGCAAGGAGATCCTCGACAAGGCGGCCGAAAAAGCCAAAGCGGCCGGTCTGACGCCCGACACCGCTTTCGAGGTCGCCGATGAACCGGCCGACGGCATCATTCTCGTGGCTCGCGAGAAAAAAGCCGATCTGATCGTCGTGGCTTCCCATGGACGCAGCGGTTTCAGTGCCCTGCTGCTCGGCAGCGCCACCCGCCGCCTGCTGAGCCAGGCCAACATCGACCTGCTCGTCATCCGTCATACCGACGCCGAAGCCAAGTGAAGCAACGGATGATGACACCCCGGTTCTGCCCCGACAGGCAAAATCGGCCTGACGATCTGGCGCGGCGAAAATCCTGAGGCGAGCGCCTTTCACGGCTGCTATCCGCGCCAGACAGCCCCGCCTTAGGCGGGGTTTTTTCTGCTCGTACCAGAAGCCTTCCGTCGAGCCCTGACACACACGGCAGGAAGAAACAGGAAACGGCGTTGTGCCCCAAGGGAGGACAACGCCGTTTCTCAGACAGGCCATTCAGGCCAAGCAGTTCTGATAGCGCCTTGAAGCCAAGTAAGCATTCACATACTGGTCATCAGGCGCTTCCTGTGATCAGCCCGCCTTCAACGACAGACCGATACCGCTATAAGCCGGCAGCGCATCACGGGCAATGAAACGACGCCCATCGATCAGCGGCACCGCCTCACGGCCAGCCTTGTGCTGAAGCTCGGGCACCGCCTTGTACTCCGGCCAGCTCGTCACCAGCAGCACGGCCTCGGCCGAAGCCAGCGCACGATCCAGATCCGCCTCGAAGGCATAAGCATCCGGCGCGACACCGAACTCGGCCAGCGCCCTCCGACCGGTCTCGACCGCGATCGGATCGTGAGCGGTCACTTCCACGCCAGCCCTCACCAGATCAGCGATGATCGGCAATGCCGGCGACTCACGCACATCGTCCGTCCCCGGCTTGAAGGCCACACCCAGCACCGTCACCTTCCGGCCCTTCAACTCGCCCAGGCGATCCTTCAGCATCGAGATCATCCGCTCGGGCTGCGTCTTGTTCGTGGACAGCACCGCATCCAGCATCGGCGTCGGTACGCCCCGGTTGGCTGCATGCGCCGTGATCGCTTTCACATCCTTCGGGAAGCAGCTGCCGCCAAAACCGCAACCTGCCCACAGGAAGGAGGAAGCACCTGCGATCTTCAGCTCGCCAGCCCCATCCCGATAGATCAGGTGCTTCATCAGGTGCAAACCCTTGAACACTTCCGCTGCATCCAGATCCCCGATGCCATCACACACCCGTGCGATCTCGTTCGAGAACGAAATCATCGTGGCCATGAAGGCATTCGAGGTGTACTTGATCATCTCGGCTGTACGCGGCGTGGTCTGCACGACCGGCACACCCTTGTCGGCAAAGTGCTGATACATGCGGGCCAGCTGCTCGGTCGAGCGCCTGTCGATACCGCCCACCACGATGCGATCCGGCTGCTGGAAGTCCTTCACGGCCACGCCTTCAGCCAGAAACTCCGGGTTCATGCCCAGGCCGAAATCCCGGCCGGCCTCGAGGCCCGACACCGACTCGATGGCCTGGCGCACATCCGTGTCGGTCGTGCCCGGCACCACCGTGCTCTTGACCGTCACCACACAATAGTGCGGCTCGCGTCCGGCCGCCTTCGCCGCCTCGGCCTGCGCCTTCAGCACCTCACCGATTTCACGCGAGACCTGCAACACATAGCTCAGGTCGATCAGCTTGCCATCAAAGGGCGTGCCGACGCAGATCAGTGCCACGTCCGCACCATCCATCGCCTCGGCCAGCGAAGTCGAGGCGCGCAGGCCCTTGCCCACGTTCGCCTTCAGCAGCGGCTCCAGACCTTCTTCATGGATAGGCGGCTCGCCGCGGTTGATGCGATCCACCTTGGCCGCATCCACATCCACGCACACCACCTCGTGTCCGATCGAGGCCAAGCCCGTACCGGACACCAGACCGACATAGCCGGTTCCCACCACACAAATTTTCATCAGGCAGCCTCAGCTTCGCGATTGAAGTAATACCAGTTCAGGATGCGGCGCAGACCCGTGTCCACATCGACTTCCGGCGCATAGCCCAGCTCGGTGCGCGCCTTCGTGATGATCGGGCAGCGACGGTTCGGGTTGTCGGCCAGATAGACCTCGCCCTCGTCCGACAGCTTGTGGATCACCTTGCCTTCATAGCCCCACAGCTCGTTGGCCAGCTTGCGAACCTTCTCGGCCAGCTCGCGCATCGTGATCTCGGGCGTCTCGATGCCGATGTTGTACGGCTCGCCACGACGACCGTTGACCAGCACCCGCAGGTAGCCCGACAGTGCATCGGTGATATAGCAGAAGGTTCGGGTCGGGGAACCATCGGACAGCATCACGATGTCACGACCGGCCAGCACGTCACGGGCAAAGTCGGGCAGCACTCGGCCATCGGTGATCTTCAGGCCTGGACCATAGTTGTTGAAGGGCCGCGCCTGCGACACCGGCACACCCTTGTTCTGGGCATAGAGCACACACAGCGTCTCGCCCACCCGCTTCGACTCGTCATAGCAGGCACGCGGACCGGTGCAAGAGACCAGGCCACGATAGGTTTCCGGCGTGGGGATCGCGTCCGGCGTCGGATCACCATAGATCTCGCTGGTCGAGAAGAACAGAAAGCCCTTCATCGAGCCCGGCGCCTTCTGGTTGCGCTCGGCTGCGTAGTCGAGCATCAGACGCAGGCCGTTCACATTGGCATCGATCGTCTCCAGCGGATACTTCCGGTAGTACATCGGCGAAGCGATCGAAGCGGCGTGGATGATGAAATTCGCCGGCGGCAGATCTGCCGGAATCGGATGCGTCACATCATGCTTGCGCAGCACGATCTCATCGGACTTGGCCCCTTCGAGCCAGGCCGGCACGCCACGCACATAGTTGTCCAGCACCGTGAGCCGGATCTTCTTGTCGGCCGGCGCCGTCTTGTTCCAGTGCCCGATCGACAGCACCAGGTAGTAGCCCAGGAAGCCGGCGCCACCGGTCAGCCACACCTGATGACCTGCCATGGCCTCGTACTGCGGACGGGCCTTGCGGATCAGGTCGTCGAGATCCTGGTTAATCAATTGATCGATTGGAAGGAGGCCTTCAGGCGTCATCACAACTACCCTATAAGTGAGCACTAACTAGGAATCGGCGGTTGCCGGCAAGTTCACCGACAACCGAACCCTGAAATTATCGTCAATTTACCCGACGCTGGGGTGTAAATAGTTGGCGACTGCCAGCAGTTTTTCACCAGAGACAGCTGGCAGAGAGCCCCATCGATCGGCTCGGCCTGAGCGGTGTGATCCACAGCTGCCGCCCCCAGGCGCTTGGGGCGGCAGGGGCACGGCTTCACACCCTGTCATCAAGCAGAGACAGCACGCATCGCTTTCAGACCTTCATCCAGATCAGCGATCAAGGCATCAGCAGACTCCAGGCCGCAGTGAATCCTCACTAACGGGCCACCCGACCAGGGACCGACGCTTCTGGCACCCTGGAGATGGGCCGGCATGATGAGGCTCTCGAACCCCCCCCAAGAGTAGCCGATCTGGAAATGTCGCCGGCCATTGCACAATGCCGCCACCGCCGCCGAAGAGACCGGCTTCAACTCGAACGAGAAAAGGCCATTGCTGCCCAGAAAATCCCGCTTGAACAGCGCATGCTGCGGGTGACTCTCCAGGCCCGGATGTAGCACACGCACCACATCCGGCTGCTGCTCCAGCCAGCGGGCCACGGTCAATGCCGTTTTCTCGTGAACCGCCATCCGGGCATCGAGCGTACGCAAACCCCGCAGGACCAGCCAGGCGTCATCCCCGCCGACGCACACGCCCAACTGGCGGACGGTGTCCCAGAGTTGCTGCCACAAAGGCTCACGCACGACCGCCGCGCCCATCAGCACATCTGCATGGCCACACCAGTATTTGGTCAGTGCAATCAGCGAAACGTCCACCCCCCAATCGAAAGGCCGGGCCAGACGTGGCGAGGCGTAGGTGTTGTCGATGACGCTCAGCACACCGCGCGCGCGCGCCCACTCGCAAATGGCAGGCACGTCCTGAATCTCGAAGGTGTAGCTGCCCGGGCTTTCCAGATAGATCATGCGAGTGTGAGCACTTGCCAACCTGTCAAGCTCGTCCGGCCGGGCCAGTGGATCGAAATAGCTTGTCGTCACGCCAAAGCGCTTCAGTACCGTCTCGGCAAAGTGCCGTGCCGGCCCATAGACCGAATCGCTCATCAGCACATGATCACCAGGGTTGGTGAATGCCAACATCGCTGTGCTGATCGCCAGCAGCCCGGAAGACATCAAGGCAGCCCGGCAGTCATGGCCCTCCCCTTCCAGCGCTGCCACGGCATCCATCAACGTATAGGTGGTCTCCGTCCCGGCCGTGGCGTAGGTCGAACGGTGTCGTTCGCCCCTGCCCGTGGCACTGCCTTCTTCCCAGGCGGCGCCCACTGAATCGAAGATCACACTGGAGGCACGAACTACCGGCGGATTCAGCACATGAATCGGGCGACTAATACCTCGACCCACTTCATTCAATTGGGTTGAACCCTTATCGGAATGTTGTTTTTTTAAAACACCCTGAGTGGACGTTACTCGATCTTCTCGATCCTGCACAGCATTGGCTCCCTGTAATTGATCCTGATCCCGCATGAATGGAAAGTTTGTACTCACTTGCCTATATGAGGCTGTTTTCAATGGCTTTCGAGAAAATATCAGACCTTTCCTTCCGCCCTTCCCTTCCCTGCCAGCGGCCCTTCACACGCAAGACAGGCATCTTACCCCCTGTCAGAGACAGTCTTTTTGGCCGTCGTTGCGCATCCCGTCACAGCGGCACTATCCCAGATACCCGGTCAGTCATCAGCACCCCGGACAGAAACTCAGAATAGGATCACAATTAGGGGTAGAAAAACCTACCCACAGCCTGAGACAAACAACACACTGACACCAGTGCCTTGCTTGTCACAGGTTCAACAGGAGATCGGCAGATTGGCAGGCATCACACCAGGCGCTTGGGCGGCAGGAATCGCGAAGGCGAAAATCGGCCCCGCCGAGCACGGTTCGTGCCCGATTCGCCGCCCCGTGGCCGGTACCAAGGGGCAGGAAGCGGGTGCAGAATGGGCCGGCGCGGTCGGTTTGCAGCCCGCGACTTTCCTGCCGCCCAAGCGGCTGGGCAGTCGTCGCATTGAAGTCATGAATGCTCACGAAGATGCTGGTCATATGCGGTCTCTTTGGTAAGTAAGTGCCGACTTTCTTTTTGTTCAATCTCCACAAGGAAATCCAGCTATGACATCAGCATCATCTGCCGTCGACATTGGAGTCATTCCTCCCGAAGTACGCCATAAAGGGATCATCGAGTGGGTTCGCCAGATTGCCCAGCTGACACAGCCTGCCCGTGTCCTCTGGGCAGATGGCAGCCAGGCCGAATATGACCGCCTCTGCGAAGAGATGGTCGAGCGTGGCACCCTGATCAAGCTGAATCCCGAAAAGCGTCCTGGCTCCTATCTGGCACGCTCGAATCCCTCTGATGTGGCAAGGGTCGAAGACCGCACCTTCATCTGCAGCGAGAAGGAAATCGACGCAGGCCCCACCAACAACTGGATGGCACCGGCTGAAATGCGGGCCAAGCTGGACAAGCTGTTCGACGGCAGCATGAAGGGTCGCACGATGTATGTCGTCCCCTTCTCGATGGGCCCCCTCGGCAGCAACATCGCCCAGATCGGCATCGAGCTGACCGACTCTCCCTACGTCGTCGCCAGCATGCGCATCATGACCCGTATGGGCAAGGCTGTCTGGGATGTGCTCGGCGAGAACGGCGAATACGTGCCTTGCGTGCATACCGTGGGCGTGCCGCTGGCCGAAGGCCAGCAGGACGTGGCCTGGCCCTGCAACGATGAAAAATACATCGTCCACTATCCGGAAACCCGCGAAATCTGGTCCTATGGCTCGGGCTACGGTGGCAACGCCCTGCTGGGCAAGAAGTGCCTCGCACTGCGGATCGCCTCGTCGATGGGCAAGAACGCTGCGGCCGATGGCGGCCCCGGCTGGCTGGCCGAGCACATGCTGATCCTCGGCGTGACCTCGCCGGAAGGCAAGAAGTATCATGTGGCCGCCGCCTTCCCGTCGGCCTGCGGCAAGACCAACTTCGCCATGCTGATCCCGCCCAAAGGCTTCGAGGGCTGGAAAGTCACCACGGTCGGTGACGACATCGCCTGGATCAAGCCCGATGCCAACGGCCGCCTGTTTGCCATCAACCCCGAGGCAGGCTATTTCGGCGTGGCCCCCGGCACCAACAGGAAGAGCAACCCGAACTGCATCGCAGCACTCGACAGGAACGTGCTCTTCACCAACGTGGCTCTGACCGATGACGGCGATGTCTGGTGGGAAGGCCTGAGCGAGCCACCCGCCCACCTGATCGACTGGCAGGGCAAGGACTGGACGCCCGAAGACGGCAAGAACGGCCGCAAGGCTGCGCACGCCAACTCCCGCTTCACCACCGCCGCCACCAACAACCCGGCCGTCGACCCGGCATGGGACGACCCTGCTGGTGTGCCGATCGATGCGTTCATCTTCGGTGGCCGCCGCTCCGACACGGTACCGCTCATCACCCAGGCCCGCAGCTGGGATGAAGGCGTGTACATGGCTGCCACGATGGGTTCGGAAACCACCGCTGCCGCTGGTGGCAAGCAGGGCGTGGTTCGTCGCGACCCGTTCGCCATGCTGCCCTTCTGCGGCTACAACATGAGCGACTACTTCCAGCACTGGCTCGACCTCGGCCCGAAACTGGAAGCCATGGGCGCCAAGCTTCCCCCGATCTTCAACGTCAACTGGTTCCGCACCGACGAAAACGGCCGTTTCATCTGGCCGGGCTTCGGTGAAAACATGCGCGTGCTGAAGTGGATTCTGGATCGGCTCGAAGGCACCGGCAAAGGTGTGGAGCATGCCTATGGCACCTCGCCCACCTATGCCGACATCCATTGGACCGGTCTCGAGTTCAGCGAAGAACAGTACAAGAAGATCAGCACGATCGACCCGGCTCAGCTGCGTGCCGAGTTCAAGCGTCATGACGAGCTCTTCACCCAGCTCGGCGAGCGCCTGCCGGCCAAGCTGAAGGAGATTCGTCAGAAACTCGAAGCCAGTCTGGCAGGCTGATCGATCTGCCCGCTTCGGGGCAGGCTCACGCCCCCGTGAAACAGCCCTGACCTGAAGACTGGAAGGCAGACAGCAGCCAGCCGGAGCCCACGCCGCTGGCTGCTTTTGGAACCCCGCCATCAGGCGGGGTTTTTCATGGGGTATCCGTCCCTTGCAATCTCCCGGAGAAAAAGTCCGCGCATCAGGGCTCCCCCAAAAGAGCCTGTCAGCGCGAATCGCCACGCGACAGCTGATCAGCCATCCTGATGGCCGCCACCATGCTGGCCGGATCCGCCTTGTCCTGACCAGCAATGTCGAAGGCCGTACCGTGATCCGGGCTCGTCCTCACATAGGGCAATCCCACCGTCAGGTTCACACCATCATCCACGCCCAGATACTTCACCGGGATCAGTCCCTGATCGTGGTACATCGCGATGACCACATCGAAGTGCTTGAATCCCCTGGCCCGCATGAACACCGTATCGGGTGGATAGGGGCCACTGGCATCGATGCCTTGTTTCTGCGCCATCCTGACCGCCGGTTCGATCGTTTCCTGCTCTTCGGTGCCCAGCAAACCGCCCTCACCGGCATGCGGGTTGAGCCCGGCCACCGCAATCCGGGGCCTGGGCAAACCTGTCTGACGCAAAAAGCGATCCGTGAGCTGAATCGTCTGAAGGATGCCATCCGTCGACAGCGAGCGCACCGCCTCCAGCAAGGGCAAATGAATGCTCACCAGTACCGTGCGCAGCTCCGGATTCGCCAGCATCATCCGAACCGGCACGCCCCCCGCCAGATCGGCCAGAATTTCCGTGTGCCCGGGATAATGATGCCCCGCCAGATTCATGGCCGCCTTGCTGAGCGGTGCAGTGACCACGGCACGCACCTTCCCCGCCATCGCATCCATGGCAGCCTGCCGAACCGCACGAAACGCCGCTCCTCCCCCCTCACCTGACACCTCTCCAAGCTGCCAGCCCGCTTTCAGCTCACCGCAAGGAACAAGCTCATAAAGGCTCGAATCAAGCCCATAACGCGCCGAAAGGGATCTCAGCAATACCCTATCCCCATATAGCCTGAAAAAAGGCCTCTGAGGGCATTTTCCGGCCTCCATCAATGCCTTCATCAGGATCTCCGGCCCGATACCTGCGGGATCTCCCATCGTCAATGCAATCGGCTTCAATCCCCCCTCCATCTGCTTGGCCCCTTCTCCATAGACACACGATCGCACAGTCTAACGTGCCCGCGTCCATCTTCACCGGCAAGACCAAAGCCAGCGGATACAGCAGCACATCACTGAGGGTACGTACATCCCGCCCACAATCTGAGCTGGGTACACAGGCTGCAGGAAAGCTGCCCTGCACACTTTGCTGGAGAGGGGATTGGACACTGAAAGAAATCCCGATGGAATGAAAGCAGCGCCTAAGATCATATCGAAGTAAATATTAATGAGAATTATTTATTATTACTCTTCTGTAAAGCTCATTCTGCCTTTTTAGGTGAGTGCAATCAAATGAAATAAGCAGATGAACTTTCTACACCTTCTCCAATCGCCGGCTCCGGGGCCCGTCGCCCCTTTCCTCTCCGTTTGGCTTTTAGGCTTTCACAAAACTCGGGAGACTCTTCTCTCTCCTTCCTATATCGTTCCAATTGTTCTTTCTTGCCCTTTGTCTGCAATTCGTATGCGCGTAGGTAGGGGCGCAGGGCCCCCCCTCGCTCTTTTCTGGCCTGATCATCTCTACCCTCACCCACGCCACAACTTACCGTCGCCGCGCATCTCCTTTTTCTCTCCTTCCTTCCAAATCCAATACTTTTTCATTTCGTTTTCGGCCAGCACCTCAACCTCAGCATCATAGAGAGCGGAAGAGAGAGTCCGGAGTAGGGAGGGTCGAACGCTTCAGAAAAGTTTGAGGGGAGGCCCTCTGCCCTTGCTTCCTGTCGGAGCACTTTTACCCGCCCTCTTTGTCCTTTTTACAGTAGCACACGACAAAACCGATAACGGGAGGCGAGGCGATGTTGCTCCTCTCCGGGCTTTTCCCTCTTACTCTTACCCCCTGGATGGATGTGTTTCACGTGAAACAAATCAAACCAAAAGAAAAAGGGAACCTTAGAGCGTGTTATGAACTTTTCCCCGGGGGTGCTATCGTAGCCTGATGAATGCACGCCGCCCCTAATCCCACCGATGTATCCGACGAAGAACGCGCGTTTGCCGCGCCCTATCTGATTCTGATGGACGAGCAAGCCCCACAACGCAAGCATGACCTTCGGGCCATGTTCAACGCTTTGCGCTGGATGGGCCAGGGCGGCTTCGCCATGGCGGTCCTGCCCAATTGACTTTCCACCCTGCAAGCGGTCTATCAACAGACGCGCGCTGGCTCCGTACCGGCTGCTTCGAAGCGGTGGTCAGTGATCTTCGCTGATCATTCGGGTGGCTCAGCAACGGCAAGGCCCTGCCCAGCACTGTGATTCTGGACGGCAAAACCCTGTGAAAGTGGGTCCTCGTGCGGGCTACGATGGCTACAAACGCAAGAAGGGTAGCAAGGTTCATATGGCCGTTGACACGCTCGGCAACCTTGCTGGTCGTACATGTCACACCGGCCAATGAACCGGAGCGAGCCCAAGTGAAGGAGCAGCTGGCCGAACAGCTTCAGCATGCCACAGGAGATACGGATACGCTCAAGGTGGTCTATGCCGATCAGGGCTACACCGGCGACGATCCAGCCAAAGACGCCAAGCAGGCCGGTATTGGATCTTCAGATCGTGAAGCTGTCCGAGGCCAAAAAAGGATTTGTTCTTTTACCCAGACGCTGGGTCATTGAGCGAAGTTTCGGCTGGATCAACCGCGCTTTCGCCGACTGGCGCGAGACTACAAGCGCTCGCCTGACACGCTGGCAGGCCTGCATTCTATGGTCTTTTCCATATTGATGCTGGGTAATGTCATGCCTCTCCTTCAAAGTCATCACACGCTCTAACTATGGGAAGATAGGAGGAAAATAAAAAAGGCTTGAGATAGAGGAGAACCCCCCCCTTTCTGGGCCGTCGCAAGAGGATCAGAAAGGAGGGAGAAAAAGCCCAGACCTCGGATGATATAAGGCCCCAGTGTTTCGCATGAAACGAGATAAAAAACAACGTACATAAAAGGGCAGAAGAGAACAACCGGACAGGAGCCGTCCCCGACAGATTGCTTCCCCCCCTTCCCCGCGCACCCCTTTCCCCCCGTTCCCCTCCGAGGAGCTAAGCCTGCTCTGCTTATGGAGGGAGGAGACAGGAGGGTTTAGGTTCTTCTTGCTACCCGGTCTTGCAGCAGAACGGCTTCTGGCACCTTACACACGCTTAGATTTAAATCTGTAGAACACGACAAACAGTGTCAATTCACAAGATAGAAGAACAAATCAGAAAAGGAAAGGAGAAGCCAGGCCCAAGCAGGTGCGTCTCCGACCCCTCTCACCACCGACAAGCTTCCCCCGTTCCGTCTTCCCTCTCAACTTCCCCCGACCTCCCGTCGAGAATCGAGAACAAACAACGCCCAACGCCCCAGCGACGGGCCGTTGAAGATCTGCAAGATAAGAAGCAAGGTAGCATTCGTACATACGTAAGTGCACAACTCTGCCAGCATACCTACCCCTCGCCCCTTTCCTCCTCTGATCAGGATTCAGCACTGCTTTAAGGGGCGGAATCGGAAATTGCTCTGCCGGGAGTGTCCCCGGCCCTTACCCCTCCCTCCTTTCAGCAATAACAACTTGTCTCCGCTCTGTTTTTGTGGTGTGTGATAGATCTTGTTCTTTGGGTTCTAGAAAAGCAGAAAAATGTCTTTTGAGAGTGTCTCCCTCCCTCCAAACGGCAAAGGCACAGTTTCCGGAGAAGGATAAAGGTTAAAGCGTGGGTGATAGCAAAACCTGCAAGTTGTTCTAGGAATTCATTGTGCCTATAAAGCTGATGAATTTGGACGGATTGAGAGCGGAAATTTTCCACTCCAGCGTGGCATCTTCTTCCATCATGTTCCACGTGGAACATTAAAAATTTAGCGTAGCACTTAGAGCGGTGTTATGAACTTATTCGTCCCCGCGCTGGCCCCAAAACCGCGTGTTGACAAGGCGCCACGCGCCGGTAAGGCTGGCTGCCTTATCAAGCGTGGCAACGCCGTCAGCGTGCGGTTTTGGGGCCAGCCCGAAGGGAAGGCCCCTCTGGGCGTGCAGCTTCGTGCGCCTTACATACCGGTGCACCGTTGCCAACCCCTTGAAGCCATTGAGGATTCTGCGGGCTTGGCGCCTTGTTCTGCACGCCCAGAGGGGCTTTCGCGGGGACGAATCAGTGCATAACACGCTCTAGGAGCTTTGGCGGTAGGAATTGCGACGGCGAAAATCGGCCCCGCCGAGCACAGTTTGTGCCCGATTCGCCGCCCCATAGCCGGGTGCTATGGGGCAAGAAGCGGGTGCAAACTGGGCCGGCGCGGTCGATTTGCAGCCCGCAACTTTCCTGCCGCCCAAGCTCCTAGACTGTTTTAACTAGATCAACCGGCCCGAGAGGAGCTCAGAGTGAATCACAACATCTACTTCCGAAAGATGTGTAATGCTCTTTGGACAATGCGTGTTCATAAGTTCTCGGGCCGGGGCCGGCAGTAGTAGGTCATCGAGGTCTTGGCTGAAGCGACCGCACGACCGATTTTTCCTCCCCCGCCACCTCTCTTTTCCATCCTTTGATGGGCGGGCTATCGAGCGGCGGACGGAGAGCACTAATGTGTGCTCGGCCGGAGCCAATTTTCGTCTTCTCGCAATTCCGTCCACACCGCTCAAGCTCCGAGGGAGGAGGTTAGCCCGTGGGTGTTGCTGTACCGGGATGAACCCTTGCCCTACCGGTGCTTTGAAGGGCATGAGCTGGTACAGCGGCAGGGCAATTAGAAGACACTCAATGAGCGCGGGTGGATCCGGCGTTGCAGCGCGTGGCGAAGCCGAAATGGAAAGCGCACCCACCCATGGGGCAGGCCTTTCGAGGCGGAGGATGGCTGCATTCAGGGGGCCTGACCAGGACCTAACCTCAAACGCCCGGGATCGTCTGTCAGAAGGGACATTTGGACGGAAGGGGACATTTGACAGAAGCGGGTGCAAAATGGGCCGGCACGGCCGGTAGCAACCCGGACTACTCTGCTGCTAAAAGAGGTAGCAGCTTGTTTATTACTTGGTCTCAAAACGAATTGCTAGGAAAAAGAACCCCCGGGTACATGACCTATGCTGTGGCTTTCATCTCCGTTGTTTCACGTGAAACATTTCGCTTGATTCCTATTTCAATCACTCTTACTTCAGGGGAGCAGGAGCTTCTATCTCTTCTTTTTTGGGTTGGGACGTCATAACTATATTTGCCACGCGGCATCAAAAAGGCACGCTTTGCTGTAACTTCCCACCCGATGAGCATTGGAAAGAAGAGACATTATTCCGCTGAAAGAAAGCCTAGGCTAGGAGCTTGGGCGATAGAGGAATCGCGAAGGCGAAAATCGGCCCCGCCGAGTACAGTTTGTGCCCGATTCGAGAGCCCCAATAATTGCTGCGTGCTAAAGGGATGAGGAAAAAAGCAGATACAAGTTGGGAAGGGTTGGCACGTTCGGTTTGCGGCCCCACCCACGACTTTGCTATTGCTTTGCTCAAGCTCCCAAGGGCCAAAAAAGAAGGGAGCCAGAGCTCTGCTCAAGAGAAAGAAGGGATCTCAGGTGTTTGGCGGGTGAAGACAAAGAGGTACCCACAGATAAGCTGGGGATGAGGATCATTCTTTTCTCACTTCTTCTTCTTTAAAAGGCAAAGGAGGCGGCTGAAGGGGGTTTGGAATAGAGGAATGTTTCACGTGGAACAACTGAAAATGGCGAACTGAAGCCTTGTCAATGCCCTGTAGAAAGGGGGTTTCTTTTGCGCTTTGCTGTTAGAGCGTGTTGTGCACTTATTCGTCTCCGCGAAAGCCCTTCTGGCTGCGCAGCTTCGTGGCCCTTAACATACCGGCGCACCGTTGCTAACCCCTTGAAGCCATTAAGGATTCTGCGGGCTTGGCACCTTGTTCTGTAGGCCCAGAGACGACGGGCTTTCGCGGGCCGAATAAGTGCATACCACCACGCTCTAACCCTTGTCGTTTGATTAGAAGAGATGCGAAAAATTGGATATCGGAAAGGAGAGGACTCTCTCTGGCTTTATTTAGCTGCAAGCGCCGTATGTAGCTAAGGTGACGTGCTAAGAGCTTGTCGCGAAGGCGAAAATCGGGCCCCGCCGGGCACAGTTTGTGCCCGATTCGCCGCCCAATAGGCAAGAAAAACCGGCCGGCGCGGGGTTTGCAAGCCCGCGACTTTCTTGCCGCCCATCGGCATCATCACACACGGTGACCGTTGCCCCCTCAGGTGATGATAGTCCTGCTGCCCTCGGTCTGGATCAGGTACTGGGGGCCCCGGTAGCGGCACGACAGCGACTTCGACAGTGTGCGCTCGTGCTGCTCGCTGGTGATCAGGCGTAGCGCCTCTGCATCCCGATTCAGTGGCCGGTGTGCGTCCGCCTCATGCCTGGGGGCGGCCTCGCAAAGCGTCGGTTGTAGTCCGCCATGAAACGCTTCAGATAGCCATAGGCGCCCTTGAGTGTCGTGATGCCGGCCCACCCTCAACGCTTTCACCAGCCTGTCCTGCAAGGTCTGAAACGCCCGTTCTTCCACCCGGCCCTTGGTCTGGGGGGGTTCTGGCCAGAATCGGCTCGATGCCCAGCGCACTGAGCCGGTAGCCCGCTCAAACCGCGTGGGCGTCCGATCTTTCTTCCACGTCGTGCTTGGTGAAAATGCTGTGCCGGTGTCGCTGTACAGCGCCACCGGGCAGCCCATACTGCCTCACATAAGCCCTGAGCGCCCGGAGATAGTAGCCTCGCAACTCTCTCTCGCTCGGGACGAATGCGCGTACTGCAATCGCCCCGTGGCATCGTCGACAAAGGCAATCAGCGAGCAGCGCAGCCCTCGATCCTCCGCCACGCATGTGGGCTGCCGTCGATCTGAACCAGCTCTCGCCCATACCGGCCCGGCGCTCGCGAAGCTGAAAATTCCGTCTCTGCCGTGCACGCTTCGGCTTCCACAGGACCGTCCTCGATCATCCATTTGCCGAAGCGTCTCCACCGAGCGCTTGAAACCGTGCCCCTGCGTTGCAGATACACCGCTGCCAGCGTCGACCCAAAGTCGGCATAGCGCTGCCGCTGGTACGGCATCTCCTCCCGTTCGGCCTCGGCGATCCACCGGTTGCCGGGCTGCCCGCGGCGTCTGGACACCAGTTCTGCCGCACCGGATTGACGCCATGACTTTACCAACCGCCTGAGCTGCCTGACCGACAGCCCCAGCTCCTGCGCCGCCTCTGCCTGCTTCAGTCACCCCTCATGCACCGCCTGCACAACCCGCGCAGCCGATGCCGCTCCTTCGCACTCATCGCTATCACCCCTTGCACCTGATGCCTCCCTCGCTCCGGCCTGACAGCCACATTCTGCATCAGGGGACAATCTCTACTTTGCTTAAAAGGGACACGATGGCTTTTGGGCTAAACACGTGATGGCTCATCTGGCTCTTGATCAATCGCTTTGGCGGCAGGAAAGTCGCGGGCTGCAAACCGGCCGCGTCGGCCCATTTTGCACCCGCTTCTTGCCCCATGCACCGGCTTAAGGGCGGCGAATCGCGCACAAACTGTGCTCGGCGGGGCCGATTTTCGCCTTCGCGATTCCTACCGCCCAAGCTCCTAGAGGGGTCGGAGACGCGTTTGAAGGATTTAAAGTAAAAGTATCCGCCGCAAGCAATTCTCTGGATCTTAAAGGTTTCCACCGCTGTGGCTTGGGCCGCGCGCAGTTCACTTCAACACGCCTCTTCTTCTTCACTCTTCTCTCCGCTGGTCGCCCCCCGTCCCCCTCCCATTACCCCCTACTACAACATTCTTATGATTCCAATCCCATGACGGCGTACGCCGCGCTGTTCCACGTGAAACAAAAGACATCTTCAAAATACCAAAATCAAAGCGAGCCGATTTATAATGGCGCATGAGCACTTCTTACCCTGAAACCTTCGACGTCATCGTCGTTGGCGGGGGCCATGCCGGTACGGAAGCCAGTCTTGTTGCGGCTCGTACAGGCGCCAAAACGTTGCTTTTAAGCCACAATCTCGATACTTTAGGGCAGATGTCCTGTAACCCGTCTATCGGCGGGATTGGCAAGGGCCATCTTGTCAAAGAGGTTGATGCGCTGGGCGGCATCATGGCCATCGCAACCGACCAGGCCGGTATCCAATTCAGAATCCTCAACGCAAGTAAAGGGCCTGCGGTGAGGGCTACGCGCGCCCAGGCCGACCGCGTTCTCTATCGACAAGCCATTCGCCATGGTCTTGAGAACCAGGCGGGCCTTACCCTGTTTCAGCAGGCAGTTGACGATCTTTTACTTGAAGGTGATCGTGTCGTTGGCGTCGTCACTCAACTTGGGATTCGGTTCCATGCTCGCGCTGTCGTGCTGACAGCAGGCACTTTTTTGAACGGAAAGGTGCATGTGGGTCTGGACAATTACGAAGCAGGCCGCGCTGGCGACCCCTCATCAAAGACACTGGCAGCCAGACTGCGCGAGCTGTCGCTGCCCCAGGGCCGTCTCAAGACGGGTACGCCGCCTCGCATCGACGGCAAGACGATTGATTACGCTCGCCTTGGCGTGCAGCCGGGCGATACTGATCCGGTGCCCGTATTTTCCTTCATGGGCGATGCGAGCATGCATCCCCGGCAGCTGCCTTGCTGGGTGACGCACACCAATGAACAGACGCATGAAATTATCCGTCAGGCGCTGGATCGCTCCCCTCTCTTCACGGGTGTGATCGAGGGTGTTGGCCCCCGTTACTGCCCTTCCATCGAGGACAAGATCCACCGTTTCGCAGACAAGTCCTCCCATCAGATCTATCTGGAACCCGAAGGACTGACAACCCACGAGATCTATCCGAACGGCATCTCGACCAGCCTGCCTTTCGATACGCAGATCGCGGTTGTTCGCTCGATGACAGGGCTTGAGAACGCTCACGTCCTGCGTCCTGGTTACGCCATCGAATACGACTATTTCGATCCCCGGGAACTGAAGCCCAACCTCGAGACACGGCAGATTCAGGGTCTTTTCTTTGCAGGTCAGATCAATGGCACCACCGGCTATGAAGAAGCCGCTGCACAGGGGTTGCTCGCCGGCCTCAACGCTGCCCGTCAGGTGCAGGACAAGGCACCGTGGACGCCAAAGCGTGATCAGGCTTATCTTGGCGTCATGATGGACGACCTGCTCACACAGGGTGTGCTGGAGCCTTACCGGATGTTCACCAGTCGCGCGGAATACCGTCTCAGCCTGCGCGAGGACAACGCCGACCTCCGTCTGACTGAAATCGGCCGTGAGATGGGCTGCGTGGACGACGAACGCTGGCGGCGCTTCAATGAGAAACGCAATGCCATCGAGCATGAAATCAGCCGCATGCGCGCCACCTATCTCAATGAGAGGGTCGTGGAACAGGCCAGATTGAGTGAAGCAATTGGTTCACCGGTTACAAGTGAGCACTCACTTCATAGCCTGTTGAAGCGTCCTGATGTCACGCTGACGCAGTTGCGGACACTGCTCCCGGATCTTCTTGATGGGGAAGCACTGAACGACGCCCGAATCGCGGAGCAGGTCGAAATTCAGATCAAGTACCAGGGCTATATCGATCGGCAAAAGCTCGAAGTGGCTCGCATGGCACAACAGGAAAGCACCGTGCTGCCCGAGGATCTGGACTACGGTACGATCGCCGGTCTTTCAACCGAGGTGCGTCAGAAGCTCTCAACCCATCGGCCGCAGAGTATTGGTCAGGCCAGCCGTTTACCCGGCATGACGCCAGCAGCCGTTTCACTGTTGCTGGTTCATCTGAAGAAGCAGCAAGGCAAGCGACGGGATCAAGTTGCGGGAGAAATGCAGGGATGAGCCAGCCTCGGCACGCAGCCTCGTCACAACGGCAGAATACCCGCTGGGAAGCTCGGGACAGCCAGCTTCTGCAGGAGGGGCTGACCCGCCTGAATCTGTCGCTTGGCGGCGCGCAGCTTCAGCAGATCAACCAGTGGGCTGCATTGCTGCTCCAGTGGAATCGCACCTACAACCTCCTGGGCAGCAGTGACCCGCGCGTGCTGGTGGAAGAGCATCTGCTCGACAGCCTTGCCATCGTACCTGTCATCCGGCGCTATCTGCCTGAACAGGAAGCACCGCTGGCGGACATTGGCAGCGGCGCGGGATTCCCCGGTATCCTGCTGGCCATCTCGCACCCGGAGCGCCCCATCGCCCTGGTTGAACCTGTCGGCAAGAAAGCTGCCTTTCTTCGTCAGTCAGTCCTCACTCTCGGGCTGAGGCGCGTCAACGTGTTCGCAGAACGCATTGAAAACCTCCATCAGGCCGACCTGGGGGGCGAAGATCCCAATTTCATCTGCCGGGCCTTTACCGCTTTGGGGCGCTACGCTTCCCTCTGCGCCCCTTTCATGAGTGAGCATTCACTGGCATTTGCCATGAAGAGCGCAAGGCTGCCAGAGGAGCAACGCGAACTGCCTGCCGGCATGTGTCTGCGTGCGATTGAAACCCTGCCTACCCTCTTGCCCGAGACACAGCGCTTTCTGGCCATCCTGCGCAAAACCCATGCGCAAGACCCTGATCATGCGCGCTCCCCCCATTCCGAACCAACCGATAGACGGAGAATCGCTTGACGCTCATCCTGACCATTGCGAACCAGAAAGGCGGGGTCGGAAAAACGACGACCTCGGTCAACCTGGCTGCCGCCCTTTCCCAACTCGGCCAACGTGTCCTGCTGGTCGACCTCGATCCCCAGGGTAATGCCACGATGGGGAGCGGCATCGACAAGCGACGCCTGCAACGATCGGTCTACCACGTCATGATCGGTGAGGCCACCGTCAATGAGGCTCGTCAGCTATCCGAGTCCGGTGGTTTCTATCTGCTGCCCGCCAACCGCGAGCTTGCCGGCGCAGAAGTCGAGCTCGTGGAACTCGACCGTCGTGAACGCCGGCTTCGGGATGCACTCGATACTGTCGCGGCCGACTACGATTACATCCTGATCGACTCCCCCCCTTCACTGTCACTGTTGACACTGAACGGCCTGTGCGCCGCCCAGGGCGTCATCATCCCGATGCAATGCGAATATTACGCACTGGAAGGTCTCAGTGATCTGGTCGGCACAATCCGGAAAGTGCACGCCAACTTCAATCCCGAAATCAAGATCATGGGCATCCTGCGGGTGATGTATGACAGCCGCATCACGCTGGCCCAACAGGTGTCGGCGCAGCTGGAAGAACACTTCAAGGAAAAGGTGTTCAAGGCCGTGATTCCCCGCAACATCCGTCTGGCCGAAGCCCCCAGCCACGGTCTGCCCGGCGTTCGCTTCGACCCCGGTTCCCGTGGTGCCCTCGGCTACCTCGACTTCGCCTCCGAACTGATCGAGCGAACCCCTGCCTATCTGGCTTCGATGAAAAAAACGGCCAGGGCGGAGACACCCCCGACCAACGCAGGCACGCCAGTCACTGGCCATGCCAACAGACCGCCTGCTACCCCACCCTCCAGCAAGCGGGACGAACGAAAAACCGGTGAAGCCACCAGTGCATCACCCGCCAGCCACTCGCAAGCCGAGAGCACGGCCGACACCACCACCGGACAGCATTCATAGGACACCCACACATGAGCAAGAAACATAAAGGCGGTCTCGGACGGGGCCTCGACTCACTGCTGGGCGGCGACACCCCCATGCTGGATGAGCCGCCGGCTGCTGCCGCCACACCCGCGCCAGCCGTGGCATCCACCACCGGCGACGAGACGATCCGGGAACTGCCCCTGAACCTGATGCAGGCGGGTCGATATCAGCCCCGGACCCGCATGGACGAAACCGCCCTCCAGGAGCTTGCCGATTCCATCGTCGAGCACGGGTTGCTGCAACCGCTGGTCGTTCGTCCGATCGAGAATGGTCGCTACGAGATCATCGCGGGTGAACGGCGTTTTCGCGCTGCCGCCCTGGCTCAATTGACCAACGTGCCGGTCATCGTCAAGGAAGTCAGCGATGAGAATGCACTGGCACTGGCACTGATCGAGAACATCCAGCGTGAAGACCTGAACCCGCTGGAAGAAGCCTTTGCCATCCAGCGCCTGATCGACGAGTTCAACTACACCCACGAACAGGCGGCACAGGCCATCGGCCGTTCGCGGAGCGCCACCTCCAATTTGCTTCGGCTGCTGAACCTTGCGGACACGGTGCAAACCATGCTGTTGTCCGGCGACATCGAGATGGGCCATGCCCGCGCTCTGCTCTCACTTGATCGGGCCGAACAGATCCTGATGGCGCACCTGGTCGTGCAGCGCAAGCTGTCGGTGCGCGAAACCGAACGCCTGGTCGCTCAGAAGGTCGAAGAGAACCAGGGACAGGCGAAGTTTTCTGCCAAAAGACAGGCAGATACGGTCTTGGATCGGGACGTGGCCCGCCTGCGGGAACGCATTGCCGACCATCTGAACACCACGGTCGAAATCATCAGCAAGGCTGGAGGCAAGGGCAAACTGGTGATTCACTTCTCCAGCAACGATGCTTTCACAGGTTTACTGGACCGCCTGAAGCTCACATCGGCCGTGAGTGAAAACGCTGATCACTGAAGACGGCTTTGGCGGATCATAATCCATAATTATGGATTATGATCCGCAGGGAAGTAAGTGCGCGCTATCTATCGGGGGCCTGAAAATTTAGTCTTGAGGTGTTTTGACCGAGACCGAAGCTCCCCCTTATACTCACTATTGCCTTGATGAATGCAGAGACATCCACCGTCCATGCAAGGTCCAGGGTTTTTCTGGTCGCGAGTCTCACGCTGAATGGCGCGTTGCTGACACCTGTCCCCCGCCGCCATGCAATGCTTCGGTTGCCACGCGGAAATCCGCAGCGGCCCTGAACGGACGAGCAGACGAGCCATGCTGAAAGCCCTTGCCCTACAGATCGTGCTGGTTGTCGCTGTGGCCATACTCGGCACACCATTTTGGGGTCTCTTTGGTCTCCGGGATGCGTTGCTGGGCGGGGCTGCCTGTTTCATTCCCAATGCCTTGTTTGCCTGGCGCCTTTGGGCCACCCAGGGACGGCCCGCACGCAGTTTCGTGTTCGCCTTCTTCCTGGGAGAGCTGATCAAGGTCGCCTTGACAGTGGTCATGTTGATGGCTATCGTCAAATGGCTGACACCGGTACATTGGGAGGCAATGTTGCTGGGCATGGTGGCTGCGCTGCAAGCGCCCTGGATGCTCGCCCTGTTTCAGCGACACCGCTGGTTCAACACGACAGAGGACGCCGTCGAACAGACTGCATCCAGGCGTCAGTCTCATAACCAAATATCGCAGTAGCAGATACCAAGATGGCGACAGAAGGCTCTCACGGACCGGCAAACGCGGCCGAATACATCATTCACCACCTCGGTCACGCGAACTCGTCAGGCCACCCGCAAAAGAACATCGTCGATTTCTCCCTCATCAACTACGACACCATCTTCTGGTCGATCCTGATGGGTGTCCTGGCCTGCGGCCTGATGTGGATGGCTGCCCGCCGTGTCAGCGCGGGCGTTCCCGGCCGCTTCACCGGGGCCATCGAGTCCCTCGTGGAATTCGTCGATGAACAGGCCCGCACCATCGTGCACGGTGATGTCCGCTACATCGCACCGCTGGCCCTCACCGCCTTCGTCTGGATCGTCTTCATGAACACGCTCGACCTGATTCCGGTCGACCTGTTCCCTGCCCTCATCGCCTATGTCGGCATCTCCGACTACCAGCGGATCCTGCCAACCGCCGACCTGAACGCCACACTGGCCATGTCGATCGTGGTTCTGTTCGCCTCCCTCTACTACGGCATGAAGCAGAAGAAGGGCGGTTTCTTCCACGAACTGATCGCTGCGCCCTTCGGCACCGGGGCGAACAGCGGCATCGGCCTGATCTTCAAGCCGCTGCTCTGGGTCGCCAACCTTTTCATGCAGCTGGTCGAGTATGCCGCCAAGACCGTGTCGCTCGGCATGCGACTCTTCGGTAACATGTTTGCCGGCGAAATGGTCTTCATGCTGCTCGCGCTGCTCGGTGCAACCGCCACCATCTGGGGAACCGCCCTGCACTTTTCGCTCGGTCTGGTTTGGGCCATCTTCCACATCCTGATCATCGTCCTTCAGGGCTTCATCTTCATGATGCTGACCCTGATCTACCTTGGTCAGGCGCACGACGCTCACTGAGCCCCGTGCGGTGTGAATGGCGATGAACGGCGCTCAAGGCTGATCGTTCATCGTCTCAGCTCTGCTCATTGCAGGTTCGTTGTAACTCTCTCAACCTTTCTACTATCTCGACTGAGGAGTCTTTCATGACCAATGCAGCTTACGTCGCAATCGCCTGCGGCATCATCGTCGGCCTGGGCGCTTTGGGCGCTTCGATCGGCATCGCCCTGATGGGTGGCAAGTACCTCGAAGGCTCCGCACGCCAGCCTGAGCTGATGGACAAACTGCGTACCGCCATGTTCATTCTGGCCGGTCTGATCGATGCCGCCTTCCTGATCGGCGTCGGTGTTGCCATGATGTTCGCTTTCGCGAACCCATTTGCCTGATCCGTCAGAACGGTAGATAGAGAGAGGCAGACGGTGGTTGCCCCACGAGGCAACCACCGGGTCGCCTCATGTATCAAGTTTGATACGGAGCATCTAGCGTGTACATAAACGCCACGATCATCGTTCAGTGCTTCATCTTCGCAGCACTCTGGTGGTTCACCGCCAAATTCGTCTGGCCGCCGATCACCGCTGCCCTGGATGAACGCAGCAAGAAAATCGCCGCCGGTCTGGCTGCAGCCGACCAAGCCAAAAATGATCTGAAGGCCGCCGAACAGCGTGTCGAGCAGGAACTCCAGCAGGCCCGTGCCAATGCCATGGAAGTCCGTGCCGGCGCCGACAAGCAGGCTGCCGAGCTGATCGAACAGGCCCGTGCCGAAGCCGCCCGCATCATCGCTGCCGCCCAGAAATCTGCGGCAGAAGAAGCCACCCTGGCTGCCGAACGCGCACGCGACCAGCTGCGTGATCAGGTTGCCCAACTGGCTGTCAGCGGTGCCGAACGCATCCTCAAACGCGAGATCGACGCCAAACGGCATGCCGATCTGTTGTCCAACCTGAAAAACGAGCTGCGCTAAGCCCAACCATCATGGCGGAAGCACTGACCATCGCCCGTCCCTATGCAGAGGCGGCATTCAAGCTCGCGGCAGAAACCGCTTCACTGGCCGAATGGTCCGACGCCCTCTCGCGTCTGACCCAGGTCATGAAGGCGGATGCCGCACAAGATCTTCTGGACAATCCCAAAATTGACCGCGCCCGTGCTGCCGCCATCGTTTCAGAGGCCGCCGGCCCCCTTGGTCCTCAACAGCGCAACTTCGTCCAGGTGCTGGCTGAGAACGGTCGTCTGGGCTTCCTGCCTGACATCAGCGCCCTGTTTGAAGAAAGCCGCAACAAGCATGACGGTGTTCTGGAGGTTCGAATCGATTCAGCCTTCCCGCTGAACGACAAACAGGTTGCCGACATCGTCAAGGCCCTGGAAGCCAGGTTCGGCAAGGGTATCAAGGCAACCACCACCGTGAACCCCGAATTGATCGGCGGCGTCTCGATTCAGATCGGTGACGAGGTCATTGACGCATCCGTGCGTGGCAAGCTCGCTCAGCTGGCCACGACCCTGACGAAATAAGGAGTTTTCTTCATGCAGCTCAACCCCGCTGAAATCAGCGAACTGCTCAAAAGCAAGATCCAGAATCTCGAGGCTTCTGCGGACTCCCGCAACCAGGGTACTGTCATCTCGGTCACCGACGGCATCTGCCGGATCCACGGTCTGTCCAACGTGATGCAAGGCGAGATGATCGAGTTTCCTGGCAACATCTTCGGTCTGGCGCTCAACCTGGAGCGTGATTCCGTGGGTGCCGTGATCCTCGGTGAGTACGAGAGCATCTCGGAAGGCGATATCGCCAAGGCCACCGGCCGCATTCTCGAAGTGCCCGTCGGCCCCGAGCTGATCGGTCGCGTCGTGAACGCGTTGGGTCAACCCATCGATGGCAAGGGCCCGATCAACGCCAAACTGACGGACGTGATCGAGAAGGTGGCGCCTGGCGTCATCGCCCGTCAATCCGTGGATCAGCCGGTTCAGACCGGTATCAAGTCCATCGACGCGATGGTGCCCATCGGTCGTGGTCAGCGTGAGCTGATCATCGGTGACCGTCAAACCGGCAAGACCGCCGTGGCCGTCGACACGATCATCAACCAGAAAGGCAAGGATCTCATCTGCATCTACGTGGCAATCGGCCAGAAGGCCTCCACCATTGCCAACGTGGTTCGCAAGCTGGAAGAGTTCGGCGCGATGGAATACACCATCGTCGTGGCTGCCAGCGCATCCGAATCCGCCGCCATGCAGTACCTGGCTCCCTATGCCGGCTGCACGATGGGCGAGTACTTCCGTGACCGCGGCCAGGACGCCCTGATCATCTATGATGACCTGACCAAGCAGGCCTGGGCCTATCGGCAGGTGTCGCTGCTGCTGCGTCGTCCGCCCGGTCGTGAAGCCTATCCGGGGGACGTGTTCTATCTGCACTCCCGCCTGCTCGAGCGTGCAGCCCGGGTGAATGCCGACTATGTCGAAGCCTTCACCAACGGTGAAGTGAAAGGCAAGACCGGTTCACTGACCGCCCTGCCGATCATCGAGACGCAGGCCGGTGACGTGTCTGCATTCGTTCCGACGAACGTGATTTCGATCACCGACGGTCAGATCTTCCTGGAAAGCGACCTGTTCAACGCCGGTATCCGTCCTGCCGTGAACCCCGGCATTTCGGTGTCCCGGGTGGGCGGCGCCGCCCAGACCGGTCTGATCAAGAAACTGGCTGGTGGTTCCCGTATCGCGCTGGCCCAGTATCGCGAGTTGGCAGCCTTTGCCCAGTTTGCTTCTGATCTGGAGGAAAGCACCCGCAAGCAGCTGGATCACGGCCGTCTCGTGACCGAGCTGATGAAGCAGGCCCAGTACGCCCCGCTGCAGGTCTGGCAGCAGGCCCTGACACTGTTCGCCGCGGACAACAAGTACTACGAGGATGTGCCGGTCGAAAAGGCACTGGCCGTCGACCGTGCCATGCACGAATTCGTCCAGAGCAAGTACCCGGACTTTGTGACCGAGTTGGAGCGCAACAAGGCTTACAACAAGGATGTGGAAGCCAAGATGCATGAAGTCCTCAAGGACTTCAAACAGAACGGCGCATTCTGACCTCAGGTCGCCTGAAGCCTCCCGCTGAACCGCGCACCGCCCAGGCGGTGCGCCAACGAGTTTCTCCCCTATGGCAAGCAGCAAAGAGATCCGGAACCAGATCAAGAGCGTAAAAAATACGCAAAAGATCACGAAGGCCATGGAAATGGTCTCGGTATCGAAGATGCGCAAGGCACAAGACCGGATGAAGCAGGCCCGGCCTTATGCGGACAAGATCCGCAACATCACCGCGCACCTGTCGACCGCCAATCCTGAATATGTCCATCCCTTCATGGTGAAGCGGGATGAGATCAAGAATGTTGGCGTCATCCTGGTCACCAGCGACAAGGGTCTGTGCGGTGGATTGAACACGAACATCTTCCGTCTCATCACGATGAAGATGCACGAACTGCATGAAAAAGGCATCGGCATTCGTGGTACGGCCCTTGGTGCCAAAGGACTCGGCTTTCTGAACCGTGTCGGTGTTCCGGTCGTCTCCCAGCTGGTTCACATTGGCGACATGCCCCATATGGACAAGCTGGTACCGGTCATCAAAGTACAACTCGATGCCTACCTGGCCGGTGAGATCGACGCCATCTACCTGGCGTACAGCCGCTTCGTCAACACGATGACGCAAACGCCGATGATCGAGCAGCTGCTCCCGCTTCACAGCGACAAGCTTGGCAAGCCTGATCCTGGCTATTCCTGGGATTACCTCTACGAGCCGGATTCGCAGTCGGTGTTGAAGGAACTGATCAAGCGATACATCGAGGCATTGATCTATCAGGCCCTGGCCGAAAACATCGCTTCCGAGCACAGCGCGCGGGTCGTGGCCATGAAGGCTGCCTCCGACAACGCCAAGAAGGTCATCAATGAGCTGCAACTGTCGTACAACAAGGCACGTCAGGCAGCCATCACGCAGGAACTCAGTGAAATCGTCGGTGGCGCGGCAGCGGTCTGACCGGCAACGCACCCGACCGAATAACGTACAGCATTCAAAGGAACCCTCATGTCACAAGGTCATATCGTTCAGTGTATCGGCGCCGTCGTCGACATCCAGTTCCCGCGTGACGGGATGCCCAAGGTTTATGACGCTCTCGTGCTGGAAGACGCCGGCGATTCGCTGGCCGAACCCGGCCTGACGTTCGAAGTCCAGCAGCAGCTCGGTGATGGTGTCGTGCGCACCATCGCCATGGGCTCGTCGGACGGCTTGCGTCGTGGCATGCCGGTTCGCGCCACGGGTTCCAACATTCAGGTTCCTGTCGGCCCGGGCGTGCTGGGCCGGGTGATGGACGTGCTGGGTCGTCCCATCGACGAGCGTGGCCCCATCCAGAGTGACGAGCGTCGTGGCATTCACCAGGCGGCCCCCAAGTTCGACGAGCTGTCGCCTTCGGTCGAGCTGCTGGAGACCGGCATCAAGGTGATCGACCTGATCTGCCCCTTCGCCAAGGGCGGCAAGGTGGGCTTGTTCGGTGGCGCCGGTGTGGGCAAGACCGTGAACATGCTGGAGCTCATCAACAACATCGCCAAGGAGCACTCGGGTCTGTCGGTGTTCGCCGGTGTGGGTGAGCGTACCCGTGAAGGTAACGACTTCTACCACGAGATGTCGGACGCCAAGGTCATCGTGCAGGAAGATCTGTCCCAGTCGAAGGTGGCGATGGTGTTCGGTCAGATGAACGAGCCCCCGGGCAACCGTCTGCGCGTGGCGCTGACCGGTCTGACGATGGCCGAGCGCTTCCGCGACGAAGGTCGTGACATCCTGTTCTTCGTGGACAACATCTACCGTTACACGCTGGCCGGTACCGAAGTGTCGGCGCTGCTGGGCCGGATGCCGTCAGCCGTGGGTTATCAGCCGACCCTGGCTGAAGAGATGGGCCGTCTGCAGGAGCGGATCACCTCGACGAAGACCGGCTCGATCACCTCGATCCAGGCCGTGTACGTGCCTGCCGACGACTTGACCGACCCGTCGCCGGCGACCACCTTCGGCCACCTGGACGCCACGGTGGTTCTGTCGCGTGACATCGCTTCGCTCGGTATCTACCCGGCTGTGGATCCGCTCGACTCCACCTCGCGCCAGATCGACCCGAACATCATCGGTGAGGAGCACTATGCCGTCACCCGCGGTGTTCAGGCCACGCTGCAGCGCTACAAGGAGCTGCGTGACATCATCGCGCTGCTCGGTATGGACGAACTGTCGCAGGAAGACAAGCTGGCCGTGGCCCGCGCCCGGAAGATCCAGCGCTTCCTGTCGCAGCCTTTCCACGTTGCCGAAGTGTTCACCGGTGCACCGGGCAAGTATGTGCCCCTGAAGGAAACCATCCGTGGCTTCAAGATGATCGTGGACGGCGAGTGCGACGAGCTGCCGGAAGCCGCCTTCTACATGGTGGGTGGCATCGACGAGGCCTTCGAGAAGGCCAAGACCCTGAAGTAAGCCGTCACTAGCCTGCGAAAGGGCTTGTCATGCGGCAGGCCCTTTCATCGACCCATAAGAGACCCAAACGCCATGAGCACGATTCAAGTCGAGGTGGTCAGCGCTGAGGAATCGATTTTCTCCGGTCAGGCCGAATTCGTCGTCCTGCCTGGTGAATCCGGTGAACTCGGCGTCTATGCCAACCACACCCCGCTGATCACGCGCATCAAGCCCGGTGCCGTGCGCATCAAGCTGCCTGGCCAGACCAAGGATGAGCTGATCTTTGTGGCGGGCGGCATTCTGGAAGTGCAGCCCGATGTCATCACCGTGCTGGCAGACACCGCCATTCGCGGCGCCGACCTGGACGAAGCCCGTGCCGCCGAGGCCCGACGCGCCGCCCAGGAAGCGATCGACAACGCCAAGAACAAGCTGGATCTGGCCCGTGCCCAGAAAGAGTTCGTCGTCCTGACAGCACAGCTCAACACGATCAACCGTTATCACCGGTAATCCCACGCAGCATTGAAGAACGACACCTTCTTACGCGCCCTGCGCGGTCAGCTGACCGACTACACGCCGGTCTGGCTGATGCGGCAGGCAGGTCGGTACCTGCCTGAGTACAACGCCACCCGTGCCAGAGCCGGTGATTTCATGACGCTCTGCAAGACGCCAGAGCTGGCCTGTGAAGTCACGCTTCAGCCGCTCGAGCGCTTTCCGCTCGATGCGGCCATTTTGTTTTCGGACATCCTGACGATTCCCGATGCGATGGGTCTCGGCCTCAGCTTCCAGAAAGGTGAGGGGCCCCGTTTCGAGAAAACGATACGCGACGAAGAGAATGTGAAGGCACTGTTCGTGCCTGACCCGATGGATGATCTGCGCTATGTCATGGATGCGGTGCGCACCATCCGGCAGGCGCTGAACGACCGCGTTCCGCTGATCGGGTTTTCCGGTAGCCCCTGGACCTTGGCCTGCTACATGGTCGAAGGTAAGGGAGGCACCGACTTCCAGCAGATCCGCACGATGATGTACCAGCGCCCGGATCTGATGCATCGCCTGCTGGAGACCCTTTCCCGGTCAGTGAGCACTTACCTCAATGCCCAGATCGAGGCTGGCGCGCAAGCGGTCATGATCTTCGACACCTGGGGCGGCATCCTCCCGTATCACCTGTTCCAGGTGTACTCACTGACCTATATGCGGCGCATTCTTGCATCGCTGACCCCGTATCGCGAAGAGATCGGTTCCGATGGCAAGCCTCAGCTCGTCTCGGTGCCAACCATCGTGTTCACCAAGGGCGGCGCCCCATGGCTGGATGCCCTGGCTGGCATCGGTGCCTCAGCGGTTGGTGTGGACTGGACCGTGAATCTGGCCAAGGCCCGCCAGATGGTTGGCCCTGACTGCGTGCTGCAGGGCAACCTCGACCCCATGGCGCTGCTGACCTCGCCGGAAAATGTCCGGGAACAGGTCATCCGGACGCTCGACAGCTACGGGGCTGCCAACACGGGGCGTGGCCATATCTTCAACCTCGGTCATGGCATCTCACAGTTCACGCCACCCGAGCATGTGTCGGTGCTAGTGGAAACCGTGCATCAGTACAGCCGGCAGTTGCGCCAGCAGCCATTCTGCTGAGGCCCCAGCGAAGCTCTCTACAACGGTATCAGGGCCCCGGCGCACGTCGCCCGCGAGGAGCGGGCACATGACGATGCCCCCCCTTGCCAGCAAGCAACACACCCGCACGGCGGTTACCCATGGTGACCGCTTTTTTTTCGTCTGCGCACGTAGCAAGTGTCTTCGCGCTCACTCGAAGTACCAACGCTTCCAGTGCGGTATAGCGCGGGGCGTCATGCCCCATCCAGCATAATGAGGGCGGTATTCAGACGCTGGCGTATCAATACCAGCCGATGTCAAAGCGCGCCAGGCGCTTGGGCGGCAGGAATCGCGACCGCGAAAATCGGCCCCGCCGAGCACGGTTTGTGCCCGATTCATCGCCCCATAGCCCGAGCCATGGGGCAAGAAACGGGTGCAAAAATGGGCCGGCGCGGTCGCTGCAGCCCGCGACTTTCCTGCCGCCCAAACTCCTGGTGTCCAGTGACCCATTAATCCGTCCCGCCAGTGCTGCGAGCTGGCTGGCCGCACATAATGCGGGCACTTCATATCCCGCCTCGAATACAGCAAGTAGCAAGGAGCACCCCATGGTCACGACGATCGACAAGAAGGATACGGCCTGGCCACGCCTCGTGGCCGATGTCGGCGGCACCAATGCCCGCTTTGCCCTCGAAGTGTCCCCCCAGCAGCTCGAGCACATCGAAACGCTGCCCACCAAGGATCATGACAGCCTGCATGCGGCCATCCGTACCTATCTGGAAAATGCCGGCAACCCGAAGGTTCGGCATGCAGCCATCGCCATCGCGAATCCGATCGTGGGCGACTGGGTTCAGATGACCAACCACCATTGGGCCTTCTCGATCGAAACGACCCGCCAGGCGCTCGGGCTGGATACGCTGATCCTGCTGAACGATTTCACGGCCCAGGCACTGTCCATTCCACACATTCCCGAGTCCGAGCTGCTGCAGGTGGGTGGAACCACGCCCGTGCCCGATACCCCCATCGCCGTCATCGGCCCCGGTACGGGTCTGGGCGTGTCCGGGCTGATCCCCCACCATAAATGTGGCTACACGGCGCTGGCTGGTGAAGGCGGGCATGTCAGCTTCAGCCCCTTCGATCAGACCGAACTTCACATCTGGCAGTACGCCGCTCGCAAGCATGGCCATGTCTCCGCCGAACGCTTCCTGTCCGGCTCCGGCCTCACGCTGATTCATGAAGCGCTGGCCGATCGGGAAGGCATCGAGCGTCCCCCACTCGAGCCAGCGGAAATCAGCCGCCAGGGGCTCAGCGGTTCCTCCCCGCTGGCCCGCCTGACGCTGGACATCTTCTGCGCCATGCTGGGCACGGTTTCGTCGAACCTGGCGCTGACGCTGGGTGCGCGCGGTGGCGTCTATCTGTGTGGCGGCATCATCCGGCGTTTCATCGATTACTTCATCACCTCGCCATTCCGCAACCGTTTCGAGAACAAGGGGCGCTTTGAAGGTTATCTGGCAGCCATCCCCGTCTATGTGGTGCTGAGTCCCAACCCGGGTCTGTCAGGTGCTGCCGTGGCACTCGCCAATCATCTCGACAACGAATAAGCCGTCCTGATCCGTCAAGTCTCATGGGTGGCGCACGGGCGCCACCCACCGGCGGACACGCCAGAGGGACTTGGCCAGAGACCTCTTTGCCTTTCTCCCCTGCTTTCTCTGGAGCCCCACCATGTCAGCCTCACCCCCCGCCGGCGTCCAGTCGACATCCAACAGCCACGCGCTGAGCGTTCTGACCACCCTGTTCTTCATGCTCGGCTTCATCACCTGCATGAACGACATCCTGATTCCACACCTGAAGGAAGTCTTCACCCTGACCTACTTTCAGGCCACGCTGGTTCAGTTCTGCTTCTTCACCGCCTATGCCGTCACCTCGATTCCCTTCGGCAAGTTCATTGCCAGGCTCGGCTACAAACAAGGCGTGATCGGGGGCTTTCTCATCGCCGCCCTCGGTTGTGTCCTGTTCTATCCGGCCGCCACATCCGAGTCCTATCCGATCTTCCTCGGCGCACTCTTCATCCTCGCCAGCGGCATCACGCTGCTGCAAGTGTCGGGCAACCCCTATGTGACGCTGCTGAGCCCGCCGGGCAAGGAGGCGCGCACGCTGACACTGGTACAGGCCTTCAACTCGCTGGGTACGACGATCGCCCCCCAGCTGGGCGCCTTCCTGATCCTGGGTGCCGTCATCCTGACGCCAGAACAGCTCTCCCAGCTTAGCCCGGCCGAACAGGCGGCCTATCACGCCGAGCAGGCCTCTTCCGTGCAATTGCCCTATCTGGGGCTGGCCGGCGTGTTGATCCTGCTGGCGGTCATCGTGTCGATGATCAAACTGCCCGCCGCTGAAAAAATTGCCGAAGCCGCTTCCGAACAACTGGGCGATGCCAAGGACAGTGTCTGGCAGTACCGTCACCTGTTGCTGGGAGCCGTGGGCATCTTCTGTTACGTGGGCGCCGAAGTGGCCATCGGCAGCCTGCTGGTCAACGTGATGGCGCTCGACGAAGTGGGCGGACTGTCCCACAAGACGGCCGCGCAATACCTGTCCTTCTACTGGGGCGGTGCCATGGTGGGCCGCTTCCTCGGCAGCGTGCTGTTGAACTACTTCAACCCGGGCCGGTACCTGGCCTTCAATGCGACGGTCAACGTGATCCTGATCCTGATCGCCGTGTCCTCGGGCGGCTATGTGGCCATGTACTCGCTGCTGGCCATCGGCTTCTTCAACTCGATCATGTTTCCGACGATCTTCTCGCTGGCCACCCGCGGACTGGGCAAGTACACCAGTGCCGGTTCCGGCATCCTGTCCACCGCGATCGTGGGCGGTGCCATCGTGCCGGTGGTGCAGGGATTCGTCGCCGACCACTACGGTCTGCTGATCTCCTTCCTGATCAGCGCCATCTGCTACGTCTACATCGTCTTCTTCGGCCTGAAGGGTCACAAGGTCGATTGAGCATGCCCCGCTGAAGCTGTTGCTCACAGCGCAACCGGACGGCCCGTTTGAACGCCATCGAGGGTTTAAACGGGCCGTCGTCATGCAAAAGGAGGATACTAGTGTCATGCACGCCCGGAGGGACAGATTTCGCGCAGGCGAATACGTGCATGACACGCCCTGACCCCGACAGCAGCAAGAACGAAGGAAAGCACTCATGGCACATGACGAGATCACCGGTGCAAAACTGGTGGTGATTGGCGGCGGGACAGGCAGCTTCACCCTGCTGTCGGGCCTGAAGCAATATGTGCGCGACATCAGCGCACTCGTCAACATGGCCGATGACGGCGGCTCGACCGGCACGCTGCGAGACGAGCTGGGCGTCCTCCCGCCGGGCGATATCCGTCAATGCCTGGTGGCCCTGAGCGAAAGCCCGAAGGTTCGGGATCTGTTCAATTACCGCTTCGACAAGGGTGGCCTGAAGGGACACGCCTTCGGGAACCTGTTCCTGACCGCGCTGGAAAAGATGACCGGCAGCTTCGCCGAAGCCGTCGAGCTGGCGAGCGAAGTGCTCAACATCCACGGCCGCGTCCATCCGGCCACGTTGACCAACGTCACGCTGTGCGCCGAAGGGGTCGACGGCCTGCCCGTGAAAGGCGAGTTCACCATCGCCAACGCCCCCATCGCCACCAGCCCCCGAGTCTGGCTGGAACCTGAGGCCCAGGCCAATCCTGCGGCGCTGGCAGCCATCAATCAGGCGGACATGGTGGTCATCGCCCCTGGGGATCTCTACGGCAGTCTGGCGCCCGTACTGGTGATCCAGCGCATTCAGGAAGCGCTGCGGGCCACCTCGGCCAAGTGCGTCTTCGTCTGCAACCTCGTGACCAAACCCGGCCCGACCCAGGGCCTGTCGGTACAGGACTTTGCCGACGAGATCGAGCGGCTCGCTGGCGGCCCCTTTCTGGACTATGTCCTGTTCAACAACGTCTCCCCATCCAGCGAAGTGATGGCTCGCTACGCCCACAAGGGCGAGCATGCGGTGCTGCTGGACACCAGGCGGCCACCGACGCCAGGGCGAGAACTGGTTGGCGCCCCCATCCTGGCCAAGAACGTGTGGGCGGGTGCCACGCAACATGATCCACTCGCCGATTCGCGCAGCTTCATTCGTCACGATCCGGATCTGGTGGCCCGTCAGCTGATGCGACTGTACTTTTCCTGAGCTTTTTTTGCGTTTCCTGAGCGCCAGAACCGCAGCCACCACAACCGAAGTGCACGGATCCGGCCTGCTGTATTGCAATGCAGCACAACTGCCCGGCCTTCGCCCGGCTGGATTCAGAAGACGCAACCTCGGCAGGCCCCCAACCAGCAGACCCGTGATTACGGGCATCCCACCTTGGGTTGGCGCTCACTTATCGTCAGATCTCCCTGTCATCATTAGCGACCGACAGCACAATATGTGCCGTCCATCCGTCAACGAGCACCGCTCGGTGCCAGCCCATCCCGCACGGCAGCAGGCTTATCCCAAAAGTTATACACAACTTTCGGCCCTGCCTCTTGCAAACGCCTGATTCAGTACAGCCTGACCGAAACAAAGCTATCTCATTGATATATATAGACTTTTATTTTTCCAACGGTAACCCGGCAAATCCGGTGATAGTAGGCACTTTCATTTGACAGAGGAGGACAAACTTATTCCCACAAAGTTATCCACAGTTCTGCTCCCCGTTTTGCCCAATCTGTCAACAAACAGCCCGCTTGTTCACAGAAAGCAGGACTGCACAAAAAACAGGCAAACCCACGCCAAGCCGCGCCCAGACTGGGATTTCGGCCGTTACCCTCTCCCTTCTCACATGGTTATCCACGCCTTCTGTGCAGAATGCCGCAGTTGTTCACGCTCATCCTTCGGGAGCGACCGCCCGTCTGCACCATGCTGGCGGCCGCCCAAAAAACAGGCACCCCCCTGTCAGGCCGCATGAACACTGGCATCAACGGAGTTGGCCCATCGGTTCTCACACAGTTATCCACCGATTTTGTGCAGAACCCCCCAATCCAGACACATCTGTCCGATCATTTCCGACCGTCTGTCGGCCTGAACTTCCCCAACAAGATCAAAAATGAGGCAGCTCCCCGGCAGGCCGCAGCCAGACTGGATTCAGCCGGCTTGCCCTGAGGCTTCTCACACACTTATCCACCGATTTTGTGCAGAACCCCACTGCCGGGTGCAGGCTGCCCCTCCTCATCCGCCACGGCTCGGCCTCCTCTCCGGAAAGTGACAAACAGAGGCCCACTTTTTAAGCAATCCCTTGAAAACCCGCGCCAGCAGCCAATCCAGAACAGATCCCCTGGCGATGCCCACATCGTTATCCACCGCTTCTGTGAGCAAGACAGGACGTTTTCGCCGTTGAGCAGCGCTTCGTCGACCGCTGATCAGCTCTGCTCTTCCCCTGCGATCAAAAAAGCGGCACGCCCGCGAAAACCCGCATGCAGACTGGCACCGGGAGGGTTGCGCGATCAGTCCTCACACACTTATCCACCGTTTTTGTGAACAAGGGCGTCATTCAGCGGACAAGGGAAGCCCATCGGGGCCGCTGATCCGGCAAGGCACGCCTATTCCAGAATCATCGGGTGATTTCCCCATCAGATGAACGCCACATCCCCCATGCCGTACCTGAAGCCAAGGACGAACCTGCAGGGACACCTGCGCGAGGCAACCCTGACAGCATCTCCGCACCGGATCGCTTCCATCCAGCATCTGCACCGACGGACAACGAAGGAACAACGACTTCCGACGAACGAATGGGCCTTTTGGCGTAGGCGAGTGCTCCCTAACAAAGCAGATCTCGGATACACAGACTTATGCACATCGATGGGGTTTCTCTGCCACAAGCGGCGCCTTCTCTGCAAATTGCAGGGGAAAATTATTAACTCATTGATTTTAAAGGGATAAATATCTGTCTCATTTCTGTGCAACCGTCCGCACTGCCACTAATGACGCGGCTTCAGCGCCCATTCCCCCCGACTTTTCACAGAGTTATCCACAGTTTTTGTGGAAAAAACGCCGAATCCTTTAAAATCAATACCTTAAAACGGATTTGATGAATCAACTTTCGAAATATCCGCTTAGTTCTGAATCAGGCAGAGGCCATTTTCGAACCTGAATGGCCTGTTACGGGAGGATGAGCGGTCGATTCTCGTCGCAGGTACGCGACAGCCACGGGCAGCCCGCCAAAAGCCCCGAAGTGCCCAAGATCAGTTCTCCACAGAACCATGCCCGCGATTCGCCGCCCCATAGCCCAAGCTATGGGGCACGAAGCGGGTGCAAAATGGGCCGACGCGGCCGGTTTGCAGCCCGCGACTTTCCTGCCGCCCAAGCTCCTAAGGACACGCTGGCAAAATAGCGCAACGCTCCTGCCCGAAACCTGATGACCATCCCTTCTCCCGTGACCGACGTCTACGTTCAGGTTCTGATCGACGGCCCGCTGGCCGGCAGCTTCATCTATCGCTGCCCCCCCGGCCTGAAGCCGCCCAGGCATCAATGGGTCACGGTACCCTGGGGCAAGGGACGCCGTACGGGTCTGGCCATCGGTCCCTGCGAGGCCAGTACCCTGCCTTCGGATCTCAAGGCCGACAGCATCCGGGATCTGGAGGCCGTGCGGGACGACCTGCCAGCGCTTCCCGAGTCCTGGCTTTCCTATCTGGGCTTCGTCGTCCGCTACTACCACGGCAAGCTCGCTGATCTGGCGCTCGGCAGCCTGCCCAAGCCCCTGAAAACCCCGCCCACCGAACGCACCCGGCTGGATGCCCGAAAGCGGCTGGCTGCTTTCGCCACGACGCCAGCACTGCCCGAGACCGGAAGAGCCGTCACAGGCACGGCAGCCGGCACCAGCAACAGCCACCGCAACAGCAACAGCAACAGCAACGCCGAGACTGCCACGAACACCAGCGCCTGCAAGCCCCCCCTGGGCGACACCGCACACCCCGATCCCTGCCCCGAGAACCCGCTGCAGAGCCTCTCAGTCTCCTCCTCTGCCCGACATGCCGGCCACACGCTGAACACCGCCCAACAGGCCGTTCTGGATGCCCTGTGCCAGGATACCGAAGCCAAACCCCGGCCCTGGCTGCTGCACGGGATCACCGGCAGCGGCAAAACCGAGGTCTATCTGCACTGGATGGCCCACGTCCTGAGCCAGTCACCCACCCGGCAGGTGCTGCTGCTCGTGCCGGAAATCGGCCTGACCCCAGCCGTGCTCCGACAGTTGCAGCAGCGCTTTCCGCAGGAACCGATCGCCGTCCTCCACAGTGAAATGACGGACACGGCCCGGGCCAGCCACTGGCTCGCGGCCATCAGCGGCAAAGCCCGCATCATCCTCGGCACCCGCCTGGCCATCCTGGCCCCCCTGCCCCGTCTGGCCGCCATCATCATCGACGAAGAGCACGACCCGTCCTACAAGCAGCAGGAAGGGCTTCGCTACTCGGCCCGTGACATGGCCGTGGCCAGGGCCAATCTGGGCAGCATCCCCATCCTGCTCGGCTCGGCCACCCCCAGCATGGAAAGCTGGCACAATGCCCGTACCGGCCGATATCGTCTGCTGTCGATGACGCAACGGGCCAGCCGGCACGCCACGCTACCCCGAATCCGCACAGTGCCGCTGCGTGGTGCGAAGCTGCGGGAGGGCCTGACCGAAGAAGCCATCACCGCCATCCAGCAGACCCTGGCCCGGCAGGAGCAGGTGCTGATCTACCTGAATCGTCGGGGCTATGCCCCTGTACTTGGTTGCGACGCCTGCGGCTGGCTGTCCCGCTGCGACCGTTGCGACGCCTACCGCGTGCTGCACCGGCAGTCAGGGGCACAAACGACAAACGGCCCCCGCCGCTACCAGCTGATCTGCCATCACTGTGGCAGTACCCGACCCGCGCCCCGTGCCTGCCCCGACTGCGGCAACCAGGATCTGGCCCCGCTGGGCCGGGGCACCCAGAAACTGGAAGATGCGCTCGTCGAGCTGTTCCCCACGGCACGGATCGGCCGTCTCGACCGCGATGTGGCAAAGAAGCGTGGCGCAACCCAGGCCTTCCTGGCAGCGGCTCACGCCGGTGAAACCGATCTGCTCGTCGGCACGCAGATGCTCACGAAGGGACACGACTTCGATCGCCTCACACTGGTGATCGTGGTCGATGCCGATGCCGGCCTGTTCACCGCCGACTTCCGGGCCCCCGAACGCCTGTTCGCCACCCTGATGCAGGTCGCTGGTCGTGCCGGCAGACACCGAAGTGAGCACGCACAAACACTGATCCAGACACGTCACCCTGAGCATCCCCTCTTCGACTCGCTGCGACGACACGACTACCCGAGCTTCGCCACCGACCAGCTGGCCGAACGCGAAGCGGGCGCCCTGCCACCCTTCGGTTATCAGGCACTGATTCAGGTACAGGCACGGCACATGGATCAGGCTCTCGCGTTCCTGAATGATGTACGTGAGCACTTACTGCTATTGATCGAGGCGCATGAGCGCGGAAAAACGCCCCTGTTTCCCCCCTCCCCTACCCGCCATCCGAAGCAGACGCCAGCCACAGGCAAGGGCCTTGATACCGGGCAGGTGCCTCCTCCCTTCATGCCCATGCTGAGCATCTGCGACCCCGTGCCGATGCCACTGGCACAGATCAACAAGGTTTCGCGAGCCCAGCTGCTGATCGAAAGCGATCACCGGCAGAGTCTGCACGCGCTGCTCGCCAGACTTCAGCACTGGCTGAACCTGCCACGTCCCAAGGCAGCCTCCCGATCCTCCCGCCGATCCTCACCTCAGACCCGGCAGTCTGCATCTGACCGAAGCCAGCCGCTCGACCATCAGGGCCAGATGTTTGCAAGCCCCCCGGCAGGGCCGTCGCACGTCCGGCCCACGGCCGGATCCGGCACCAGTCAGCGCCCTGACGACGGCGCCGAGCGGCTTCCGACTGGCGAAGCCATCCCGCCAACCCACCGCTTCAGCAGCGTGCGCTGGCAACTGATCGTCGACCCACTGGAAATCTGAAGTCCTTCACACCGCCAGCCCCACGCCCAGGACACAACGGGACATACCCAAAACGGCCCGGTCGTCCTATCATTACTCCCCCTTCGGCCAGGCCACGCCGATCGGCACCCAGCACCTCATGCCGAGCATCAGCCTCATGCCCACCATGGGCACCGAGGCGCCGGCAGGTTCCGTCCTGCCATGGCCTCCCATAAGGCCGATCCCGACAGGTAGAACCCGGCCTTCCCCATCACATCCGGACGCCCTGTCGTCCACCACCCCCTAACGGGCAGCGTACCCCCACCGGGGCCATACCTGACCCGACTGCTGTTTCTGCACGCATGGCTGACCTGAACCCCACCCAATCCCAAGCCGTTCGCCATCTGGATGGCCCCAGTCTGGTGATTGCCGGTGCCGGCTCGGGCAAGACGCGCGTGATCACCGCCAAGCTCGGCCACCTGATCGACGCCGGCTACCAGGGCCGGACGATCGCGGCCATCACCTTCACCAACAAGGCGGCGACAGAAATGGCCGAGCGTTTCGGCCAGCAGCGCAAGCTCAAAGCCTCCGAGCGCCCCACCATCTCGACCTTCCACTCGCTCGGCATGAAGATGCTTCGCACGAGTGGCCGGGCCATCGGTCTGAAACCCTCCTTCTCGATCTTCGATGCCGATGATTGCGCCGGCCTGCTGACCCAGCTGTTGCAGACCACCGACCGCAAGCTGGTCAAGCTGGCCATGGCCAAGATCTCGCTGTGGAAGAACGCGCTGACCGAACCGGAAGTGGCGCTGAAGCAGGCCCGCGGCGAGAGCGAGCTGCGCATCGCCCGTGCCTTCATGGAATACCAGGCCACGCTCGAAGGCTATCAGGCCGTGGATTTCGATGACCTGATCCGCCTGCCGCTGAAGCTGCTACGCACCGACGAAGAGGCCCGGCGCTACTGGCACGACCGACTTCGTTATTTCCTCGTGGACGAGTATCAGGACACGAACGCCGCCCAGTACGCCCTGCTGAAGGAACTGGTGGGCGACCGGCACGGGCTGACCGCCGTCGGCGACGACGACCAGTCCATCTACGGCTGGCGTGGCGCCACACTGGAGAACCTGAAGCGACTGGGCCAGGATTTTCCGAACCTGACCGTCATCAAGCTCGAACAGAACTACCGCTCCACCCGGGCCATTCTGGATGCGGCCAACACACTGATTGCCCGCAATCCCAAACTCTACGCCAAGACCCTGTGGTCCTCACTGGGTCTTGGCGACCCGCTCAAGGTCATCGCCTGCGACGACGACGAGGACGAAGCCGAAAAGATCGTCATGCGAATCAAGGTCGCCCGGTTCGAGCGCAATCTCACCTGGTCGGACTTTGCCATCCTCTATCGCGGCAATCACCAGGCGCGTGTCGTCGAGCAGATGCTGCGCAAGGAACGCATCCCCTACCAAATCTCCGGCGGCCAGTCCTTCTTCGATCGCGCCGAAATCAAGGATCTGTGTGCCTACCTTCGGCTGCTGGCCAACAACGACGACGACCCCGCCTTCATCCGTGCCGCCACCACCCCCCGGCGCGGCATCGGCCCCCAGACACTGAAACTGCTGGGCGAATACGCGGGCGAACGCGACATCAGCCTCTTTCAGGCGCTGTTCGAGGCCGGCATCGAAACCCGCATTCCCGAGCGTCAGCTCTACCCGCTGCGCACCTTCGGCGAGTTCATCAACAAGCTGAGGTGGCGCGCCGAGCGCGAGCCGGCGTCCGACATGCTGAACGCCCTGATCAAGTCCATCGACTACGAAGCCTATCTGATGGAACAGGGCGATGAACGCAGCGCCACCACCCGCTGGCAATACGTCTGCGAGTTCCGGGACTGGATCGGCCGGCGCGCCGACGAAGACGGCAAGACGCTGATCGACATGGCGCAGCACATCTCGCTCGTGACCCGGCTGGAAGGACGCGACGAGGAAATGGACGGGGTCAAGTTGTCCACCGTCCACGCATCCAAGGGCCTCGAATACCCCCATGTGTACCTGATCGGCGTCGAAGAAGGGCTGATGCCCCACGCCGGCCGTGAGGAGGATGGCCTCGACGACGTGGGCGGCATGCCCGTGGATCGGGACAAGATCGACACCGAGCGGCTGGAAGAAGAACGTCGCCTGATGTATGTGGCCATCACGCGTGCCCGGCGCAGCCTGACGCTCTCGTGGTGCCGACAGCGCAAACGTGCCCGGCAGATGGTGGAGTGCCAGCCATCACGCTTCATCACCGAGATGCAGCTCGACGCCGAAGCCCGCAACAACACCCCCGTCAGTGCCGACGAAGCCAAAAAGAAACTGGCCGCCCTTCGCGCCATGCTGGCCGGCGATGCCTGATCACCCAGGAGCTTGGGCGGTTGACTCAACGCTCACGAGCCTGACCTGAACGGATCTGCCATAGCCTGCCAGCAGGTGGACAACCGGTGATTGCCCAGCCTGCTGACAGGCAGACTCAGTTCCCGCCCTCGGCCGTTTCCAGCTTCGGCGCCTCGAAGGATGCGCCACCTTCGTTGGCCAGATAGGCCACGGCATTGGCGATTTCCTGATCGGAATAATCACCCCCGCCCTGCGGCGGCATCGCGTTCTTGCCCTTGAGCGCCGACTGCAGCAGCGTGTCGAAGCCCAGGGCGATACGGGCCGACCAGGCACCCTTGTCACCCGTGATCGGCGCACCGCTCACGCCACTGCCATGACAGGCGCCACAGACTTCCTTGTAGACGACATCACCGGCCCGCGGTGCACCGCCCTTCTTCACCTCACGCAGCTCGAAACCGGCCACCGGGCGGATACGGGCCTCGATCGCCTCCGGCGACATTTCCGGGTTGGGACGACCTCCGTCCATATAAGCCACGACGATACCGATGGCAGCCACCGGCACCACCAGCGCCGTCGTCACGACCGTCACCAGCTGGGTCGCCGACTTGAACAAACCTTTGGGTTCCTGATAGGCGCCACCGGGGCTCGGGGCATTTGCATTGCTCACCATTGATCCTCCACCTCTATGAGAAATAGATCGCTGCGTTGTCCGACACGTAGGTGATTGAGCACAGGGCAGCACAAGCCCCTGTATCCGATAGGGTGATTCTAGCCGCTAGACCTCCCGACCGGGAGACCCGGGGAGACCCGTCATCGACCCGCTTCAACCTTCAGGCAAGCTCCGAAGCCCCCCGACTGCCTGATGACCGACCCACACCGTCGGCCGTCTGCCAGCCTGGCCGACGCTGCTGTCAACCCAAAGACTATGGACTGCCGTCCGAAAAAGCTGTATTCTCCAAGGCTTCACCGCGCCCGTAGCTCAGGGGATAGAGTATTGGCCTCCGAAGCCAAGGGTCGCACGTTCGATTCGTGCCGGGCGCGCCACTTTCCTTTGGTGGTGCCACATCATCCCGTTGCCGTGGCACCTGCCATCACCGGCGCTTGCCGGCACTCACCCCCACTCATGGGGAGTCCAAGGCCCTCCTGGCGCCCAAGCTCCTATGGCTGTTGCGTAGGTCGCCGGGTTTTTTGAAGCGGAATGCGCTGATGGCCGATCTCACACCCTCACCCGCCCAACGCACCTCTGCCACCGCCCGCTATCTGCTGGGCGCCGGCCTGCTCGTGTCCGCACCTGCCATCCTGCGGGTGTCGATCACGGCCACCGTGCTCGCCTGGCTGCTGATGCTGCTGGGCGGTCTGCTGTGGGTGGCCGCCCGCCGGGCCGACTGATCGGCCCGCTCCGATCAGTCCGACGAGGGCTTCGCGCCGCGACGCCCCCGTTCAAAGAGCTTGTCGCTCAATTCACCGAGGGTATGCTGGAACTCTTCCTCCGGCACCGGTGAAGCTGTCCCGACCTGTGAAGCGCCCGCTGGGCGCGCATCATCCCGCTGAACGCCGGCACGATCCTCATGACGGAGCCCGACACTCAGCCCCTCCCCGACAGAGCTGCCTGACCCGATCTCCCCCACCATCAGCCCGGAGTGCTCGGCATCGACGGGCATGCCTTCACCCGTTGCCAGGTCGAGCACATCACTGACGACCGGCACCGTATCCCCGGAGCCACCCGACAGCATCGACGCGTCACCCCCGTTTGCTCCCTTCAGCGCGGGCGCCCGTTCAGCCCCCTCGACATCACCTTCACCAGGCCACGCCCCCCCTGCCAGCAGCGCACCACCAAACTGCGCTTCCTGCCGGAAAGAACCCAGGCCAAACAGCTTCAGGAAAGCCTCGGCATCCTGGCGGCCCTGCTCATAAGTCTTCAGGAAACGCTTCGGCGACGTGAAATCCCAGCCGGACGCCGCCACCGGTGAAGAAGGCTGCACATACAGGCAGCCATCGGCCGCGAACACGGGCGTTTTCTTCGCATAGCGACGTGTCGTCAGCACCAGGGTCGGCCCCGGCACATCCGAAACCAGCCGAACCGGCACCGGATCGATCATCTCGCCATTGAAGACCAGCTCGCCGTCCAGCTCGGTCGGTGCCATCATCGGTGGCAGACAGCTCGACGCATAGAGCAGCTCCACCATGTCACGTTCGGTGCGGCAATCCTGCAGGCGCTTGATCCCTTCCCGGAACACCGTGCCGGCCACCTCATGGCTCCGGTGCATGGGCTGCGGTGTCAGGCTGGCATCACGCCGGTACACGCGCCATCCGTGCCAGGCCAGCTGCCGCTCGGTCGTCCCGGCCGGCGGCAAGGCATACAGCACCCGGATCTCGGGCGCCTGCCACATCAGCTGCCGGTAATGCTCCCCGCCCAGCAAGGCGCGCAAGGCCTTGCGGTAAATCGGCCCCTGACGGAACAGCGGCTCGCCGCGCTTGAACAGATTCATCCAGGACAGGTTCGTGTACAGCCCGGCCAGCTCACGCTCATACCAGGCCAGCGCCCGGCGCGTATCGTTGGCATGAACCAGGCAAGCCATGAAGGCTCCGGTCGACACCGCGCCGATCACACGCGGACGCAGCTCGATCTCGGCGCGCAAAACCTCCCAGAATCCGGCCTGCCACCAGCAACGATGGCCCCCGCCGGCGAAGATCACCTTATCAAACATTCCATCGACTCTATAGGCACCCTCTGCCGGGTGCTACGATCATCCCGTCAGCCCTGATCCCCATCAGGGCCGGCTGCCGGGTCACGACAGGCTCGACGACGACCCTGCCCCCATGGCCCGGCTGCTGCCGCCCCCCGGGCTCGGACGGCCATGGACACGGCACAATCATGCAGTGGGCCACAATCACCCCAACGGGGCAAGCCTGTACGGCATCGACACCACACCTCCCTAGAGCGTGTTATGCACTTATTCGTCCCCGCGCTGGCCCCAAAACTGCGGGCT
>JAUMZD010000060.1:12325-19795 GCA_030528325.1 Lautropia sp. | reverse complement strand
GGTGGGGCGGGGCGCGGGGGGGCAGATGATGGATCCGGTGGAAAGCAGCCGTCAGGCGGCTGATCAGTTCGCTGCCACTCGCACCGATCAGGATGCGCTCAGGATCGACGCCGTGCCAATCGCCCAGGCGGGCGCGCAGATCGGTGTAGGCCGGATCGGGATAGGTATCGGGCACCAGCTGCTGAAGCACGGCCAGCACGGCCGGGCATGGCCCGACCGCATTGACGTTGGTGGAGAAATCGTGCGCTGGCATGCCCTGCGCATCCGGGCCGCCATGTAATGTGGAACCGGTGCTCACCATGACCGGGGGATTATGCCATTTTCAGGGGAGCGGCCCGCACCCTGCCGGTTTCTCACAACAGCATCAGAGACAAACGGCGGCGAATGCCGCAGCCAGCCACGCGCTTCGGGCCGCATGGCGGATCGCCTGCCTGGTGTCGGCAGCATCGGGCACGCGGGCCCCCGCGTTCAGTACATACACACCCGGCTTGCCGAGCCGGACACCCAGGCGAAGCGCCATCGCCGCCATAGGCCAACCGCCGTTGGGCGATGTGGTACGCACCGCCTCGGGGCGCAGGCGCCGCCACTGCACGGCACCGGTTCCCAGCATCAGCAGGAGCGCCGTCAGCCGGGCCGGTGCCCAGCTCAGCACATCATCGGCACGGGCTGCCCATTTGCCGGCCCATTGCCACTGACGCCCGCCCCGCTCGCCCGGATAGCCCCACATCGCATCGGCCGTATTGGTAAAACGGTAGAGTGCCGCGCCCGGCAGGCCCAGGAGCGCAAACCAGAACAGCGGTGCCACCACCGAATCATTCAGATTCTCGGCCAGCGTCTCGATGGCAGCTTCCCGCACGTCAGACTCGCTGAGTGCCTGCGTGTTGCGACTCACGAGCCAGCCCAGCCGCTCACGCCCGGCCGGCAACGACAGCTGCAAGGCCGCCTCGACGGCGTAAACTTCATCCCGCAGCATCGCCCAGGCCAGCATCGGCTTCAGACAGAACGCCATCAGCGGCAGCGTGAGCCAGGAAGGCAGACCTGAGCTGGCGGGCAGCGACAGACAGAGCCACTGCAGCACGCTGGCAAGCCACCACACCACCACAGCGCCAGCGAGCCAGGCTGCAGCGCCTTTCAGAAAGGGCTGTAGGACGGCATCCGGTGCGCACACCTGATCAACGGCCGTGAAGGACAAACCCCCGTTGCGCTCTAAGCCGGCATCATCGGGATCGGCGTTATCCGCCCTGCCATCATCGGCATGTACCGCCCTGATACCGGCCCGCCCAGACTGGCCCAAAGACGCCGGCGCCACGCGCCGGCCCGCCCATTGCAGATAGAGCCCCATCCAGGCCACCGGATGCCAGCGCGTGGGCGGCTCACCGAAGCGGCGGTCGATCCACAGGCACAGCAACGGCACGAGGGGCCACCACCACTGGTTCATCATTCAACCCCTGCCCCGCTTCCTTCCCATGTAGATTCGCCCCCCAGGGATACGCCGAACCCGTCACAAGCCTCGCCGTTGGGCGATAATTGTAGGCTGATCACTGCGCTTTGACCTCCCTTGAGCGTGTCATGAAGGACTTGATGACAGGCCATCACCGCTGACCACACAGTGAGCTCCCCCATGCCGAAACAGGACATCGGACAATTGCAACTCGCCCCCCGGCATCTCGCCATGCTGCAAGACATTCTGCGTCAGCATGTACCGGCATCCCAGGTCTGGGCATATGGCAGCCGTGTGACGGGCAAGTCGCACGAAGGCAGTGATCTGGACCTCGTGTTGCGCAACACGGCCGACCTTTCCGCCAGAACCCCCGACTGGCTGGATTTGCAGGAAGCGATACGAGACAGCGACCTCCCTTTCCTCGTGGACGTTCACGACTGGGCCAGCCTGCCTGAAGCCTTTCATCGCAATATCGAACGAAATTATGTGGAAATCCAGACGGTCTGATCCTGGCACGCAGAAACAGTGGTTTGCAGGAACCTGCCATCACCCGTCAAAACCCAAAAGCCGTCAACATGTCGCTGAACACTGAACATCTGCGTCGAACCATCACGACACTGGAGCAAGCCCTCATCGAACTCCAGAAAATCTCTGACAAAGACACTATTGCCTACGACCTCTTCCGTAACGCGGCGATCAAGAGTTTTGAACTGTCGCTGGAAACCAGCGCCAAACTGCTGAAAAAAGCATTGAAGCTCTATGGAGGAAGCCCTCGGGAGGTGGACAGGCTGGTATTCAAGGACCTGTTCCGGCACGCCAGCCTCCACGGCATCATGGATTCGGATACCGTCGAGCGATGGTTTGCCTATCGTGCCAATCGCAACGTCACCGCCCATGACTATGGTGAAGGTTTTGCCAATGAAACACTGGCCATTCTTCCCGCCTACCTGAAAGATGCATCAGCACTGGCAGGCAAACTGGACGAGCTATTCGAGGCGGAGAACGGCACGGCAACAGGCTGAGCTTCTCCCATCAGCCTGGTCGCTTTCAGCATGAAACATCTGGCACCCTGCCCCTGACAGGCGTCAGGCTGGCTCATCCACCCCCACCACCGGCCCCTGATGGAAGATCAGCGACTCGACCGGTTTGCCGCCCAGCAGGTGCTCGTCGATGATGCGCTGCATGTTGGCGGGGGTGACGTTGTAGTACCAGGTCCCATCGGGTTGCACGCACAGGATCGGCCCGCCCTTGCAGGCGGCAAAGCACCCGGTGCGGGTGCGCTTGACGCGCAGCTCACCCGTCGTGAGGCCAGCCTCTTTCAGCATGACGCCCAGGCTCTCGAACAGGCTTTCGGATTCGCCATCCGGCGTACATCGCGGGCCGGTACACAGCAGGATGTGCCGGCGATAGGGGCCAATCTTCGGTTTGACGACAGGCTGCTCTTCGGTTCTGACGGTGATCTCGGCTGTCGGGACGGGCTCACCGGGAGCGGGAGCGGTGGCAGTTGCAGCTGCGGTTGCAGCTACGGTTGCGGTTTCAGGATGGATAGCAGACATGGGCTAAGGTGTGATGGGAAAAATCTGGACAGGGAGTGAGGTCTGAACAGGAAGGCTGCATGAGCCCTTCGTCAAACCATGATAGGCAAAGGTGCCGACTGAGGAAGGCCGGCACCAAAACAACGGCGGCAACAAAGCGGCTGCGAGACTCGGGAAGCACAGGCAAACCCTGCTGCAAGCGTCACTTCAGCGGTCGCCCCCCTCGCCGGCAGCAGCTTCAGCCGAAGCTGCGGTCCGTTTCGCCCTGCGGGCAGCCTTTTCTTCGGCTTCATCCAGCAGTGGCTCGGCCAGTGTCGCCTCCAGGTAGTCAGCCGGCAAACGATATTGCTTCGCCAGCGTCTCGATGCTGACACCGGCTTCGACCTCGGCCTGCAGGGCTTGCAGCCAGCCGTTCAACCCGGTGCTGAGCGAGCGGCCGGAGCGTTCGCCCTCGCGCAGGCCGCCCTTGCCTTCGTTGACCTCGTACTTGTTGGCATAGCCGCGTGGCGTCACCATCAGGCCGTCGCGCAGCACGGTGTTGCTGTTGCCGATCAGCACCGTGGACAGCATGCCGATGTCGGCCTCGGCCATGCGGTCGAGCGTGGTGAACTCGATGCGCTCGCGCCGGCGGTAGGCGCTCTTGACGATCGCCACCGGGGTTTTCGGGTCACGGTGCCGCAGGAAAAGCCGCTGCGCCTCGACGATCTGGCGCGTCCGGCGTCCGCTCTTCGGGTTGTAGAGGGCGACGACGAAATCGGCCGCCGCCGCCGCATCCAGCCGCCGGGCGATGGTAGGCCACGGCGTCAGCAGGTCGGAGAGCGAGATCGAGCAGAAATCATGGGTGAGCGGTGCACCGACCAGCGCGGCACAGGCGTTGATGGCCGAGGCCCCGGGAATCACTTCCACCTGGATGCCCTCGCCCACCACACGCGTCTCGTTGCCCTCGGCATCGACCTCGATACGAACCTCGGGCGGCGTCCAGCCAGCCTGGAACAGCACCTCGAAGGTCGGCCCGGCCATGCCATAGACCCCGGCATCGCCCGACGAAACCAGCGCCACCTTCTTGCCCTGTCTGGCGCGGTCCAGCGCCTCGATGGCCCGGTCCAGCTCCTCGGTCATGCTCTTGCGGATGATCTCCTTGCCCTCGATCAGATCCTGCACAAGCTTGATGTAAGTGACGTAACCAATGATCGTGTCCGCTTCGGCGATGGCTTCGCGCGCGCGTTTGGTCATGTGTTCGACGCTGCCGGGGCCGATGCCCACCAGCATGATTTTTCCTGATGACATCCCAAAAACTCCAGAAAGCTGGCCAGATCAACCGTGATGCCTGTCCGCCCGGTCTTCCTGGCCACACTGATTGAATCCGAGCCAGACGCTGGCTGGATCTGTTTAGAGCGTGTTATGCACAGACCCGGGCGATCGACACCGTGGCATGTCGGCCGTCCGGGCCACGAAGCTTGTGCTTTTCGACGAGCAGCGCCGACGGGGAGGCTGGCGGCGGCATCGGCAACGCCCCCTCCCGTCCCCCTTCGCTGACCCCTGCCTCTGTCGCTGTCGTCGTGCCTGCCCCGCCAGATCGTGCGCAGGGCATGACATCGGACAACATCGTGCGCTGACGTGCAAGCTCCGGCGAGCCGGCCGCTGCCAGTTGCCCCGCCAGCAGCAAGGCAGCCGCTTCGCTGACCGAGGGCGTACCGGTGTACTTGCGCACGACCTCGCTCGGGTTCGGCACCTCGACCCCGGCCAGCTGCTCGGCCGAAAAGAAGCGGACGGGCATGCCCCTGTCCTGCATCAGCTGCTGCATCGCTGCCTCGTCGGCCTTCAGGTCGATGCTGGCCATGCCCGCCACCTGCTGCCAGCTGGCGCCGATGCCTTGCAGTGCCTGCTCGATGGCTGCCAGCAGCGTCTCCAGCGGTGTGCCGCGGTCGCACCCAAGACCCAACGCGATGCCCCCACCCGAGTCATGCCGGGACGACCGCGCTGCTCCCTCCGGGGCAAGTGCAGTCCCGGCACGGACAGAATTCAGCCCCACGATGGACGATGAGCTATCCGGCATCCTGCTCACCCCCTGGCTGCGAGGCCGTGCCGCTGGCGGCGGACGCCGCGGCTGACACCGGCAGGCCGCCCTTGATGTCACCTGCCCCCTGCTCATCGGGCTGCTGCCCCGCCGGCGGACGGTAGACGACCAGGCGCTCGGCCCACTGCTGCCACATGTTCTCATCCACCGGCTGGTGTGTGATCCACAGCACGGCCCGGTGATGCTCCGGGCGCACCTGCGAGAAATCCTCCAGCAGCTCGATATTGGCGGGCACGGGTGTGGCATGCAGCCACCAGTAGCGGCTGCCGACCTCCTGCACCAGTGCGATCGGCTCGGCATTGACGACCGCGGCCGACACGCGTGTGATGTTGACCTTGGGCGCCTCGACCCGCCAGCCCAGGTGGCGGCCCAGGATGTCCACCGCCACCGTCTTGCCCACGTCGGAGGCGGTCGTCAGCACCGGTGTCGCACCCAGGATGGCCGCCACGCGCTCGGCCCATTCGTTGGCACCCCCCACATGGCCCGAGAGCATCGGAATCACGTAGCGGCCCACATCATCGACGACGATCACGCCCGGATCCTCTTCCTTGCTCTTCAGGTGTGGGGCGATCAGCCGCACGACGGCCCCCAGCGAGACGAAGAAGACGATCTGGTCGAAACCGGCCATCAGCGTGCCCACGCTGTCCTTCAGCGCCCCCTGATAGGCCGTGACCGGATTGGGCAGACCCTCGAACACCGCCTCAAACTTGCTGGAGGTGACGATGTGCGCCTGCGGCAGGGCCTCGGCCAGGCGCCTCGCCAGCACCGTGGCATGTTTGGTGATGGCCAGCAGGCAGACCCGGACATCGTCCGGTCTGGGCATCGCCGCCGCGGCAGACTCAGTGGCGGCAGCAGTATCGGATACGGGATTCATGGTCGGTTCGGGCAGAAATTCAGGCAGACGGTCGGATGGAAAACGGATATCGGTGGAGCAGCACCTGCTGTAGGCTCAGGCCGCCCCACGAGATGGGCGCCCCCAAGCCGGTACGACCGCCGGTGCAACGGCCTGGGTGTCCGGCGTCGAGGGTGCGGTACCTGCCGACATGGCCGACACGACGGGCGCAGCCCGGATGTCGAGCCTATCGGCAGTGGCAGGCTTAGCGGAAGCGGCAGCTGACAAGGGAGAGGCCGCTGATGCTGTTGATGCTGTTGATTCGGTCGATGCCGACGATTTTTTCAGGCAGCCCTTGATCCGCTCGCCGCGCACGCGGTGATGGCTCTTGATGACCATCAGCGACAGGTAATTCACCTTCGTGCCACGCAGCTGCAACAGATCCGGGCCGCTCAGCGTACGCTCGTCCAGCGCACCGACCCGCTCGATGAAATGCGCGCTGTCGAGCAACTCGCGTACCACCAGCCAATCGAGCAGCTCGTCGATCAGCGGCTTGATCTTCATCAGCACCAGCGTGTCGAAATCCGGCAGCAGCCGGTCGAGCACCGTCACGCCGTAGGCCGCCGGCACCACGGCCACCGTGTCATCCTGCTCGGCCACCGCCTCGCCCACGGCTGCACAGGCTGCCGTGAACGCGTTGACGCCTGAGAGGATCGGGGTCTGGATGCGTGGATCCAGCGAGCGCACGGTGCGCGCCAGATGACCGAAGGTGGCATAGGTGCTGGCATCGCCCTCAACGAGAAACATCACGTCCCGTCCGGCCAGCAGCCACGGCAGCACCGTCTGCGCGCCGTTCATCCAGGCGCGGGCCAATTTCTCGGCATCATGTGTCATCGGAAAGACGACGGCGCGATGCTCGGCAACCGGCTCGATGCCGGCACGCAGCGCGATGTCCAGTGCGTAGCTAGGCGTCTTGCCGCTGCGCACCGGATAGACCCAGACCGTGTCCCGTCGGCTCAGGGCATCCCAAGCCGCCCGTGTCATCAGCCCCGGATCGCCGGGGCCGAGCGAGACACCGAACAGTCGGCCGAGGCCACGAACCGTGTCGTAGTGGGCGGCCTTGTCGTGCTGGCTGGCCGTATCCTCATGACTGGCCTTGTCGTGGTGTCTGGGCGTAACGTGCTGACCGGCCGGGTCAAGATGGGCAGCCCTGTCGTCTCCGAGGATCGCAGCATCCCTGTGCGCCCCGTGCCCGATGTTGTGCCCGATACGCTCGCTGTCCTGGCAAGCATCTGGGCCTACGCGGTCGGATGCGTGGCCGGGATCAACTGTATTGCTGGCGGACTCGTCCATATCGTTCACCCCCGAACCATATCGTCATCAGAAGCATCCACCCGCCAGGCATTGACGAGCCAGATCGGGTTTTCGGCGGCCAGCCGGTGCATGTGCAAGATCGGCCGGCTGCGCGATGCCTGCAACTGCAGCACATCCCAGTCGATTGCCACACCCTGCGCCCGGGAGGGCTCCTGCCCCGCTGGCCGTGACGGTGCCTGCCCCTGTGATGGCGACGGTGACGGTGACGGTG